>CAXTLS010000006.1:0-9795 GCA_964245235.1 uncultured Acidobacteriaceae bacterium
CGCCAGAACGTCGCCATCACCGACGAGATCGAGATCCGCCTCAAGCGCGACTTCGGCACCTACCCGAACTCCGTCGAAGGCCGCCGCAACGGCGAGTGGATTTTGATGGACTACGTCGACTTCATCGTCCACGTTTTCTCTGCCGAAAAGCGCGCCTTCTACGGCCTCGAGCGCCTCCGCAAGACCGCCACCACGCTCTCGATCGACGACCTGAACGCCGAGATTACTACCGCTATAGCCGCCGCGCGCAGCAAAAAGGCGCCCAGCACCAGAGCCGCCTCCGCCGCAGAGAAGAAAGCTACACCCGCAAAGAAGTCCGCCGCAACGAAGGTTGCGGTGGTCAGCAAGGCCGCACTAGCAAAGCCTGCAAAGAAGTCTGCAGCGAAGAAGACAGCGGTCCAGTCGAAGAAGGTCGCCGCAAACAAGACTACAAAGAAGTAGCTACCCGCAACAACAGAGCCATCGCGGACACAGCGTGGTGAGAAAACGAATTCGCCAACAGCAAAGGAGGCCAAATGGCCTCCTTTGCTGTTTTACTTCGAATGCACCCTTAGAAGTTGACCTTCAAGGCAAACTGACCAAAGCGTCGCTCGTCGTTCGCCCCGTTGTTGATCCCGATACCACCCTTCTGACCAACAATCTGCGGCAGGCCAGCGTAGTTGGCAACATCGTTATTCCCTTCCAGCAGGTACAGGTTGTGATGGTTCAAGAGGTCGAATCCCTCAGCGCGGAACTCGAGATTGATCTGCTCGCGGATTGGAAACGTCTTGCTGACGGACATATCGTAGTTCCAGGCTCCCGGGCCACGAAACGCGTTGCGTGCTGTCATTGTCGCCGGGAAAGGGCCCCAGTCCGAAGCACCAAGCAGGTTTGGATTGCTGAAGGAGGTCGCTGCAGGAAGCGTTCCAATGAGGTATTGATTGGTGCCGCCGCCACTCGTGCCGCCCGGTATCTTCTTGAAGGTATGATTCGGGATCGAGCCACTCGCAGGCGTATACCGGGCAATGTTATAGCCAGACTGGTTGTTGGTCGAGTCGAAGAACGAGAACGGCGTTCCCGTTCGTACCGTGTAGATGCCCGTTAATTGCCACCCGCCAAGCGCCTCGTTGAGGACACCGTGCGCGGTGGTGCCGAACGCAGGTGTCCTGTAGATCGGTGCGATGACAAAACGGTTTCGTATGTCCAGATCGCCGGGTCCATGATCGAGCGCGGGATTGAACGGATCGGTGTACCCCAGGCTGAATGCATTGTTCGACTCGGAGAAGGTCGTGCTCAGATCGTCCGTCTCGTGCGCCAGTGTGTAGTTCGCCACCAGGCTCAGACCTGTGCGATGGAGATTCGTCGACTGGAATTGAATGTTCATTCCCTCGTAGTAAGAGTCGCCGCCCGAACCGCGGTTGTTGATGTTGGAGTACTGCGGATTGAGCCGCGTGAGCGCCGACTTGCCGCTGCCACCCGGGTCGAGCGTCGGGTCGCCAAGTAGCGTATTCCCACTTCCCAAGCCGTTATAGTTCTTGATGTCGTACAGGTGCAGACCACGAGAGCCCGTATATTGCAACGACAGAATTGTGCTCGGCGCCAGTTGTTGCTCAACCGCTCCACTCCAGAACTGCGTCTGTGCCGTCCGGATATTCTGATCGACGTTGCGAAGGCTCGTTGGCGGCAAAGCCACATTTCCCGAGGCTCCAGCCAGCGGCCCTGCATTCGAGTTGGTGACCGGCGTAGTATTGATCACCACGACCGCATAGCTCGGCGGATTCTGGATGACGTTAAACGTCACGTTGCCGAAGTTGCGCTCGTAGCTGATACCGTAGCCGCCACGAATCGAGGTCTTGCCGGTGCCGAAAACATCATACGCGAAGCCGATGCGAGGCGAGACTGTGCCATACTGCGGCGACCATAGTCCGCCCACCGGGCTGTTGGGGCTTGTCTTCACCTGGCCGCCGCGGATATTTGCGCCGGAGACGGTACCATCCCCGCCGAAGAAGAAGTTCGAATCGAGATTGCCGTTGTTGTTATGCTGCACGCCAAAATATTCGTAGCGCACACCATAGTTGAAAGTCGCCTTAGGTGTGGCCTTCCACGCATCCTGCGCGTATACAGCCCAATCGTGGAAGCGGTCGCTTCGTGCGAAAGCTGGGGCCGACGCGGGCAGATTGATCGAGCATCCAGCTGTCTTTGTCAGCGCGCCAGTGTAAGGATTGCGCACGCAGGGCAGCGCGCCCTGCGCATTCACCGCCGCCTCAAACTCGTACAGCGAACCTGTCTGCAGGGCCGCCAGGCCCGCCGCCTTGCTGATGCCAAGCTGCTCGGCTGCCTGAGCATAGGCACCATACGCATTGTTGTCCTGGATGTAGAGGATCTGGCCGCCGACCTGGGCCGAATGCCTGCCCTTCACGAGCGCGACGTCCTGGTTCACTTGAATCGTATTCTGAGGGCCGCCAAACGGCAGTCCGCCATTCGCAGGATTAGTGTTGAAGAAGCCGGGCAGGTTTATCGGGCTGCCCGTGTTTGGGTCCGTAGCATTCGGCGAGACGAAGAGCGTCGGCGTATTCTGTAGCGCCGTGTTGAAGGTCTGCGAGGTATCAAAGCGGCTGAAGCTGGCCTTGGTGATCGAGGACAGTACCGGGTTGAACTCATGCGCCACGCTTAGCAGGTAAGCTGAATTTTTGACGCCCTGGCCCACGTCATACTGCGAGTACGGTGACGAGAACACCGAGCCATTCTGATCCACCTCGTTGTAGTTGACGTAACGGAAGAAGGCCTGCGTCTTCGGGCCCAGATTGTAGTCCACACGGCCAACGATGTTGTACGTGTTTTGGGGCAGACCGCCACCCGCGTTCGCCGGAGCGGTGTATCCCACCGTCCCAAAGACGGGGAGACTGTCGGGAAGGTTTGCGTACAGCGGTGTGGCAGGAGTGGTCGCAGTAGCAGGCGCTCCGGCTGCCAGGTTGCTCGTTGTCTGAGAGAAGGCGAAGTTCGTGCTACCGGCATAGGCACCGTAATAGCTCTGAATATTGGCTGGGGTCGTGGCCAAAAACTGTGGCGTCAGGACCGCTGCGCTCAAGCTCGCACCACTTCGAACTCGCGTCCACTCCGTGCTGCCGAAGAAGAAGAGCTTATTCTTGAGGATCGGGCCGCCCACTGCAAAACCGAACTGGTTGCGGGTATAGCCGCCCTTTGGCAGGCCCTGCTGCGCCAGCGTCACTGTGTTCGCCGTATACGCCGCCAGCCGGTTGAACTCCCACACCGTGCCGTGGAACTGGTTCGTTCCGGTCCGTGTCGTCAGGTTCACAATGCCGCCCGAAGCGCGCCCATACTGGGGCTCGAAGTTGCTCGTGATCACGCGGTACTCCTGCACCGCATCGATCGGCACCAGGATGCCCACGCCATCGCCGAAGACGCTGATGTTCTCAACGCCGTCGAGCAGGATCTCGGTGCCGCTCGAGCGCTGGCCGTTCAGGCTGAAGCCGACACCGCGCGAGGTAGAGTTCTGTGACAGACCGGCCGCCGAGGCGTCGCCCGAAGAGATGTTGCCGGAGAGCTGGACAAAGTCGTACGGGTTGCGCGTCAGGCTGGGCAGCTGCGACACCTGCTCGCGGCTCACCACCTGCGATAGCTCCTGGGTTTGCGTGTTTACCGTGGCGCCACTTTCCGCTGAGACCTCAACCGTCGAGGTCGAGCTTCCCAGCGAGAGCTTCACATCGACCGTGAGCCGTCCGCCCACCGTCACCTCGACGCTCCGCTTATACGTGCTGAATCCCGAAGTCTGGCTGGTCAGCTCATAGATGGCCGGGGCAAGTCCTGTAATCGTGTACTCGCCTGCCGCATTTGCCGTTACGGTCCGAAGCGCGTTTGTCCCCGCGTTCGACACCGTGATCGATGCACCCGACAGCACGGCGCCTGAAGGATCCGTCACTGTCCCGGCAATCTGCCCCGTATCCTGAGAGTAGGCCGTGACGGCCAGCATGAGAAAACCCAGCAAAAAGAGAGACGACGACAGAAGAGAGCGCAGCAGCTTGTTCATCAATAGGGACTCCTCGACCATGTGCAGCGGTCGGCTGGTTGGGTGAATATTGACTCACATGCAAACGTCGTGCCAAAGGTAAAAGCCTGTGAAACCAACGGGGGGCTCTGAAGTAAAGTGAATAACGCAAGTAAGATATGAAATTACGGATAATGGACAAACTCGCATCATTCACTGGGTTTTTATCAAGCCTTCATTCATTTCCTTAGAACCACGGACCTGACTTCTATGAAGATCACCCTGGCCGCGGTCCTTCCACGCCGCTCGCGCACCAAGGCTGAGCCTGCAGACCGCCTGCTGGCGGACTATCTCGAGCGCGCCACCCACTACATCCCCTGCGATGTGCAGCTCTTCGATAGCGAGCAGACCCTGTTCGACGCCATCGCCCGCCAGCCAGGCCGCCCGCAGGCCTACCTCATCCTGCTCGACAGCCGCGGCCAGCTCTTCTCCTCGGAAGAGTTCGCCAGCCGCCTCGGCACCCTGCGCGATGCCGGAACCCAGCGGCTCGTCCTTGCCATCGGCCCCGCGGACGGCTGGACCGACGCCGCCCGCCAGCGCGCCAGCCTGCTCTTCTCGCTTGGCCGCATCACCCTGCCGCACCAGCTCGCCCGCGTCATCCTCGCCGAGCAGCTCTACCGCGCCCTCACCATCCTCGCCGGCCACCCCTACCACTCCGGCCACTAGCGCTGGCGGCTGACCTCGCTCACCCGCACCGCACAATGCACCAGCCGCACTGCCCTGATCAGGACTTGCCTTGATCCGTCTCATCCGCCCTGATCCGCGTGAGGTCTTTTGCCCAACGTGGCCATGGAGCCGCAGGAGAAGGCAGGGCTTGCTCGCGCAAACCCTGCCTCCAGCCCAGCGCCTACTCCGAGAGCGAGTAGTTCACCGTGATCGTGGTCTGCACCTCGGTCGGCTCGCCGTTCAGCAGGTACGGCTTGTACGTCCACTGGTGCACGGATTCGAGCGCCGACTGCCGTAGCTCCTCCGGCCCCGAGCCCACCTGCAGGTTCTGGATGAGCCCGTCCTTATCGATCACCGCGCTCATGACGACCGCACCCGTGATCCGCGCCTCCTTTGCCTCCGGCGGGTACACCGGGTTTACGCGGCTCAGCACATTTCCCGCCATTACGCCGCCTGAAACCCGCACCGGCGTGTTCGCCTGCGCGCCTCCGCTGCCGCTTGCCGTCACCGGAGCCGCCACTTCCATCCGCAGCGCCATCGCCGACGCACACGTCGCCAGCCCCACCACAACACACGCCGCTGCGCCCGCAAACCGGCGCAGCCCACGAATCTCCACACGCTTCTGGGTCAGGTTCATAACTCTCCTCTCGAAAATGTTGGCATCGAAGATCCCGATGGCGTGAAGTGTTCTAGCCGGCATGCCGCCCGCAAGCAGCGAAGCCAGCCGTAAGAGTGATCGTGCATACCGCTCGCGGCCCCGAACCACCTCCGCCGCCATCTGGTCGCAGACCAGCTCCCGGCTTTCCGCGATCCGGGCGCGCGTCAGCCATAGCACCGGGTGGTACGTCACCGGCAGCGCCAGCACCCCGTACCCAACGTTCTTGGCGAAGTCCCGCCGCTTGATGTGGGCGAACTCGTGGGCCAGCACCGCCTCCAGGTCGCCCGCCCCCACCGCCCGCAGGAACTCCGGCGGCACCAGAAGCACCCGGCGCAACACCCCAACCGTCACCGGCCCGGAGACCGCACCAGACAGCGCCACCGGCACCTCCCGCAGACTGAAGTGCGCCCGGCATCGCTCCAGGCTCGCACCCGCCACGCCGGTCAGGATCATCCGCTCCGCCTGCCGCCCGATCATGCTCGTCCGCCACACCCCCCACGCCAGCCGCCCGGCAAAGTACAGCAGGCTCCCTGCATACAGCACCACGATTCCCGTCAGCAGCGCCGCCGGCAGCGCCACCACGCCATGCCGATAGACGGCACCTGCGCCGATCGCCACCTTTACCTCGCCGCGACCAGCGCCATGCCTCCAGAGTGCGGCAATCTCACCCAGCACTTGTCTGAGGTCCTGCCGACACGCCGGCAGAATTGCCTCGAGCGCCAGCGCCCCCACCCACACCCGGTGCTCCAGGCGAAGCTCGGGGCCGATCCGCCGCACCATCCGCGTCGCCAGCCAGCCGGCAGCAAAGATCGCCGGAACCTCCCATAGAGAGTTCACCAGGTAGCCAAGCACCCACGTCGTGAACGCGCTCATGCCGCGCCACCTTTCCCGTCGCTACCCTCGCTATCCTCGGCGCCGCCCTCTTCATCCAGCTTCCGGCTCAGCCGCGCAATCCGCTCCGCATCAATCTGCCGGCTCTTGATCAGGCTCATCACCAGCTCTTCATTCGACCCGCCGAACATGCGGTCCACCAGGTCGCGCACCGCATGGCTCAGCGCCTTCTCCTCCGTCACCGTGGCGCTGTACTCGTACGCCCGCCCCCGCAGACTGCGCCGCAGCTTGCCCTTGCGCTCGAGAATGTTCAGCATCGTCTGTACGGTCGTGTAGGCCAGCCGCTGCTCCAGCCCCTCCTGCACGGCACTCACGCTGCTCGTCCCCAGCCGCCAGATCACCTGCATGATCTGCAGCTCCAGCTTCGTCAGCGTCTCGTTACTGTCCTGCTCACCCATGGCGCATCTCCTAACTGATTAGGACACTACCCAGACAAAATCCATCTGTCAACTAAGATTTTAGGACTTCCACCTTGGTATAGCCAGAGTCAGCCTGACCACAGCGGCCTAAACCACGCGAGCAAGCATCAAAAGCCAGCCGCCCACCCACCAGAACTTAGCTAATCCGCACTGATCCGCGTTCATCCGCGGTAAGCCTCTCGCCTAGTTCGCCGCCGCCGGTAAAATCAGATCCAGCGGGACAGCCGAGGACTGCACCCCATAGCCCGGCCCGTTCGGGTGCGTATTGTCGCCGGAGTTGAGGTTCGGCAGCAGGAAGCTCGGGTTCGCGGGGTCAGCCAGCACCTTGTCGAAGTCCGCGATTCCCACCACGCCCGGCAGGTTGATCGCCGTCGTCCGGATCCACTGATTCACCAGCATCCGCTGTGTCTCGCCTGGATTGATCGGCCCCGGCGTCGTCGCGCCCCCGGCATAGGGATTGGCGGCTGTTGGCGTCAGGCCGAAGTTCGGCGACGCCGCATTCGCACAGAAGGTCGACGGCGGCAGCGTCCCCACGATCACCCGAATATTCTGTGCCGCGGCCGCGCTGATGATCGTTGTCAGCGAGCCCTCTACCGTCGCCGCCGACCGGCAGTCTGACGACTTGATGTCCACCGCGCCGATATACGTAATCATCGTCGTGACCCCGGCCTGCGAGAAGACATCGCGCGCTTCCCGGTCGATTCCGTCCGTAATGCCTGTCGCCGGCGACGCGTTTACGCCTGGTCCGGCCGGATCGGCAACCACCCCGGCGTTCGACACCCCAATGTTGTACCCGGCGGCATGGAGCTGCCGCGCCAGCCAGTCTGACGGCCGATCATCATCCTGGCCCGCCACCACGGCGTTCGCCACCGGGTAGGAGTTGGTGTTGCCGAAGTTTGAATTGTGCCCATCGATCGACGAGCTCCCGAAGAGCACCGCCGTCCCCTGGTACGCGCCATAGACATCCATCCCGCTCAGCACGAACCACTCGCCCGTGGTCGCGCTGAGCGACGTGCCCGCGGCATCGGTCGTTGTGTTGCCGCCGCCATTTGGGGTCATGAAGCTCGTCTGCACCTCCGACCCGTGCTGGGTCAGCGGACCGTACGTCCCCGGCAGGTACATGGTTACCGCCAGCTTCTGCCCGAAGCTGTACGACACGTTCACCGCGTCCGAAGTCACGCTGCCGCCCGCGGGAATGGTGACGCTGGTTGCCCCGGAGAAAGTCACCGCCGCATCCTGCGTCGCATCGATAGCCGCTGTATCGTTTACGTCGATCGCAAGCCGGGCCGCGCCGATGGTCAGCGGCGTCGTACCAAAGAAATTCGAGAAATGAAGCCGTTCCTGCGTTCCCGAGACAGTCGGCGAAAAGAGGAACCGGAAGGTCTGCTCGCTCCCGCCCTGGTTGACCGTCGACGCGAGGTTGTTCTCCGGCGAGGCGTTCCAGCTCACCACCCACTTGTTCGCCGGTGTCGTGCTGGGTGACGTGGCCGTGGTCGACACTGCATTGCTGTAGCTGGTGCAGCCATTCAGCAGGACCGTGGCGCTAATCAGGAAGACACTGCCGCTGCGGTACAGGGACCGGGAAAATGCATCAAGATGTGCACACAACATCCTGCTATGGACAGCATCGTCGCGACAAAAGTTGCGGTAGCGCCCCAGATACTTTGCAGGACGTACTGTGCTCAATGTATTTCCGGTTAGGTCATCGCCTGGCCGCCATGCTCTTGATCGCCTCGATCGGAATCGCGCCGGCGGCTGCCCCGTACCCCGCCCCATTCGGATGATAGTTATCGCCCGAGTTATAGGCCGGCAGCAGGAAGTTCGGTCGGGTTGTATCGGCCAGCACCTGATCCAGATCGACTAGTCCCGCAACGCCCGGCAGCCCCACGCCGGTCGACCGGATCCACGTGTTGAACGCCCGCCGCTGGACTTCCCCGCCGTTTACCGTGCCGGCTCCTGCATACGGGTCGCTCGCCGTCGGCGACGGCCCATAGTTCGCCCGCGCGGGATTGGTACAGAAGGCCGAGGGGGGCAGCGTCGCCAGGAAGATCGGCACCTTTGCCGCAGCCGCCGCGGCCACCACCGTCTGCGTCGCCGCCTCGACCGCCGTCGCTGATCCACAATCAGCATCCCGGAGATCGATCGCGCCAAGATAGTTCACAATCGCAATCACGTTCGGCTGCGCCAGCGCATCGCGGCTAAATCGCTCTACCCCCGGCTGCAGATGGTTGGTCGCATTGGTGCTGTCCGGCGCAATCGTGTCCGCCGGGATCCCCTCGTTCAACACCCCGATCGAGTACCCCGACGCGTTCAGCTGCTTCGCCAGCCAGTCCGTGATCCGGCTGCGGTGCTGACCGGTCACCGCCACGTTCGGCACCGGGTACACACTCGTATTGCCGTAGTTCGAGTGGAAGCCGTCCGTCGTCGAGCTCCCGAAGATCACCACCGTCCCCTGATACGGCCCATACGCGTCGATCCCGTTCAGCAGCAGCCAATCGCTATCGGCCGCGGTAAACGCTGTCCCTGCGCTGTCCGCCGTCTGGTCGCCCGCCCCAATCGCCGTTCGATAGTTCTGGTTGAAGAGCGCATCGTGGCGCGTCAGCGGCGGAAACGTCCCGCTCACATAGACCGATACCGCCAGCGTCTGCCCGAAGCTGTACGTCAGGTCTACCGCGTCCGAGACGACAATCTGTCCCGGCGCCATCGTCACGCTCGGCGACCCGCCGTTGAACGTCAGCGGCACATCATGATTCGCATCGATCGTCGGCGACCCGTCCTTCCCGATCGCAAGCCGCCCCGCCCCGATCGTGACCGGCGTTGTGCCAAAGTAATTCGAAAAGCGCACCCTCTCCTGGGTCGCCCCGATCGTCGGGTTCACGAGAAACCGGAAGCTCTGCTCCGATCCGCCCGGATCATCCGGCGACTTGCTCGCGTTCGACGGCGCGTCACCCCACGCCCCAACCCACTTCGAAGCCACTGCAGCCGCCGGGGTCGACGGAGCAGGCGACTGCAGACCGCTCCCACATCCAGCGAGGAAACATACGATCAGGCAGGCAAACAGCCTCCGGACAGCTCCGGTGGCAGGAGGTAAACAGGCGTACATATCTTCACCTTAC
>CAXTLS010000006.1:9895-23756 GCA_964245235.1 uncultured Acidobacteriaceae bacterium
CCTCCGGACAGCTCCGGTGGCAGGAGGTAAACAGGCGTACATATCTTCACCTTACTCATGCAGATGTAGTTTCGCTCGCGAACCGGGCATTCCTTCACTGAACTTTCATAAATCCGGCCCACATCTGAAAAGGACGCTCTAGGAACGCCCTCGATTCCCAACTGCCGCCGAAATCTATACTCTGGTTTTGCCTCCGGAGACCTAGAACCCGATGACCCTGCAGCCCGCCCAGAAGCCGATCCAGACCCGCCGCCGCTTCCTCCAGACCTCAGCCCTCACTGCGAGCTCCCTTGCTCTCTCTGGAAAACGCTTACTGGGCCAGGCCACCAGCTCCCAGGTCGACGCCCATATCGACATCCTCCCTTCCGAGCCCATCGCCACCATCGCCCCCGAGATCTACTCCCACTTCATCGAGCAACTCGGCGGCGTCATCTACGACGGCGTCTGGGTTGGCGAAAAGTCCAGGATCCCGAACGTCAACGGAATCCGCAAGGCCTTTATCGATACCATGCGCGCCGTCCAGGCGCCCGTACTCCGCTGGCCCGGCGGCTGCTTTGCCGAATCTTACGACTGGCGCGACGCCATCGGCCCGGCGAAGAGACGCCCCCAGCGCGCCGCCTTCTGGGACCAGGAAGATACCAACGCCTACGGGACCCACGAGTTCATGCAGACCTGCCGCGCCATCGGCTGCCAGCCCTACCTCGCCGGCGACCTGCGCGCCCTGCCCGCCAAGGATTTCTACCAGTGGATTGAATACTGCAACTCCGCCGCCGGCATCGGCAACTCGCTCGCCAACGAGCGCGCCGCGAATGGCGATAAGGAGCCCTTCAACGTCCAGTTCTGGGGCGTCGGCAACGAGAGCTGGGGCTGCGGCGGCAACCAGACCCCCGAGGAATACGGCGAGGCCTGGCGCCGCTTCACCACCTGGTACCCCCGCCAGGGCAGCCAGCCAGCCGCCGGCGCCGAGCCCAGCGCTCGGCCCGAGCTCAAATTGATCGCCTGCGGTCCCAACGGCGACGATATCGCCTGGACCCGCGGCGTCCTGCGGTCGATCACTGCAGATCATTTGCCGTACGGACTATCCGTCCACTACTACACCTCGGGCGACGCCCTCCACTTCGCCCACGGCGACGCCCTCCAGTTCGATGATGCCACCTACTACGACCTGCTCACCCGCGGCAGCTACATGGAGAGCGTCATCAGCCACCATTGGGAGGCGCTCGCCGAGGTCGACACCCGCCACAAGGTCAAGCTCATCGTCGATGAGTGGGGCGCCTGGTACGGCAAATCGACCGAGATCGGCCCGAACTACAACCTCTCCCAGCAATCCACCATGCGGGATGCTCTGCTCACCGGCATCACCCTCGACATCTTCCAGCGCCACGCCGACAAGGTCGCCATGGCCAACGTCGCCCAGTCGATCAACTGCATTCACTCGCTCATGCTCGCCCGCGAAGACAAGTTCACCGTCACCCCTACCTTCCACGTCTTTCAGATGTACCTGCCCCACCGCGGCGCCCAGGCCCTCCGCGTCGACTTCGCCGCCCCCTCCATCGCCAATACCCTCGCCACCCTCTCGCCGGTCGGCGGCAACAGCACCGTCGGCTCGACCGCCCCGGTCACCCGCCTCGCCGGCCTCAGCGGGTCTGCTTCCATGAATGGAAAGATGGTCACCCTCTCCGTCGTCAACCCCCACCTCGACCGCCCCCTCACCACCGAGATCAACCTCGGCGGCATGGCAGGCGCCAGCAGCGGCGCCACCATCGCCAGTGTCAAAGGCACCGTCCTGGTCAGCCCCAACATTCACGATCACAACGACTTCGACCACCCCAACGCCGTCCATCCCGTCCCTGCCACCACCGGCACCCCCAGCCAGAACCGCCTCATCCACACCTTCCCCGCCGCCAGCGTAACCACCCTCCAACTCACCCTCACCTAGGGCCAGCCAGGCTCCCGCACCCACCCCAAACGTCCGTCATCCCGACCGAAGGCGCGCCCTTGCGCCGCAGTGGAGGGACCCCCCGCATTCGCCCTTGCCGTTGCCTTTCTCCTCCACCACTCAAACCGTTATCCTGAGTGAGACCGAGCCCGCCCCGAAAAACGCCATGACGCCGCAACCCGGATAGTCTACGATCGTCTGGCGACAGAACGAGGGGTACGCTTGCCGCCTGCAGCTCGCATTACAGACATGCACACGTGTCCGATGACGACCGGCCCCGTGCCCCACGTAGGTGGGCCCATCCTGCCGCCGGCCGCGCCCACCGTCCTCATCAATTTCCTGCCCGCAGCCAACGTCACCTCCATGCTCACCTGCGTCGGCCCGCCGGACATCATCACCAAGGGCTCCGCCGGCGTCTTCATCAACTTCCTGCCCGCCGCCCGCCTCGGCGATATGACCGCGCACGGCGGCGTCATCATCGTCGGCTCGCCCGACGTCATCATCGGCGAGATCGGCGCGCCCTCGCCCGGCGCCGGCGGCATGGGCGGTATCGTCGCCGGCCTGGTCGCCAACAAGACCCTCCCCGTCCAGCAGGCCAACGCCTCCGTCTACTCGACCCCCGCCTCCGGCATCAACCCCAAGTGCGCCGCCAAGGCCGCCGCCGACAAGAAGCTCGCCGCCGATACCGCCGCCCGCATCCAGAAGCTCACCGGCGAAAAATCCACCTCGAGCGCCATCCAGCCCGGCGAGTCCGGTCCCCAGCTTCGCCCCGGCAACTGGAGCGCCTGCCAGAACAAGGCCGCCGACATCGCCCCCGTCATGCGCCGCTTCGAGCGCTACAACGCCGCCCTCCCCGGTGCCCGCGCCGCCCTCAACGCGAGCCAGCTCGGCGACGCCGCCGGCAGCAAGGCCAAGTCAATGGACTGCGTCAAGCGTCTCCCCGACACCGGCCCTGAGCTGAGCAAGGCCCTCGGCCTGCCGCCGGACGCTATCAAGACCGAATCCCTGCGCGACGACACCACCGGCTTCCGGGCCGCCGTCTATCAGTCCGAGTCCGACGGCAAGCTCACCCTCGTCGCCCGCGACACCGAGCCCCACTCGCTCGTCGACTGGAAGACCAACACCGACAACGGCCAGGGCCTCGAGACCGATCAGTATCGCGAGATGCGTAAGCTCACCTCCCGCCTCCAGGATCAGGGCGTCCCCTTCGACATGGCCGGCTATTCAAAGGGCGGCGGTCTCGCCCAGGAGGCCGGCCTTATCAACACCGACGGCAACGTCTATGTCTTCAACAGCGCCGGCATCCCCGCCGAATCCGTCGGCCGCACCGCCACTACCTCCATGGACGATCTCGCCTCGCGCACCTCCTCGTTCTCCTCTCAGGGCGACTTCCTCACCTACCTCAACACGCAGACCGACCCGGCCAAGCAGATCCAAAGCGCCGAGTGGCTCAAATCGCAGCTCGCCACCGCCGGCTCCTGGTACAGCCCGCTCGGTCAGCCAATCGGTCTCAGCTATCTCAATCCCGCCGCCAAGAGCCTCGACGATCCCGCCTTCGCCGCGCAGAAGAGCAGCTACCTCGACTCGCTGCAGTCCCTCATCGACACCAGCAAATCGAATCTGGCCGCCGGCACGCCCGTGCAGCTCTTCCCCCCGGTCCGTACCGACTCCGCCGAGACCGTCCCCGACACCATGACCTGGCTCGGCAACCAGCAGGGCGCCACCCAGGATGCCGCCACCACCGGCCGCCTCGTGCAGCACCAGATGAAGATCGTCGAAGGAGGCATGGAGGACACCAATGCCAGCGACCGCAAGGCCATGACCTCCTTTCTCCAGCAATGTCCGTAGCCCTGCAGGTAAGGGCAGATAGGATGAACCAGATGCGATTGCCCCGGTCGTTGCTGATCGTCTTAATTTCACTAGGCGGCCTCACCGGCTGCGCACAGAACAAGGAGCACACCGTGGACTGGTTTTATGGGAAAGACCTCCCGCTGCAGCAGGCAATCGACGCCGACGATGTACCGAAGCTCGAAGCAGCGATCCAGGCAGGCGCCTCCGTCAACGCCAAGGGCAAGGTCGCCGTCAACCCGCTCGAGTACGCGATCGGCCACGCCAAGAAGGAGACCTACAAAGCCCTCCTGGCCCACCACGCCGATCCCAACCAGCGCGACCAGGAGGGCGACAACGCCGTCATCCTCGCCGTGAGGATCTTCGCCAAAGATCCCGAATACCTGCCCTTAGCCATTAAGGCCGGCGGCGACCCCAACACCCGTCGCCCCAACGCCGATCCCATCCTCGCCAGCTTCATCGCCGCGCACAACATCGAAGGCATCCGTACGCTCGTCGGCCTCGGCGCTGATCCGAACGCGCGCGGCCGTGAGGGTACGCCCCTGATCGTCGACGCCTCCCTCACCCAGGACTGGGACGTCCTTTGGACCCTCCTCGAGCTCGGCGCCAAGTACGACTACACCGGCGAAACCTACACCATCGCCGCCGGCTTCAAAAACTTCAAAGCCACCCCGCCCGACTCCCCGCTCTACCGCTACAAGGTCCAGAGCTGGCATTTCCTCACCCAGCACGGAATCACCCTGCCCCCGTTGCAATAGCGCTTCGTATCCAGCACTGTGGCGACCGCAGTTCCGACCGCCACTCCTTTGTTTGAAATCGTCGAAAGTCCTGTACTCTGGACCCCCGATATGTGGTCGCTCGAACTGATCGCCGGGCCCGGTTCCGGGTCGAAGTATCCCCTCGCCGAAGATCCCCTTATCCTCGGCCGGCACCGCGTCGCGCACCTCGCCTTCCCCGAAGACAGCTTTCTCTCCGGCCGCCACTGCTCGCTCCACGCCACCCCCTCCGGCATCGTCCTCAAAGACCTCGGCAGCACCAACGGCACCTTCCTTAACGGCCGGCGCGTGCTCGAGGCCGAAGCCCGTCCCGGCGACCTCATCAGCGCCGGCTCCCTCACCCTCCGCGTCGCCGAGACCGCCGCCGCCATCCCCGCACCGCCCGCGCCTGGTGCGCTCCCCGTCACCGCCGCCCTCACCGCCCCCTTCGCCGCATTTCTGAAGCCCCCGCCCGCCGCACCCCGGCCACACGGCGCCCTTGCTTGCTTCGCCGCCCTCGCCGAGCCCCTCTACGGTCTTGTCGATGCCGCCTGCGATCCCGCCATTGCCGCGCTCCTCGCCGCCACCACGGAGCCCAGCCGGTCGCTCTATGACGCCCAGGCCGACTCCCAAAGTGACGCCCAAACAAACGCCCAGCCCGAACCGGCCCCCAGCCATCTCGCCAAATGGGCCCCGCACCTCGTCAGCCTCTCGCCCGGCTCGCCTCTCACCGCCGCGCTCCTCGACCAGGGCTGGGGCAAAGGCTGGACCAGCTTCTTCACCACCCCCGCACCCTTCGACGAGCTCCGCCTTCACTTCCGCAAGTTCCTCATGGTCCAGATCGAAGTCCGCGACGAGGTCTACTTCCGCTTCTACGACCCCGGCATCCTCCGCAACTTCCTTCCCGCCGCCAGCCCGGCTGAGGTCGCCACCTTCTTCGGCCCCGTCACCGCCTTCCTGGTCGAAGCAGAGCATCCCGCCACCCTTCTGCGCCTCACGCCGACCCCCGCCGGCATCGCCACCACCCCCATCTCCCTCGCCTGAGTAGTCATCGCAGGAGCATGCGCACCAATTAGCGCCTCCTCGGCAGAAGGTAACAATCCAACGTGCAGTTACCGGCGTATATAGGACAGGGCGTACTGATCGGCAACGATTGGATGCCTCGGTGGTCTGCCGCATGCGGATGACGGCGGGCCACCTCAACCCCATCCCCTTCCTGGCCACGCCCACCCGATACAATGGTCTGTATTACGGCGGAAGGGCGACACCCGAGCAATGACCTGGTTCAAGCGTGAAGATCACGCGATCATCAACGACGACACCAAGACTGTCCGCACCGAGGGTCTCTGGATCAAGTGCCCGGCCTGCGCCCAGATCATCTGGAAGGCCGATCTCGAGGCTAACCTCCAGGTCTGCCCCAGCTGCGGCCACCACTTTCGCTGGGATGCCCGCTCCCGCATCGAGAACCTGCTCGAGCCCGGCTACCATCTCGTTGACCTCGAACTCCGCTCCACCGACCCGCTCAACTTCACCGACCTCAAGCCCTACAGGCGCCGGCTGGAGGAGGCCCAGAAGAAGACCGGCCTGAACGACGCCATCATCAATGCCATCGGCCACCTCGGCCCGCACGCCGTCGTCCTCAGCGTCATGGAGTACGCCTTCATCGGCGGCAGCATGGGTGCCGTCGTCGGCGAAACGATCGCCCGCGCCATCGACCGCTCGCTCGATACCCGCCACCCGCTCATCATCGTCGCCGCTTCGGGCGGCGCCCGCATGATGGAAGGCATCGCTTCGCTCATGCAACTCGCTAAAATCTCCGCCGGCCTCGCCCGGTTAGACGATGCGAAGATCCCCTACATCTCCGTTATGACCGACCCCACCACCGGCGGCGTCACCGCCAGCTTCGCCATGCTCGGCGACCTCAACATCGCCGAACCCGGCGCCCTCATCGGCTTCGCCGGCCCCCGCGTCATCGAGCAGACCATCCGCCAGAAGCTCCCCGAAGGCTTCCAGCGCAGCGAGTTCCTCCTCGCCCACGGCTTCCTCGACGCCATCGTCCCCCGCAAAGAGATCAAGCCCTACCTGGCCCAAACCCTTACCTGGATGACCACTCAGCCGGAAATCAAGTAAGCGGCTGATCCCCACACCCAGAACTTGTCATCCTTTGCAGTAGAGGACCCTCCTCTGCCGTTGTTCGCGTTCATCCCGCCAAACCATCCGTTATCCCGACCGAAGACGCCGCACTCGCGCCGCACCGGAGGGACCCCCGCATTTCGCCCTTGCTGTTGCTCGTCCTCCTACTCCCCCGAAGGACTGCATGTCCCGAACCCCAACTCTACGGCGATTTCAAAATCCGTCTTGCCCCGATCTCAGGCGCGCGCGTCGGGTCCGAAGGGACCGTATTCGGGTCGCTCAGCACCTTTGGATCAGACAGCGGAAACGAGACCCCCGAGCTCCGGATAAACGCCGGCCGCTTGTACAGCGTCACCGCCAGCCACACCTCTCCCACCGGCGCCTTATTGGGTCGCGGAAAATCGAGAATGTACCGCTCCCGCAGCGTCCGCACCAGGTCAGCCATCGCCTCCGGCAGCTGCTTCGGCGAGCTCCACATCCGCATACCGCCGCTGAACTCGCACAACGTCGCCATATCATCCTGCGGCTCCACAAAGTAAGCCGGCCGCTCCACCGGCTTCGACATCGCAAAGATCGTAATGCTCTCCCGCGTCGCAAAGTCCCGCAGCGTCGTCCAGCGCACCGCACCGCTGTTATCCCGCCCATCGGTTACCGCCAGCAAGACCCGCCGCCCCGGCAGCACCGAGAGCTCGCGCGCCACAAACGCCATGCTGTTCCACAGATAGGTTGGCGCCTTGCACGCCGCCTCATCCTGCCGCGCGCCCTCCGCCAGCGGACGATGCGTCATCAGCGCCTCGACCGCCTGCCCGATCTGACCCGGCTCCCGCGGCAGGCTGGTCGCGTAACGGATGCGTCCGCAATCGAGCACATACACCATCACGTGGTCCTGCGGGTGCAGCGATCCCCTGGCCAGCGGCCCCGCCAGCAGCGAGGCCACGCCGTCCGGCACCGCGGCCAGCAAACTGTTCCGCCGGGCGTTCCCATCCACCAGGATCGCCAGCGAGATCGGGTCATCGCCCTCCGCCCGCACGTGCACCGGGCGAAACGGCCGGCCGGAGTTCAGCGACATCACAAACAGCCCCGGATCGACCGGCGGCAGATGCTGCCGCTGGGCCCCCAGCACCAACACCGGTACCTGGACCAGGTTCGTATACGCATGCAGCGTCATCGGAGCCGTCTCATCGTTGACACCAGCCGCCGGCGCTTTCACATCAGCCACCGGCGCCGCATTCGCCGCCTGCGCCAAAGCCGGCCCGCCGGCCCCAAGCCCAGCCACCAGCGCCGCACCACCGACACACCGAATCAAGCCACGCAGCCTTCCCATCGCGTCACCTCCGGCAGGTCGTACCATCCTAATCGCGCCGCCCTCCCCGTGGTCCGACGCAGGCGAACAAGCACGGCGAAGATTCCCCATCCTCCTCGCCACGGCGCCGACCGCAGCCGGACGGATGCTACCTTACCCCACGCCATGTCCGACCCAAAGAACAAGCTCTACTACGGCGATAACCTCGAGGTGCTCCGCCGCTACATCCCTGACCAGTCCGTCGATCTCGTCTACCTCGACCCGCCCTTCAACTCCCGCCAGGACTATAACGTCCTCTTTGGCGAGAAGGGCGGCACCCGCTCCGCCTCCCAGATCACGGCCTTCAAAGACACATTGGGAGTGGAACCAGGAAGCCTCCAGAGCCTACGAAGAGGTCGTAGAAACTGGAGGTCGCGTCGCCGAAGCCATGCGCGCCTTCCGCACCCTCCTCGGCGGCACCGACATGCTCGCCTACCTTTCCATGATGGCCCCACGCCCTCGTCGAGCTACGCCGCGTCCTCAAAGAAACCGGCTCCATCTATCGCGCCGAGGTCATCCTCGACATGCAGAGCCGGGGCATCGACCAGCCCTGCATCGACCGCTGGCTCCAGGGCCAGGAGCACGCCCAGCGTCGTCGCGAACGCTGCCACCCCATCAACCTCAAAGTCTACGTCTCTGAATCAAGCTAGCCAGCAGCCATCCGGCGGGGCGGGATGATGCGCTCCCCCGCACTCGCCTCCTCGCCCTCAACCACGAACGAGCCGCAAAGCCTGACTTCGCCAAAGTACGGATCGTTTCATCCGCACTGATCGGTGTCAGGCCTCTCGGCCCCAATTTCCCACTAAACTCAAAGCGTGCAAGCCGCCATTCCCTCCCGGACCGCCCTGCGCGTCGCCCTCCGCCGCGCCGCCCACCAGCTCTATGACGCGCCGCCCCTCGTCCTCAATGACCCCGTCGCCCTCCAGATCCTCGGCCCCGACCAGCGCCCCGAGCTCGAAAAGACCGCCACCAAACTCCACAAGTCCTTCTCGCTCGCCATGAGAGCGCATCTCGTCGCCCGCAGTCGCTACGCCGAAGACCAGCTTGCCCACGCCGTCACCCGCGGCGTCCGGCAATACGTCCTCCTCGGCGCCGGCCTCGACACCTTCGCCCACCGCAACCCGCACCCCGACCTCCGCGTCTTCGAGGTCGACCACCCCGCCACCCAGCAGTGGAAGCGCGACCTGCTCGCCGCCACCTCCCTCCCCGCACCCGCCAGTCTCACCTACGCGCCCGTCGACTTCGAGACCGAATCGCTACCGCAGCAGTTACAATTAGTTGGCCACGATTCCACAGCCCCCACCGTCTTCGCCTGGCTCGGCGTCGTCCCCTACCTCACCCGCGAAGCCTTCCGCGCCACCGTCGCCTTCATCGCCGCCCAGCCACCCGGCAGCGGCCTCATCTTCGACTACGGCCAGCCCCGCGCCGCCCTCCCCTTCTTCGAGCAGCTCGCCCACGACTCCCTCGCCGCCCGCGTCGCCCTCGCCGGCGAACCCTTCCGCCTCTTCATGACCCCGCGCGAAGCAGCCGCCGAACTCGCCGCCTTCTACGACCTCGAAGATCTCGGCGCCCCCGAGATCAACGCCCTCTACTTCGACCACCGCCCCGATAAACTCCGCCTCCTTGGCTCCGCCGGCCGTCTCCTCTCCGCCTGGCTCTAGCGCAAAGAGGCCGACCGTCTTCAGGCACGCTCCTCCGCCCAAAGCCGACACACCCAAACCCCGCCGCCCGCATCCAACGCGTCACGAAAACAACCCGAAAGGTCCCGCATGAACTACACCCGCTACACCGACACCCTCGAAACCATCGAGCCCGACGAGCAGGAGACCCACGCCAAGATTATCGAGGTCATGACCACCGGCCAGAACATCACCCGCGAGAAGTACGGCAAGGCCGTCCGCATCTCCCACGCCAAGGCCCACGGCCTGCTCAAGGGCGAGCTCCGCATCGACGCCAACCTCCCCACCGAGCTCGCCCAGGGTCTCTTCGCCCAGCCCGGCACCCACCCCGTCCTCGTTCGCCTCGCCACCGCGCCCGGCGAGTACACCGACGACTCCAAGGTCTCCACCTCCCGCGGCATGGCCATCAAGGTTTTCAACGTCGACGGCCCCAAGCTCCCCGGCTTCGAACACATCACCACCCAGGACTTCGTCCTCGACACCGGCAAGGAGTTCCTCACCGGCGGCGCCAAGGCCTTTCTCCAGGCCTTCAAACCCAATGCCGAGATCGCCCCCAAGCTCTCCGACGACGTTAAGGGAGCCGTCTCCACCATCGCCCGCGGCACCAACGCAGCCCTTAACGCCGTTGGCCTCAACTCCGAGAAGCTCGACTTCTACGGCCACCCCAACAACCATCCGCTCGGGGAGTCCTACTACTCGCAGACCGCTATCCGCTACGGCGACTACATCGCCAAGCTCGGCGTGATCCCCTCTTCGCCTGGCCTGCTCGCCCTCCAGCAGCAGCCCTTCGACCCCGAAACCCCCGACGCCCTCCGCGAGGCCACCGTCGCTTACTTCAAGAGCAATCCCGCTGAGTTCGACGTCGTTATCCAGCTCAACACCGACCTCGACACCATGCCCATCGAGGACGCCATCACTGCCTGGCCCGAGGACCAGTCCGTCTATCGCACGGTCGGCCGCCTCGTCATCCCCGCCCAGGACGCCTTCGATCCCGCCCGCGCCGACGTCGTCGATGGCGACCTCTCCTTCTCGCCCGCCCACGCCCTCGTCGTTCATCGCCCGCTCGGCTCCATCAACCGCGCCCGCCTCGCCGCCTACACCGCCCTCTCCACCCTCCGCCGCCAGGAGAACCACCGCCCCCTAACCGAACCCACCAGCCTCAACCAGATCCCCGACTAACCCTGGGGCCGCAAACCAGGTGCCCGCAACCTGAAAAGGTCGCGGGCATCATCTTGTAAGCCTCAGTTGCTGTTGCTCGTTCTCCTCCACACCCACCACAAACCCTCCGTCATCCCGAGCAAAACCTCTCGCAGTCCCATCGCGAGAGACTCCGCCGAATGAACCCGCATATCCCGCGCCCACAAGCCTTACCCGCCCTCATCCGCACTGATCCGCGTTAAGCCTTCACTCCCCGAGCCACCAACTCCCAACCTAAGGTTTCTTCCCCACACCCTCCTCCATCACCGCCCCTGGATACACCCCAGGCAGTGGTGCCACCGCCTTCTTCTCGAGCTCCGGATGCGGGAACGCCTTGCGCGGCATCATCGCCTCACGCTCACTCGTGTTGTAGAGAAAGATCGCCTCGACCACCGCCGCCTGCTCGAGATCGAGCGCGTGCAGCCGATCGACAGTGTCCATATCCGAGTGGTGCGTCCGCGTCTCATAGTCCATCGGGTCCTGGATGTACTGGAAGCCCGGCAGCCCCACCGCGTCATAGCTCAGGTGGTCCGTCCCGCCCGTGTTCCGGTAGCTGATCGTCGTCACGCCAAGGTCCGCCAGCGGGGCGATCCACTGCTTGAAGATCGGCCCGATCGCAAAGTTCTCCTGCGTATATACGCCCCGCACCTTGCCCGTGCCGTTGTCCAGGTTGTAGTAAGCATCGAGCGTCTCCCACTCCTTGGTCGTCGTCAGCTTGCCATGCGTCCGCAGGTACGACGGCGTGCCCGCAGGATCAGGCGTCTCCGGCTCCCCAAACGTCCCGAAGTGCTGCTTCACGTACCCCTGCGACCCGTACAGCCCCTGCTCCTCGCCCGACCACAGCGCGATCCGGATCGTCCGCCGCGGCTTCACTCCCAGCGCCTTCAGGATGCGCACCGCCTCCATCGCCACCACCGACCCGGCGCCGTTGTCCGTTGCGCCCGTCCCCGAGATCCAGCTGTCCAGGTGCCCGCCCACCATTACCACCTGATCGCGCAATTTCGGGTCGACACCCGGAATCTCGGCCACGGTGTCAAATCCATGCTCATGGTCCCCGGTAAATTTCGTGTCGATATTCAGCTCCACCGTCACCGGCACATGGTTCTCGAGCAGCCGTCCCAGCCGGTTGTAGTGCTCGATCATCATCACCGCATTCGGCACCGTGACGGCGTTGTCCCGCGTCTGCGCCCCGCGTACGAGATTGGCCCCGTTATCGTCGAAGATGATCCCCGTGCCGCCGCCGTTCCCGCCATCGCGGCTCGGTGTAATGATCGCCGCCACCCCCTCTGCCGTCATCATCTTCAGCGCCGCCACGCGCAGCGCCAGCAGCCGCGCCCGCTCCGCCAGCAGTCGAACCCGGTCAGGCGAGCCCCCGCCCGCCGCCTCCGCCGTCTCCATCTCCTTCAGCTCCGCATCCGTATACCGCCGGAACAGCGGCTCCGTAATATCCGGCGTCGCCCGCATCGCCCCGAACAGCACGATCTTGCCCGCCAGCTTGCCTTTATATTTATCGAGGTCGCCCACCTCCTGAGCGTTGATGTACACCGCTTCGCCCGTCACCGGCCCTTTCGTCGCCGGCGACCACGGGGCGGCCTGCAGCCAAAGCGGTTCCGGATCGGGGGAGACCATCCGCCCCCACGTATTGACCTGCTGCCACCCCATCCCGAACTCGCCCCAGTCCTCCAGCCGCGCGTTCTCGAGCCCCACCGCCGTCAGCGTATCCCGCGCCCACGCATTTGCCTTCGCCATGTTCGGCGAACCAGTAAGGCGCGGCCCGATCCCATCGTTCAGCGCCCCCGCAAACTGCATCACGTGCGAGTGCCTGAAGCCCTCCTCGCGAATCCGCGCATACATCCCCAGGTCGAGCGACTCCACCGCCGGCTGCGGCCCATAGTACGAAGGCACCGCCTTCGCATCCTTATCCGCCGCCCCAAGCGCCGGAACCACCGCCATTGCCAGCACCCACCCCACCAAACGAACCATAGCCATACGCAGCAACCCCCAGGAGGTATCCATTACGAAGACGTGAAGTCTCTGGCACAGAGCCGTGAAGAATACGGTACAGAGACGTGAAGAATATCAGTATCCCCAAAGACGCTCCCCACCCTCGCCAAGTCTCACTGCGCGCTGTTGCCCTTGCCTGTTCGCCGTTGCCCGACCCACCCGCACCCGCCCTCAAAACAAAAGCGGGACCGCTCATCACGGCCCCGCTCTTACCCGTCAGCCCGAATCGTTACCGAGCCCCACCCGAAGCCAGCAGCAGCTCGCCCGTCAACCAACCCGCATCCGCCGAAGCCAGGAACACCGCCACCGGTGCGATATCGCTCACCTGGCCGACTCGTCCAAGCGGCGTCAGCCCCACCAGCTGCGTTTCGAACTCCCCGCCGATTACGCCCGCCGTGTGCGTGCCCTCCGTCTCCACCAGCCCCGGATTGATCGAGTTCACGCGAATCTTCCGCGGCGCCAGCTCCTTCGAAAGCACCCGCGTCACGCCGTCCACCGCGTGCTTGGTCGCGGTATACACCGCCGACTGCGGCGAATTGATAGCCGAGATCGTCGAGCCGATATTGATCACGCTCCCGCCCGCGCCGTTGAAGTACTTCGCCGCCTCCTGGGTCGCCAGCAGCAGTCCCAGCACGTTCGTATCGAACTGGCGATGGAACGACTCTTCCGTGATCGCCTCGAGCGCCCCGAACTCATACACGCCGGCATTATTCACCAGGATGTCGAGCTGCCCGTAAGCCTTCTTGGTCTCCGCAAACAGCCGCGTCACATCCGCCGTCTTCGACACCGATCCCTGCACCGCGATCGCCTTGCCGCCGGCCGCCGTTATCTCCGCGACAACCTTATCCGCACCCTCGCGGCTCGACGAATAGTTCACGACCACGGACGCGCCCTCTGCTGCAAACGCCTTCGCAATCCCCGCGCCAATCCCCTTCGACGCTCCCGTAACCACGGCTACCTTACC
>CAXTLS010000006.1:23856-99630 GCA_964245235.1 uncultured Acidobacteriaceae bacterium
CGATCGTCAGGAATACCGCTTAGGAGCAAGACTCCTCAAAGAGGAAGTCGCCGCTAGCCGGTTAACGGAGACGCAATGCCATACCTTCAAAAGGCTCGTTGCGAGGACGCAAACCGGCTGCTTCGTTCTGTCATTCTCCGAGAGAAGGGATCAACTCAGCCAGTGGCGAGCCTACTGTCCTGGTGGTGCCGGCTACGCTCTGGGCTTCGGGCAGCATAGCCGCCTTTTTGCTTTTGAAGCAAAGCAGCATAGCTTTAATCTGGTTCGTTGTGAGTATGACCCCATCAAACAGCGGCAGCTATGTAAGTATCTGGTTGATAGTTTCATCGACGGGATGGTGACTAAGCGAAGTTGGTGGTCGGGAGATGATGAGTCCTCGACAGTGAGGAGCTTCTTTGAGCGCTACCAATGGAATCTCGCGCTAGCGTTGGTGATGTCTGCACTTAAACATCGCGGGTTCAAAGAAGAGAAGGAGTGGCGGCTTGTCAGTCAATACCCCGACGAGGCTCTGTACAGAATGGCGTTTCGGCCGGGGCGGTTTGGGGTCACTCCGTACTTCAAATTGCCGATAGCTGCTGAGAAAGGCCATGCTGAGCTTGAAAAGATATTCATTGGTCCGACCCCAAACCGAGCGGCGTCTCGCACTGCTCTAGAGTTGCTGCTTTCGAAGAACGACATGTCCGCCAAGCGCATCCGCCTTTCACGGACGCCACTTAGGCATTAAATCTCAAGAGAATTGACGGATGAGATCGCTTGAGCCAGCGACATATCTGCCGGGGTGCCCCATCCTTCGCAGCCCATCGCGAAGGGTGGGATCGATACCAGCCGTCAGCACACCCGCAACAAACACCGCCTCGCAACAGGCCATCCCCTAAAATAAACCTCGATGAGCCAAACCTACACCGCGGCAATCGACCACCTCTACAACCTCGGCCAGGAACTCGCCCCGCCCCCGCCTGGCCCCAACGGCGAGATTCAGCCGCGCCGCAAGTGGGACCTCGCCCACATGCGCACCCTTGCCCGCGCCCTTGGCGACCCGCAGCTCCACTGGCCCGCAGTCCTCATCGCTGGCACCAACGGCAAAGGCTCGACCGCCGCTACCCTCGCGAGCATCCTCACCGCGGCCGGCTACCGCACCGGCCTCTACACCTCGCCCCACCTCGTCCGCGTGAACGAACGCATCCAGGTCAGCAGGCTAGAGATCAGCGACGAAGACTTCGCCCGCCTCTACTTCCACGCCGACGACACCGCCACTACGCTCGTCACCGCCGGCGATCTCCCCCACCCACCCAGCTTCTTCGAAATCCTCACCGCCGTAGCCTTCTCCTATTTCGCCGAGCAAAAGATCGACATAGCCATCCTCGAAGTAGGCCTAGGCGGCCGTCTTGACGCCACCAACATCGTCGAGCCCATTCTCTCCATCCTCACCGACATCGCCCTCGACCACCAGGAGTACCTCGGCACCACCATCGCCGCCATCACCCGCGAAAAGGCCGGCATCCTCCGCCCCAACGGCACCCTCATCACCCTCCCCCAGCACCCCGAAGCCAACCAGGCCATCGGCGAAGCCGCAGCCACGCTCAACCTCCACGCGATCAACGCCGCCCCCTATCTCCCCGATCGCCAACCCTTCATTCCCGCCACAAACGCCCGTCATCCCGACCGGAGCGAAGCGGAGTGGAGGGACCCCCGCATTCCGCCCGAAAGGTCAGAATCCTCCTCCAACCCCGCCACCAACCCCCGGGTGCCCCATCCTTCGCAGCTCCATCGCGAAGGGTGGGATATTATCCCCAACCACTACACCCTCACCCTCGCGAACGAACTCCTCGACGTAGACTCCCCCCTCCCCGGCCAGCACCAGCAGCGCAACCTGGCTCTCGCCGTAGCCGCCGCACAGGAATTACGTAACCCAACCGGTAACAATTCCGTGACAAAAAGCAACCGTAAACGTTACAACATCGCAAACACCGCTATTGAAGCCGGCATTCGCGCCACCCAGTGGCCCGGCCGCCTGGAACTCCTTCACTTCCCCAACACCCCCGACCTCCTGCTCGACGTAGCCCACAACCCCGCCGGTGCCTGGACCCTCCGCGCCTTCATCGCCCAGCTCCCCGAAAACCGCCCCCGCACCCTGCTCTTCTCCTGCCTCCGCGACAAGAGCCTGGAGGAGATGTCCCGCATCCTCTTCCCCCTCTTCGACTCCAGTCCTGACGCCGACCCGGCCCGACGCCACGACCACATCGTCTTCGCTCCCATCGCCAATCCCCGCGCCGCCGCCGTTGAGGATCTCCTCGCCGCCGCCCACGCCCTCTCGATCCCCGCCCACGCCGCTCCCCACATGGCCGGCGCCTTCGCCCAGGCCCGCGCCATCACCCCACCCGGCGGCCTCATTCTCGCTACCGGCTCCGTCTATCTCATCGGCGAGCTCCGCCACCTGGCCCTCCAGGCATGACCAACCCGAGCCGGGAAGTCCTACAGCCCGCCACCAACGACCGCCATCCCGACCGGAGCGAAGCGGAGTGGAGGGACTCCCCCATTTCGCCCGAAGCGCCACGGAACTCCCCGGAACCACCGCCCGCCCACCAACGCAGTTTCGCCCTCCGCTGGCTCACCTACCTCATCTTCATCCCGCTCATGACGGCGGCAACCACCATCTTCGGCTGCATCTCGCTCGTCTGTGGCCTCTGGGATAAATCCGGTCGCCAGCAGCACGCCATCGCCAGCCTCTGGGGCCGCTCCCTGCTCCGCATCACCCTCTCGCCCGTCACCCTCATCGGCGGTGAGCAGCTGGCGACCATGCCGACCGCCGTCTACGCCTCAAATCACCTCAGCTATATGGATACGCCCGTCCTCTTTGCCAGGCTTCCCTTCCAGTTCCGTATCTTCGCTAAATCTTCGCTCTGGAAGCTGCCTTTCATCGGTTGGTACCTCAACCGTTCCGGCCAGGTACCCATCGACCAGAAGAGCTCCCGCACCGCGATCGCCGGTCTGCTGCGTGGGGTCGCCACGATCAAATCCGGCCTTCCGCTCGTCCTTTTTCCCGAGGCCGGTCGCTCCGAGGGCGGTGAACTGAAGACCATGATGTCCGGCTGCGCCTTCATGGCCATCCGCGCCGGCGTGCCCCTTGTCCCGATCGCGCTGATCGGCACCTACGAGCTTCTCCCCATTCACACCTACCACCTAGCGCCGCGTCCCTTGAAGCTCGTCGTTGGAGATCCCCTCTCGACCGCCGGCCTGACCACCCGCGACGCCGACGCCCTCACCGCCCGGCTCTACGAAGCCATCTCCACCCTCTACCACCAGCACAGCTGACCGGATGTTCCACGTGGAACATTCGGAACTGCCACCATCCTCCTGATATCCCTCGCATAAGGACCTGCGCGCTGTTCCACGTGGAACATTCGCCAGCCGCTATCATCAGATAGCCATGATGACCGCAACCCAGAAGCCCCGCATCGCCATCCCGCTACCCACCAGCACCGATTTCGCCTACAACCAGGGCTCGTGGCCGCAGTATGCGGCGGCGGTCGAGCGTGCCGGAGGCATCCCGGTCGAGGTGCGGCTTTCTGCAACTCCAGCCGAGATCGCCCACCTTGCGGGCACCTGCCAAGGCATCCTCCTGCCCGGAAGCCCGGCGGACGTCAATCCGCACAAATACGGGCAGGAGCCCGACCCTTCCACCGCACCGACTGATCTTCCGCGCGAAAATGTCGACGAACTACTGCTGCAGGATGCCCACAACCTCTACAAGCCACTCCTTTGTATCTGCTACGGCACGCAGTCACTGAACGTCTGGCGCGGTGGCACGCTGGTGCAGGACCTCACCATCCTGCCGGTCAACCACAAGGCCGGCCGCTCGGTTGTCATCGCCCACACTGCCGCCGTCGCTCCCCATTCGCTGCTCGCGGCACTAACCACCAAGGAGGAAGCGCCAGTGAAGGACGACTTCCTTCGTTTGCCCATTAACTCGAGCCACCACCAGGCGCTCGGCATCCCTGGGGACGGTCTTCATGTCGTGGCCCGCTGCCCGCAAGATGGGGTGATCGAGGCGGTAGAGGGTGGGCAGTCGGCTGAGAACGGCGCGGGCCACTTTGTACTCGGTCTGCAGTGGCACCCGGAGCGTACCTACGATCTTAGCCCGGTGAGCCAAGCCATTTTCACCCGCTTCGTCCACGAGGCCGCGTCCTGGACTCCGCGAACGATCAGCACCTCTGTCGCCTGACGATGTTCCACGTGGAACATCCAGCTGCACATCGCAAGCAGTGTTCCACGTGGAACATTCCGGGTGTGCGTGCACGATCTGCTATCGTCCAAGTCGATGCCTGTCCTGAGTACCAGTGCGATCGAGACTCTGCTTGAACCGTACCTGGACTCGCCGTCGACGCAGCTGCTCGATCAGCTCTCCTCCTACCTCGACCTGCTTGTGAAATGGAATGCGCGCACAAATCTAACCGCGATACGCGAGCCGGGCGAGATTGTGCGAAGGCACTTTGGCGAGAGCCTCTTTGCGGCTCGTCAACTTCCGCCAGCCAAGACGCTGCTCGATTTTGGTAGCGGCGCCGGCTTTCCTGGTCTGCCCATCCAACTTTTGCTGCCGGATGTAACGGTGACGCTCGCCGAGTCGCAGAACAAGAAGGCCAGCTTCCTGCGCGAGGTGGTTCGGACGCTGGGCTTGAGGACCGAAGTGTGGGCTGGCCGCGTCGAGGCCATGCCGCCGGCGCGCACCTTCGACATCGTGACGCTGCGCGCGGTCGACAACATGGCCGGTGCGATTGCCGCGGCCCTTCCGCGGACGGCAGGGTGTCTTGCTGTGCTTACGACGGACCGGGCGCTCGATGTCGCCGGATTCAGGATGGGTGAAGCTATTTCGATTCCGCAGCGGACGGATCAGCACCTTCTGCTCGCCTTCCGCGCCGAAGTATAACTATGTTCCACGTGGAACATCGGACGGCGGAAAAGGATAAGGCTGATCTCGGATGTTCCACGTGGAACATTCTGGTTTGCGATTGCCAGTGGTGGGCCGGACAGGTAGTCTCGAAGTCTCATGGAACAAGCGTCACGCAGCACCCCGACCCAGTCAAAGATCCTCGCCATCGTCAACCAGAAGGGCGGTGTCGGTAAGACCACCACCGCGATCAATCTCGCCGCTTCGCTGGCGCTTGAGGGAGTGCGGGTGTTGCTGATCGACTGCGATCCGCAGGCTAATACGACGGGCGGCCTGGGAGTCTCACGGCGGGAACTTGAGACGAAGGGTAAGGCGACGATCTATGACCTGTTGACTGGAACGGCGACGGCGAAGGAAGCTACGCTTTCGACGGAGATCAAGATGCTTGATCTGATTCCGGGTAGTAAAAACCTAATTGGGGCAAATCTGGAGCTGGTGAGCCAGGAACGGCGGGAGTTTCGGCTGAAGGAGGTGCTGGAGCCGATCAGAAATGAATACTCATTCATTCTACTGGATTGTCCGCCGGCGCTGGATCTGCTGACTCTGAATTCATTAGTTGCTGCCGATGGGCTGCTGGTGCCGATGCAAGCGGAGTACTTTGCGCTGGAGGGGATCTCGGAGCTGATGAGCACGCTGGACAAGGTGGCGCAGGCCTTCAACCATGGGCTGGCGCTCGAGGGCGTGGTGCTGACGATGTACGACGATCGCACGAACCTGTCGCAGCAAGTAACGGAGAATCTTGGCGCATTCTTTGGGAGAAAGCTCTTCAAGACGACGATCCCGCGGAATATCCGCTTGGCGGAAGCGCCGAGTCATGGCAAGCCGGTGGCGCTGTATGATCCGCGCTCGCGGGGGGCGGAGGCGTATCGCGCGCTGGCGGAGGAGCTGCTGGAGCGGAATGGGATGGTGAGTCCGGCGGCGAAGGAACGGGCTGCGGCGGCTGCGGCGGAGAGGCCGGTGGCTAAGAAGGAGGTAAAGTTCTGGCCTTATACGAGGTGAGGTTCGGTTGTCGATTCCATCCTTCGCGATGGTGCCGCGAAGGATGGGGCACCCGGCTTCGCTCTGGATGACAGGACTTGTTGGAGGTGGAACACGGGCAAGGACAAGGGCGGAATGCAGGGTCCCTCCACTGCGCTTCGCTCCGGTCGGGATGACGGATGGCTGTGGCGGGGTTAGCGGTGCTTCGGTCGGGATGACGGTTGTTGGGGGCGGGATAAGTGGTACGACGGTTTGGTAAGAGTTGGGAGATTTGTAGCATTGGAGGTTACAGATTATGACGGCTGCGGAGCATCCGAAACGGCGTGCGTTGGGTAAGGGGTTGGAGTCGCTGCTGCCTTCGCTTCGGGCGACGGTCGATCCGCCTTTGTCAGCACCGCCTTCGACAGCACCGCCTTCTTCGATAACGACGGTGCCGTTTACGGTGCCGGTCGCTTCGGGGCCGGAGCATCCGGGGCGGCCGCTCGAGATTGAGCTGGATAAGATTGTGCCGAATCCGCACCAGACCCGGTCGCACTTTGATTCGATGAAGCTGAAGGAGCTGGCGGCGTCGATCGCGGCGACCGGGGTCGTGCAGCCGATCGTGGTGAAGGCGCTGGGCGGCGGGCGCTTTCAGCTGATCATGGGCGAGCGGCGCTGGCTGGCTTCAAGCATGGCGGGCAAGACGACGGTGCCGGCGATTGTGCGCGAGGTGTCGGACGTGCAGGCGATGGAGATGACGATCGTCGAGAACCTGCAGCGCGCGGACCTGAACCCGATGGAGCAGGCGCGGGCGTTCCAGCGGCTGGCTCAGGACTTCCAGATGACGCAGGAGCAGATGGCGGTGCGGACGGGCAAGGACCGGGCGAGCGTCACGAATTTTCTGCGGCTGCTGAAGCTGCCGCGCGAGATCCAGGACAAGGTGGAGACGGGGGTGCTGACGTTTGGGCATGCGCGGGCGCTGCTGGCGCTTGAGGACGAACCGTCGATTGTGGCGGCGGCGCAGAAGGTGGTGGCGCTGTCGATGTCGGTGCGGCAGACGGAGAGCTATGTGCAGGGGCTGCTGAACCCGGAGGCCAAGGAGCGACCGGCGAAGGTGGTCGAAGTGCGGGACCCGAATGTGAAGGATGCCGAGGATCGGCTGCGGCGGGCGCTGGGGTTGAAGGTGCAGATCGAGGACAAGCGGGGCAGGGGGCGAGTAATTATTGAGTACTCCGGGGTGGAGGACTTCGATGCGATTTTAACGGCGCTGGACGGGGTTAGCGGCGGGCTGGAGGCTTAGCGCGGATCAGGGCGGATGGTGGTGTGGGACGCTGCGGCGCACGTGCGCGCGTTCGGTCGGGATGACGAGTTTGTGGGTGGAGGACAGGCAACGGCAAGGACAGATGCAGGTCCTTCGGCTGCGGCGCTCACGGTGGTGCTGTGAGTGCCGCAGCTCAGGATGACAGTCTTGGGGGTGGGTGGGAGGGGAGTAGCAGACGCAGGTTCCCTTCGGGAATGACAGAAAGAAAGGCGAGGACGGGGCGAGTCGAAGAAGGGAAGCTTTCTTGTGGTGATCGGCTAGTCCATCTGGGCGCGTAGACGTTTGGCGAGGCGCTTGTAGAATTGGCTGGATGTTGCGTTCGATTGCCTGGCCGTGGATTGGCTGACCGCGTCGGCTGCCTTGGCGCCGTCGTCGAAGGCGTTGATGGTGGTGTTGCGGCTTTCTTCATCTGCCAGGGAGAAGCTGACTGCGGCTGCACAGTGGATTGCTGCGGAATCAAAGCCGGGCACGGGCAAGGCATCGGTGTTCAGGATCAGGCCGAGCTCGGTGCAGCCGAAGATTACGGCATCGGCGCTTGCCAGCTTTGCCTTCTCGATGATCGCAATCAGTGCTGCGCGCGAAGCAGGCAGAATGATGCCGCTACAAAGCTCGTTGAAGATGATGCTGTGGATCGCTGTACGATCCGTTTCGTCAGGAACCAGCAGCTCCAGGCCATGCGTCTCGATACGCTTTGCGTAGAAGCCGTGCTCCATGGTGTAGCGCGTGCCGAGCAGGAGAGGTCGCTTTCGTCCGGCCTGGCGAAGGGCGCGTGCGGTCTCGTCGATGATATTGATGAGCGGGACCTGGATCGCCTGCTCCACCGTGTCGGCGACGAGGTGCATGGTGTTGGTGCAGATCAGAATACAGTCGGCGCCCGCCTGCTCGAGGCGTTGTGCGACAGACGCCAATCGCTGTCCGGCATCGAGCCAGCGATCTGTCTTCTGCATATCGACAAGCTCCTGGAAGTCGACAGAGTGGAGGATGATCTCCGCAGAGTGCAGGGCTCCCAGACGGTCGCGTACGGCCTCGTTGATGATGCGGTAGTAGACCGCAGAGCTCTCGAAGCTCATGCCGCCGATGAGACCGATGGTGCGCATGGTTCGATGCTAATCGAATAAGACTCCATGCGTGGTGATCGCGGAGAGCCGTGTTGCGGAGCGGGCTCGGCGTGGAAAGCGGGAAGCGGGTCTTCCGCTTTGCGAAGGATGACAAAGACTGGCGGAGTGATAAGTGGGAGGTGTTGGGTATGATGGGGGCTATCCGGAGTTCATTTGAGGAGGGTGTTGATGGGGAAGCTGCGTGGGTTGGGGTTGGTATTGTGCGTGCTGATGTTACATTCTCTGGCGGTGGGGCAGGTGGTGGCTGCGGGTGCGGCTGGGGCTTTGGGGAAGCGAACGCTGGTGCGGGTGGGCAAGCTGCTGGATGTCAGGACGGGGACGGAGGCGGCGGGGCAGACGGTGATCGTGGTGGGCGACCGGGTGCGCGGGGTGGCGGCTACGGCAGCGACGCCAGCGCAGGGTGGGGATACGGTGGTCGACCTGACGCGGTACACAGTGTTGCCGGGGCTGATCGATGTGCATACGCACATCACGGGCGCGACGAACTTCGACCCGTACTTTGAGCTGACGATGACGCCGGCGAAGGAGGGGATTATCGGGGTCGAGAACGCGAAGGTGACGCTCGAGGCGGGGTTTACGTCGGTGCGCAACGTGGGGGCGAACGACTACGCGGATGTGGCGCTGCGCGATGAGATTGACGCGGGGCATGTGCCGGGGCCGCACATGGCGGTGTCGGGGCCGGCGCTGGGGATCACGGGTGGCCATTGCGATGAGAACCTGCTGCCGTTTGAGTACCACGTGAAGAGCGAGGGCGTGGCGGACGGTGTGGCTGCCATCCAGGAGAAAGTCCGGCAGAACATCAAGTACGGGGCGGACCTGATCAAGGTGTGTGCGACCGGTGGTGTGCTGTCGAAGGGGGACGACCCGCAGGCCAGCCAGTACACGCTCGAAGAGCTGCAGGCGCTGGTAGCGGACGCGCATCGGCTGGGGCGGAAGGTGGCGGCGCATGCACATGGCGCGCAGGGCATCCTGTTTGCGACCGAGGCCGGGGTGGACTCGATCGAGCATGGGTCGTATATCGATGCGGCGGATATTGCGCTGATGAAGCAGAAGGGGACGTATCTGGTGCCGACGGCGTACCTGCTGGACTGGATGCGGGAGTTTGGGAATCTGCCGGCGATCTACCAGCAGAAGATGCTGGATGTAACGGCGGTGGCGAAGGCGAACCATAAGCGGGCGATTGCGGCGGGGGTGAAGGTGGCGCTGGGGACGGATGCGGCGGTGTATCCGCATGGGCTGAACGCGCACGAGATCGACGTGTACGTGAACCAGTATGGGATGACGCCGCTGCAGGGCATCCAGACGGGGACGATCAACGCGGCCGACCTGATGGGGTGGACGGACCGGGCGGGGACGATTGAAGTGGGCAAGTGGGCGGACCTGATTGCTGTTGACGGCGACCCGTTGCAGGACGTGAAGCTGCTCCAGCATGTGCGGTTCGTGATGAAGTCGGGCGTAGTCTACAAGGACGAGACGCGCGGTCTCCAGGCTGGCACGCACTAGGGCAGAGCAGACCAGAGCAGACCAGCGCGCACGAGAAGGGTTTCGCACCGCACATGAAAGCCACTGCTGTTGAATATCGCCTGCGGTTCCTGATCCATGCCGTGATCTATGCGCTGGGGTTCTTTGCGCCGTGGAACTACCTGCTGCATCTGGATGCGCGCGGGCCGAATGCTCACCTGTGGGGGGTGCTGGCGGCGGTGCTGGCGAAGTATGGCGTGCTTGGGCTGGGGATCGGCGGGGCGTTTGAGGGGCTGCTGGTGGTAGGGATCGTGGCGGCGGCGCTGGGCGCGGGGCTGCGGACCTGGGGTGCGGCGTATCTCGGCTCCGATGTGGTGAAGGATGGCGGGATGCATGGTGCGGGGATCGTGGCGGATGGGCCGTACCGGTATGTGCGCAATCCGCTGTATCTCGGCACGTTTCTGCACACGCTGGCGCTGGCGCTGCTGATGCCGGTGAGCGGTGCGGTGTTCGTAATGGTGCTGATCGGTGTATTCCAGGTGCGGCTGATCTTGCGGGAGGAGCCGTTTCTTGGGGAGCGGCTGGGGGCTTCGTACATGGCGTACTGCGCGAAGGTGCCGCGGCTTTGGCCGGCGCTGCGGGCGCGGGTGGTGGGTTCCGGCCAGCAGCCGGCATGGGGGCAGGCGGTGCTGGGGGAGGTGTACTTCTGGGGCGTGGCCGGATCGTTCGCGGTGGCGGGATGGTGGTACAACGCGTGGCTGCTGATCCAGTGTGTGGTGGTGTCGCTTGGGGTATCGCTGGTGGCAAGAGCGTTTATTAAGCAGACCTGAGGCGGGTTGGTGAGCGTTGGAAGATGCAGGTCCTTCGACTGCGGGGACGCACGATGGTGCTGTGCACCCCTTCGCTCAGGATGACAGTTCTTTTTCTGGTGGAGGAGAACAGGCATCGGCAAAGCGAAATGGTTGAGGTCCTTCTGGCGACGGACGCTAGCGGGCTACCGGTACGGTGGGGTGCAATGCAGACGCGCCGGTGGTGGTGTTCGACGTTGACGTTCGGTAGGCGTCGCCTGAGTTGCCGGCGTACGTCGCGGAGAACGGACCGGTGACCGGCGTGAGGCCGCCCAGGGTGACGACGGCGGTCTGCGTCCCGAGCTGCACGCCGACGACGTTGCTGCCGAAGGTGGTGACGGCGAGGTCCGGCTTGCCATCGCCGTTGAAGTCGGCCACGGCGAGCTGGTAGGGCGCGACGCTGGTCGAGGGGAAGGCGACCTGCGGCTGGAAGGTGCCATCGCCTTTGCTGACCAGGATGCTGACCGTATTGCCGCCGTTGTTGGCGACCGCGAGGCTCTGCCGGCCGGTGCCGTCGAAGTTGAGCGCGGCGACCGACGTGGGTTCGACACCCGTCGCGTAGATGACTTGCGGGGCGAAGCCGCCGGCACCGTTATTAAGCAGGACGCCGATCGTGTTGTCGCCGAGGTTGACGACGGCGAGGTCGGGCAGGCCATCGCCGTTGAAGTCGCCGACGGTGGCCGAGTAGGGGGTTGAGCCGACAATGGTGAGCGCCTGCGGCTGGAAGGTGCCGTCGCCCTTGCCGAGCAGCAGGCCGACGGTACTGTCGCCACCGTTCAGGACGACGAGGTCGATGTTGCCATCGCCGTTGAAGTCGGCAGCGACGGTGAAGGCCGGATCGGTGCCGGCGGTGGTGAGGGTCTGCGCCTGGAAGGTGCCGTCGCCCCTGCCGAGCAGCACGCCCACGGTCTTGTCGCCCTGGTTGGTGACGACGACGTCGGCGATGCCGTCATGGTTGAGGTCGGCGACGGTGACCGAGAAGGGCTCGGTGCCGGTGGCGAACGTCGTCTTTGCGGCGAAGGTGCCGTCGCCCTTGCCGAGGTAGACGCTGATGGTGTTGTCGAAGAGGTTGGTGACGACGAGGTCCTGGTAGCCATCGGCGTTGAAGTCGCTGACCGCGATGGCGTAGGGCCCGGAGCCGGCGGGGTAGGAAACGGGCGGCTTGAAGGTGCCGTCGCCATTACCGAGGAGGATGCTGATGGTGTCGTCGGCGAGATTGGTGACGGCGAGGTCGGGCAGGCCATCCTGGTTGAAGTCGCCGACCACCGAGAAGAGGGTGCCGGTGCTGGCTGCGCCGGACGGAGCGTTCGCCGGAGCAGCGAGGGTCTGGGTGACCGGAGTCGCGGACCGGGTGGCGATGGCGGTGCCGGAGCTGGTGAACTGGACGTTTCCATTGGGCGTGACCTGGCCGTAGAAGGTGACCGTGTCGGTCAGCGTGGCGGTGGATCCGGAGGTCGCCTCCTTGAGGACGCTGGTCGTCCGGTAGGTGCCTGCGGGGGAGACGACGAGGGTCTGCTGGGCGGAGGTCTTGCCGGGGAAGGCGACCGTTCCCTGGAACTGCGCTTCGAGAACGTGGGTCCCTGCACCGGGCACGAACTTGAGTGTGGCCTGGCCGTGGGAGTTGAGCTCGGCTGTGCCGATCAGCGCGCCGGTGCTGGTGTCGTAGAAGTTGACCATGCCCGGATGCACGCCGGTGCCGCCCGATGTGGCCGTGACGGTGGCGGTGATAGTGACGAGGGTTCCGGCATTGACGGGCGAGGCGGGGGTTACGAGGATGGCGGTCGTGGTGGTGGGCGCGTTGACGGTGAGGGTCTGGGTGGCGGCAGCACTGGTGCCACCCTCGGTCGAGGAGACGGTCTCGATGTTGGTCTTCATGCCGGGGGTCGTCCCGGTGACGTTGACGGCGAAGGTGCAGGTGCCGCCCGCGGCGACGGTGCCGGCGGTAAGCGTGATGGTGCTCGAGCCCGGCGAGGCCGTGAGGGTGCCTGTGCCGCAGCTGCCGGAGAGCTCGTTCGGGGTGGCGACGACGAGCCCGGCCGGCAGCGTGTCGGTCATGCTGACGCTGGTCTGCGCGGTGGAGGCGTTGGGGTTGATGATGGTGAAGGTGAGCGAGGTGGTGCCGCCGAAGGCGATGCTTGAAGCGCCGAAGGAGCCGCTAAGGCTGAGGGGCGCAACGATCGTCAGCTGGGCCGAGCCGCCGGGGCCAAGGCCGCCGTTGGTCGAGCTGATGTTGCCGGTCGACGTGACGGCGGTACCGGCGGAGAGCGGGACGACCCTGACCGAGAAGCTGCAGACCGCACCAGGGGCGAGGGTGGCTCCGCCCAGCGAGAGGGAGCTGCCGCCAGCGGCTGCCGTGATCGTGCCGCCGCCGCAGCTGCCGGTGAAGCCGGTGGGCGTGGCGATCTTGAGGTTGGAGGGGAGGGTCTGGGTGAAGCCGATGCCGGTGAGCGTGATGGTGCTGTTGGGGTTGGTGATGGTGTAGCTCATCACGCTTGACCCGGAGAGCGGGATGGTTGAAGGCGTGAAGGCGAGCGTTGCTGCCGGTCCGCCGATGACGAGGGTGGAGTCGCTGAAGCTGTCGTTGGCCGTGTTGGTCTCGGAGCCGCCGCTGATCGTGACCATGTTGCTCACCGTACCGAATTGCTCGTTATTGATCGTGCCGCGATTCCTGACGGTGAGGGTGATCGCGGGGTAGGCGGCGCCGGCGGCGAGCGCATCGCTGCGGGTGCAGGTCGAGGGTGCGGTGGCGGAGATGAAGCAGCTCCAGCCCGAGCCCGCGGCCGCGGTGACGAGGAAGATGCTGGGGACCGTGTCTGAGACCGTCACCGTGCCCGAGGTCGCTGCGCCGCCGCTGTTGGTCGCGATGAGCGTGTAGGTATCGCTGGCGTCGGTGGCGAAGAAGTTGCCGACGTGGCTGCTGGTGACGATGAGGTCCGGTCCGGGCACGTTGAAGGCGGTGGTCACGGTGGTGCCATCGACGGTGACCTGCGCGGTGCCTGCGCCGATGGCGGCGGCGGTCGCGGTGGCTGCGATGGTGGCGGTGGTGCTGAGCGTGGTGGCCGTGGCGTTGGTGGTGCCGCCGCCGTTCTGGACGATGGAGAGGGTCGCGGGCAGGCCACTGTAGGCGAGATCGTTGGCCGCGCCATAGGAGGTGCCGATCGAATCCTGCCCGAGGCTACCGGTCGCGGTGAAGGTGGCGTTCCGCACGGGCGTGGTGGTGCTGAGAGTGAGGGTGAGTGTGGTGTAGGGCGTCAGGGTCAGGGTCTCGCCGAACGCTCCGGCCGGGGTGGCGGCGGTATCGCAGCCGGTGCCGGTGGCGGCGCCGTTGCAGCCCCACCAGTTATCCGTGGCGGCGACGATCGCCTGGCCGGAGCCGCCGGAGGCCGGCTCATCGCAGCCTACGCCGAGGCCCGTAGAGTGACCGCCGGTGTTGGCGTGCAAGCGGTTGTAATGCAGCGTGGTGTGGAATTCGTTGGCCTCGCTGGAGGTGCCGGCCGCGGTGCACACGCCGGCCCCATCGGACGGGAAGCTGCCCAGGTTGTAGGAGGCGCCGGTGTTGGTGAGCGTGTTGCCGGTAAAGGTCGAGGTGGTGATGGTGGCCGAGGATTCAAAGTTGTTCAGGTAGAGGCCGCCGCCGTAGGAGCCGCCGGTGTTGCCGGTGACCGTGGTGCTGGTCATGGTGAGCGGACCGTAGATGTTGAGGCCGCCGCCCTCGTCGTAGGCAGTGTTGCCGCTGATGGTGCTGCCGGTGATCTTCGACGTGGTGCCTGCGCCTGAGCCTTGCGCATAGACACCGCCGCCCTGGCCGGGTTCAAAGGCGGTATTCGAGGCGGGTGGATCGACGCTGGGGAGCGCCTTATTGCCGGTGATGCTCGTATTGTTCAGCACCAGCGGGATGCCGGCGCCGAGCCACATGCCGCCGCCGCTGTTCGGCGTTTTATTGTTCGTGATGGTCGAATTGTCGAACTCCGTTACACCTTCGGTGGCGGTCGAGTCGGCGCCGTTCGAGTTGGTGCCGAGCAGGCCGCCACCCTGGGCGTAGGGGCATTCGCCGCTGGTCATCACGACCGCGGAGAAGGTAAGGTTTCCCGGGCCAAAGCTCTCCCAGTCCATCAGGCCGCCATAGTAGTTGGAGTTGGCCGCGACGTCCGGATTGTTCGGGTTGAAGCCGTTCTCGAGCGTCAGGCCGCTGAGGAAGATGTCAAACGGGGCGTAGCCATTCACCACGCCCGAGTCCGCGGAGAAGATCTTGTCGAGGTTGTTGCCGTTGAGGATGGTGGCCGCCGCACCGGCACCGACGATGTTGATCGACGCGTCTAGGTCGTAGTGATAGGCCACGCTACCCTGCGAGTCGTTGGGCGGATGGTAGGCCGAAGTGAAGGTGTAGGTGCCGGCCGGGAGCATGATGGTGTCAATACCGCTCTGGCCGTTAGCGGCAGAATCCTTGTTCGCCAGGGCGACGGCATCGCGCAGGGTGCAGGTGCTGGCGCTGCCGGTGCAGAGGCCGGACAGGTTGGAGGCGAGCCCGTCGGCGGTGGTGTTGACCATGAAGGTGTGCCGGACGGGTGGGATGGCCACCTTCGGCAGCTCGGTGCTATCGACGGTGATGACGCCGAGGCGGGCGTCGGCGCTGATGCGGGCGAGGACTGCTGCCGTGACCGGGGCGTGGGTGGCGTCGACCATGACGATGGGCGTGGTCCGGCGCAGGACGCCCTCAGCGGCTGTGGGATGCGCGATGGTAAGGTACTGGCCGCCGGCCAGGACGGCGAGATCGTCGCCGCCGCCCGACGCTGTGAGTCGCCCGCGCAGCAGCAGGGGCGCGCTGGTGTTGCCGGAGCCAGGGCCGATGCTGGTGAGGGTCTCGACTTCGGTCCAGGCGAGGGTGATGGGCTTGGCCGCAGTCTGCGCCGCGAGCTGGAGCTTCGCGGGCGTGGCGAGGTGGCGGCGGTAGGCGCGGACCTCTTCGGGGGTGGCGGCCGTGTTGTCGACGCCGGTGCGTGCGAGTATGTGGAGCGTGGCGTTCGCATCGAGCACGGCGAGCTGCTTCAGGCCGCGCCGGTCATAGACGAAGTCGCCGGAGGTGAGTGCGGCCGCGCCTTGTACGGGGAGCGTGTCGAGCCTTGGTTGATTCTTGAATGCGGAGCCACCATCGAGCACCAGAACGCGGCCGCCGGCGATGAGGGCGAGGTCGGCCAGCGAGCCGCCGTTGAGCGACGCGCCCTGAATCGCCGTGACCGGGGCGGGGGTCGCGACGAAGCCCTGCGTGGTGCCGTCGGCCTTCAAAAACTGGAGGCCGCAGCTCGTCCCGCCGCAGACGGCCGCGACGATCAGCGTGTCGCCGTTGCCCGCACTCCAGGTAGCGAGCGCGGAGATCGGCCCGGCAATGGGGAGTGCCCGCGGCGTCGAGAAGCCGCCCGTGCCATCGCCGCGCAGCACGTAGACGGACGTGCTGCCTTTGGTCGCGGCGATCAGCCCGGTGTGGCCGTGGCCGTGCACGTCGGCGGCGACGAGCAGGTCGGGGCGGAAGCTCAGCGCGATGGCCTCGGAGCGGGCGATGAAGGGCGTCACCATCTCGCCTGCGGCCAGCATCGACCACTCGGCCTGGGTGGGTGCGGTCGCTCCGGCTGCGCCGCGCTGCAGCAGCAGGGCGCCGCCTGTCCCGGTCGCATAGCCGGTCAGAAGGTCGGGCGTGCCATCCTCGTCGAAGTCGGCGACGGCGAGCGCGATGCCGGTGCGGCCCGCGGCAAGCGTCGACTGCAGGGCTTTGCTCTTACTGGAGACTGTCTGCGGCAACTGGCGTTCGCCATCGCGATGCGCCGAGCTGTACTGGACCTGCTGTGCGGAGAGTGCAATACCGGCGGTGAAAAGAAGCGGCAGATACAAGGAGACGAGACGGCGCAGAAGGGCAGACATGAAGTGCTCCGGGTTAGCTTGAGATCAGCGTAGAGCCCGGGAGAAAGCGACAACAGGAGAGCAATCGTTCCGCAACACGTGGACGCCTATGCAGCGATGGCAGGGCATTCCGTTTGAGTTTTGGGATTCCAAGGGAGAGTACGTGGCAGATGGTAAGCCGTCAATGCTTATTTCGATTCAGATCGAAGCGCACCGGCGGGCTGGTCGCCTCCTTGATCCCTGGATGGAAGACCGCCCGGGTTGAAGACGGCTTCGTACTGCATGCCTCGCTGGTACGGGCCGAGCGGGACCAGGAAGAGGCTGATGGTGTCGTCCGGCGCGAGCAGTAGCTCCGCACAGGCGGACGGCAGCACGGGCTCGCTGGGCCCTGCGAAGATCACCGAAAAGCTGTCGGCGCGGCCGGCGGCTGCTCCTGCCAGCGGGGTCACCGAGATGACGATCAGCTCGACTGCCGTGGCATCGACGCGCGCCGTTACAGGCTGTTCGAGCAACGCGGCGAACCAGGCGAAGCTGAGCGGCTCCGCAGGACCGGGCACACGTGGCGGCGATGGCTGTGGGGCCGGTGACGCCGCGTCGAGCTCCATATCGCTCTCCATGCCGGTTTCGCCCGTGCGTACGAAGCCCATTCGCTGGTAGAGCCGCTCGGCCGGGTTGCCGCGGCGCACGGAGAGGCGCAGCGGCAGGCCGGCCCGGCGCGCGCGGTCTGACAGGCTCCCGAGAACCGCCGTGCCCACGCCCTGCCCGCGACGGGCGGCGAGCAGCGCCAGGTCGACCAGCCGGATCTCGCCGGCTGTCTCGCTCACCAGCAGGCGTCCGGCCGGCCGGCCGTTGACCACGATGATCTCGTCGATCGCCTCGGGAAACTGCGTGCGGTAGCCCTGCCGCTGGGCGCGGAACTGCATCTCCAGCAGCTGACGCAGGGGCGTCGGAGCCAGGCCCAGCGCGGCAAACTCCGCCGCATGGACGTCGGTGTAGAGCTCGAGCTGAAAGGCCGCGTCCGCCTCGCTCGCCCGGGAGAGCTGCAGGTTAACCGGGGATTGAACCGCCATGCGCCTCGCTCGCCGCCCGCTACGGCCGTTCGGGAAAGATGCCGGTCAGTGCGATCACGTAACTGAGCGTCACGAACGGCATCAGGTTGTTATGCGGCTGGCTCGATCCGGTCGGTCCTGCCATGGTCGACGCCATGGTGGCGGGGGAGGCTGCCTGCACCGCTGCCGAGACCCAGATGTCCTTGCCGGTCCGGCCCGTGCTGCCGAGGAACGCCGCTGCGGACGGTGCGGCCACGCCCCCGGCAGCCCCGTTCACAGGCAGCGTGTGGGTGTGTGCCGGGATCTGCTGCTGCAGCAGCGTCACCGTCGCCGCGCCGCCTGCCTGGCCCAGAGAGTAATTAGACAGCCCCGGGCCCTGGCCTGCCCCGACTGCAATATTCCCCTGCAGCTTGGGCAGTGCAAACGTCGTGCGTCCGTCGCCGCCATAGGTGGTGCCCAGCAGCGCAAACAGGGCCGTGTTTTGTGAAATGGGCAGGAGCTGCCCGGTACAAAATGCCCAGCCCCGCGGGGCGAAGTTGAAGCCGACCAGTCGAATCTCACCAAGATACGGATCCATCAGGACTCCTTGAACGCTTGCTTACGGGAAGACTAGTTCCGCGACGGAAAGATCCCGGTTACGGCGATGCAGAAGTTCATGGGCAGGTACGGCGCCATGTTCTGGTGTGGCTGGCTGCCGCCGCTTGCGGTCGATCCGCCGTCGATTACGGTGTTCGCCGCGGCGGCATATGGCGCGACGGTCGAATGCCCCGGGAAGCCGGCCTGGGCGGATGGCTGGGTCGCGTTCGCGGTCGAGGCATCGACGGGATGCGTATGGGCCGGCAGCTCGGACACGGTAAGCGTGTGGGCTGCCTCGCCGCCGGTCTGGCCAAGGACATACCCCGGCCCGGCCGCCAGCGCGCAGCTTCCCTGTAGGTTGGGCAGCGCGAATGTCGTTTGTCCGTTGCCCCCGTACGTGGTGCCCAGCAGCGCAAAGAGCGCCTGGTTCTGGTTGATGGGCAGCAGCTGCCCATTGCACAGGCTCCAGCCCTTGGGTGCAAAGCCAAAGGAGAATGCCTGAATCTGGCCTAGAAATGGTTCACTCATCATGCCTCCGGTGCGGGATGGTTGGGGACCGTGCAGCGCCGCCTAATTCTGGGTCGGATAAATGCCTTCTGTTGCGATGATGTAGTTGATGGTGAGATACGGCATCTGGTTCTCATGCGCCTGGCCTCCCCCGGTCACCGTCAGCATCGCGCCCGAGGTGGTTGTCGAGGCCGCCGCATAGAAGGCTTCGGTGGATGTGCCGAAGAAGCTGTTGGCCGGCGCGGGCTGACCGCCACCGGCGTTCTGGGCTGCGATCGGATGCTGGTGAACGGGGAGCTGCGGCGTGGTGAGGGTCACCGACTCGACGCCGCCCAGCGCGCCGAGCGGATAGTTCGGCCCAACATGAAGGGCCGTCCGGCCCCGCAGGTCCGGGAGCCCGAAGGTGGTCTGGCCATCGCCGCCGTACGTGGTCCCGAGCAGGTTAAAGAGTGCTTCATTCTGGGTGATCGATACCAGCTGGCCCTGGCAGAAAAGCCAGCCCACCGGCGCGAAGGTGAAGCCGACCATGCGGATTTCACCGATGTAGGGTGTAGCCATCTGCATCTCCTCCTGGGGTGCAACTCTGTACAAGGCCCTTGGTGGTGGATGGTGACCGCGATCGGCTGACGCAACGCCGCCGCGCCGTAGCGATTGCCGGATCATCATAGCCGGGAAGAGAAAAAGTGCAAAGAGGCATAACACCGATCAAGGCGGATGACACCGACAAGGACGGATTGAGGACACGGCAGGTAGTAGTAGATAGCCCGGAGGCAAACCTCTCTGGCTTTTTATCGTTGGGATCTGTACTGATTCATTCGATCCGCACTGATCGGTGTTAAGCCTTTCTCTTCCGGGCCGGCCGTCCCCCGACGCGACAGTCGTAAATGGTTTGGGCTAAGCTGGTTCGTCATGAGCGGCTTTTCTCGAAATATCACTCGCCGCGACGTGCTGCGCGGTATCGGACTCTCGGCGATCGCGCTGCCGTTCCACCGGTTTGCAATGGCCGCGCCGCGTGTGGGTGCGAACGGCAAGCTGACCATTGCCTGCATCGGCGTTGGTTCCCAGGGCACGCGCGTGCTGCTCGATATCCTGCGTCTGCCCGAGGTGCAGGTCGTCTCGGTCTGCGATGTAAATCGCGGCAGCAGCGACTATCTTGACTGGGGACCGGACGAGCTGCGCACCAAGGTTCGCACCGTCCTGCAGGACCCCGCATGGGGCGCGAACCTGACCGGGCCGACTGCCGGCCGCGAGGTAGCGCAGGGCATCGTCAATGCATTTTATGCGGCCGACCGCGGCAAGCCAGGCTACAAGGGTTGCACCGTGTATGAGGACTATCGCGAGCTGCTGGCGAAGGAGAAGGATCTCGACGCCGTGATCGTGAGCCCGCCCGACCACTGGCACGCGCCTATCGCGATCGCCGCCATGCGCGCCGGCAAGCATGTCTACAGCCAGAAGCCCATGGCGCACAGCGTGTACGAGTGCCGCGCGATGGCGCAGGTGGCGAAGGAGACCGGCCGCGCCACGCAGGTGTCGATCTTCAACTCCGACGCACCCTCGTCCGTGCAGGTGCACGACCTGCTCGCCTCAGGCATCATCGGCCCGGTCAAATCGATCGATATCTGGACCAAGCGCGCGTCTGCCTTCTGGAAGCAGGGGCTGGCGACGCCGACCGTGGCTGATGCTGTGCCTGCCGGCTTCAACTGGGATATGTGGCTCGGTCCGGCGCCGATGCGGCCCTTCAACCGGGCTTACCTGCCATTCGTCTGGCGCGCCTGGTACGACTTCGGCTGCGGTGCGCTGGGCGATATGGGCGAGTACGGCTTCGACACCATCACCCGCGCGGTTCCTCTCGGTGTCGCCGACCGCATCGAGGCCAGCACCACGGACAAGTTCCCGCAGTGCTACCCGGTAGCGTCGGCGATCCACTTCAACTTCCCGAAGAACGCCTCGCGACCCGCGCTGAAGCTCAACTGGTACGACGGCGGCATCGAGCCCGCGCGCCCGGCGGAGCTGGCCGATGACGCGGCGCTCGGCACGGGCGGCGAGGGCGTCGTCTACACCGGTGAGACGGGCAAGCTGATGACCGCCTACATGGGCCAGAAGCCGCGGTTGCTGACCCCGGACGGAGGGCCGGTGCAGTCGTTCCCGGACCTGCCGGATGTGGGGGATGGGCCGTTCCAGCCGCTGCGGCCTGAGCTGGGCAAGAGTGCCAGCGGCGCCAACACCGAGCACTATCTGGAGTGGGTGCGCGCCTGCCAGGGCGGACCGCCATCCCGCGCTAACTATGCGTTTGAGGCGCCCATTGTCGAGACGCTGCTGCTTGGCTGCATCGCCGTAAGGACCGGCGAGGTGCTGCACTGGGATGCGGAAAACTTCCAGCTTACCGGCGCGACTGACCGCGCCACGGCGCTGCTGCATCCCCAGACGCGCGCGCCGTGGGGCATGGAGCTCAGCAGCCTGGCAACGAACGGCGGGGGCAGCGCGGCATAAGCCTTGCGGGGCGTATAGTTTCGAGGAAACATGAAGAGATTGATGCAGCGGCGTGAGTTTGTCCGGACCATGGCGGCGGTGATGGCAGCACCCAGGCTGCTGCTCGCCCAGAAGACGCCCAACCCGGTGCCACCGCCGCCCGCGCCGGTACCGTGGACGACCGGCCTGAACGCCGCGACGCCGATCCCTGCTACGCAGGTTGCTGACGCCGTCGCGCAGGCTGACCTCCGCTTCTTTACCGTGACCCAGATGGCCACGCTCGAACGCCTGAGCGACGTCCTCGTTCCGTCGCTCGGCGATAAGCCCGGCGCACCCGGCTACAAGCCCGGCGCACTGGCCGCCGAGACGCCCGCGTTCCTCGACTTCCTCATCGGGAGCTCGCCGGCGCCGCGACAGCAGCTGTACCGCGGAGGCCTCGACTGGCTCGACGCTGAAGCCCAGAAGCAGTTCCATCTCCCGTTCGCGAAGCTTGAAGCCGCACAGGCCGACCAGATTCTCAAGCCGTGGATGCGCTCCTGGATGTCCGACCATCCGCCGACCGAGCCGCACGCCGACTTCATCAACCTTGCCCACTCCGAGATCCGGGCCGCCACCATCAACTCCAAGGCGTGGAACGACGCGCCCGCCCACCGCGCCCAGGGCACCACGCAGGCTGGCCTCTACTGGTACCCGATCCAGCCCGACCTGTTTGCGGAAGGCTCCGGCCGCATCCTTACCAGTTTGCCCCGGCATTAGCTTTCCGGAAATGACCACCAGCCTGCGAGAACCGAACGAATCATGACCAAAGAACCCGTCGACGTCCTCATCATCGGCTCCGGTCACGCCGGCGGCATGGCGGCCAAGGCGCTCACCGCGAAGGGTATCTCGTGCCTCATGCTCAACGCCGGCCCGGTGGTCGACGTGGCCCGCGACGCCAAGCAGGAGCCCGCCTACGCGCTGCCTTACCGTGGCTTCAAACCGCCCGGCCGCCTGCCGCACATCTACCAGTCCGACGGCTTCAATGCCAACGTCTGGGTCGATGAGCAGGAGGTCCCCTACAGCTACAACCCGGCCAACCCGTACAATTGGGTGCGCGTGCGGCTCTTCGGCGGCCGCTCGCTCTTCTGGTCGCGCCAGTCTTTCCGGCTCAGCGACTACGAGTTCAAGGCGAAGTCGCATGATGGCTTCGGCGAAGACTGGCCGATCGATCTGGCCGAGCTCGCGCCTTATTACTCGCGCGTGGAAGAGATCTTCCAGGTCTCCGGCCGCAAGGAAGGCATCGCGCAGTATCCCGACGGCAACTTTACGCAGGTGGACTCCGACCGGGAGCCATGGTCGACTTCCATGCAGCGCTTCCACGACGCCGGCCTGCATCTCGGCGTGCCGCTCTGCCGCCAGCGCGCCGCCCACGGCCGCGACGGCCTCGCCAGCTCCGTCAACCTGCTGCTGCCGGACGCCTTCGCCACCGGCAAGCTTGAAGCGCTCGACAACGTCGTCGTCCGCGAGATTACGGTCGACAAGCAGACCGGCCTGGCGAACGGCGTCAACTTCATCGACCGGCTCTCGCGCCGTGAGCTCAGCGTCAAGGCCCGCGTCGTGGTGGTTGCCGCCGGCACACTCGAGAGCACGCGCCTGCTGATGAACTCGAATCTTGCCAACTCGAGCGGCGTGCTCGGCCACTACCTGATGGATCAGATCTACGGCGCTGGCCTGGTCTGCTCCGTCCCCGAAGCGCATGGCGGCAAGGCGGCGAAGAACATGATGGGCGGCTCCGGGCTGATCCCGCGCTTCCGCAACATCTCGACGAAGTCGGACAAGTTTCTGCGCGGCTACGCGCTGAATGTCACCAGCAGCGCGGGCCCAGTGGACGCGCGCAACTTCGCCACGTACGGGGCCGAGCTCCAGCAGAAGCTCGACCTCTACAACGGCAGCGGCTTCCATATGACCATCATGGGCGAAGTGCTCGGGCGGTACGAGAACCACGTGCGCATCAACAAGGACTCGGTGGATGCGTGGGGGATTCCGACGCTGCACATCGAGAACAAGTACAGCGACAACGAGTACAACATGGCGCAGGATGCGGTCGACACCTGCAGCTCGATCGCCGATACCGCAGGCTTCGAGATCCTGGCGAAGAATAATCGGCCTAACCCGCCCGGCTACAGCATCCACGAGGTTGGTACCTGCCGCATGGGCGTCGATCCGAAGCACAGCGTCCTTAACCCGTGGAACCAGACCCACGACATCAAGAATCTCTACGTCGTCGACGGGGCCGCCTTCACCAGCGCCGGTTGGCAGAACCCCACGATGACGATCCTCGCCCTCTCGATGCGCGCGTCCGAGCACCTTGCCGAACAGATGCGCCAGAAAAATATCTAGCTGCTGGCAGACAGCAGCAGCAACCACGTTCCCCATTCCTGAAGGAGTTCGAATGATCTCGCGAAGAAGCTTTCTAGCCACCGCCTCAGCCGCCGCAGCCTGCACCGCCGTCTCGACCCGCGCCGCCTATGGTCAGACGCTGAACCTGCCGCTCGGCATCCAGCTCTACTCTGTCCGCGAGCAGCTCGCGCAGGATTATGAGGGCACGCTCGCCCAGGTCGGCAGCCTTGGCTACCAGGAGGTCGAGGCCGCGGGCTTCTACAAGCACAGCCCGGCCGAGGTGAAGCAGGCCCTGCAGAAGGCGAACCTCCGCTGCGTCAGCTCGCACGTCCCCTTCGGCGAGCTGCACGACCACTTCGACCAGCACCTCGCCTTCAACAAGGAGCTCGGCGTTGAGTACCTCATCTGCTCAAGCCCCGGCTTCAAGACCCCGTCGGACGCGCCTGCCGCTGTCGGCAGCCGCCACGGCCGCACCCTCTCGCTCGACGACTGGCGCTACAACGCCGAGCAGTTCAACATGATGGGCGAGAAGGTGAAGGCGGCCGGCATGCACTTCGGCTATCACAACCACTTCCACGAATTCATTCCGGTCGATGGCACGGTTCCTTACATGGAGATCCTGCGCATCACCGATCCCGCCAAGGTCACACTCGAGCTCGACTGCGGCTGGACCGTCGTTGGGGGCTTCAAGCCGGTCGAGCTGCTGCGCAACTACCCCAACCGCTTCTCCATGCTGCACGTGAAGGACTTCAAGGTCGCTCCCGGCACGACGCCCGGTCCAAACACCCCGGACCCCACGGTGACGGAGCTGGGACTGGGTAACATTGACTACCGACCCATCTTCCAGCAGGCCGCCAAGACGCAGAAGATCCGGCACATGTTTGTTGAGCAGGAGGCCTTCGATATGCCTTACATGCAGTCGCTCAAGGTTGACGCCGACTACATCAAGAGCCTGCGAGCCTAAGTCCGCGAAACGCGCACCGGCGGCGAGCAAGGCCGGTGCGCGCTTCAACTTACAAGTCCTGTGCAAATGCTCGTCATCTCGACCGAAAGGGCAGCACTCGCTTTCCCCATCCCGCACTTCAGGTGCGCCGAAACCCGCATTCTTCTACCTCGGCGTGATTTGATGCTGACAGCTCTTTATTTCTTGCCTTCTGCGAAAGCCAGAGTCCTTCTTCCCTGAAGACCGAGGAGGACACCCAGTGCGATCGACAAGGCATGCCTCAGACAGGGTTCGGCAGCGGGAGATAAATTACCATAATCCTGTAAACAATCACGGCTGACAGCAGGATGCAGACAGACCAACGGAATTGCTGCAACTGCATGCTTTTGGATCTCTCACCCATTACAGCAACCTCTTTCGAAGTGAAAGCACGTTACGGAGCCTATTCGCAGGTACGAGAGGATGCTCCCGAATCGTTCTCTTGCCACGGCACCATCGTAATCTGCGCGTCCGAAAGGTTACCGTACTACAAAATGTGTAGCTACAATCATCATTTGGTAGTGACCCAGTTGTAGTCCGTGCCACGCGTACCGCTACAATCACTGCGACCACAAGTGACACAAAATTTAAGGTGATTCCGAATGATGCGAAGAACCCTGCTGGTATTTGCTCCACTCTGCTGCTTTAGTTTGATTCCGGGACCGCTCGCAAACGCGCAGGCTGTTCCCGCGGCAACCCCCGACGTCGCCCGTGTCGAACGCCTGCTCGGGCAGATGACGATCGAAGACAAGCTCAACCTGATTCGCGGCGGTTCCGAGCCCGCGGCCACCTACCAGGGCCAGGCCGGCTACCTGCCCGGCGTGCCCCGGCTTGGCGTGCCGTCGCTGCGTATGGCGGACGGTCCGCCTGGCCTGCTGACCCGCGTCCCCGCCCAGGCGGAGACGGCCACCATGGGCGTCGCTGCCACGTTCAGTCGACAGGACGCGGAGAACAATGGAGTTGTGATTGGACGCGAAGCCCGCTCGCTGGGCATCGATGTCGTCCTCCAGCCGTTTATCAACATCAATCGCGACATCACCTTTGCCCGCGCGTACAACACGTTCGGCGAGGATCCGCTGCTGACGAGCGCGATGGGCGTTGCCGAGATCCGCGGCGTCCAGGCCCAGGACATCATGGCGCAGGCGAAGCATTTCATCGCCTACGACTCTGATTCGTTCAACATCGACGTCGACCAGCAGACGCTGCATGAGGTCTACGCCGCGCCCTTCGCCGCCGCCGTCAAAGCCGGTGTTGCGTCGATCATGTGTTCCTATAACCGCATCAACGGCCCCTTCGCCTGCGGCAGTAACGACACCCTCAAGACGCTTCTGCGCGATGAGATGGGTTTTAAAGGCTTTGTCACCTCCGACTGGGGCGGCGTGCATGACGTCGATTTCATCAACCAGGGCCTGACGATGGAGATGCCGGGCGTGATGCCTCCGGACAGCCCGTTCGCGGACATGATCCACTCCTTCTTCCGCAGCACGGCAGCCGCAGTCGCTCCCCCGAGCAAGCCCAATGACGCAGCTATGGCGGGGATGCTCGGCGGCACCATTCCGGAAGAGCCGAAGGGCGGCGGCCTGGACCTGTCGAGCTTTCCGCGGGATGCGGGTACGAAAAACATGGGGGAGGCGCTGAAGGATGGCTCGATCAGCGAAGCCACGGTGACCGAGGCTGCCCGGCGCGTGCTCTCCGAGATGGATCGCTTCGGCTACCTTGACGGGAAGCAGAAGCACAACGTCACGCCGCAGGATGTCGAGGCCAACGCGGTGGTGATCGAGAAGACGGGGGAAGACGCTGCGGTGCTGCTGAAGAACGACGGTGGTCTGCTGCCGTTGAAGGGTGGGGACCTGGGCACGGTCGCGATGATCGGGCCGACGGCGGGGCAGGTGGCGGCGATCGGTACCTTCGGGGAGCGGTCGCCCGGCATGACGGAGCGGCAGGTGGGGCCGGTCGACGCGATGCGGATGCTGGCGCCCAAGACGAAGATCATCTATGCGGTCGACGATAACATGACCGGCGCCGCGATTGATGCGCGGCTTTTCTCGCACGAGGGAACGCCGGGACTGGTGCGGATCGACGCAGCGGGAAGGACCACTGTAGACGCGGCGGTCAACTTCACCAAGGGCAATGGGAAGACGCTGCCGCCGAACACCGAGGCGGTGTGGAAGGGCGAGCTGACGGTGTCGAGCGACGGGGAGTACTGGATCTATCTGCAGGCGCTGGGAACGCGGGCCACCCTGAGCATCGATGGCAAAGAAAGCTGGCGGACGGGCGCTACGCTGGGGACGGTGCATGGCGACATCCAACACGCCTCGCAGGATAACGGCCTGCCGACCGCGGACGGCCTGGATAACGTGCGGCGCGCGGTGCAGTTGACCAAGGGGACGCACCCGATCGTCGTCCAGACGTCACGCGATACTTCGGATGCGCCGGTGCAGCTGCGGCTGAGCTGGGCGACGCCGGAGAGCCGGCAGGCCGATCACGCGGCGGCGATTGCCGCGGCGAAATCCGCAAAGACGGCGGTGGTCTTTCTGTGGACAAGGGGCAAGCCGGACTTCGGGCTGCCAGGCGCGCAGGACAAGCTGGTCGAAGAGATCGCGGCTGCCAATCCAAACACCGTTGTGGTGCTGAACACGAGCCAGCCGGTGGCGATGCCATGGCTGGGCAAGGTGAAGGCGGTAGTCGAGATGTGGTGGCCGGGCGATGAAGGCGGCTGGGCAACGGCGAAGACATTGCTGGGCACGAATAATCCCGCGGGGCGGCTGCCCATGACGTGGGCCAGGCAGCTGACGGACTATCCGGCGACCAGCCCGGGGCATCCTGAGCGGACGGTGAAGGGCGTCGATAAAAAGACGACGTTTTCTGAGGGCGTGATGGTGGGCTATCGGTGGTTTGATGAGCAGAAGATTCAGCCGCTCTTTCCCTTTGGCTACGGCCTTTCGTATACGCGCTTTCAGCTGTCGCGCCTGCGGGTGACGACTACGCCGGACGGCGGCGCCACGGTGACGCTCCTGGTCAAGAACACGGGGAACATCGCCGGCGATGAGGTGCCGCAGCTCTACCTTGAGGCGCCGTTTGAAAAGCCAGTCGGCATCCAGTTTGCGCCGAAGACGCTGGTCGCCTTTGACCGGGTGACGCTGAAGGCTGGCGAGGAGCGGGAGATCACGCTGCATGTGGAGCCGCGCGCTTTTGAGTACTGGTCGACGGCGACGAAGAGCTGGGTCAAGGCAGCCGGGAACCGGACGCTGCGGGCGGGTTCTTCGTCGGGCAATCTTCCGTTGAACGCGGTCGTTCGCTAGGCTTAATGCCAAGGTGAGAGGCTTGAGACGGATCAGTGCGGATCCCGGCTTTTGATCGCGATGAGAGAGGCTTAGCTCGGCCCAAATGTCACTGAATGAAAAGCCCGCTGCCCTGCGATGATCTCGCGAGACAGCGGGCTGTGGCGTCCGGCGGGCCGGGGAAGGCTGCCGGAGCTACACCTGGTTCCGATCGGGCGTGAGCGGCCTGCCTAGGCGGCTACGCTGGCCTTCTTGACGGGCGCGATAGTGTCCTTGGCGACCTTGGCGACGCGGAACTTAACGACCGTCTTTGCCTTGATCTTGATGGTCTCGCCGGTCTGGGGGTTGCGGCCGAGGCGCGCCTTGCGCTCCGCCTTCACGAGCTTGCCGATGCCTGGGATGGTGAACTCGCCATTCTTCTTGGTTTCTTTGACGGCTGTCTCTGCGAGCAGCTCGAGGAAGGTGGAGGTCTGCTTATTGGTGAGCTCGAGCTTCTCGGCCATTGCGCGGACCAGCGCTGTCTTGGTCATACCCTTTGCCATGTGTCGTACTCCTTCGTGCTGGATTGTGGTGCTACTGCGGAGGTTTTCCTAGTGCGCGGCCTCGCTTGTCTGGCTGCGAAATCGCCAGTGTTCATGCGGGTCCGGAGAACCGTACCGCCATTCACCTTCGACCTTTCGGCAGCGAATGTCAATGGATTTTCTTGGGTTTACACCGGTTTTCTTTGGTTTTCTTTGGCTTTTCGGGAATTTGCCAACACTCAGGCGCAAAAACGAGCTTTTTGGGGCGATTTTGCGGCTCGAAAGTATTTACAGGATCCGTAGGAGATGGTGCTTTATAGTGTGGCGATTGGAGAAGGTGCCATGTTTCGGAGGGTTGGAGGCGGTCGTTACGCTGGTTCTGTCGGGCTGATCCTTATGGCGCTAGTGCTGACTTCGCCTGCCGCCCGGGGACAACTGATTGCGGAGAAGGTGTTGGTCCAGCAGGTGCCGGACCAGGATGCAAAGGGACAGGAGGGACCGGGACATGGCTCCCGAACCATCTACTCCCTGAGCGACGGAAGTGAGAACGGCGGTGGCCGGGCGGAGCATGCGGAGCTGATCGTCGACAGGCTGGGCGATCCGCGTCTGAAAACGGAGTTGCGCTTCAACGTGTGGCAGGGCGAACAGCGGAGCTTCCGCGACGACCCGGCATTGCCCATCGAGCGACGGCTGGCGTTCTTCCGTCCTTTGATGGAGCGATTTCTAAGTACAGAGAAGCCGGAGGCGGCGTATGGCTTGCTGTTCTACGGTTATCGCGAGCTCTACGATCGGCTGCCGGGCCTGGCTGCGCGGGATCCTGGTGGGTGGGATCGGCGGTTAGGGCGTACTGTGGCTACGCGCCAAGGGTATGGGTACTTTGAAGACCTCCTGACCCGCGACGATGCGTATCGAGAGCTGGCACAGGCTGTTGGCACGCTGCATTACCGGGTTGGAGTTACGGGTGGGCTGGAAGAGCTGCGTGTGCTGCCGGTTGCGAAATTGGCTGAAGGGCAGCGGAAGGATCTGCCGCCCGGTCTGAAAGCGACGGACTTGCTGCCATCAAGGATTGCGATCGATTTCACGTTGACCAAGGAGAGATGACATGGCCCCGAAGACGAACAAGACACTGCCGAGCTTTGCCGTGCTGATGAGCAATTATCCGCATGATGGCGGTCCCGAGGTTCCGAAGACCCTGATCGGCGGCGAGGTGAATGCGGCGTGGATCACGGACACGTGCGCGATCCGGATGAGCCGCGCGCTGAACTACTCCGGCTTTTCCATACCGGCGCGAGGCCACTCGAAGATGTATGTGGTGCAGGGCGGCGATAAGAAGTGGTACGCCATCCGGGTCGCGGAGCTGAAGGCATGGCTGCATACGCAGCTGGGGCCGCCTACGATCTCACCGAAGCGGGGCGAGAGGATCGACATGAGCCGCTATACCGGAACGAAAGGGATACTGGCGCTGAAGATCCACTATGCTCCGCGCCCGGGAGAGACTACGGCGGCGGCGGGCCACATCGATCTCTGGGATGGAACCCAGTTTGCGGGCGAGTACAGCCAGCAGGGCCAGGAAGCAGACGACTTTGCGGCGGCGGAGGAGTCGGCGCTCTGGATGACCCCGGACTGAGCGGCTTTACGAGCCTCAGAAGAGGGGCTTGCGAGGTTTTGGCTGGAGCGGCGTGTTGAGGAAGTCGATGAGGGGCGTGGCAAGGCGGAAGCGGTCGGCGATCTCTTTGGCCAGCGTGGGGCGGAGAGCGTTTGCGACGGGGAGCATCGCGGAGACGCCCCACTGGCGGTGCAGGATGAGATCGATGGCGGGGTGATCGGGCGGGAAGCCCTTGGGGGCGCGGGTGAGTTTGCGGCCGCCGCGGCCCTCCTCGTCGAACTCGGACAGGACGGCCTTTAGTCGGCGGTTGGCGAGGATGCGGCGCATCTCTTCGTGATGCTCGAGCAGGTGACGGCGGATGGCGAGGAGCTGTTCGCGCTCGGGCATGTAGGCGCCGGCCGCGATGGTGATCTCGGTGCCGTTGATCTCGAAGTAGAAGCCGGCACCCGAGGTCTTCTGGAGCCCTTCGCGGGCCCACCAGGCGGCGGCGTTGTGTTTGTAGGGGCGCTTATCAGGGGAGAATCTGATGTCGCGATAGATGCGCATGGCGATCTTCTGCGGCGGGCGAACGTGCTGCGGGGCGAAGTCGAGCAGGCGCTCGTTGACCTCGGCGATGAGCGCGAGCATGGGTGCTTTGAGCTCTCGCTCGTAGAGGGCTTTGCGCGCGTTGAACCATTCGCGATCATTGTTGCGCTTGAGAGCGCGCAGAAATTTCGGGGCGCTTGGGGAGAAGTGGACGGCCATCGATCCAGCATAAATCGGTCGTATCGAAGCCAGTTGCGTAGCACGAAAGCGGCTGCATCAAGAACGCGCGTCAGGCATCTTAAGATCGCTGCCGTTCCTAACGGCACCATGAGGAGTATCACCGATGAAGCACAGGAAACCATACGTTCTAGAGGCCGCGCTGCTCACCTTGCTGAGTACAGGGGCGGCTCGTGCGCAATACTCCACTACGCCGCAGACGGCGGCCACCACCTCGACCACGACGAGCACGCCGCTGACCAAGGATGAGATGAAGGCTCAGCGCAAGGAGCAGAAGAAGCAGGAGAAGGCGGCCAACGCACAGGCGAAGGCGGCGAAGAGCCAGGCCAAGGCCCAGAAGGCTTCGGACAGCGCCGTCCAGGCGCAGGAGAAGGCTGCTCCCGAGGGCGCGGCGTCGACCACGACGACCACCACACCGCATAACTAACGGGTAGCGTTTCAGGACCGCGGCGGCTGCAGCCTTGCGGGCATGAGGTGCAGCCGCCTGAGGACCTTGCGAGCAAGGCCGGTCAGGGGGAGCTCGGCCAGGCGCGCGGTGTCGGTCCAGTGAAGCATAGAGGTACTGGTGGGGATGGCGCGGCGAAGAGTGGCGTCGGTGGGTGATGGCGGCTCGAAGATCTGGACTGTGTAGATCGTGTCCGTGATGGCGTGGCGGAGGCGCAGGGTGGGCTCGCGGCCGGCGGTCGCCTCAGGCGGGAGCGGCGGCAACTCGTACATGCCGGCCATGAGGCTGGTGTCTGGAGGACGCTGCTCGAGCAGGATCTCGGTGGCGTGGCCGCGGGTGCGGCTCTCAAGCAGGTAGGCGACGGGCAGGGTCTGGGCCTTGCCGCGGGGTGCGGTGCGGTGCTCGCCATGGGTGCGGCAGAGGTCGTAAACGGGGCACTGGAGGCAGAGCGGGCCGCGCGGCAGGCAGATGGTGGCGCCCAGCTCCATCATGGCCTGGTTGTGATCGCCGGCTGCGTTAACTCCATCGCTGTACTGCCGCTCAGGAACGAGGGCGGCGGCTTGCTGCTGGATGAAGGCTCTTCCCGCTGCGGTCGTATCTTCAGCACGGCCGGTGACGCGGAGCAGGACGCGGTCGACGTTCCCGTCGACGACGGCGATGCTCTCGCCGTAGCAGATGCTGGCGATGGCGGCCGAGGTGTAGTCGCCGATGCCGGGGAGGGCGCGGAGCTCGGTCGAGGTGATTGGGATGACGCCGTCGAGATGCCCGGCGACGAACTGCGCGGCCTTGTGCATCATGCGGGCGCGGCGATAGTAGCCGAGGCCGGACCAGGCGGCGAGAACCTCGCTCTCCGTCGCCTGGGCGAGCGCGAGGACGGTCGGGAAGCGGGCCAGGAAGTCGTGATAGTGCTCGACGACGGCGGCGACGCGCGTCTGCTGGAGCATGATCTCGGACACCCACGTCCTGTAGGGATCGTGGATGCCACGCCATGGGAGCTTGCGGGCGTGCTGGGCGTACCAGGTGTGGAGGTTGCGGCGAAAGGTCAAGGTTTCAGGCGCAGCAGCTTTCGAGCGTAGAGGCATTGGCTGCGGCTAGACGGTGTCGCCGGGCTTGGTCTTCGGGGTGATGGGTTCGGGCTTCTGGGGGTACGGTGGGCCCTTGGCGAGGACCTCATCGAGCTGCTGGTCGTACATGTAGATGTCGTCGAAGAAGTGCATCTGGCCATCTTCGTCGGGGAATGCGGTCAGGTAGAAGATCACCACCGGAAGCTGCTTCTTCAAGTTGACCTGGTCGTTATCCTTGCCGGCGTTCATGGCATCCTGGACCTTCTGCAGATCCCACGGCTCGTTATCCGGACCCTGCTGACCGTTGAGGACCCACGCGGCAAGATCGTCGGGGTGCTGCACGCGAACGCAACCGTGGCTGTAGTCGCGACGGGCGCGGGCGAAGAGGAAGGTCTCGGGCGTGGAGTGAAGGTAGATATCGTACTGGTTGGGGAACATGAACTTGACCAGACCGAGCGAGTTGCCGGGGCCAGGCTTCTCACGGACCTGCACCATGGAGTGCTCGACCTGGTGAGTGGTGTACTCGGTGAGCACCTTACCCTTATTATCCGTCACCTCGTAGTTCTTTGCCTCAAGGTAGCCGGGTCGGGCGTTCATGTGCGGGACGAGCTCTTTCTTCGCGATCGAGACCGGGACATTCCAGAAAGGCCGGAAGATGAGGTACTTCATCATGTGGGTGAAGACGGGGGTCTCGTGATCGCCTTTGACCTTGCCGTCGACCACCTTCATGGTGAAGTCAAGGTGATGCTGATCGTTGTAGCCCCGCAGCAGGAACTCAGGTAGGTTCACCATGAGGCTGGGGTTCAGGTAGGGATCAGGCAGCCAGCGCCAGCGTTCGAGCGAGTTCTGCAGCTGGGTGACGCGGTCCGATAACGGGACGTTGATGCTCTTCAGCGTGGCCGGGGTGAGCTTGCCGTCTTCGGCGATGCCGTGCCGGTGCTGGTAGGCCTTGACGGCGTCCGCGAGCGGCTGGGTGTAGCTGATGGGAGCTTTGCCGTCGGACGGTGCGTCGCCTTCAAGCTGCAGGCGCTGCCAGAGCTGGGCGGCGGCCGGATACGCGTGCCCTGCGGCGAGGGGACTCGAGACATCGGGCAGGGGCTGCGGCGTGCCCTGCTGCCTGGCGAGGTCGAGGTAGTGGACGAGGGCCTGCTCGGTCTGGCGGTAGGGCTCGGAGTCGGGTTCGACGGAGGTGAGGAGCCCCGGGACATCGGAGGAATCGACCGCCTTCTCGGTGAGGAACTGGGGCAGGTCGTACTTCTTCGACTGGGTGTCGATCTCGGAGTTGAAGTGCAGCGGACTGACGCGGCCGATGTGCAGGTCGGAGATCAAGCGCATAACGTTGACGGTCATGGCGACGTCGAACTGAGCGATGGCGTCGGCGGATTTGCCGTTGAGCTGCTGGATGCGATCGGGCCACCGGGAGGCGTCGTAATCTTCGGGGACCAGGCCCTTCTTGTCGGCGTCCTGGATAGCCTGAATGAAGGCGGTGGCCTGGTCGGTGGGTTTGCCGTCGCGGGTCCAGGCGAGCTCGAAGCTGCGGCCGTCATAGAACTTCTGGACTAACGGCTGGTAGTCGCTGTAGTCGGGCCAGCGGAGAGCGGCCATTTTGGGGGAGGCGACGAGCGGCTGGAGGTCGGATGCGTACTGCGCGGTGTTGGGCTTGTGCGGGACGGTGCCGGTTTCGGTGCCATGGCGGCTGCGGCAGCCCACCACGCAGAGCAGGGCTGCGAGGGCGAGCGCGGTGCCCGCGGTGCGGCGATTGAGTTTCTTCATCACGAGCGGGCCATCCTGGGTGTGGGGAACTTTGGGCAGACACCAGTGTAGATGCAAGGCTTTCGGGATGGCTAGCCGTTTCCGCGTGATGACCTCCCGAAGGGAATGTACGATCAGCGGGCGATGGCGGGGAGAGCGGCCAGGCAAGTGATGGTCTGGGTGAGGAGAATGGCGCCGGTGAGCCCGAGGAAGAGCTTCCGGTGGCGGGTTTCGAGGGCGTCCGCGAAGGTGCCGCCGATGAAGGTGAAGAGGAATGGCAGGGCCCAGACCAGGGGCGCGGAGACGATCTGGGTGGTCTCGAGCGGCAGCAGGAGGAGCAGCATCAGCAGCGGTGTGGTGTTGCCGAAGTAGCGGCTGCGGCGGACGCCGACGTAGAGGATCGCTGCGACCAGCGTAGCGACCAGGATGGAGGCGTTGCTCGGATCGTGGAGGAAGCCGGTCGCCGCGCCGAGCGAGAACCAGAACCGTGCGCCTCCACCGGTAAAGACATAGCTGAAGGGCGCCGGGCGGAAGCTGTAGGAGGCGAACAGAATGGCGATCGCGCCGACGGCAGCGAAGATGGGGATCTGGATGACGGCGCTGCGTCGGCGCTCGGCGACATACAGCATGAAGAGGACCGCCGCGACAAAGCCGACCATGGCGGCGAGCAGGTGAGCGGCGGCGGTGAGGCCGAGGGCAAGGGTGAGCAGGACGATGCGGGGCTTCCACTTGCGACGTGGCCCCTGCATGGCGTGCGCGACCCCGATGGCGGTGTAGATGAGGCCGTAGAGCCCCCACATCGCTAGGACGTCGTTGTTCGGCGTGACGGCGTAGCGGACGATGGTGGGGCAGGTGCAGTAGAGGGCGAGGGCGAGGAAGCCGCCCTCGTTGCCGAAGAGGCGGCGGGCAACCCACCACAGGCCGCCGCCCAGCCAGATCGCGAAGAGGACGAACGGCAGGTGCAGGAGGTAGATGACGTTCGAAAGCTCGTGGCGCGCCTCCCACGTGGAGCCGTTCAGGGTGCCGCCGACGTAGAGGCGGTTCTCCGGCTTGCGGAATCTGTCGGACGCGAGCAGGACGAAGCGCTGCACGGTGAGGGGAAAACCGGCGACCCGGTAGGCGAAGGTGCCGTCGCCGTTGAGATTGCCGCAGGTGGTGAAGTAGCCGGCCAGCGGCGAGGGCTTCTCCCACATCTCGCGGCCGCAGCGGGCGTAGCGATAGTCCTGCTGGGTGATAGGCTGGCGGGCGATGACCCAGAGGCACTCGGCCAGGAAGAAGAGCAGGAGCAGGGCAGCAAGCTGCTGCGGGCGGCCGATCTGGATGCGAGGAAGCTTCATGCGGGGTGCGGTGCGCCTCGTGCGGATGCGGTGCGGGGCCCGGTCACAACCCTCGTCTTCGAGTGTATCGTGAGGTCATGGAGTCGCTTACGTTTGTGCCGGGCCGGGCGTTTCTCTCGTCGAATTCGACGGCCGTCCCGTGGACCGTGGTCTTTGAGGATGAGGGTGTCGCGGGGTACTTTTATGCGTGCGACCGCTCGCAGGAAAGTCATGACGACAGCATTCTGGACGCGATGCTGATCTACAACGTGGCGGCGCTGGCGAAGAGTGATGAGGAGTTCCAGCGGCCTGAGCCGGAGCGGATCGCAAGCGTGGAGTGGTCGCGCGATGGCCAGCAGGCGGTGCTGTACCTCGACGGTACCGCGCAGGGCCTGTACGACTTTCAGGCGCGCTGCGGGTACTGCCGGATGGACTTCCCCAACTTTATGGAACAGGGCGAGACGTGGCGCAAGAGCACGCATGCTTGGAACGACGCGGCGTTGGCACGGTTCGAGTCGGCGCTCTACGGCGGTTAGCGCGAGCTCTGCTGAAGCGGGCGAGCCGCGGTTCTCGGATGGGTTATCGCACGACTTCCATCACGACCTCGACGTCAAGATGCCGTGTGCTGCCGGGGACGTCGATCGAGCCGAGGACAAGCGGCTTGCCTGGAGTCAGAATCGACGTGCCCTCGAGGATGGTCTGGCGGACGACCGGGTCATTGGGACCGGCAGTTGAAGCTCCCTCGGCGACGCTCGATTGTTCCGCCTTGGTGCGCAGCCGCACACCGTTGGCGGATTCGTCAAGCGTGGCAGTAAGGTTCAGGCCCACATCGATATAGGTGAACTGCGTCTGGGCCGAGGTGCTGCCCGGGCTGGTCATCGTTCCCGTGATGACAGGGACCTTGGTGCCTTGTTTGAGGTCCGTTCGCTGCCCCGAGACGACGACCATGGCGAAGTGCTGGATGCCGATGCGTTTGCCGCTGTCCATCTCGGCGATGGTGTAGGTCAGCCGGTAGGTCTTCCTCGGGCGATCAAGCTCATTGATGAGCTTCTGGGCCATGAGAATGTGGTCAGGCGGCGCGCTGATGATGATGGCGTTCTGACTGGGAACGAGGTAGATCTTGTCCGTGGGTGAGACCATGTTGCGGATGGCCGTCAGGATCTCCTGGACCTCGTGCTGTTCGCTCACATTGGTGAGATAGAAGATCTGCGTGGGTTCGTTAGCGGGCGTTGCCGCTGCAGGTGGCGATTGTGCCCAGGCGCTGACACCACAGAGTGCAACAGCTAGCGTCATTCCAATTCCGAACGTTGCGAGTTTCATGGTTCCTCTCTCTCGTGCATCGTGACTGCGGTTCACTTGGTCTCTCCTGTCGGCGGTGATTCGAAGAATTGCTTAAACTCTGCCCTGGCTATCTGTTGCTCCTTGGCGCGAACCTCGGGGGTCAGCACGGTGGCAAGCTTGACCGGATCGTTCCGGTGCGCGATGCGGAGGAGCAGCTTCTCCTGCTCGGTCAGGGGCATGGGCGGTGCGGGATAGCTGGCCGCGCGCCATGCGGGCTCGGTCTCGCGATCGGGGCTTGATTGGTGCGCGCTCTTTGCTTTGATCATGCGGGCGTTGCGTGGAAGCGGAGGAGGCTGCGCGCTCACCGCGGCAGCAGCCGGAGCAGCGGCCGGGCTGGCATGCAGGTCTGCATGGGCCGGAGTGCGGCCAGGATGACGGGCTATGGGTAGAACCAGCACGGCGGCAAAAAGGATTGCCGCGGCAACGCTGCACGCCAGCAATCCGGCAGCAACTGGATGCATGCGTGTGATCCACCTGGCCGAACTCCATCGCCGCCATGCAGATGATGCCGGCACGGATGCACGATCCTGCATGGCATCGAGGATGCGCCGCTCCATACCTTCCGGGGCGACTGTCTCGCGCAGGCCGGCCATTACCCTGGCGATACTCTCGTCTGAATCGTTCATCTCCGTCCTCCTTTGTCGAGCCGTTCGCGAAGGTGGGCACGCGCTCGGAAGAGCAACGCTCGTACCGCAGACTCGCTTCGTCCAAGAACCGCTGCCATCTCCGCCGTGCCCAGCTCCTCGACCGCAGAGAGGAGCAGAACATGATGCTCACCTTTGGGCAGTTTCTCCAACTCGCGCAGAACAAGCTTCAAACGCTGCGCCTCGTCCAAGGCCTCGTCAGCCGGCATACTGCGCGAGACGAGACTCTCCGCAAAGCGCTCGTCCATCTGCTCCGGCCGGATGCGGCGCCTGCGGTCCATGGCGAGATTCCATGCGATACGGACCAGCCAGACGCGCATATCCCGCACCGTCGTAAGCGCCTGGCGATGGTGCAGAACTCGAACAAAGACGTCCTGAACCACGTCCTCGGCTTCGGCTCGACTGCGCAGAACAGAGTGGGCGACGCGGAAGAGCAGGGCGGAATACGTCTCCACGAGAGCCACGAGATCGATCTCCGACCGCGTGCCCTCAAGGGGAAAAAGAACCAAGCTGCAATCCTCGACCGACGTCATATGTCTCTCTATGCAGACAGACGCCCCAGGTCGGGTTCCGCTCGATAATTCTTTGAGTTGCTTTACGCACCCAGGAAGAGCTGCTCGACGGCCAGCCAGTTTTCGACGCGCTTGAAGCCCGTGACCAGAGCGTTGTGGTGGGAGCTGTACAGGATGCCTTCGCCCTGAAAGCGGCGCAGCTGGCGGGGATTGTCGTCGATCAGGAAGTCGCCGCGGAGGATGCTTTTATCACCGCAGAAGACGATGTGCGCCGGCGGAATGAAGGGGAAGTGCCTGCCAAGCCAGCGATACTTGGCCTGAAAGGAGGTGGGGACCTCCATGGCGGCCGTAGCGATGAATACTTCGTAGCGCTCCTGCAGGCGCTCGACGACACGCACGGCGTCGTGCATCACCTCAAGCACCTCGAAGAAATCGTCCGAGCGGAGATAGGCTTCCAGAATGGGGTGATGATCGAGCGCAACGACGTCCCAGAGCCACTTGCCGTGCAGGTCCGCCTTGGTGATCTTGAGGCTGTAGTCGCGGTTATAGCGGAAGAGGTGCTCGGCTACGGCGTCTGCCATCACCTCGTCCATGTCGATGCAGATGCGCTTCACTGTGGCCTGTAACTTTCCCGCCGCTAGAGCGAACGGCTGCTAGAGCGAACGAATGATTGAGGCAGCGATGCTCTCGACCGGGACCGTCTTGCGCTGCGGCGCATCCCGGGCCGGGTCGTAGTAGAGCAGACGGCCGCAGGATTCGCAGGTCATCATGGTCTCGTCGTTGCTGCGGTCGCGGAGGTCGTTCCAGCGCTGGGGGCGCACCATCATCTGACAGGCCATGCACTTCTGGTTGACGGCCTCGGCGACGGCGGTGCCCTTGCCCTTCGCGATGCGGTCGTAGGTGGAGAGGGCGGCCTCGCTGATCTGCGGCCGAAGCGCCTGGCGTGCCGCATCGACGGTCGCGAGCAGCGTCTTGTCGGCGGCAATCGTCTCGGCGGCGCGGGCGCGTTCGCGGTCGAGAATCTTTCCCGCATCGTTGACCGCGTCGTCGGCGAGCTTGCGCTGGGCGTCTAGGCCTTCACTGCGCTCCATCGATTCGAGCTCAGCGTCTTCCAGACGGCTGACCTCGCCCTGGGCGAAGGCGATCTCGTGCTCGAAGGCCGTGACCTGGACGGTGGTGGTGGCGAGGTCCAGCTGCTTGCGGACGCGGAGGATCTTCGCCTGGTGATCCTTGATATCGGACTCCTGGCGGCGGCGCAGGGCCTCTTCGCGGGCGATCAGATCGAGCACGACGGCACGCTGGCCTTCGACGGATTTTCGTTTGGCCTCAAGGCTGGCGACGAGCTTTGGCAGGGCGGCGATCTCGTCGCGAAGGCGCTTCGCCTCGATGTCGTGGGTCTGGAGTACCATCAGTTTTTCAAGGTCAGGGTGCATCGTCTTGCCTCGTCGATCCGACTCGTTTCGCTGGCGAGCAGCGAAAGATCGAAGTCTAGCACCATGGTACGTAGGTTGCGAGCAGTACGCCCTTGGTGCGGGCAGCCCGCCGCGATTGAGAACGGCCTGCTAATGCACCATAATAGACGGAGCGAGCGGGCCCCTGTCGGTCCGCCGCAGACTGAACCCCTGTTTTACTTGCCCTCGCGGCATTCTCTCTTGCCCCATATCCCAGGAGTCGATACGAACATGCGCCTTTGGAACGACTATGAAGGAACGACCATTGCGGAGGCTTATCCGATTGAGAAGCTCCTCCGACCCGAGGGCCGTAGTGCCTTCTTCTCAACCTCGAATGGAACCGGTACCCCGGCGGTCATCCGGCTGATCGAGTCGATCAACGATGAGTCGGAGATACTGACGCGCTGGAAGACAGTGGCCGATCTCAAAGAGACCCACCTCGTCACCCTGAAGAAGTTTGGCCAGACGGTCTTTGAAGGAACGCCGCTGATCTATGTGCTGATGGAGAGCACAGAGGCCGACCTGTCGGGCATCCTTCGGGAACGTCCGCTGACGACAGAGGAGACGCGCCAGATTGCGACCAGCCTGGTCGAGGCAGTCCAGGCGCTGCATGCCTCGGGCATCGTGCATGAGCATATTGAACCTTCGAACGTGATGGCGACGGGCGAGGTGGTGAAGCTGCGCAGTGATTGCATCCGCGAGGCTCCCGAGGGTGAGGAGGGCGCCGCGCTGAAGCAGCAGGACGTCCACGACCTTGCCGTAGTGCTGTTGCAGGCTCTGACGCAACGGAAGACGCTTGACGGCATCGACGGCAAGAGCCTTCCGGCCCCGTTCGACCAGATCATCCGGAATGGGATGAGCGGTGCGTGGGGTCTGGCGCAGATTGCCGCAACGCTGACGCCGTCGGTTAAATCATCGCTGGCACCGAACGGGAGAGCTGCGGTGTCGGCTTCGCCTGCTGCCCGCATGGCGGCTGGAGCTGCGCCGGCGCAGCCGATTCCGCTGGCCATCGCGCGCGCGACCGAACAGACGGCATGGAGCGCCAAACGGCCTGAACCGGTGAAGGCTGTCCCGGAAGGGCTGGCTCCGGCTACGCCTCCCCGGCCTTCGGCTACGCCGCCCCAGCCAGCCTCACCGCGCGTGGCTGCGGCTGTGCCGGCCGCGACCGCCGTCGCCACGAAAAGCCCCGTAGTTGAACGTGATCGCATTGTCGTTCCCGTTGTGGATGAGGTGACCAAGCGCAGGCGGCTGTGGTTGGCCATCGCGCCTGCGGTCTTGGTGGTCGGTGCCGCGTTAGGATGGCACGCTTTGCATAAGCCGGTGCCGGCCGGTCAGACCCCGCCGCCCATTGCGACGCCTTCAGATGCAGGCCAGCCGGCGGCGACGGTTCCCGCTCCGCAGCCGGTTGCGCCGGTAGCCGTTGCGCGGCCCGCGGCCGGCGATACGCTGCATCCCTGGCGCGTGGTGGCGTATACCTACAATCGCCGCGATGAGGCACAGCACAAGGTCGAGACGATCGCACGGCGCGATGCCGCGTTGCGCCCGGAGGTCTTTACGTCTCCCGACGGCGGATCGTTTTTGGTGACGGTAGGCGGAGCGATGACCCGCGATGAGGCACTCGCGATGCGCCAAAAGGCCAAGGCCGAGGGATTGCCGCGCGACAGCTACATCCAGAACTACGGGGACCGCGAGCAGCGGCACGCTCACCGGAGCCACTAAGCCGGCAGGGTTGATGAAGAGCCGCGCATGAGGAGCATGTATTAAAATCACGGGGCAGATCCCTATAAGGATGCTGCAAGAGGATCTTGCCCCGTGATGAAGTCTCGCCTTCCGCTTTGCCTGTCGTCGATCTGCATCCTGATCCTCTCAATTGTTGCGGGCACACGTGCCACAGCCCAGGCAACCGCCATGCCGCAGGACACAGCGACCATCACGATGGTGAATGGCTACCAGCCGACCTGGTGGAAGGAGGCGGTCGTCTACCAGGTCTATCCGCGCTCGTTCAAGGACTCGAACGGCGACGGCATCGGCGACCTGCCGGGGATCACGTCGAAGCTTGATTACATCCAGGGCCTTGGCGTAAACGTGATCTGGCTGAGCCCGCACTTTGATTCGCCCAACGCCGACAACGGGTACGACATTCGCGACTACCGGAAGGTGATGACGGAGTTCGGCACGATGGCCGACTTCGACGCCATGCTGGCCGGGATCAAGCAGCGGCATATGCGGCTGATCATCGACCTGGTGGTGAACCACACGTCGGACGAGCATCAGTGGTTCGTCGAAAGCCGTAAGTCGCTCAACGTCAATGGGTCTAACCCATATCGCGATTACTATCTCTGGCGGCCTGCGAAGAACGGGGTTCAGGGCCAGCCGCCGAATAACTACACGTCGTTCTTCTCGGGGTCGGCGTGGCAGTTCGACAAGGCGACTAACGAGTATTACCTCCACTACTTCGCGGTAAAGCAGCCGGACCTGAACTGGGATAACCGCAAGGTTCGAGACGAGGTGTACGGGTTGATGAAGTTCTGGCTAGACAAGGGCGTCGATGGCTTCCGGATGGACGTAATCCCGTTCATCTCGAAGAACCAGAGCTTCCCCGACCTGCCGCCGGGCGTGCTGAAAGAGGACGTCTATGCGGCTGGCCCGCACCTGCACGACTACCTGCAGGAGATGAATCGCGAGGTACTTTCCAAGTACGACGTAATGACGGTCGGGGAGGCGCTGGGCATCTCGCTCGCGCAGACGCCAACCATGGTCGACGATCGCCGCCACGAGCTGAACATGGTCTTCCAGCTCGCCATCGGGCGGATCGACAAGACGAATGGCCAGTGGCATCCGTACAAGCTCGAGGATATGAAGGCGATCTACCGGAAGTTCGATGAGGGGCTCGACAAGCACAGCTGGAACACGGTGTACCTCTCGAACCACGATAGCCCACGGGTGCTGTCCCGATTCGGCGATGACGCGCCTGCTTTCCGTGTCGCTTCGGCGAAGCTGCTGGCCACGCTGCTGCTGACCCAGAAGGGAACGCCCTTCATGTACCAGGGCGATGAACTCGGGATGACGGACTTTCCGTTTACGAATATCAGGCAGTTTGACGATATCGAGGTCAAGAATGCGTACAAGGCGAAGGTGCTAACTCATCAGGTAGCGGAGAGTGCCTTTATCGCCAACCTGCGGCATACCAGCCGCGATAATGCGCGTACGCCGATGCAGTGGGACAGCTCAGCCGAGGGCGGATTTACGACGAGCGCGAAGCCGTGGCTTGCCGTAAATCCGAACTACACGACCATTAATGCGCAGCAGGAGTTAGCCGACCCCAACTCCGTCTATCACTACTTTATGAAGATGATCGCGCTCAGGCATAGCGAGCCGGTGCTGGTCTATGGGGATTACAAGGATCTCGACCCGCAGCATCCCGCGGTGTTCGCTTACACGCGTGTGATGGGCGAGAAGCGCTACCTGATAGTAATGAACTTCTCCGAGAAGCCGATCACGTACACGGTTCCGGATGGCATCAAGGCGGGACGTGTAGCCATTGCGAACCTGGGTACACCGGAGGAGAACACGGCGATCTTAAACCTCAGGGGCTGGGAAGCGCGAGTCTATACGTTCTAATAAGACAAATAGAAAAGAGCGCCCTCTTCGGACGCTCCTTCCTTGAGAGGTGACACTTAGTACGGGTGAGGACCGCCGCCCATCAGGTGCTGCACGCCGACGGTATAACCCCTACGAAACGCCTCGCGATAGTCGTGCCGGACATTTCCGGGGACGTTCGGATGGCGGTATTCATCGCGGTTGTTCACATCGGGCCGGCGATGGTTCTCGTAGTCCTTGCGAGCGCCTTCGATGCCGTCGTGAAAGCCTTGCCGTTGCACGTCGCGGTACTCTCCCGGAGGTACATCCCACCCGCCGGGACCCTGGCCGTAACCGTTCGGCGGCGGTCCGGGAGGCGGTGCATATTGCGCAACCAGTGCGCCGCTGCCAAGAAGAGTTGCTGCCAATGTTACTGCTGCGAATCGATTGAGCTTCATAGTGTTCCTTTCGGACTTATCGAGTAAGATGAGTCGCTTCGTGCCCTTGTTGTCTCGAACCCGCATGCCGACTCATAGTTGTTACGGTGAGGGCTAGACGGGCTTTGGATTGCGTTCGCCAAACTGCCTCTGGTGCCAGTACGGATAGGCCAGCGGGACGTCGCTCGCCGCGTCGAGCTTCGCGACCTGCTCAGTGGTCAGCGCCCAACCGACCGAGCCGAGGTTCGCCTTGAGCTGCTCCTCGTTTCGGGCGCCGATGATGAGCGTCGAGACGGTCGGGCGTTGCAGCAACCAGTTGAGGGCGATCTGCGGGATGGTCTTGCCGGTCTCTTCGGCGACCTCGTCGAGCGCATCGACGACCTTGTAGACGTACTCGTCATCGGGCCTAGGGCCGCTATCGAGCACCACCTTGGTATTGAGGCGGCTCTCCGCAGGCAACGGGTGTCCGCGGCGAATCTTGCCCGTGAGCCGGCCCCAGCCAAGGGGCGACCAGACAAGCGCGCCAACGCCCTGATCGAGCGCCAGCGGCATCAGCTCCCACTCGTAGTCGCGGCCGATAAGCGAGTAATACACCTGGTGGCCAACGTACTTCGCCCAGCCATACCGCTCGCTGATCGAGAGCGACTTCATCAGGTGCCAGCCGGAGAAGTTGGAGCAGGCGATATAGCGGACCTTTCCATCGCTGACGAATTTCCCGAGCGTATTCAGCGTTTCGTCGATCGGCGTCGTCGCGTCGAAGGCGTGCAGGTGGTAAACGTCGATGTAATCGGTATTGAGACGCCTGAGGCTGTTCTCGAGCGATTGCACCAAGTGGTAGCGGCTGGAGCCGACGTCGTTCGGGCCGGTGCCGAAGCGGAAGGTGGCCTTGGTCGAGATGAGAACATCCTCGCGCTTGAGGTGCGCGAGCGCCTTGCCCAGGGCCAGCTCGCTGCTGCCATTCGAGTAGATGTCGGCGGTATCGAAGAAGTTGACGCCCGCCTCCATGCAGATATCGATAATCCGGATGGCCTCGTCCTGGGTGGTCTGGGACCACGCTTTGAAGAACTCGTTATCTGCGCCTAGCGTTCCTGCACCGAAGCAGAGCTCCGGCACCTTTAATCCTGATCTCCCTAGCTGACGATATTCCATGCGTGGTTCGATGAGTCGCGGCGAGCTTACGATGCGTCCGGGCCGCTATTTTTGGAGCGACGCTGCGCGGTAGATCGCTTCCCAGGCGCGAAATAAGCACGCAGGCTGACGGATGGCATCTATGCCCTCATAGAACACGAGGAGAGTGCGATGCGACAGGATGCGGTGGGGTCAAGGGGTATGTTGCAACTGGTGTGGCGGGCCTGCGAGGCAGGTGGGATAGCGGCGATGGGGCTCGTCTGTGCCGAACTGCTCTCCGGGTGCGTGGTCGCGGGTTACTCGAGCGGCAGCGGCTTCTTTCTCTGGCCGGGCAGTCTTGGCCTGGTCGTAGTGGTGCTGCTGGTGGTTTTTCTGCTGCGCCGCGCACGGTAGCTCCACTAAGCAAGCTTCAGGTAGGTGGAATAAGGTAGATCGCCGATCTCGGTGAACGGGACGAGGCGAAGCGTCGTAGTCGAGCTGTCAACTGCCCATTCGCTGGCGCTGACACGGCGAGCTGCAAGGGCCTGCTCGCGGGTGACGGCAGGATGGGCGCTGCCCAGCGGAAAGAGTACAAGGGGGCCAGTCATCAGCGCGACCGTATCTGGATGTGCGGCGCTGAACGCTTCAAGGCGCGGGCGCACCGGCAGGTCGAGCTCGATCCGGTCGCCATTCTTCCAGTTGCGATGGAGGGTGGTGAAGCCGGTCACCGCTTCGATCGCAGTCGCCTTGCCATTGACGACCAGCTGCGCTCCATCGGCCCACGCCGGAATGCGGAGCTTGATCGCGAAGGTGGCGGGCTTCGACGCGGTGATACGGAGACGAACTTGGCTGCTGTACGGATAGCTGCCGTCCTGCTCAAGCGAGAGCTGGCTACCGCCCTCAGTCCAGCGAAGAACGGAGGGCAGGTAGAGGTTCACCCAGACGGCGCCAGGCTCGCGAAGATAGGTGTTGATCCCATAATCGGCAGTAACCTGGGGCAGCGTGCCGGAGCAGCAGGGCCAGCGATGGACGGAGTAGATGCGGCGGCCGTCCACGTTATAGTCCGCGCTGTAGAAGGACCGGCCGTCCGGCTGGAGCGGCAGTGCACCGAGCACAGTGTTCCACATCACGCGCTCCATCGAGTCGCCGTAGCGGCCGTCCCGGGTGGCGCGCAGAAGGTACCGCGTCAGCTTCATGTGAGCGTAGGAGCCGCAGGGCGCCTCAAAGCTGTTGTGGCTCTTCGTGAGCGAAAGAAAGACTTCGTCGTACCCAGTCTTGCGGAGGAGTTCGTCCGGTCCCCAGCCGCCTGTGGCGTAGCTCTGCTGCTCGAGAAAGTCAAAGCCGTTGCGCGCGGCAAGGAAATGCTTGGCGCTGCCGCCCACGAAGTATGCCTGCATGGCGGAGCAGAGTGCGTTGACGTAGCTGTAGGCGTGCCGATCGGCGAGCACATTTTCGCTGCGGGCGAGCGGGTCGAAGTAGGTGGCGTCGAGCAGGTAGGCGGTGGCCATCTCGCGGTAGCGCCGGCCCGCGCCCATGGCGGAGACGAGGTAGAGATTCTCAGGCATCGTGAAGCTCTCATCCCAGAGGTGCGAGATCTCCTGGCCGATGCGCCACGAGACCTCGCGATCGACGGCGTAGCCGGGAAGCGCCGGCACGGCGGCCGCTGTCGTCTGGTCGAGGATGCTGAAGGCGTCGGGATCGTTCGCCAGGCGATGCGCGTCCATCAGGCCGCACACCAGCTTGTCATACCCATAGGCAGGGAAGAGATTGTTCGCGAAGTACGCAGGCGAGATGGCCTGGGCGAAGAGGCGATTCAGCCGCAGGACTCGCTCACGCACGGCCGCGTCTCCGGTAGCGGCAGACACGCGAGCGAGCGCGGAGACCCACTGGCCGAAGTTGACGCCGGGCGCGAAGCCTGCATCGCCGTGATGGTGATCGTAGGTGGGGTTGTATTGGTACCAGCCGCCGATATCCTCGCCGGGCGCGGACTGGCCGGCCATCTTGCGGAAGGGCATTAGGAGGCTGTCGTCGCTCAGCCCCATCAGGACGGCGTGGGTATTCTCCATCTGGGCAAGGTGGCGCGGGGACTTGATCTGGACCTGGCTGTAGTCGACCTCGGCGAGCGGCTGAGCCGAAGACAGAGTGGCGGAAGGCGCTTGTGCGAACGCAGCACGCGGCAGACCGCGAGCCGCGGCGGCAAGGGCAAGGCTGCGCAGGATGTCGCGGCGGGTCGGTTCCATGGCGACCTTTATCTTCCCACACACCTTGTTCCACTGGCTCGATCGGCCCTCGGTATCATGAGCTGATGGGTGCATCGAACCGGACGGACGTATTGAATAGATCGCTGTTCGGAGAGGAACCAGACCTGCCGCCGACCTGGTGTGAGGGCAGCGAGGTCTTTCACACCGCTGCGAAATGCCAGCGGCTCCAGGCGATTCGCAAGAACCAGCGACTCGTCGGTAAGCCTCCGGCGAAGCTGCGGCTTTGCTTCAACTGCGAGGACATCGTGCGCACCAAGCGCTCGGGGTGAGGCGGAGTTCCGTATAGTTACACCTGCAACTGCCGCATCGACAAGTTCGGTTTTCTATTTCGCGGCCGTGGATGGGTTCCCATGGACTTGTTTCTCAGGCTTCTAGATGGACTGACCAAGCTGATCACCAGTCTTGCGTGGCCGCTAGTCACGCTTACGTTGGTACTGGTCTTCAAAAAGGATCTGCGCCGCTTCCTGGACAGCATCGGGGAGCTGTCGTTCAAGGGTGGCGGGGTCGATCTCACGGCCAAGCGCCGCGAGGAGGCTCAGTTCTTTATCGGTGCGGCAGAAGGCACAAAAAGCTCATTAGCCGGTGATCCCGCAGAACGATTGCGCCCAAAGCCACTCTCCGCAAAGGCCACGCCTGCCGCTCTGCACCGGGCAGCCGTCAGCAGCCTTCTGTGGGTCGATGACAAGCCTGCAAACAATGTCAATGAACGCCGCGCGTTCGAGGCGCTGGGCTTCAACGTAACTGTTGCTTTATCCACAGAAGAAGCCATGGCAAAGCTGCGCGATACGACCTACACAGCTATTATTTCCGACCTCAGTCGACCATCCGATATGCATGCCGGTTACACGCTGCTGCGGGAGCTGAGCGACGCCTCGATCAGCGTGCCTGTAGTCATTTATGCCGGTTTACGCACACCCGAGGCGCAACGGGAGGCTCGCCGCCATGGTGCGTTTGGTTGCACAAACCGGCCCGACGAATTGGTCGATCTGGTACTTGATGCGACCGGAAGGAAGGGACATTAAGCCGGGAGACTCCACGAACCGCTACTCGTGGGGGCGATCGAGCTGGCTGAGGTAAATCTCTTCCACGCGCTCGACGGTGTCGATCTCGGCGAGCGGCTTGTCGGTACGGATGCGGAGGATACGCGGGAAGCGCAGCGCAAAGCCGCTCGCGTGGCGGTCTGATCGCATGATGTTGTTGAACGCCACCTCAAGGATGATGAGCGGCTCCACCGTGCGAAAGTGGCCATGGTCGTCGAGCGTGTGCTCCTTGAGGAAGTCGGTCAATTCGGCGATCTCGACGTCGGTGACGCCGGAGTAAGCCTTGCCCACGTTCAGCAGCTCGCCATTCTGGTAGTAGCCCGGGCCGCGAACGGCAAAGGTGTAGTCCGAGAGGAAGGCAGCGCGACGGCCGCTGCCAAACTCGGCGCCCGTAATGACGACGTCGAGCGAGCCGAGCTCGCGCTTCAGCTTGACCCACGCCAACCCACGTCGTCCGGGCTGGTAGGTGGAACTGGCGGCCTTCAACATGACGCCTTCGTTAGCGCGGGCGCGGGCGTCGGCGTAGGCACGATCGATATCGTCGGCGCTCTCAACCAGGCGCGATGGCGAGAGGATGAGGCGCGGCTTCGGAGCCTCCTCCGGCGTTGCAGCGGGGGAGCCGGCGAACATCTCGGCCTGCTGCTTCTTCTTGTTTTCGTTGAGTACGAGCGGCGAGACGATCCGGTCGACCATCTGCTCCACCATGCTCTCGAGGCGATTACGCCGTTCCCGCAACGTCTGGTCAAGCATCAGCTCTCCGCGGGTGTACATCAGGTCGAAGACCATGAAGACGACCGGGACGCGCTTGCGCCATTCGTTCGAGACCTTCTTGCGGCCGATCCGCTGCCCGAGCGTGGCAAACGGCAGGGCACGCTCGGCAAGGCCCGGGCCGGTCGCCTCCGACGCCTCGCCGAAGTTCCAGCCGAGGATCTCGCCATCGAGGATCATTGGGCCGTCGCTCTCCGGCAGCGCCTGGGCGAAGGCCTCTTCGAGCTCCGGAAAGCTCATTGTGACGTCTTCGCGGTTGCGCGAGTAGATGGCGACGCGGCCCGGCTGATCCGGATCGCCGCAGTGGATCTGCGCCCGCATACCGTCGTACTTGTCCTCAAGAAAAGCGTCGATAGGAGCGTCGGTCGATGCAGCTTTCGGCAGATCCTCTGCGGCCGGTCTCTTGTCAGCGGCCAGCTGCAGGGCGAGCGGCTCCTCCGAGACCGCTTCCATCTCGTCCGGTTCCAGATCCTCCGCTTTCGCGCTCTTCTTAGCCCTCTTTTTCGGAGCTTTCGCCACCTTCACCGGCCTCTCGGTAAAGCGGGCGACGGCGTCCTCCGGCGTTTCGACCGGCGACGCCAGCATGAATCCAAGCGGATGGAAGAGGCGCATCCGGGCTTGGGCAAGCGTCCCTGCAAAGGCGCGCTGGGTGGCGGCGCCAAGATCGGCCTCGAGCATCACCGCATGGCGCACCTCCACAACAGGAGCCTCCGCGGCCACGCCAATAGCCTCTTCGATCAGGCTCTGCTTCACGCCGATGCGCATATCGCCCAGCATCAGCTTGACGAGATACTTGGCCTCGATCGGTGTGGCGCGGCCGAGCAGCTCTTCGACCAGCCCGGAACGAATCGCGGTCGTGCGTGCGACCGCCATGGCGGCGAAGTGTAGCGCGACCTCGGCGAGAGTGACGGTCGCGGGCAAAAGCTCTTTTTCGGCAAGCAGATCGTGCGCCGCCGCGCCCATGTCGCCGTGGCGCCGGTAGGCTGCCGTCAGCGCCGGGCCGCTGGCTCCGGTCACCGCGAGCACGGCCTTGCTCAGCAGCGCACCGCCGGCGTTCAGCTTGCGAGGATCGGCCTCAGCAAACGGTAGTCCCGCCAGGTAAAGGGCAAACAGCCCGGCGGCCTCGGTCGCCGGCTCGGCCGCATGTACGGCGGCGATGGCCTCGGCAATGGCCGCACGCTTCTTCAGCCGGCTCGCCTCCCCCGCCAGTTGCTCCGCCAACGCCGCCAGATCGCCAAAGAGCGCCATGGCTGTAGAGATGCGCGCCGCACCCAAGGCGTCGGGAGTATCATCGAATAAGAGATGACCAGCGTGGCTACCAGGACGGTGTCTTCCTCCCTCGCGACCGGCGTGGCCCAGCGGTGCAAGCTTCCCTGCCGCCGCGACTTTGCCTAGCTGCGCATTCATTTCCCTTCCGTAACGACAAATCTGCACGATATCCTGCGAAGTGACGCAGAGGAGAGATCCCATGTTCGACCGTTTGGAACAGATGGAAGCACGCTACAAGGCGCTCGACCAGCAGATGTCCGACCCCACGCTGGTCAACGACCAGAAGAAATTTCAGGCCGTCGCGAAGGAGAGCCGCGACATGGAGCCGGTGGTCGAAAAGTACCGCGAGTACCGCAAGATCAGCGAAGGGATCGCCGAGGCAAAGGCGATGCTGGCTGAAACCGATCCCGAGATCAAGGCAATGGCCGCGGAGGAGCTTGCAACGCTCGAACCGCGGCTCGAGGCAGCCGATGCCGCCCTAAAAGTGATGCTGCTGCCGAAGGATCCGAATGACGAGAAGAACATCATCATCGAGCTGCGCGCCGGCACCGGCGGCGACGAGGCCGCGCTGTTTGTCGCTGAAGTTTTTCGCATGTACCTGCGCTTCGCCGAGCAGCACAAGTGGAAGGTGCAGGTCTTGTCCGAGTCGGAATCCGGTATCGGTGGCGGCCTGAAGGATGTAACCGCCATCTTCGAGGGCGATAAGGTCTACTCCCAGATGAAGTACGAGTCGGGCGTCCACCGCGTCCAGCGCGTGCCGGCGACCGAGACCCAGGGCCGCGTCCATACGTCGGCGATCACCGTCGCGGTGTTGCCGGAGGCGGAAGAGGTCGATATCAAGATCGAAGCGAAAGACCTCCGCATCGACACCTTCTGCAGCTCCGGCCCGGGCGGCCAGTCGGTCAACACGACCTACTCGGCCATCCGGATCACCCATCTCCCCACCCAGACCGTCGTGAGCTGCCAGGATGAGAAGTCGCAGATCAAGAATCGCGAGAAGGCGATGCGCGTGCTGCGCTCGCGGCTCTACGAGGTTGAGGCCGAGCGCATCCACCAGCTGCAGGCAAAGGAGCGCAAGTCGCAGGTCGGGTCGGGCGACCGGAGCGAGAAGATTCGCACCTACAATTTCCCGCAGAACCGGCTCACCGACCATCGCATCGGGCTGACGAACCATCAGCTGGCGATGGTGATGGAAGGCCAGCTGCAGCCGACGATCGACGCCCTCATCGCCCACGACGTTGCTGAGAAGATGAAGGCCGACGAGCCGATGGTCGCGTAATCTTGCACGCACTCAGGCCCGGGCAGTGACGCTGCGTGAAGCGATACTTGCGGCGACCGCAAGGCTGGCCGCGGACGCGGAGCTCGCAAGTGATGCACGGCGCGATGCAGAGCTGCTGCTGCTCCACGCTGCGGACCTTCCTCGCGCCACCCTGCTGGCGTACCCCGAGCGAGAGCTTCCCGGTGCGGAGCAGGCGCGCTACGAAGCCAGCGTAGCCCGGCGCTTGGCGCTTGAGCCGATCCAGTACATCATCGGCGAGCAGGAGTTCTACGGATTTACCCTGCGCGTCACCCCGGTCGTTCTCATCCCGCGCCCCGAGACCGAGCTGCTTGTCGAGGTAGTCCTCGAGCGGCTTCCGGCAAAAGAACCGGCTCGCATCCTCGACGTCGGTACCGGCTCAGGAGCGATTGCGATCGCCCTCGCGGCGCATCTGCCCCTGGCCGAGGTGACTGGCGTCGATCTCTCGCCGGTTGCACTCGCGATCGCCGCTGTAAACGCAAGGACACACGGGCTCGGCGAGCGCATCCGGTTCCTCCAGTCCGATCTGCTCGGTGCCGTCCGGGGCGAAACCTTCGACGTGATCGTCAGCAATCCACCCTATGTTCCGGAAGCCGATCGCGGGTCACTGCACGCGCAGGTGCGGGACTACGAACCGGGGCTCGCGCTCTTCGCAGGTGACCGCGGGCTGGACATCTACGAGCGCCTGATCCCCGCAGCGCGCGAAGCCCTGCACCCAGCCGGCCTGCTCGCCCTGGAGATTGGTTGGGGCCAGAAGGACGCACTTACGGGCCTGCTCGCCAAATGGAAGGACGTCTCGTTTCTTGAAGACCTGCAGGGAATCCCACGCGTCGTTCTTGCCACTCCAGACGCCTGACCGTTTTCTAGCCGGCCGATGTCTCTGCAAGGTAGATGGCCGTGTAATCAAGGTAGTTCCGTGCATACTGCAGGATGAGCTCGCGATCCGCATCTCCCAGCACGCGCCGGATCTTGCCCGGAACGCCCGCGATCAGCGAGCGCGGCGGGATCACGGTGTGCTCGGGAACGACGGCACCCGCGGCAACGATCGAGCCCTCCCCGATGCGCGCATTGTTCAGGATCGTTGCTCCGATCCCAACCAGGACCGTGTCCTCAAGAACGCAGCCGTGCACTGTGGCGTTGTGGCCGATCGTCACCATCTCCCCAACGAGCACCGGGTAGAGATGCCGCATGCCATGCAGCACGGCGCAGTCCTGCACGTTGCTGCGGGCGCCGATGCGGATCGCGTTGACGTCGCCGCGCAGTACGGCATTCATCCAGACGCTGGAGTGGGCGCCGAGTTCAACATCCCCGATTACCTGGGCCGAGCGGTCAATGTAGCAACCCGTGCCGATGATGGGAGAGGTACCTTGAAACGGTCGAATCATAAGGAGTTTAAAGAAGTGGAGGCCCTGATTACTATTGGTCACGCGGGCCTATAAACTATACCTTCTCGCCGTGCGACGCAATCCTTGTGCGAAAATTCAGGCGATTATTGTGTATGATGCTGCGAACCGGGCGTATGCTTGAGTTATCCCGATTGGGAATGTTTGGAGGTGTATTTCTTTTGGCAGAGGTTCGAGTTCAAGAAGGCGAACCCCTTGAGAATGCCCTGCGACGCTTCAAGCGTAAAGTGCAGACTGAAGACATCATCAAGGAAGTCAAACGCCACTCCTTTTATCTGAAACCAGGTGAAAAGAAGCGTGTGAAGGAAGCGTTAGCGCGCAAGCGTAATCGCAAGAAGATTCGCAAAGAGCAGGATTAGCTCCGCTCTAAACAGAAGAGAGCCATCACGCCCACGCCTGGTGGCTCTCTGAAAGCACTGGCAACCGCTCTGAGATCGCAAGTGATTCAAAGCGACCGTCTGCAGGTTGCTGGATGTACCTGAAGACGGCACCAACTCCAAACTGCCGCACACGTACACGGCACGGGCCCCCGAACATCAGTGAAGACAAGAATGATCGCTCTCGAGCGACTCACTGCTTGCGCACGTATTTATCTTCTTCCCGTTGGAACGGAGAAGCGATATGGACTTTGTGGACCGGCTCCTGACCTGCAGTGACTGCGGCGGCGAATTCGTCTTTACCGCAGGCGAGCAACTCTTTTTTTCCGACAAGCAGTTCAAGAATGACCCAAAGCGCTGCAAACCCTGCAAGGGCAAACGCTCGGGTGTCCGGTCCGGAACCGGCGTCGGCGCGGCCGGACTTTCGCGAACCGAGACGCGCACCGAGTGCTCCGCGTGCAAGGTCGAGACCACCGTACCCTTCAAGCCGACGCAAGGCCGCCCTGTACTCTGTCGGCAGTGCTTTCAGCGCAGGCAGACGAACGCCGGGGCTGCGCCTGATCAGTCGACAACCGAAACGGAGATGAATACGGCGACCGCTAAGCTGGTTGCCGCCGCTTCGAGTGGAGAAGCTGCTACCGCCGATCTGGCCATACGAGCCACACAGGGATAGCAAGATTCGTCAGCTGATCGCTTCGGGACAGGTCAGCTGACGCGACAAAACCCCGCCGGAGCAGGGCCTTGCTGGCAATCCAGAGCCTAAAAGCCCGAGACTAGGCGGGAACCGCGGTCACTTCCGCCGGATCAACCAGGACGAAGCGACCCTTCTGGCCACGATCCTGAAAGCGGACAACGCCGCTTACCAGCGCAAAGAGAGTGTCATCTTTACCGCGTCCGACGCCAGCGCCGGGCTTGAGCGGTGTGCCACGCTGCCGGACGATGATACCGCCGCCGAGAATCGCCTGGCCGCCGAAGACCTTGACGCCGAGTCGCTGGGCATTCGAATCGCGTCCGTTTTTGGAGGAACCTAAACCTTTTTTATGTGCCATCTCTTTACCTCTTCCGCGCCGCTGTCAGGCGCTGGGTCAACTCAAAGTCTGAAATCTACGCCTTGAAGCTCTTGCCGTTTACCAGGATCTCGTTGATCTTCACTTCGACGAAGTTCTGGCGGTGGCCCTGCATCTTCTTGTACTGCTTCTTGCGCTTGAGCTTGAAGACCAGGATCTTATCGCCGCGGCCGGCGCCGACGACAGACGCGAGGACCTTCGCGCCGGTAAGCTCCTGCTCGAAGCTGCCCGCCTCGCCGCTCACAGCGAGCACATCGGCAAACTCAATGTTGCCATCTTCATGGGCGGTGGTCTCGATCTTCAACTTGTCGCCTGGAGCTACGCGGTATTGCTTGCCGCCGGTACGAATCACTGCATACATAGGTCAAACCTCAAGCGGCGAATACGGGGGGAACCGGCTCGCTTCTTCAATAGGATGTCGCGTTGGGAGCGAAACGATCGCACCGGTTCCTTCAAAACGATTGCAGTCTCGAGTATTCCCGACTGCCGTCTGAGTTCACCGGCCCTGCAGCAGAGAGAACGCTGCAACGCCAAGCTCTGTAAGTGTACCGTGGCTGCTCGGCGGGGTCAATCACTTTGCGGGACTTCCGGCGATCGCCGCCGCTCCACAGGTGCGGCGTACGATTCTTCTGAAAGAGAGAATAAACCCCATGGTACGGATCAATGTCCTGCGGCTGCACCCCGCGGCCCAGCTTCCCCGGTACGCGCATATGGGACCGTGGGGCGATCTCGCCGCCGACCTGCACGCCGTTGAAGGAGCCGTCCTCGCTCCCGGCCAGACGCTCGCCGTCGCGACCGGCATCGCGCTCGAGCTCCCCTCGGACTATGGCGCGCTGATCGAGGATCGCTCCGGCCTGGCGCTGCGCGGGCTCACGACGTTGGCCGGGGTCATCGATCCCGGATATCGGGGCGAGATCAAGGTCGTCCTCACCAACCTCGCCATTGATTCGAAAGAGATCGTCGCCGGCGACCGCATCGCCCAGCTCCGGCTCGTCGAGCGCCACGAGGCGATCTTCGAAGAGGTCGCCGAGCTGCTCGAAGCCCCGCGCGGGCAGGACGGATTTGGCAGTACCGGCCAGTAATCCTGCGGTCTCGTGGCTGGGCATATAGCAACGGGAATCAGTGGTGTGCTAGCTCACGGAGGCACACTGTCGAGGTTTAGCCATGCGACAATCGTTCTAGCGAGCCATGCCCAATCAGCACGTCCAGCAGCAGCACCAACTCCCTGCCCCCGCCTCGATAACACCGGCGCTGCTTAAGCAGCACAGCATCACCCCGGACGAGTACACCCGCCTCGAAGCGGCTCTCGGCCGTACCCCTTCGCTAACCGAGCTGGGCATCTTCTCGGTCATGTGGTCCGAGCACTGCTCCTACAAGAGCTCGCGCGTACACTTGAAAAGGCTGCCGACCAAATCGCCGCTGGTCGTGCAGGGGCCAGGCGAGAACGCGGGCATCATCGACGTGGGCGACGGCTGGGCCTGCGCGTTCAAGATTGAGTCGCACAATCATCCTTCGTACATCGAGCCGTACCAGGGCGCAGCGACCGGTGTAGGCGGCATCCTCAGGGACATTTTCACCATGAACGCCCGCCCGCTGGCCGTCATGGACTCGCTGCGGTTCGGTCCGCTCGATCAGGCGGAGAAGGACGCGCAGCTGCGGCAACAGAACCATGCCATCGTGAACGGCGTGGTCGCCGGCGTCGCAGGCTATGGCAACTGCTTCGGTGTGCCGAACCTCGGCGGCGAGACCCGCTTTGAGGCCTGCTACTCGGGCAATCCGCTGCTGAACGCGTTCGCGCTGGGGCTCGTCCGGATCGATGAGATCTTCTATGCGAAGGCGACGGGCGTCGGCAATCCGGTGATCTATGTCGGCGCGAAGACAGGTCGCGATGGCATCCACGGTGCGACCATGGCGTCGGAAGAGTTCACCGAGAGTTCGGAGCAGAAGCGGCCGAACGTCCAGATGGGCGATCCCTTCCTGGAGAAGCTGCTGCTCGAGGCTTGCCTCGAAGCTATGGCGACCGGTGCCGTGCTGGGCATTCAGGATATGGGCGCCGCCGGCCTCACCTGCTCGACCTGCGAGATGGGCGCGCGCGGCGAGCTTGGCCTCACTATCGAGCTCGACCTTGTTCCTCAGCGCGAGACCGGCATGTCCAGCTACGAGATCATGCTGTCGGAGTCGCAGGAGCGCATGCTGCTGGTGGCCGATAAGGGCCGCGAGAGCGAGGTGCTGGCGATCTTCGCCAAATGGGGGCTCGACGCGAGCATCGTTGGCATCGTTACCGCCGACGACACCATGCGCGTCACGCACCACGGCGAGCTGGTCTGCGAGATTCCCAACAAAGCGCTCACCGACGACGCGCCGCTCTATCACCGGCCCGTCGGCGTGTGGAAGGCTCCCGTGCCGAGCGATCCTTCCCCGCAGATGCTTGAAGCTTTAAACGCGCCGCGCGACTACACGGCCGACCTGAAACGCCTGCTGGCGAGCGCCAACATCTGCAGCAAACGCTGGGTCTTCGAGCAGTACGATTCTATGGTGCAGACCAACACCGTGCAGGGTCCGGGCGGTGAGGCCGGCGTGATGCGGATCAAGGGCACCGCCGGCAGCCCGAAGGGGCCGCATGCCTCTCACGGCATTGTGAAGGAGCTCGCAGAGTTCTTCGCCGCCACCACGCCGCGCGGTGAAGCGACCCTAGAAGCGGCTCGGATCAAGGGCGATCGCGGCCTGGCAATGGCCCTGGCTGGCAATGGCCGCTGGTGCTATCTCGACCCGCAGCTCGGCGCCATGCATGCCGTAGCCGAGGCAGCGCGCAAGGTCGCCTGCACCGGGGCAAAGCCGGTAGCGGCAACCAACTGCCTGAACTTCGGCAATCCCGAGAAGCCGGAGATCATGGCCCAGCTTTCTTGCGCAATCGATGGCATCGCCGAAGCCTGTACCGCGCTCGGAACCCCGGTGACGGGAGGCAACGTGAGCCTCTACAACGAAACCCGCGGCGAAGGCATTTATCCCACGCCGGTGATCGGCATCGTCGGCATCCTCGATGACGTGGCGAAAGCCGTCCCCGCCAGCTTCCGCCAGGTCGGCGACAAGGTCCTGCTGCTGCAATCAACCGGCGGCACGCCCGAATCGCAGCACCAGGAGTTCGGCAGCTCGGACTACGCCAAGACGATCTGCGGCGAGCTGTGGGGCACACCGCCATGGCTCGATCTCGAGGCAGAGGCTGCCCTGCACCGGGCGCTCATCTCGCTCGCCGAGCGCGGCCTCATCCACTCGGCCAAGGACATCAGCGATGGCGGCCTTGCCGTCGCGCTGGCCGAGTCAGGCTTCGAACGCGGCATCGGCGTCCGGGCGACGCTTGGCGCCCTCTCCGAAGCCGAGTACACGACCGCACTCTTCGCTGAAAACGCTACCGAGGTGCTCGTCACCTGCGCCTTCGAAGACTATGGAACTATCTGCACGCTGCTCGATGAGGAAGGCGCCATCTGGCCGCTTGATCTCGGTGAAACGATCGAGGACTCGGTCGAGATCTTCGCCGGCTCGGTCCCCCTTGTCGAGACATCGCTATCCGATCTGAAGCAGGGATGGTCAACTGCGCTCGAAGCACAGCTTGCTGCGGAGGTGCTGGTTTGAACGAATCGCTGATCCTGCCGTTGCGACCTGTGCTAGACAACGCTGTGCCGGACGACGGCCTGTACGACGACGTGGATGACGCGAATCCTTTTGATAAGCTGCGCGAAGAGTGCGGCGTCATGGCGGTCTATAACCATTCCGATGCCGCACGCATGACCTACTGGGGGCTCTACTCGCTGCAGCATCGCGGTCAGGAGTCGGCAGGCATCGCCTCGGCCGATGGCCGCGAAGTGAATGACATCAAGGGCATGGGCCTGGTCTCCGAGATTTTCACCGACGACGTGCTGGCCAAGCTGCCCGGCCACATGGCCATCGGGCACACCCGCTACTCGACCACCGGCGATTCCGCCCTCTTAAACGCGCAGCCCATCTCGGTTGAGTCGACCAAGGGCCTGATCGCAATCGCCCATAACGGCAACCTTATCAACCTGGGAACGGCCAAGGAGCGGCTTGAACGCGACGGCGCCATCTTCCAGACGACCTCCGACTCCGAGATCATCATCCAGCTCATCGCGCACTGCACCAAGAACACCCTGATCGACTGTATGGCGGACGCGCTGCAGCAGGTGGATGGCGCCTTCTCGATCGTCATGATGACGCGCAACCGCATCTTCGCGGCGCGCGATCCGCACGGCTTCCGGCCCTTGTCCATGGGCCGCATCGAGGGCCGGGACGGTGCGCCCGACACCTTCGTCTTCGCCTCCGAGACTTGCGCCTTCGACCTGCTGCATGCCAAGTACGAGCGTGAGGTTGAACCTGGCGAGCTCGTCATGGTCTCGGAAGATGGCGTGACCAGTCGCTACTTCGATCGCGACACCAAGCAGGCCAGCTGCGTCTTCGAGCACGTCTACTTCGCGCGGCCGGACTCCAAGATCTTCGGTCGCTGGGTCCAGCAGAGCCGCGAGCAGATGGGCCGGCAGCTGGCGCGGGAGTCGGGCGTGCCTGCGGACCTGATCGTGCCGGTGCCGGACTCAGGCGTGACGGCAGCTATTGGCTACGCGGCGGAGTCTGGCATCCCGTTCAATCTAGGCCTGATCCGCAACCACTACGTCGGGCGCACCTTCATTCAGCCCGAGCAGCGCGTCCGCGACTTCGGCGTTCGCATGAAGCTGAACCCGGTCCGGTCGTTGCTTGAGGGCAAACGCGTCGTCCTGATCGACGACTCCATCATCCGCGGCACCACCTCGCGTAAGATCGTTCGCATGGTCCGCGCTGCCGGTGCGACCGAGGTCCACCTGCGCATCTCCTGTCCGCCGACCATCTCGCCCTGCTTTTACGGTGTCGACACGCCGAGCAAGAAAGACCTGATTGCGGCCAACAAGAGCGTCTCCGAGATCTGCGATTTCATCGAAGCCGATTCCCTGGCCTATCTTTCGCTCGACGGCCTGCTCCACAGCTGCGCCGGCGAAGAGAACAACACTTACTGCACGGCCTGTTACACCGGCGACTACCCGACCAACTGGGTCGATGTGGAAGAGATCCTTCCCGCGCCGATGCTCGTCGTCTAAAACGCCCGCCCAACCCTAGTTCATCCAGCTCTTGTCCTTCGGATTTTTCTTCAGCTCGTCGGGATCAATATAGCGTCCGTCCTTGTCGAAGTGAACCTCGCGCCCCTGCTTACCCATATACACCTCAAACTTGCGGGCGGCACGGCGACGCTTCCAGCGATAGTAGCCATTGCGCATGCCGAAGTAGCGCTCGCTCGCCCCGGCCATCATGCCCTTGCGCGGCGCAAACTGGATATACAGGAACCCGCAGAAGGCGCCCGAGAGCTGTAGCAGCGCGCCGAACGCATTGCCCCCCTTCAACAGGATGGCGATCGCGATCAGGATGTAGATTGCCACCATGTATTTTGCCTTGATGCGGAGCACGAACCAGAGCAGAAACTCCTGGTCCCCAAAGCGCATGGCGATCGCCATCAGCAGGCCGAAGATGCCGGCCCACGCGCCGGTGCCGACATCCGCAGGCATGAGGTGCAGAATCCGGCTGAACGAGAGAGCAGAGGCGACCAGCGCCCCGCCTATAACGGAGGTAAAGTAGAGCTCCGCGAGCCACTGGCTCCCGAAGACACCCTCGAGCAGCGACCCCGTAAACCAGAGCGTCAGCATCCCGAACAGGATGTCGAGGATGCCGGTGTTGAGAAACGAATACGTCACCAGCTGCCACACTTCGCCACGCGCAACCGCTAATGGTTCGAGGATCGTGTGTGTCAGCAGGAAGTCGGAGACGTGGGGCGAGACCCAGCGCAGGATCAGCAGACCGAAGAAGACGGCGACGTTCGCCAGGACAAGCTTGCGCACCACGCCGGCAAAGGGCGGGAAAGTCATCGTGATGGGGCTGGAACGGGCCATGGCTGCTCTTCTATTTCTATTTCACCACAGCCCGCGTCTTCTCACCCGCGGGTCAGGACTTCGGGGCAGGCGCTGCCGGTTCTGTTCTTGGAACGGGCTGCCCACTGGGCGGAGGCACCGGATATACCGCAAAGCTGCGATGCCCCGCAGGATCGACCGACCGCACCCCGAAGATCACGTTGTCCTTCGAAAGCCGCAGGCTGATGGTCGTGGCCGTGCCCGCCGGAATGACGCTGGTCCAGTCAGGCTGATCCGTATTGCGAAAGACTACCTCGAAGCTGCCATCAGCGGGCATGCCGGCCGGTTTCTCCCAGCGCAGCACGGTGTTGGTATCATAGGGCGGGTTCAGGACGGCCACCTTCTGCGGAATGCCTGGTGCCGCGGCGAAGGTCGCCAGCGTCGCCGCATTCAGCCGCGCGACATTGGCCATGTAGTCAAAATCATCAAACTGGATCAGGTCGCCAAACTGAACGCCCTTTTCGACACGCGGATTCTGGTGCTGGTGGTTGAAGTTCTCCAGCCACTCGGTAAACCGAACAGCCGCGAAGCCCTCCTGCGAAAAGCTGGTGTGGTCGCCCCCGCGGCCAAACCGATCGCGGCGAAAGATCATGACCGGATGGAAGGGGGCGTCGTACGGGATGGCGTTGGTGTGCGCATTGGGCGCTGGCCGCCGGTCAGGGAAGTAAGTCCGGCCGACGTCCACGATAGCGCGGGCAACCTCGCGTGCAGGTGAGTCGTTCTCGGCGCCAATCGTCTGGATCTGGCGCAACTGCTCGAGCGTTGCCGGCCCGGGAACACCCTCCGAGAACACCCGGACCGCCGACTTATCAGCCCCCGTTACGCCCGGCGTCGTATCGCCGCCCACGATGTCATTGTTCAGCACCGCTTCCAGGTCCCAGCCCTCCGACTTCGCAAGCTTGGCCAGGTGGCGGCTCCCATTCAGCCCCTGCTCCTCCCCGGCAACCGTGACGAAGACGATGGTGCCGGGAAACTTGAGCTTCGAGAGCACGCGGGCGCATTCGAGCGATACAGCCGTGCCGCTTGCGTCGTCGTTGGCCCCCGGAGCGGACGTGCGGTCATCCTCGTTGGTCGAGTTGCGGGAGTCGTAGTGGCCCGTCACCAGGACGCGGCGGCCAGCCTGGGCAGGATCGCTGCCCTTGAGGACGGCATAGATGTTCTGGAGGCGCGTGTCGCGGACGATTCGGGTGTTCGGCCGGCCCGCCTCAACAAAGTCGTCTCGTTTTACCTCGAGGCAGCCGCCGCAGGCAGCCGAGTAGCTCTGGAACTCGGCAAAGATCCAGTCCGCCGCGGCGTTGATGCCGGTGCCCGGCGGCAGGTCCGTCTCCATACTCGAGAGCGTGCTGCGATTGTTGAAGCTGACGAGCTTCGCGATGGTCGCCTGGATGCGCTCAGGTGACACCTGCTCGAGCGCTCGGGCGATCGCCGGATCGGCAGGCACCACCGGGATAGGCTGAGCCTGAGGCAAGGGCGTCTGCGCGAAGGCTGCAGGCACTGCACAGAGCAGGGAGGCGACGATGCCGGGAGCTCTCCCGGCAAGGAAACGATGAGTCCTTGAGGTCACAATTTCATCCTTATGAAACCAGATTGGGCCACGTTCGTCTGACGGATGGGGCGTACGCTTGACGGAACCGTGGATCGCCACTAGAACTAGCGGAGTGCCCACGCAAGCCGTTCTTATCATCCCATAGGGCAGCTTAACCGAAGTTGGAGGATGAAACATGGCCGTTGTATGTCCGGAATGCGATAACCCGCTCGTGATCAATACGGATGATGTGGAAGAGGGCGAGACAGTGCAGTGCGATGAGTGTGGCACCGACCTCGAGATTGTCTCCGTAGATCCACTTGAGCTTGTGCCCGTGGAGCAGGGTGGCTATGACGATGAGGACCCGGCGCGAATCGACGACGAGGAGGAAGAGTAAGCCGCGCCGCTCGGCGTGTTTCGTCCCGCATGAAGTTGGTCCGGTCCGCAGCATCGGGCTCTATACTTGGTTCATGATGCGTACTGCAAAATTGATTCGTCGCCTTGGTGGAAATCTAATCTTTCTCGGTTGCTTGCTGGCCTTGGGCGTGAGCGCTTTGAACGGGCCACCGGTCAGCGCACAGCGTGGGCCGGTGCAGCGTACGGTGCAGGGCAAGGTGACCGACAAAGGAGATGGCGCGCTTGCTGGAGCCGTAGTCTACCTAAAGGATGACCACACGCTCTCCGTCAAGAGTTTCATCTCGGAGGCAGGTGGCGACTACCGCTTCGGGCAGCTCTCCCAGAACACCGACTATGAACTCTGGGCCGAGAGCAATGGAAAAAAAAGCCCGACCAAGACGATCAGCTCGTTCGACAGCAAGAACTCATTCCAGATCAATTTAAAGATTGACACTACGAAGTAGGCCGACGCGTGGGGTACAACTCTCAAAATCCCGCCGAGTTACTGGTTACCATAGTCACCTGTAAGTTCTGCGCGAAAAGTTGCTGTGAATTCCCAAAATTCTGAAATTTAGTTTGGAGACGCGACGTTCCCTCTACAAGCAACATAATGTAAAGAACACCAAAAAGTTACCAAAGATACACTGCTTGTTAACTAAAGGTAGCTAGGAAGATGGGACAATCTATCCACGGCAGTCCAAATCTCGACACCTAGCGGGGCCTCAATGTATAACATCATTTCCACGTCAAGAGCGGTAGCACGATCCGCCACTTTTCTTCTCGGCATCATGTCGACGTTTTCTGTCGGCGCTCTTATTGCTTCGGGAAGCACCTCAGCGCACGCTCAAGATTTCTCCCCCTTCGCCACGACCTTCGGCGTTGGTCCGGCCGGTATGGCTGGTTCCGGCGTCCTGACTGGCGGCGTTCTCTCGCCCGACGGCTCCACCATTACCTTCCCCCTCGTCCAGCAGTCGCTGCTGTCCCTGACGAGTACGCTCAACGGCACGACAGAGCCGGTTCCGCCGGAGCAAGCAGCCAGCGGCTACGTCGCCGTCAAGCAACTCTCCCCGTCTGATCCCACGGCGTTCCTGGTCACCGGTGCCTTTCCGGTGCGCAAGGAAAACCTGGTCGCCTTTGAGCAGGCTCTGGTAGCAGCGGGCCTTCCTTTTACCTCTATCGACAGCCAGCTCGTCGGCATTAACGGTGCTGAAGTCGTTACCGTTCATACCCAGGCCAGTCTCTACGGAACTACCGTCCAGAGTGTCGCGACACAGCTTGAGAGCGTTCTCACCACAATCGGCAACCCGCAGCAGAGTAATCAGTCCATCACTGGTCCCCTTGCCATAGCTAACGTCCCGAAGCGCTTTCAGGCATTGCTCACGAATGGCTCCTTCTCGATCCTGAACGGGACCATCATCATTTACGCGTTGCCTTTCGCGGATACGACCAGCATCTCGATTGGTGGAACCCCCGCCAGCCAGTCGCTTGGAGTAGGTCAGACTGTGACCGTCTCCGGCAGCGGTTATGCTGTTGTGACCACCGAACTGACCCTTCGTCCGAAGGATGTAACGCGCGTCACCGGACTGCTTGCCACCGCGGGCTGGGTCTTCTCCTCGGAGTCGGAGCAGTTCACGGGCACGTCGCCTAAACTCACCACGCTGCACGCTGCCTTCGATACGACTGACGTGACCGTCTTCGAAACGAAGCTCCTGGCGCTCGGCAAGGCTCTCAACGGCCTCGACAAGTAGTTCATCCTCACAACCTGCTTCAGGACGCCGTCCCGGTAGAAACCTGCCGGGACGGCGTTTTTGCGTTCGTCCTCGGTTCCGTTCAGCCCAACGCGCGTCAGAGCGGGATGTTGCCGTGTTTCTTTGGCGGATTCCGATCGCGTTTCGTGCTAAGCATATCGAGCGCAGCATTCAGGCGGCGGCGGGTCTCGCTCGGGCGAATCACCGCATCCACATAGCCCCGCTCGGCGGCGATGTAGGGTGTAGCAAACCGCTCGCGAAACTCCTCGACCTTCTCCTTCTTCGCTTCGGCCAAAATCTCGAGCTTCTGCGCTTCAGACAGCGCGACGCCCTGCGGCATCACGGCTTCGGCTTGCTTCAGCACGCGGCTCAGTTCGGTCTTGTAGACAATGTTGACGGCGCCCTCCGCTCCCATCACCGCGATCTCCGCCGTCGGCCACGCCAGGTTCAGATCCGCCCGCAGATGCTTCGAATTCATCACACAATAAGCCCCGCCGTACGCCTTGCGCGTGATCACGGTGAGCTTCGGAACCGTCGCCTCGGCGAAGGCATACAGCAGCTTGGCCCCGTGACGAATGATCCCGCCATGCTCCTGCCGGACCCCGGGCATGAAGCCCGGAACGTCTTCGAAGGTGATCAGGGGGATGTTGAAGCAGTCACAGAAGCGGACAAACCGCGCGGCCTTGACGCTGGCATCGATGTCGAGGACGCCGGCAAGAAACGCAGGCTGGTTTGCCACAATGCCCACCGGCCGGCCGTCCATCCGCGCAAAGCCGGTCAGAATATTACGCGCAAAATGCTCATGAACCTGAAACAGGTAGCCGTTTCCCGTCTCGTCCTGATCGACGATGCGGCCAATCACTTCAACCATGTCGTACGGCTGGTTGCTCTCTGCAGGGATCAGCGAATCGAGCGCGTCGTCCGCCCGATCCGTAGTGTCCTGCGTCGGCCTGCGGGGTGCGGCATCGAGGTTGTTCGAGGGCAAAAAGCTCAGCAGCTCACGGATGCTGGCCAGGCAGTGCTGGTCGTCGTCCACGAGGAAGTGGGCCACGCCTGAGATCTCGTTATGCGTCGCGGCCCCGCCGAGCTCCGCCATCGTGACATCCTCATGCGTCACCGTCCTGATCACGTCAGGGCCGGTGACGAACATGTAGCTGGTGTCGCGGGTCATCAGTGTAAAGTCGGTGATGGCGGGCGAGTAAACGGCCCCACCCGCACACGGCCCAAGGATGGCAGAGATCTGCGGAACGACGCCGCTCGCCAGCGTGTTCCGCAGAAAGATATCGGCGTAGCCGGCCAGCGAAACCACGCCCTCCTGGATGCGCGCGCCCCCCGAGTCGTTAAGCCCCACGATTGGCGCGCCCACCCGCATCGCCGTGTCCATGATCTTCACGATCTTTGCGGCATTGGCCTCCGACAGCGAGCCCCCGAAGACAGTAAAGTCCTGCGCGAAGACGAAGATGAGGCGGCCATTCACTCGACCGTAGCCCGTGATAAATCCATCCCCCGGTACGCGCTGGGCCGCCATGCCAAAGTCCGTAGCGCGATGGGTTACGAACTTGTCTGTCTCCTCGAAACTCCCCTCGTCGAGCAGCAGGTCGATGCGTTCGCGTGCAGAGAGCTTGCCGGCCTTGCGCTCCCGCGCCCGCCGCTCGGCGCCGCCACCCTCTTCCGCGATCGCATGCCGCGCAGCCAGCTCAAGAAGCTTCATCTCATGGGCCTTGGGTGTCATGGAGGCTAAGTCTAGCAGCGGCTCCCCTCATTCTGGCAATGAACCCGGGAGAGTAGCCGCGCGATCATCGAATGTAGCAAGGATTGTGATTCTTCTCGGAAACGACCTCATCGAATACAGAGACCAGTGCACCGGCTCCGAAAGATGAGGCTGCCTTCGATGACGCATGAGGAACTAGCCATCCGTACCGCGCTCAGCAGCTGGAAGCTGGTCGTAGGTCGCACCAGCAAGGCCTTCACCAGCCTCACCGACGACCAGCTCTTCACCCCAATTGCTCCCGGCAGAAACCGGCCGATCTACCTCTGGGGACATCTCACCGCCGTTCACGACGCGCTCGTAACCATCCTCGGCATAGGTGAGCGGCTGCATCCTGAACTTGACACGCCCTTCGTCTCCAGTCCGGACCGAGCCGTCGCTGTGCTCCCCTCCGGCAAGATGATCCAGGCGTACTGGGACGAGGTGAACAGTCGCCTCGGGGAAGACTTCGCGCGGATTCCTGCAGAGGACTGGCTCAAGCGGCATATGTCCGTCTCCGACGATGACTTCGCTAAGGATCCTATGCGCAACCGGCTTGGCGTCCTGATTAGCCGGACGAACCATACGTCCTATCACCTGGGACAGGTCCTCCTGACCGCGAGGTAGCGAGCGTGTTAACCCTCCCTGAAGATCGCAGGCGGTGTGCCTGGGCAGGAAGCGACCCGCTCTACCCCGCCTATCACGATGAAGAATGGGGCGTGCCCGAGCGTGACAGTCGCGCTCTCTGGGAGATGCTGATGCTCGAGGGCTTTCAGGCAGGGCTCTCCTGGATCACGATCCTGCACAAGCGCGAGGCCTTCCGTAAAGCCTTTCGCGGCTTTGATCCGGAGCTCGTCGCCAACTTCAATGAAGCCCATGTCCAGCGCCTGCTCGGCGACCCTGGCATCGTTCGCTCGCGCGCGAAGATCGAGGCCACGATCAAAGGCGCCCGGATCTATCTCGCGATGCAGGCAGCCGGTGAAGACTTCTCAGACTTCATATGGCAGTTCGCCGGCGGCCAGCCGCTACCCAATGCACGGACGACCGGCGACACAGTCCCCGCGAGTACGCCGCTCTCGGAAGCGATCTCCGCGGAGTTGAAGAAGCGCGGCTTCAAGTTCGTCGGACCAGTGATTGTCTACGCCTGGATGCAGGCCATCGGCATGGTCGACGATCACGCCGTAGATTGCTTTCGCTACAAAGCTCCACGATAATCTCCACTTCCCTGCTATAGCCACACGACCGCCCCTGCACGAAACCATAGCACACCGAATAAAAGGCGAATAGAATGGCAGAGAGCATCTGCCATGGAAAGCTCAGCCCAACTCGATCGCTTCGCCTTCCTGCACATCGATCTCAACAGCTTCTTCGCGTCGGTCGAGCAGCAGCTGCACCCGGAGCACCGCAACCGGCCCCTCGCCGTCGTACCCACGCTGGCCGATACCACCTGCTGCATCGCGGCCAGCTACGAGGCCAAGGCCCTCGGCATCAAGACCGGGACGCAGGTCGGCGAAGCCAAAAAGATCTGCCCCGACATCGTGCTGATCGAGGGCAACCACAACGTCTACGCGGAGTATTCGCACAAGATCGCCGCAGCTGTCGAGCGATGCTGCCCAGTCGCCCACACCCCGTCGATCGACGAGATGGTCTGCCAGCTCATCGGGCGCGAGCAGGAGCCGCCCCGGGCGCGGGCGATCGCCCTGGCCATCAAGCAGGCCATCAAGGATGACGTCGGCGAGACCCTGCGCTGCTCTGTCGGCATGGCCCCCAATCGCTATCTTGCGAAGATCGCCAGCGACATGCAGAAGCCCGACGGGCTCATCGGCCTGCTGCCGTCTCAACTGCCCCGCGCCATCGCCCACCTCGAACTGCGCGACCTGCCCGGCGTCGGCGCGAAGACCGAGACCCGGCTCAACGCCAAGGGCATCACCACCATGGAGCAGCTGCTGGCGCTCGATCGCAAGGGCATGCATCGGCTCTGGGACAGCGTCTGGGGCGACCGGCTCTATCACTGGCTGCGCGGCGCGGAGACCGGGGACGATGGTGCGCCCGTACCGAGCGAGCTGCAGAAATCGCTCGGCCACTCCCACGTCCTCGGCCCCCAGCACCGCAGCCAGGAGGGCTCGTGGGCGGTCGCACACAAGCTCCTCCACAAGGCATCCATGCGGCTCCGGATGGAGAGGTTCTATGCGGGATCGATGGGGGTCACCATCCGCTACCAGCTCACGCGGGAGCAGGCCGCACGCGTCAAGTCGAAGAAGCACTTTTCCGGCATCAAGCATTCGAGCTGGGGCATGGAGGCCCGCTTCCGCAGCTGCCAGGACACCCTCACGCTGCTCGATGTGCTGCGCAATGTCTGGAAACAACGCCCTCACGGTCCGGAGTTCGAGCGGCCGTTCTTCGTCGGCGTCACGCTGCGCGACCTCATCCCCGAGAGCGAGTTCCAGGAGTCGCTCTTCGGCGATGAAGGCAATCGCGGCGAGCTGTCGGCCACCATGGACAAGCTGAACCTTAAGTACGGCCACACCACGCTGCACTTCGCAGGCATGCTGCCGGCCCGCGATTCCGCACCAACCCGCATCGCCTTCACGCAGATTCCCGTTCAGTACGGCGTCGACTACATGTAGCGGACCGATACGCAGGGAAACGCGGCGGTGACAGATGTCATCTCGATTGGTGACAGCCCGCACTGCCGCCCATCATCCTGCGCGCGCATGCTTCTGAATGTAAGCAACAATTCCACTTCAGAGGAGCGAGCACGATGGCAGCTACCGTAACGATCCCAGAACAGATCCCAGCACACATTCACCAACACACCGCACGCACAACGCACGCCGTTGCGCCATTCCCGGCTGCCGTCGCGGCGCTCGCCGGCGTTACCAAGAAGTACGGCGCCACCATAGCGCTCGACCAACTCAGCCTGACCCTGCGCGCCGGCGAGGTCATCGCGCTGCTGGGCCCAAACGGCGCCGGCAAATCGACCGCCGTGCGGCTCATGCTCGGCCTGACCGAGCCGACCGAAGGCACGGCCCGCGTCTTCGGCTGCGATCCCCGCACCCTCACCGCCCGGGCGCATGTAGGCGCCATGCTGCAGGTAGGCAACGTCCCGCGTGTCCTCCGTGTGCGGGAGCACATCGACCTCTTCCGCAGCTATTACCCCGCCCCGCTCCCCTACAAGGATGTCGTCGAGATTGCGCAGCTCCAGGGCATTGAAGACCGCATGTATGAGCACCTGAGCGGCGGCCAGCGGCAGCGGCTGCTCTTCGGCCTCGCGCTCTGCGGCGATCCCGACCTCATCTTCCTCGACGAACCAACCGTCGGCATGGACATTGAAGCGCGGCGCGGCCTATGGGCGCAGATCCGGCTTCTGGCCGAGCGCGGCAAGACCGTCCTGCTCACCACGCATTACCTCGAAGAGGCCGACGCCCTGGCCAGCCGCATCGTCGTCATCGACAAGGGACGCATCGTCGCCGAAGGAACGCCGGCCGAGATCAAAAGCCGCGGCGCGGGCCGCACCATTCGCTGCACCACCACGCTCACCGCCGACTTTCTCTCCACCTTGCCCGGCGTCACCGCGGTCAAGTTGCACGGGGGCGTCGCGCAGGTCACCGCAATCAGGGCCGAGCCAGTCGTCCGCGAGATGCTGCTCGAGGACCCCTCCCTCAGCGATATCGAGATTGCCGGCCCCGCGCTCGAAGACGCCTTCCTCGCGCTGACCACCACCGCAAAGTAACCAATTCACCGGCACACAAGGAGACTCTCATGGCCACCGCATCCATCCTGCCATCCCCCACGCGCACCGCATCCACGCTCCCTATCTATTGGAAAGAGACAAAGTACGAGTTCCTCAAGCTCCTCCGTACCCGCTCCTTTTCCCTGTCCGTCATCGGCTTCCCCGTCATGTTCTACGTGCTCTTCGGCGTCGCCAACAAACACGCATACGATGGCAGCGTCAGCATTGCCAAGCTCATGCTGGGCGGCTACGCGGTCTTCGGCATGGTCGGCGCCGCGCTCTTCGGCGTCGGTGTCGGCCTGGCCTTCGATCGGTCGCAGGGCTGGCTGGAGCTTAAACGCGCCAGCCCGATGCCCCCTATGGCCTATCTCCTGGCGAAATGCCTCACGGCCATCGCCTTCGGCCTCATCATCGTGACCATCCTGATTGCGATCGGCACCCTCTTTGCCGGCGTAACGCTGACCCCGCTCGAAGTCGCGAAGATGCTCGGCATCACCGTTGCCGGTGCGACCGTCTTCGCCAGCATGGGCCTCCTGCTCGCGCTGCTCGTCCCGGCCAATGCAGCCCCCGGCATCGTCAACCTGATTTACCTGCCCATGTCGTTCGCGAGCGGCCTCTGGATCCCGCTGCGCTACCTGCCCCACTTCCTGCAGAAGGTCGCACCCTTTCTCCCGACCTACCACCTCGCACAGCTGATGGTCAGCATCTTCGGCTACCGCGACCAGATGTCGCTGACAACCCACTGGAGCGGGCTCGCCGGGTTTACGCTGATCATGCTCGGCGCAAGCTGGGCAGTCTTCCACCGAAGCGAAAATGCCTGAGCTACACTGGCATCCTCAAGCCATGAAGAACGTATGGACCAGGCCCACCGATGATTGTGCTCCCGGAAATCAGCGGCGGGACAGCCCGGCATGGAGCTACATCTGGCTCGCCTACTCCGGCTTCTACTTCATCGAGCCGATCCTTCGCCGCAACACCCGCTACTGGGTTGAGACGCTGTGCCTCTACGCCGTCTTCCTCGCCATCTACACCGCACTGAACAAAGTCACCGGTCGGCGCAGTCAGTTCGCGCTCCTAGCCGTCCTGCTGCTGCTTGGCATCCTCGACTACCCACGCAACGAGGGCGCCTCCAGCTTCTTTATCTACGTGGCGGGCTTCCTGCCCTTCTTCATTACCTCGCTACCGTGGGTGGTCGGCCTTGTCCTCCTCGATTGTGCTCTTCTCTGTTCGGAAGGAACCTGGCTGATCCTCCACCCCTTCCACAGGGGAGAGCTGGATTACGCGATCAACCTCGCCATCAGCGCCTTCTTTGTGCTCGTGGTCGGTGTCAGCAACCTGGTGGTCGCGCAGCAAAAGCGCGCCGACCGCAAACTGCGCCAGGCCGAGCAGGAGATCGTCCAGCTCGCCGCCGTCGCAGAACGCGAGCGCATTGCACGCGACCTGCACGATGTGCTCGGCCACACCCTCTCCGTTATCGTGTTGAAGGCCGAGCTCGCCGGCCGGCTGCTCGAGCGCGACCCCCAGCGGGCCGCCGCCGAAATTGCCGACATGGAACGTACCGCGCGCACGGCGCTGGCCGAGGTGCGCGAGGCAATTGGGGGCTACCGCTCCCAGGGCCTCGCCGCCGAGATGACCGTGGCCCGCCGCGCGCTCGATGCCGCCGGCGTAGCCTTCACCCTTGAAGCCATCGACGCCGCGGCCCCCGCTCTCGACGCTGAGCTGCAAACGGTCTTCTCGCTCACCCTTCGCGAGGCGGTCACCAACATCGTGCGTCACGCCCACGCCACCCATTGTCGCGTCAGCTTTACGACCGACAACGGGGAGCATGCGCTCTCGATCGAAGATGACGGCACCCACCCCGTCGCACGCGAGGGCAATGGCCTGCGCGGCATGCGCGAGCGGGTCCAGCGGCTGGGCGGCCGCTTCTCCCTCGAGACCGGCAGCGGCACCCGGCTCCACGTGGCCATTCCAATGGGGAATGGAGCCGCTCAATGACCGCGATCCGCGTCGTGCTCGCGGAGGACCAGGCCATGGTCCTCGGCGCGCTCGCCGCCCTGCTCGAGCTCGAGCCTGACATCACCGTCGTCGCCCGTGCGGCAAACGGCCGCGAGGCGCTCGAGTCGGTCCGCACCCTCGCCCCCGACGTCCTCGTCACGGATATCGAGATGCCGATCATGACCGGCCTCGAGCTCGCAGCAGAGCTTTGCCGCTCGCAGCCAAAGACCCGCACTATCATCCTCACCACCTTTGCGCGGCCCGGCTACCTGCGCCGCGCCATGGACGCGGGCGCGCGGGGCTACCTGCTCAAAGATCGCCCCGCCGCCGAGCTTGCCGACGCCGTCCGACGCGTCCACCGCGGGCTGCGCGTCGTCGACCCGGGACTCGCCGCCGAGGCCTGGAGCGTCGAGGTCGATCCCCTCACAGACCGCGAGCGGCAGATCCTGCAGCGGGCCGGCGACGGCCGCACCAGCACCGAGATCGCCGGTGAGCTCCACCTTTCCGAGGGAACCATCCGCAACTACCTCTCCGAGATCATCGCCAAACTCGGCGCCGCCAACCGGGTCGATGCCGCCCGAATCGCACGGTCCAAGGGTTGGCTTTAACTCGATCCGCCCGCACCTTGTAGCGCATCTAAAAATCACGCACGAAAGCCTTCAATCTTGCATCCCACAGCAGGAGGAGATTTGCCCATGCGTTCCCCGGCTACCCGTCCCGTATTCCGTGCTGCTCTCTGTTGCGTCGCCCTGGTTTTCACCGCTGCCGGCTGCAATAAAAAGGCTGACAACACCAGCAACTTCACCAGCGCCATCAACAGCTACTACACCGCGCATCCCGCCTGCCTGTGGAGCGACGATGTCAAGTTCCCGCTTCAGGTAGCCACGTCCGACGCAACCAAGACAGCCCCCTATGACGCGCTGGTCGACCAGGGCCTGCTAGCCCGCACCACGGTCGAGAAGAAGAAGCTCATCGTCCTCAGCCAGCAGGCAAATAACTACGATCTCTCCGATAAGGGCCGCTCTGCCTGGACCGCGGACACGTCGCAGCCCGGCTTCGGCAACTTCTGCTATGGTCACCGCAAGGTGAGCACCATCACCAGCAGCTCCCCCACCAACGATCAGCCCGGGGCCACCACTCAGGTCAACTATCAGTACACCTTCTCGGATGCCCCCGGCTGGACCTCGGCCGCTGAGACCCAGAAGGCCTTCCCCGAGCTCCAGGCGAATCTCGCCGGCACTCAGAACGCACAGGCCGCCCTCACCAACACCAGTAACGGATGGCAGGTCTCCAGCACGCCCGACAGCCACCACCACTCCGCACCGGCAACCGCAGCCGACGGCAAGATCGTTCAATAGCAGCATTCGTTCCAACCGCGGTGGCCGGGAGCTCCTCTCCTGGCCATCGCTGATTGCACCTACTGTTCGTCTGCGGTATCCGGCCCTTGCATCACGGCCATGGCCGCCGCGAACGACTTCATCTGGTACTCCTTCGGCGGCGTATTCCCCGCAAGGTATCGCGTAAAGTAATCCCACCGCCGGCGGGTCATGTACTGCGACGCCTCGCCATAACCATGCGCCGCGTTCGGAATCATCAGCAGGTCGAAATCCTTGTTGGCCTTGATCAACGCATCCACCACCAGCAGCGTATTGTTCGGTGGCACGTTATCGTCAAAGGTGCCGTGCGCCAGCAGCAGGTGGCCTTTCAGGTTCCTGGCGTAGTTCTGGTTAGCCTGCGAGTCGTAGTTGCTCGTCCCGTCCGGCTTCTTCATCTCGAGCCCGGCCCACTTCTCCGCCCAGTCATCCTCATAGTCGCGGTTGTCATGGTTGCCGCTCTCGGCGATCCCGACCTTGAAGAAGTCCGGAAAGTGGAACATTGCCGACGCCGTCGCATTCCCGCCGCCAGAGTGGCCGTGAATCCCGACCCGGTTCAGATCAATAAAGGGATACTTCGCCGCAAGATCCTTCATCCCAGCCACCTGGTCGGGAATCGTGTCGTCGCCAAGGTCACCGTAGTACGCCTCGTGGAACGCCTTCGAGCGCCAAGGCGTCCCCATACCGTCGATACACACCACCACGAAGCCAAGCTCCGCCAGCGCCTGGTGATCGCCATGCGCTGCACTGAAGCCGCGGCCGCCGCACGAGCCGGTCTGCGGCCCGGGATAGATATAGTTCACGATCGGGTACTTCAGCGAGGCATCAAACTTCGTCGGCTTGAACATGTAACCGTATAAGTCCGTCGTGCCATCGCGCCCCTTCACAATGATCGGGGTCGGCGGAACCCAGCCCGCAGCGACCAGCTTCGTGATGTCCTGCTTCGTCACCTCGACAACCACCTTGCCCGCCTGGTCGCGCACCACCGTAGTCTGCGGCTCGGTCACCGTCGAGAACACATCGACAAAGTAGCGCCCATCGTCCGACGGCGTAATCGCATGATCCGCATTCTCCGGCGTCAGCAGCTTCATCCCGCTGCCGTCAAAGTGAATGCTGTAGTAGTGCGCGAAGTAAGGGTCGCTGCCCGGCTCCTTACCCACCGCTAGAAAATAGATCACCCGGTTCTTCTCATCAAGGTGCAGCACCTGCGTCACGTTGCCGTCGCCCTGCGTAATCTGGTTCTTCAACTGGCCCGTCGTCAGGTCATACAGGTAGAGCTGGCCCCAGTTCGCCCGCTCCGAGAACCACAGAATCTCGTTCGACTTCGGCAGGTAGTGCCAGTTCACCTTGTCGTTGCCGCTCTCGTAGAACTTCGGCGCCGTCTCGCCCATCACCTCGCGGATATCGCCCGTCGACGCATCCGCAACTCGCAGCCACTCCTGCTTGTGGTCCCGCGATGTCGAGACGAAGGCAAGATGCTTCGCATCCTCACTCCATTGCACGTCGTCCCAGCCGCTGCCCCCGCGACAGCTCACGTCATCGCACAGCGTCGACCGATGCTGGTCGGGCGGCATCTTCAGCCGGATCACCTTTCCTCGATCGACCTCGATAATCACCCGCTCGATCATCGTCACGTCCTTGTCGCCGACCAGCGGATACTTCCATGCCTTCAACGTCGGGTGGCCGTTATTCGTGCTCACCAGGTACATCTCGCCATCCTTGCGCTGGTCCTGCTGAAAGGTCGCAATCTTCTTTGAGTCGGGCGACCAGACCAGGATCGGGTTATCGCTCTGCGTCCAGCCAGCGTTGTCCGTCGCGTATCCGTAGTCCTTTACGCCGTCCTTCGTCAGCTGCGTCTCCTTCCCGGTCGCCACATCGCGAACCCATAAGTTGTAGTCGCGAATGAACGCCGCCTTCGACCGGTCCGGCGAAACGTCAACCCCTCCGTGCGACCGCCCCGGCCTCCCTGCCACGCCATCGGCCACCCGGGAGCACGTATCCGCCGCGCCCAGATCGCAGCGGAACTGGCCCGTACGCGTCGTCATCATTAACGTCTGTGTGTTGCCAACGAATGAGAAATCCATGACCGGCAGGTGATGCGGATCAATCGCCTTAGCCGCCGGCTGTGCCGTCGTCAGGGCCGTCGCCAGCCGCGCATGATCGAACGCCGGCGCCTGTGTACCCCTGGCAGGGTCAACCACCGTAAACGTGACGCCATCCGCTGCAGCGTCGCGGTACCAGAACCGGCCATCGCCAAGCCACGTCACCCCGTTTACCGTGTGATACACCAGCGGATTCACGGAGTACGCCATGAACTGTTCCGCATGGGCATAGTCTTCCGCGGTCAGTTGCCTGCCCTGCTGCGCCAGGCCACCCAGCGTCATCGTGCATACGGTCACGAGCGCAGCCATCGCCAGCTTTCCATGCAAAAACATAGTTTTATCTCCAGTGCCACACGCCAGCCATTCAGCTGTTTTGGGGATGAAAGCAGTCTAGCAGCGCCGGCTCAGCCCTCGCGCGGGCTCCCGGGATCCAGCCGCCAGAGTATCTGGCGCAGCACACCCGTCCACACCGCCGCATCGTTCGCCTCAAGCCCCATCCTGCGCGTCAGCCGGCGCACCTGGGCAGGGTCGCAGTTGGCCGGATGCCGCCTGCTGTAGCCGGACCGCTCAAGCACCTCAAGCAACAGCGTCGTCAGCCGCTCCAGCTCGCCGGCAGCCGGTTGGCGCAAGCCTGCCGCCGGCGCCGGCCCGTCCTGCCGCCGTACCAGCTCAAAGAGACAGACCGCCGCCGCCTGCCCGAGGTTCATCGAAGCGTGCCGCAGGCCCTCCGCCTGGTGCATCGGGATCGTCATCAGCCAGTTGCAATGGCTCAGCTCCTCGTTCGACAGGCCCGTCTTCTCCGAGCCGAACAGAAGCGCAACACGCGCCTCTGAATCAGCCAGGGCCGCCCGCATCCGCAGCCCCGCGTCCGGCAGCTCCCATAGCGGATGCTCAAGGGCGCGCTCCCCCACCGCCGTCGTGCCAACCACCAGCGTGCACTCCGCCACCGCAGCGGCAACCGTGTCAAACTCGCCCGCCCCGGCCAGCACCGCCGACGCATCGACCGCCGCCCGCGCCCCCTCGAACGGCACCGCATAGTCGTTCACCACGCGCAACCGGCCGAAGCCAAAGTCATGCATGGCCCGCGCCACCGCCCCGATATTATTCGGATTCCGGGCACGCACCAGCACGACGACCACGCGATCCCGCTGTTCCTGGGTAAGCATTCATCAGCTATCTTATGCGGCAAAGCGAAACGGCCGGCTCCCCGAAGAGAGCCGGCCGTTGCTGTTCGAAGCCCCCGCCTTACCGCTCGTGCGGGTGGCCACCACCGCCCTCATGGGGCGCGGCCTGCGGATGGGCCTGCTGTTGCTGCTGAGGATGCGCCTGCGGCTGCGTCGCACCATTGTGCT
>CAXTLS010000006.1:99730-103415 GCA_964245235.1 uncultured Acidobacteriaceae bacterium
TGGGCCTGCTGTTGCTGCTGAGGATGCGCCTGCGGCTGCGTCGCACCATTGTGCTTGTCGTTGTAGATCGACTGGCTCACATTATTCTGCCGCTGGTTGACCTGCTGATGCTCCTGCGGCGTCAGCCTGCCGCCGTTCGCCGCACGATCGTTCGCCGTCTGGTGATTGATGCTCGCCTCGCGGTTCTCCACGTTGCGCGTCTCGCCGGCGGTCATCTGGCCGGAGCTCACACCCTGGCCGACTCGCTGCTGCTGGTTATTAGCCCGCTGGTTGACGGTCGCGAAGGCCGCGTGCTGCGGATGCCCGCCGTTCGCCGAGGCGAAGTTCGACCGGTCCGCATGCGCCATCTGCACATGCTGCTGCTGCTGCGCGGTAGGCGGCACATGGTTCTCATGCTCGTAGCTGGACTCCTGCGCGCTCGGACGAGCCTGTATCCCGCCGTTACCACCATTGAAGCTCGTGTGATTGTTGATCACCGAGTTGTTCACGTGGACGTTCTCGACGTACGTGTTACGGATCACTGTCCGATTCACATTCACGACCGCCGTGTTATACGCGAAGTGACCGCCATCCCACCGCCCGCCGTAGAAGCCGGAGCCGCCATACCCGAAGCCGTAGTTGATGCCGCCGTAGAAGCCGACATGCGGCCCCCAGTAGCCGGCGTGGAAGATGAAGGCGCTACCTCCCCAGCCCCAGTAGCCGGGCGTCCAAAGCACGCCGACCGTCGGCGGCTGCACCCACACACCGGGAACCCAGTAGTACCCCTCCGGACCATACGCCCAGTAGCCGGGATTCCAGAGATAGCCATCGCCCGGGCAGATCGGCTGGGTATACACCGGCAGTGCGGGCGGCCCGAAACCGACCGAGATAAAGACGCTGGCGAACGACGCAAGCGGCGCCAGGCTAAGTGCTGCTGCAACAATCAGTTTCCGTACCGAGCTGAGTTTCATAGTCTTCCTTTGCATGTTTCTCTTCCGCGTCGAGGAGATTGTCTCGCTCTCAACCGTCGGTGGTATCAACACTGGCTTCCACGCGAAGTTCTGCTCAAGAGCAGCATTCCAGGTGAAAGCCGTCGCGCGAGGACACACTCCCGTTGCACCTATCGGCGCCAGTTGTGCCGATCAATAGAGCCGAAACGATGATTTTGCAAACCGATAGTGCAGGGGTGTTTTTCTCGCCATCACGTCAGCTCCACCGTGCGTTCCTCGACACACTTGCCAGGAGGACATTACTCAGCCTCGGCCGCTCTCTCACCAAGGTGTTCACGGCAGTTCGTAACCCTCGCCTTTAAGTCCCCGGCGTAAAGTCCCGCAGCGCCTCCACCGTCTTCTGATCGAGCGCCACCAGCATCGCCACCACCAGGTCGACCGTCTGGTCAAAGTCCTTGCGCGACACAATCCCGTTATGCGCATGCGTATACCGCACCGGCACCACCAGGTTCACCGTCGGTGCACCCTCGGCCGCCGTCTGCATCTCGGCCGAATCATCCCCATAACCCTGCACCAGGTCGGCCTGCAGCGGCAGCCCCTTCGCCCGGGCTGTCTGCCGCACAAACGCAACCATCTTCCGGTTGGCAATCGTGCTCGAGTCGTACAGGAACAGCCCCGGCCCGCCGCCCAGCTTCGCCTGCGTCTCCTCCGGATGCCCCGCAAACGTATCGCCCGCAATCCCGCCCTCAATCGCAATCCCGATATCCGGATGCACCGTCTGCGTCGCCGTCCGCGCGCCCCGCAGCCCAACCTCCTCCTGCGTCGTCGCCACGTAGAAGAGCTGGTTGGCATGCGGCAGGCTCGCCGTACGCCGCATCGCCTCGGCCAGCACCGCCAGCCCGATCCGGTCGTCCCACGCCTTGCCCAGGTACATGCCCGTACCATTCATCTCCACGAACGGCGAGTCGGGAACCACCGGATCGCCCGGCGTGATCCCCAGCGCCGCGACCTCCTCGGCCGTCTTTGCCCCCACATCCAGATACATCTGCTCGCGCGGAAACACCCGCGTCCGCTCGTCCGCTGGCACCACGTGGATGTCCCGGATCCCGGTTACTGCATGCACCGGCCCCTTAGCCCCCAGGATGATCCACCGCTGATCGACCAGCGCCTGGTCGAGCCACCCGCCCAGCATTTGCATGGTCAGAAACCCGCCCGGCGTCACCCGCCGCACCATTCCGCCCAGTTCATCCATGTGCGCGTCGATCATGATCCGCGGCCCGGTAGCTCCCTGCTGCGCAATCAGCGAGCCCATCCCGTCATACCGGATCGGCGCCGTCACAAATGGTTTCAGCTCCGCCGCCATCAGCGCCCGCACCGGCTCCTCAAACCCCGACGGCCCCGGCGCATCCGCCAGCCGCTGCAACAGCTGCGCCGTACGATCCGCAGTCTGTGCCCCAAGTGAGGTCGCCAGAAGCGTGACGCAGCAAAAGAGACGTGTCAGGTGACCTGAATTGGTTTGCATGGGCGAAAGCATATCATCGCCGTCTACCCGCTCCTAGTGCAGCTACGGTACCGCTGGCGCCAGCTTGCACGGACCGTAATCCTTTGCCAGCTTCTCGACCACGAAGGTGCGCGTCACGACCGCCGCATCCTTCTTCTTTCTCTTCCCTGCGACCTTCACGCGATCGCCGGGCTTGATCGCGGCCGTGTCCCCGATCAGCAGATAAGGCTCCTGGTCACTCTCATTCTGCAACTGCAGACCGCCGCCGCCGGCACTCGCGCAGCCCGTCAGCGCAGGGCTTTTCCGGGTCAGGTAGTACACCCCGACGCCGATGGTGGCGCCGACCAGCGCGACCCCGACAAAGACCCACACCACGTCCGAGTCGATGCTGGCATGCGCCGGCGGTGGAGCAATCGCGGTATAGACAAACAGCAGGCAAACGGCAATGCGGAGTGGAAGCCTCATACGCATGGGAGTTCTCATTTCAAGCAATCAGGATGGGGTACGGGGGGCCTGCACGGCAGTGTCGGCTACAGGGCGATGAACGTCAAGAGAATTCCGGACGTACTGCAGCCGTAGCCGATCCTCTAAACTGGACATGTGGCCATGGCAGACAACTTCGCACAGATCCTCAAAGCCCAGGTCGATATCGTCCGCATCATCGGGGACTACGTGCGCCTCAAAAAAAGCGGCGCGCAGAACTTCACCGGCCTCTGTCCCTTCCACAAGGAAAAAACCGGCTCCTTCTCTGTCAACGCCGCCCACGGCTACTTCTACTGCTTCGGCTGCCACGAGAAAGGTGACGTCTTCACCTTCGTCATGAAGCTCGAGAACGTCAGCTTCCCCGAGGCCGTTCGCTCGGTCGCCGCCAAGGCCGGCATCGCCCTGCCCAAGCGCGACTTCAGCTCCCCCGAAGAGGCGCGCGAAGCCGGCCTCCGCGGCCAGCTCATCACCATCCACGAGGCCGCCACCCAGTACTTCGAAGCCCAGCTCAAATCCCCCGAAGCCGCCCGCGCCCGCGAGTACCTCACCGGCCGCCAGATCACCCCCGACACCGTGCAGAAGTTCCGCATCGGCTACGCCCCCGACGACTTCAACGACATGCGCGACCGCCTGAAGGTCCAATTCTCGGACGAAGTCCTGCGCGCCAGCGGCCTTTTCAGCTCGAAGGAGCAGGCCGACGGCTCCGGCGGTCCCCTGTACGCCCGCTTCCGCAAGCGCATCACCTTTCCCATCGCCAACGAGCAGGGCAAGA
>CAXTLS010000007.1:0-88763 GCA_964245235.1 uncultured Acidobacteriaceae bacterium
TGCAGTGCCTGCTGTTTGAGGGTTTGCGGCGGAAGGAACTACAGGTCCTTCGGCGCGCTTCTCGCGGTAGAGCTCGCGAGAAGCGGCAAAATGCGGGGGTCCCTCCACTGCGGCGCAAGGGCGCGCCTTCGGTCGGGATGACGACGTTTGTGCGGGGGGGAGGCGGAGGTTGTGGCGAGAGGGAGTTTGTGCAGGGCGGGTAGACGCGAGTCGCTTTGGAAGGACCGTGATGACCTTTCGCCTTGGCGGGGTCGTAGAGGGTTGGTGCGAAAGGGGGGACTTGAACCCCCATGGATTGCTCCGCCAGATCCTAAGTCTGGTGCGTCTGCCAATTTCGCCACTTTCGCAAGTGTGACCACATCGGTCGCGAGTCGCTCCGGATCGATCCCTGCCGGAAGCGGGGAAGGCGGCTCGTTGCGTTTACCGTCTTCATCGCGGCGAGGAGTCCGCCACGGATCAACGCTTTCTTATTGTATGTCAGCGCGGGGACGATCCAGGTGCTCGATGGGAAGGGCAGGAGCAAGGGCAGAGGTAAACGTGGGGATCCTGACGCTTCGCTACTGACAGGTTTGGGGGATGGAAGGAAGAAAGGTGCGCTCTTGCGCGGGCTGTTGCTGGATGAAATGTGGTGGTCTCATTTTTCGTTGCGCCGCGGTTGCAAAGAGTGGGCGTTCGGGCGGTTTCTGCGATAGAGTGGGTTCATCGCAACTTAATCAGTGGGTGATTTGTACTTCACCTTCGTCTGTGGCTTACAGGAAGTCTCCTGCGAGATCGCGGGAATCTTTGTACGCTCTGCTTCTCTTAGTGCTTGCACGAACGGTGCCGGCTTCCGCAACGATCTACTTCTCTTTTGGATTCGGGAAAGGTGGTTTACAGGATGGGGATTTCCAGGCGCAATTTTCTGATGCGAGTGGGGCAGGCCGGTGGCTACAGCGCGGCCTTTGTGGCCATGCAGGGGATGGGCCTGATGCCGGATCGGGCGGCCCGTGCGGCGACGCTCGATGCGGCTCCGGGCTCGGGCAAGGGACTGAAGGTCGTCATCCTGGGTGGAGGGATTGCGGGGCTGGTTTCGGCGTATGAGCTGCGGGCGCTGGGGTATGAGTGTACGGTGCTCGAGGCGCGGGAGCGCCCGGGAGGAAGGAACTGGACGGTGCGGCCGGGGGACAAGGTGGTCTTCACGGACGGGACGACCCAGGCGTGCGAGTGGGACCAGGGCCATTACCAGAACTTCGGCCCGGCGCGGCTGCCGTCGATCCACCCGACGATTCTGGCGTACTGCAAGAAGCTGGGCGTGGAGCTGCAGGTCGAGGTGAACATGTCGAACTCGGCGTTCCTGCAGAACGATGCGGCGAACGGTGGCAAGCCGGTGGTGATGCGGCAGGCGGTGAACGATACCCGCGGGCACGTGAGCGAGCTGCTGATGAAGAGCGTGCACCAGGGGGCGCTCGATGCCGATATGTCCAAGGAAGATCGCGACAAGATGCTGTCGTTTCTGCGGATCTACGGTTCGCTGGACGAGGCGGGGAAGTATAACGGCTGCGACCGGGCGGGCTACTCGAAGACGGCGGGCGCGGGGGACGATGCCGGCGTGCTGAGCGAGCCGATCGATATGCATACGCTGCTCGAGGAGAACTTCTGGCAAGGCATGATGTTCGACCAGGCATTTGATATGCAGGCGACGATGTTCCAGCCGGTGGGTGGGATGGACCGGATTCCGTATGCGTTCGCGAAGTCGCTGGGTCCGATTGTGCAGTACAGCTCGCCGGTGACGGAGATTCGCAAGACGGCAAAGGGGGTCCGGATCGGTTATACGCAAAAGGGTGCGGCGAAGACGGTCGAGGCCGACTACTGCATCTGCGCGATGCCGTTGACGATCCTGAAGAAGACGCCGAACGACTTCGATGCGGCACATAAGAAGGTGATCGACGAGAGCACGTATGCGAATGCGTACAAGGTGGCCTGGGAGAGCCGGCGCTTCTGGGAGCAGGACTACAACATCTACGGCGGTCTCGAGTTTGTGAATGCGGGCTGTAGTCCGATCTGGTTTCCATCATGGGGGCTGTTTTCGGATCGCGGGATCGTGGTGAGCGGGTATACGGACGAGACGAACTCGGCATTTGGCAAGATGGCGATGCCGGAGAAGTTCGTCGAGTCGCGCAAGTCGCTCGAGCGGCTGCATCCGGGGCACGGCAAGGAGCTGGAGAAATCGGTGTATGTGGGCTGGGGCAAGATTCCGTATAACGAGGGATCGTGGATTCGGAGCTACGGGCCGCACCAGGAACGAGCCCAGCAGGCACCGGGCATGACGCCGAGCCGGCAGACGGGTGCAGGTGTGAATCCGACGGCGGCGCGCACGCAATCGAACCCCGGGTACGACACCTTAACTGAGCCGGACGGGCCGATTTATTTTGCTGGTTGCCATGTGAGCCATATCGTTGCGTGGCAGGAGGGTGCGGCGCTGAGTGCGCTGCGGGCCGTGCAGCTGATCGGGGACAAGGTGAAGGCGGCGAAGCTTGCCGGGGCGGCTGCGAGCGGTGTGTCGGCGTAGATTCTGCTAACGATTGCGATACGAACAGGGAGACGTGCGATGAAGATGAAGTGGAACGGGATGATAGCGATGACGTTGGTCACGGCGGGTTTACACGTGGCTGGCTTGCGTACGGCTGAGGCGCAGGTTGTGGTGAAGCATATCCAGTCGGATAAGTCGCCGATTGCAACCGGGGTCTGGGCGGGCGATACCTTTTACCTGAGCGGACAGCTGGCTTCGCCAGTTACGCCGGCGGATGCGGCGAAGGGAACGGCTGCGGACTACGGGGACACGAAGGCGCAGGCGGCGAGCATCTTCGCGAAGATCCAGACGCTGCTGAAGGAGCAGGGGCTGGACATGAAGGACGTGGTGAAGATGACGGTGTTCCTGGGGCCGGACCCGAAGACGGGCAAGCTGGACTTTGCGGGAATGCAGTCGGAGTATGTGAAGTACTTCGGGACGGCGGAGCAGCCGAACAAGGTGGCGCGCAGTGCGTTCCAGGTGGCGGCGCTGGCGGCACCGTGGGCGCTGCTGGAGATCGAGGTAATTGCGGTCAAGGGGAAGTAACTACTTTAGTCACAAATAGAAAAGAGGCCCCGTGATGGGCCTCTTTTCTATTTGTAGGACTTACTTTGCTGTGGCGATGTTGGTTTCGATAGCCGGGGTGGACTTGAGTTCGCGGGCGCGTTGTTCTACGGCGCGCATGACGCGGAGGAGGTTGCCGCCGTAGATCTTTTTGATATCGGCGGCGGTATAGCCCTTCTCGAGCAGGGCGCGGGTGAGGGCGGGGAACTTGTCATAGGAGCTGAGCTCGGCGGGGACGCAGCCTACACCGTCGAAGTCGGTGCCGATGCCGACGTGATCGATGCCGCCGACCTTGACAGCGTGGTCGATCTGGGCGACGACATCGGCGAGGGTGGCGGGCGGGAGCTTGGCGGTCGATTCCTCTTCGAGCTTCTCCATGGCGGCTTCGCGGGCGACGGGATCCTCGATCTTCTGGGCCTCTTTGAAGCGGGGGCGAAGCTCGGCCATGATGGGTTTGGCGGCGTCGGAATAACGTTGAGACAGGTAGGCGCAGTCGAAGTTGATCTGCATCGTGCCACCCTTTGCGGCGAGCGCCTTGATCATCTCATCGGTCATATTGCGGGTGTGATCGGAGACGGCGCGGCAGCTGGAGTGGGAGGCGATGATGGGCGCGGTCGAGGTCTCGAGCGCGTCGAAGAAGGTCTTGTCGGCGGTGTGGGAGATGTCGACCATCATGCCAAGGCGGTTCATCTCGCGCACGACATCCTTGCCGAAGGGGGTGAGGCCGTTATGGTGGGCGACGGTGGTGTCCTCGAAGTCGCCCTGCGAGTCGGCCCAGTTGTTGGTGTTGAAGTGGGTGAGGGTCATGTAGCGAATGCCGAGTGCGTAATAGTCGCGGAGGAGGCGGAGGGAATCTTCGATGGCGTGGCCGCCCTCAATGCCCATGAGCGCGGCAATCTTGTGCTGCTTGTGAGCGCGGACAATGTCGTCGGCGGTGGTGGCGTAGACGAACTCGTTGGGGTGCGCGGCGATGACGTCGGTGCGGACGGTATCGATCATTTGCAGGGTGCGATTGGCGGAGTGGTTGCCTTTGACGTAGTCGGCGTCGACAAATACTGCGAAGAACTCGGCGCCGAGAAAGCCCTTCATGCGGGGCAGGTCGGTCTGGCCGGTCTTGTTGGGCGTGGCGATGTCGTAGCCGGTGACGGTCTTCGAGGGGATGTCGTTGTGGGTGTCGATGAGGATGGCGTCGCGGGTGATGCGGGCTACTTCGGCGTCGGTCACGGGCTTAGTGCGGGGCTGCTGGGCGGCGAGTGCGAGCGGGTACGCAATACAGAGGATGGCGGCGAGACGGACGGACTGGAGCAAGGTGCTTCCTTTCGGGGTGGCGGCGTTTCAAAATAGAGCGGCCCCGGCGAAGAGTGCCGGGGCCGGTAAGCCTGGTAAAGCTAGGAGAGTTGCGGGAAGGGGACGCCGGCGAAGGGATCATGAACTGAGGCAGTCGTCGGAGGTGCGTCCATGACTTCTTTGAAGGCGGTCTGGAATTTCGCCATCTCGGCGGGCGTGCCGACGGTGACGCGAACGCTGTTGGGCCAGATGGGCCAGGTACGGCCGATGTAGATGTTCTTCGCCTGCATGGCGGCGATGACCTGCTTGCCATTGCGGCCGGTGTCGATCATGAAGCAGTTGGAGTGCGAGGGGATGTAGTTGTAGTTGTTGGCCTTGAGGAAGGCGAAGGTCTCGTTGCGGGTGTCGGCGATGATCTTGCGGCGGGTTGCTACCAGGTCCGGCTCGAGCAGGCTTACGTTTGCGGCTGCCGAGCCGGTGATGGGCATGGCGTTCTGGCCGAAGGGCTGGAGCTTGGCGAGCAGGTCGGGCCGGCCCAGCGCGAAGCCGCAGCGGATGCCGGCCATGCCGTAGACCTTGGAGAAGGTGCGAAGGACGATGAGGTCCTTGTCGGCGGCGACTAAATCGAGAACATTCGGCGCGTCGGAGAGGTGGATGTAGGCTTCGTCGACAAGGAGGATGGAGCCTTTGGGCTTGTTTTCCAACGCATAGATGATGTCTTCTTTGGTGGTCAGGGTTCCTGTCGGATTGTTGGGATTACAGATATAGATGACGCCCGCGTTCGGATCGGCAGCGACCATTGCTTTGACGTCGTGGGCGTAGTCGGCCCTGAGCGGCACCTTCGAGATTTTCGCCTTGGCGATTGTTGCGGCGAACATGCCGGCTTCGTACGAGGGATCGGCGGTGACAAAGCCGCGGGTCGGGGAGGTAAAGGCGAGCACGGTAAAGTGGAGCGGCTCGGACGAGCCGGCATAAACAGCTATGTAGTTCTCCTTCAACCCGTTTTGCTGGGCGAAGGTCGCTGTAAGCTTCTCTGTCTCGCCATCGATGTCATACCGGCCGCCTTTATGGGCGATGGCGCCGATGGCCTCGCAGGCCGCCTTCGAGGGGCCTAGCGGATTCTCATTAGCGTTGATGAGAACGGCGTCGGCGGGCATGACAGGGCGTGCGCGACGGCCGGTATTCGCAGCCGGCGCGGCCTGCATCGCGGCGTAGGCGAAGTGGGCCTCGGTAAGGATCGGCATGGATGCGGCTACCCCGGCGAGACGCATGAAGGAGCGACGGGAGACAGTGGCTGAAATCTTCGCGAGGGACATGGTCAAGAACTCCTATGGCATGACAAAGGTAGGTAGCTGCTGGACTACAGTCGGGTGCACATGTGAAGCAAGGCGGAGATGTGATCTGCAGCGAGAACTTGAGATTACTGTAGCGCATTAATCAGGTGCGAGCCGTATTTAAACGGCTTATCGATCTAAGACAGCTAAGTCAGCACACCTTATCGTCATCTCATGCTTCTACTCTCGAATATCCACGTTAAATTTAATTGACAGTCTCTTTGTAGTCGGCTAGTCTCAGGGACATCACCAAGAGGCTACTTCTCACATCCGTGACCCGCAATTTCTGCGGGTCTTCAGTCGAAGTGTTTCTAGCTCCCGCTACAAGAGGTAACTCATTAGCATGGTGCAGAGCCGTAGACAGAAGTTTCGCCAGCAGTCTCGTAATCTCACTGAAAATACCTTGCAGGTTGCTCCATCGCTGGTTCGGTTTGGCTTCCCGCTCTAGAAGAGTCGTGGGCTGACTTGTCTCTGGAAGTATTAGGTGCCGCGACCAACGCGGCTCAATAAAGCGATATCCGGACACGGATATCTATTCGGCTATGACAACCTGCTGTCGGACCGCGGGCGCCCGCGGTTCTGTGTCTTTCACTCGCAATGGTTATATACAACACTCGGAGGGCTCTTTAGTGATCTGGTCGATAAAGAAATTCCATACCCTGTTCGTTCTCGTGGTGATCGTCGCTCTAACCAGCTCGGCAGCGAAGGCGCAATCGAACTACGGCGCTATTCGGGGAATTGTGGCGGATTCACAGGGTGCCGCGATTGCGAAGGCCACCGTGGAGATAACTTCTGAATCGACGCACATCACCCGTACAACGACCAGCAATGGCTCAGGAGAGTACACATTTAGCGCGGTCGATCCAGATACCTACACTGTGAGCGCGGAGACAACTGGCTTCAGTAAGCTGACCCACAAGGGAATTGTGGTGGACTCGGGCAATACAATCCCGGTGGACATGGCACTGCAGATTGGCTCTGAGACCCAGACCGTCGAAGTCTCCGCATCGGAACCGATTATCAACAATGGGACATCCTACAACGGGCAGTTAATTGACGCGCAGAAGCTGCAGAATCTTCCCAACCCGGGCCGCAATCCCTTTCTGTTTTCCAAGCTGGACAATAGCGTGACGCCGGTAGGCGATCCGCGCTTTGTACGTTTTCAGGATCAAAGCGGTTCATCGACTATTTCGATAGCAGGCGCACCAATTAGTTCTAACAACTACTCTGTCGATGGAATCCCGATCACAGACTTCAGTAATCGTGCCGTGATTATTCCCTCGATCGAAGCTGTGCAGGAGGTCAAGGTTCAGGCGAACACCTATGATGCGGAGATTGGGCGGACAAGCGGCGGCATGTTCAACACCACGCTGCACTCCGGCTCAAGTTCATTGCATGGCGTGTTGCAGGGGGAGACGCGCCAGACGAACTGGGGAGCCAACCTGTTCTTTAACAATCGAACGCCTTATACTTTTGATGGAGTTACTCAGCCCACGACACCGCGCGGAGCGGCCACGTTTTACAGCTATGTTGGTGCGATCGGCGGCCCGATTCCTCTGCCGCATATCCTGGGTGGGAAGGACAAGACCTTCTTCTGGTTGACCGAAGAGGGTTATCGACAGCGTTCTCCTTTGACTTCGGCGGTGTCGTTCGCGGTACCTACTGCTGCGGAACGCAGTGGCAACTTCTCTGATCTTGGTGGCGTGGTAAATACCACCGGTGTTTGCGTTTCGGGACGGTGTATCTATGACCCGTTGACGAGCGTGACCGTGGCCGGCAAGGTGCAGCGAACGGCTTTTCCGGGGAATGTCATACCGGCGAACCGCATCAATAATGTTGGCCAGGCGCTTGTGAACGCCTATCCGGTGCCGAATACATCATTGTCCGGCTATGGCACCCCGAACTTCAACGGCGGGGACACGCTGGGTGATCGGGCAGATGAATTCGTTGGAAAGCTGGATCATGAGTTTGGAAGTAAGTGGCTGGCGGACTTCTACTATATGCACTATGGAAGCAAGGAGCCGGGTGGTAATGCGCTGACTACGTTGGCGGGAAGCTCGTCGTCATACCTTCTCTATCGGAAGGTCGATGCGATGGGAATTCAGAATACGATTACTGTGAATCCAACGACAATCGTAACTGTAGGCTTCGGGTTTAATCGTTTTCCAAATAATACTTTGGATATTAGCCAGGGATTTGATCAGACAGCGCTCGGGCTGCCTGCGGCGTATGTGAGTGCGCTGCCGAAGACTGGCTTCCCGGCAATTACGACATCAAGTGCAACGAATCTTGCCTATGAAGGAACATCCAACTCTGGTCCGGCGGTGTACTTCTCGCGCAATTTCGTGGCTGGTGTCGCGAAGAGCGTGGGTAAGCATAGTGTCAAGGCCGGTTATGTGTTTCGTGCGATCAGCCTGACCTATACGAGTCTGTCGAATGCGAGTGGCACGTATGGATTTGATACGACGTTTACGTCGGCGGATAACGTTTCGACGGCGACAGGGGATGACGCAGCCGACATGCTGCTGGGCTACCCTACATCGGGTTCGGTGAGTATTCCATCGCTGCTTGCAATTACGACGCAGTACCAGGCGGGCTATGTGCAGGATGACTGGCGTGTGTTGCCGAAGCTCACGTTAAATCTCGGCTTCCGCTATGAATATGAGCCCGGGGTGCATGAGCGGAGCAACCACTATTCGGTGGGATTCGATCAGACGGTGACGAACCCGCTGACAACTACCTCCGGGGTGCAGACCTTCGGTGGTGTACGGTTTGCCGGCCAGAATGGATATCCGACGACGACCGGAAATATGGGCAGTAAATACTCTCCTCGTGCAGGCTTTGCGTACGAGGTGACCCCGGGGACGGTGGTTCGTGGTGGGTACGGTCTCTTCTATATTCCACTTGTGTATAGCAACTCTGCGGCGCTTGCTCCCGGCTATGTGGCTACGGACAGCTACGTGGCTACGAACGGCGGCGGACTGCCTGCAAACAGTCTGTCGAATCCGTTTCCGGGTGGCCTGCAGGGACCGACCGGCAGTGCGGCGGGATACCTGACGAACGTCGGCAGCTCGCTTTCGGTGATCGACCAGAATCGCCGTGCGCCGCGCTTTGCGTCTTATTCAGCTGATGTTGAGCAGCAGTTTGGCTGGGGCATTGCGTTCAAGCTTGGGTATGTCGGCGGCCATGGATATAACCTCTCGAACAGTATCGATCTGAATCAGCTGAGTGATGCCAACCTGGCACAGGGCGGCAGCTATCTAAACGCGGCCGTGACAAACCCCTACTATCAAAAGGGTGGTAAGAGTGCGATCGGCGGCGCTACGGTCAGCCGCTATCAGTTGCTTCGTCCCTTCCCTGCGTTTACGACGATTAGCGACCTGGTGAGTGAGGGTAAGTCGGAGTACAACGCGCTTGATGTCAAGGTACAGAAGCGGTTCGACAGGGGACTTACCGTGCTTGCGGCTTATACCTGGTCTTCTAACTGGGATAACCAGTGGGGTGCAGGCAGCACGCTGAACCCGGGCAATAACGGACCGCAGGACATCTATAATCTCGCGCCGGAGTATGCGCGCGCCATCAATGACATTCCGCAGCGCTTTACGGTGGCGACGACCTACGAGCTTCCGTTCGGCCGCGGGAAGACGTTTCTTGGTGGAGCGAACAAGCTGGTCGACCTGGCTGTTGGAGGATGGCGGTTCAACGACATCACCATCATTCAGAATGGTGCCCCGCTCGCCATTACGCAGGCTAACAATAACTCGAGCTTCGGCAATTCTGCAGAACGCCCGACGTTCGTACCGGGGGTGAATCCGTGCAACTCAGGTGCCCCGGAGAGCCGGCTGGGTGCTTACTTCAACTCGGCTGCCTTTATCTCGACGCCGCAGGGCAGCTATGGAAATGTGCCACGCACGATCAACTGTTATGGGCCGGGGTATCTCAACTCGGATCTATCGCTCAACAAGGATTTCCGGATCACGGAGCGCGTCCATGCTGAGTTCCGTGCAGAGGCGCTGAATGCCTTCAACACGCCGCAGTTCAACGCGCCTAACCTGACGATCAACGCTACGGCCGCGACGGCGACGAAGGCGGCGCAGCCTAACTCGGCGAGCGTCGGGGCCATCGGCTCCTCGCAGGGGACGCTCGGCTTTCCGCGGCTGATCCAGCTGGGAGGGCGGCTTACCTTCTAGAACTGGAAGTAGGAGAGTACGCGGGTAGGGTAGGCTCCGTGTCGGTTGACGCGGAGCCTATCTTTTTGCGCGCGGTGACACCTGCGGAAGTAGATCTCTCTTGCGACGGCTGCGTTTGAGTGTCTCCCGTTTCAGCGCTAAATGGCAGGCTGGATCAACGAATCGTTGATCGATTGTTGGCGTGATCGGAAACGGCGGGAAGCCACGCGGTCGGGCTGCTTCGGGCTACGGGACGGGGCTACGATTGGGTTGAGGTGAGACGGATGGCGGCCACGACGATTGAGGCGGTACAGGATCGGCAGCTTGGCAGCAGCGGGCCGCGGGTCTTTCCACTGGCCCTAGGCTGCATGGCCATGGGCAGGGCGGCGCTCTACGGTGAGAGTGACGAGGCGGAGAGCATTCGGGCGATCCATGCGGCCGTCGACGCCGGGGTAACGCTACTCGATACCGGCGATTTCTACGGTATGGGCCAGAATGAGCTGCTGCTGCGAAGGGCGCTGGGCGAGATGGCTCCGTCTACGCGCGAGAAGGTGATGCTCTCGGTCAAGTTTGGCGCGATGCGGGCGCCGAACGGTACCTGGCTGGGTCCGGACTGCCGGCCGGCGACGGTGAAGAATGCGCTGGCGCAGAGCCTGAGCAAGCTGGGCGTCGACCATGTCGATATCTATCGGCCGGCGCGGCTCGATGACGCGGTGCCGATTGAAGACACGGTGGGCGCGATCGCGGAGATGGTGAAGCAGGGGTACGTTCGCCACATCGGGCTTTCGGAGATGAGCGTCGAGACTGTGCGGCGGGCGACGGCTGTATCGCCCATCTGCGACCTGCAGATTGAATATGGTCTGGCGACGCGGGGCATCGAGCAGACGATCCTTCCGGGGCTGCGCGAGCTTGGGATCGGCGTCACGGCGTACGGGGTTCTTTCGCGCGGGTTGCTGAGCGGGTCGCTGCCGCAGGCGAAAGGGGATTTTCGCAGGTTTCTGCCGCGGTTCACGGGCACGAACCTGGCGAAGAACCAGGCGCTGGTCGCGGCACTGGGGGAGATCGCGACGGAGCGCGGCGTGACCACATCGCAGATGGCCGTTGCGTGGGTGCTTGCTCAGGGCGAGGATATCGTCGCCCTGCTTGGAGCCCGCACTGTGCTGCAGGTGAGGGAGGCTGTCGAGGCGGTCGCGATGCGGCTTACGGTTGAAGAGCGCGAGAGGCTGGAGGCGGCGATGCCAGCGGCGCAGGTCGCTGGAACGCGCTACGACAAACATTCGATGGCGCATCTGGACAGTGAACGCCGAGGCTGAGCCTGGGAAACCGCGGCCCCGGTAGCCCGGCTTTCGAGACTGCAGGACCGTTTTCAGGACTGCAGGCTGTTTTCAGGATTGCAAAACAAGGATCGCGCGGTAGAGGAAGATCCCTACAATGCTCGCGCTCATGATCCCGGTTGCCATGCCGACGAACCGAACGAACGGGTTCATCCTATTAACCTTGCGGATGATCTCCGACTGAACCTTTTCACCGTACTCATCGTGGCCGTCAAGGAAGAGCTTTTCATCCTCATAGCGAGTCAGGGTGCTGCGATAGAGGAGCAGGGAAAGGAACAGCATGGCGAGTGCTGTCCAGATGATGTAGAGGATCTGAAGCAGGGTCATCGGTGGTGCTCCTTGGCTGCGATAGGTGTCGTTGGCGCGTTCAGGGCCGACGAGATAGAGAAAAGGCCTATTGCGGGACGGTATACGTCATGTACTACTCTGGATAGAGAATTTCCAGCCGGGTTACTAAAGACTTGGGATTCCTTGAGCTCTAACCTCTCTCACACCTTGAAACCGGACCGTTGAACGACTGAAACATGCATCATTTTGAGCACTGCGGCATCTATCAATCTACATATCTGCCTGACTCTTGCCGCTGCGCGCACGTGGGCATACACTGGGTCTGTCAGGTAAAAAAGGAGAATCGCCGATGGCTACTGCAACTGTTACCCCAACCGCCGAAGTTGTAACGGGAGTTCCCGCCTCCAGCCCGGTGACGTTGACACCTGCCGCAATCGTCAAGGTGAAGGAGATCATGGCGACCCAGGATCCAACGCCTGCCGGTCTTCGAATTGGCGTTGTGGGTGGTGGGTGCTCAGGTTTCCAGTACTCGATGTCCTTCGAGAACCAGAGCGGCATGATGGACAAGGTCATCCGGTTTGATGATCTGAAGGTGTTCGTCGACGCGACGTCGGCCATGTATCTGAATAACTGCACGGTTGATTACGTGGAGACACTTGAGGCCGCCGGCTTCAAGTTTGAGAACGCCGCCGTGAAGAGCACCTGTGGCTGCGGGTCGTCCTTCAGCGTCTAAATTAATGCGTCGCCCAGATTGGAACGCCCCGCTGTTCCCTTGCTGCGGGGCGTTCGTGCGTTTGCGCCAAAGCTTACCCGGAAACGTCTAAGATGAACGTGACGAAGCACTGATTCTGTAGAGAACGATCGTTTCGAGGGCTATGGCTGAGTTTGTCATCAAGTTGGCAGATGAGCGGGGACGGGTGCAGGAGCAGAGCCATGCCGCGGCTACGGCGGAGGAGCTGCGTGCGCGGTTCACCCAGGCGGGCTACTACGTTTACTCGGTCAAGGCACGGAGCGCGATTGGCGGGAGCGGTAAGAAAAAGGTCAAGCTCGAATCATTCCTCATCTTCAATCAGCAGTTTTTGACGTTGATCAAGGCGGGCCTGCCGATCCTTGGATCGCTGGAGCTGCTGGCGCGCCGGCAGAAGTCCCCGGACTTCCGGGCGCAGCTGGACGATATCAGTACGCGTGTGAAGACCGGCGAGTCGATTTCGGCTGCTTTCGATGCACAGGGCGGCTTTCCGGTCGTGTATACGACGACCCTGCTGGCGGGCGAGCGGTCGGGAAATCTCGAAGAGGTGCTGCAGCGCTTTCTGGACTTCCAGCGGGTCTCGCTCACCTTCAGCAAGAAGCTCAAGGCGAGCCTGATCTATCCGGCGCTGCTGATCGTGATGGTCATAGCGCTCTTTATCTTTCTCATTACGTTTGTAGTCCCACGCTTTGCGCAGCTTTACGATCAGCTGGGGACGGAGCTTCCGGGGCTGACGATCTTTCTGCTTGATCTTGGCCGTTATGCGCAGAAGGACGGCCTCTATGTCGGGGCGGTTCTGGGTGTGGCAGGGTACCTGATTTATCGGTGGTCGAAGACGGATGCCGGTGCGACGACGCTCGACCGGGTGCGGATTGCGATGCCGGTCTTTGGCCCAGTCTGGCTCAAGTATCAGGTAGGTCTCTTTTCGCGCACGCTGGCAACGCTGCTGACGGGTGGGCTGCCGTTGGTGCCGTCGCTTGAAACGGCGGCCCGGTCGATTGATTCTAGGCAGATCAGCAATGCGGTGTATCGCTCGGTCGAGACGGTGCGCGAGGGCAAGGGACTGTCGGTCAGCCTGCAGGCGACCAAGGTGTTTCCGGAGCTGGCGATCGAGATGATCGAGGTGGGCGAGAGCACGGGTGCGCTGCCGCAAATGCTGAACTCGGTTGCGGAGTTCTTCGAAGAGGATGTGCAGACGAACCTGACGGCGGCGATGAGCCTGATCGAACCGTTGATTCTGATCGTCATGGGCGGTGTGGTGGTGACGATCCTGATTGCGCTCTACATGCCGATCTTCAAGCTGAGTGCGGGCGGGACCATTCATTGAGGCGCGCAAAGTTTGCAGGAATGGCCGTGGTGTCCCTTCTGTGTGCCGGCCTGGGCAGTTGCCGGACGAAGCCGGTGAGCCTGACCGGGATCTACGGGGTTGCCGGAAAGGTCGTAGAGCCAGTGCTTCGGGTGACCGAGACCAAGGGCGGCTACGCGTTTGAGGAGCGGACGGTGGGCGAGTGGCAGGCTGATCCGGAGACGCCGCACGTCGCGACCGTGGATGAGGTTCGTGGAGCGCTTGGCGTGAGCGGCGCGAATTTTCCGGTCTTCGGACTGGCGACCCATACGGCGATGTTGCTGAAGGTGCCGCCCGGATGGAGTAACGCCGGGCAGCTGGGCGCCGCGGGACCGGGCTCGGTGCCGCATGAAGTTATAGCGAAGACAGGCTACCTGCTGGTGAACACCGGCGAGCTGTTTGCCGCACAGAAGGTTGAGCTGAGCGGGCGTTAACGCTGTGTGACCATAGTATAGTGACCATAAGGGCGGGGTGCGATGCGGACGATGGCAGCGGGGAAATTCAAAGCGACGTGTCTTGCCGTGATGGATGAGGTCCAAGCGAAGCGGGAGCCGGTGATCGTAACCAAGAATGGCAAACCGGTTGCGAAATTAGTTCCACTCGACCTGCCGGAGGGAGCAGACCCGCTGGATGCGTTCATCTTTCCGGGCGTGGTGATTACCGGCGATGTCATGTCGCCGATGTATTCGGACGAAGAATATGAGGGGTTCTACAAACACTCCGTGGAACAGCTTCGTGACCCTTCTCGTTGATAGTCATGTCATCGCCTGGATGACTACCGATCGGCGGCATCTTTCTCCTGTTGTAGCAGCGGCTCTTCGAGAGTGCAGCCGGTCTGGTGGTGGTATTGCGATTGCGAGTTCGTCACTGTGGGAGATTGCGATGATGGCGGAACGCGGTGAAATGCGTGTTCCGGGCTCCTTGCTCCAGTTTTTACAGGGGCTGGAATCAGCGTTTGTGGTGCTGCCGATTACGGCAGCTATCGCTGCACGATCTATGCAGTTCTCGAGCAGCTTTCCGAGGGACCCTGCTGAACGCATCATCGCGGCGACGGCCATCGTGCATGGTTTACAGCTAGTGACCGGCAACGAGCCTATCCGTGCGTCCGGGGAAGTGAACTGTATCTGGTAAGTAGTGTTGTGACGAGTCAGGCAGAGGGGAGTCTTACAGGCATGGCAAATGTTCCGCTGGCGATACCGCTGAGTGAGATGGGGATGAACGAGATTGACCGGGCGCAGGGTCTGGCGCGGCGCTATCATGCGGAGTTTGTCGACCTGAAGAACTTCAAGATCCAGCACGATCTCTTCAAGAGCGTGCCGGTCGACATGATGTTCCGGTACAACTTCGTACCGCTGGAGCAGGCGGAGGGGCGGCTGGCGATCGCGGTCTCGGACCCGTCGAAGTTGATGGTGCTGGACGAGATCTCGGGGCTGCTCGGGCAGCGGCTGGTGACGCGGGTGGCGACGCTCTCGCAGATCACGGACCTGCTGAAGAAGACGGAGCAGTCGCAGCGGGTGCTGGACGAGGCGAGCGAGGGGCTGGCCTTCGATGTGCTTTCGAGCGAAGACAATCCGGACGAGAACATCTCGATTGAGCGGCTGACGGGCGAGGACGATATCTCGCCCATTATCCGTCTGGTCGACACGACGATCTTTACTGCGCTTGAACGGCGGGCGTCGGATATCCACCTTGAGACCTTCGATGATTCGCTGCTGGTGAAGTACCGCATCGACGGCGTGCTGCAGCAGGCGATGGCCCCGATTGCGCGGGAGCATCACCAGACGATCCTTTCGCGTATCAAGGTCATGAGCGAACTCGACATCGCCGAGCGCCGCGTACCGCAGGACGGCCGCTTCCGTGTGCGCTACAAGGGACGGCTGATCGACTTCCGGGTCTCGATCATGCCGACGGTGCATGGTGAGAACGCTGTGCTCCGCGTGCTGGACAAGGAGTCGATGTCGGAGAAGTTCACTAAGCTCTCGCTCGACGTGGTGGGCTTTGCCGAGAAAGATTTGGTCCGTTTCCGCCGCTATATTAAGGAGCCGTACGGGATGGTGCTGGTGACGGGGCCGACCGGTTCCGGCAAGACAACGACACTCTACGCCGCGCTGAACGAGATCAAGAGCGAGGAAGACAAGATCATCACGATCGAAGACCCGGTCGAGTACCAGATTCGCGGGATCACGCAGATCCCTGTAAACGAGAAAAAAGGCCTGACCTTCGCACGCGGACTGCGGTCGATCCTGCGGCACGATCCGGACAAGATCCTGGTGGGCGAAATTCGCGATGCGGAGACGGCCCAGATCGCCATCAACTCGGCGCTTACCGGGCACCTTGTCTTCACCACGGTCCACGCGAACAATGTGGTTGACGTGCTGGGTCGCTTCCTGAACATGGGGGTTGAGCCGTACAACTTCGTCTCGGCGCTGAACTGCATTCTGGCGCAGCGGCTGGTCCGGACGATCTGCGGCTTCTGCGTGCGCGAGGTGCACTATACCGATGCCGAGCTGGAGCTGAACGGACTGGTTCCGTCAGAGTGGCAGGGCTTCGCATTTCGTGAGGGTACAGGCTGCATGGAGTGTGCGGGAACTGGCTTCCGCGGGCGGTCGGCGATCCATGAGCTGCTGGAGCTCGACGATGAGATTCGCGAGATGCTGCTGGCCAAGAAGCCGGGCAGCGAGATCCGCAAAAAGGCGAAAGACAAGGGCATGGCGTTTCTCCGCGATTCGGCGATCGACCGGGTTCGTGAGGGTGTGACGACCCTGAAAGAGATCAACAAGGTTACATTCATCGAGGCGGGTCGATAGCAGTGAAGGGGAACGGGTAGTCTAGAACGGCATGGAATTTCTACCGACAACCCTGGGGACGCGCCCCCGTCTCGCCGTTGAGGTTCGCGCAGAGGGCGTTGTCGCGGCTCGCGCAGAAGATGCTACAGCACTGCTGGTGGCGGTATGCCGCGTTAGCCTGGCTGACGGCGCGGTCGTCGCGGGACTGAAGCCGGGGAACATCGTCGACAGGCCGGCCGTTGCTGGCGCGCTGCGAAAGGCGCTCGAAGCGGTGGCTGACCGGACGAACGGGCGCGGCCGCGAGGGCCGTGAGGTCACGCTGATCGTGCCTGACGCGTCCGTCCGGGTGCTGCTGGTTGACTTCGACACGCTCCCGAGCAAGCTGGCCGAGGCCCTGCCCGTGGTGCGCTTCCGGCTGAAAAAGATGCTGCCCTTTGAGGCTGAGGACGCGGCGATCAGCTACCAGATTATGTCGACGGGGAAGACGGTTGTGCGGGCGGTCGCCGTGGCGATGCCGCGCGAGGTGCTCGCCGAGTACGAGGCGGCGGTGCGCGAGGCCGGCTTTGAGCCTGGTGCCGTTATTCCCAGTACGCTCGCCGTGCTCTCCGGGCTCGAGATCTCGGACTCGGCAACGCTGGTGATCAATGCCGGACCGAAGGGTGTGACCACCGCGATTGTGCAGGGCGGCGTGCTGCTGCTGCATCGCTCGGTCGATATGACGACTGAGGAGATCTATGTTGAGCCGGTTGTCTCTCTGCCGCTGGTCGATCGTGAGAGTTCGAGCGGAGAGTGGGCGCTGCAAGAGCCCGTGGGTGTCGGCGTGACGGCCGAAGCGGCTCGGGAAGCGATTCAGTCGGAGCCGAACGCGGTGCTTGAGGGCGTGCGCGAGGAGCTGCGAGAGCTGGCCAGCACGTCCGGGTCGCGCGAGGTGACTCAGGCCGTAAGCGTCGCCGCGGCCTACTTTGAAGACACGCTCGGTCTGCCGCCGGGAACCGTCGTCTCGGCCGGCGTGACCGGTGCGGAGCGATTGGGTACGATGCTGCTCGAAGCCGGGTTTGGCGGGCAGGAGATGCGGGTTCGGGAGATTATCGAACCGCAGATGATCGCGTCGACGGTGACGGTCAACGTTCCGCGCGGCTGGCTGGCAGGCGTTCGAGGGGCCTTGAAGAGCTGATGCGGATCACTCTCAATCTCGCCACACGCCCGTTTGTCGAACTACGGCCGCTCTTTGCGCGGCTGCGTCTCGCCATGGGATCACTGGCGCTGCTGGCCGTCCTGCTTGGCATCGGTTTGCACCTGCTGAACGCCAGCGCGAACAAGGCGCAGGCGCGGATGGACGCGCTGAAGGCACGAACCGCTGCTTTTGAGCAGGAGCGGCGCTCGAATGATGCGCGCATGCACCAACCGCAGAACATGGCGGTGCTCGAGCGGTCGCAGTTTCTGAACGAAATGTTTGCCAAGAAGAGCTTCAGCTGGACGGCGGTGATGATGGACCTCGAAAAGGTGCTGCCCGCAGGGGTGCAGGTGACGAGCATCGACCCGACCATTACGCCGGAGGGTGAGGTGCTGATCCGGCTGCGCGTGAGCGGTGATCGCGATCGCGCGGTGCAGCTGGTGCGGAATCTCGAGACCTCCCAGCGCTTCCTCGCACCGCGACTGAGCAACGAGGCGGCGCAGACACAGGACTCCGGCAGCGGGCTGGCCGGCGGCCCGCGCGGTGTTCCGACAGCGGTGGCGCCGCCGAGCACAACCCCGGGTGGCGTTGAGTTCGACATTCTCAGCGGCTACAACCCTCTGCCGAGTGTGCCCATGAGCTCGGTTGCGCGTAAACCGCTGCCGCGAACGGGCGTGACTGCCAAGCCGGAGGTCGTCCGATGAGCCGCTTCAGCTTTGGGCTTCCGCCAGGCTTTATAGAACGGAGCCGCGGCATTGTCACGATTTTGAATCTTCATTTTGCGGGCGTCGGTCTGCTTGCCCTGATTAATCTTTATCTGCTGGTCCACATGGGCTTTGCGTGGCAGTCGGCCCGCAGCCAGAACGCTACCGCGGCGGAGCAACAGACGGCGCGGATGCAGGCGGCCGAGCAGGCTGCGGAGCCGCTTCGTGGTCTTGATGGCAAGCTGACGCGGGCGACGACGAGCGCGGATGCCTTCTACCTGCGGCGTTTCCCGTTCGCCGCTTCGCAGGTCTACGCCGAGCTTGGGGCGCTGCAGAAAAAGCAGGGCGTCAAGTTGAGCCGCGTGCAATATGCGGAGTCGCCCGTGCTGGACGGCTCGGTCGGCGCCGTCACCCAGGTGCGCATGGATGCGAGCCTGAGCGGTGAGTATCGGCCGCTCGTCGTCTTCATGAACAGCCTGGAACGCGATCGCCTGTTTTTCCTGATCAGCGGAATTACGCTTACCGGGGCGCAGAGCGGGACTGTGAATCTCCGCATCAAGCTGACCACGTATCTGCGCGCGCCTGTCGGCAATGAGACGAGCGGCAAGGGTTTTGTAAACGACCCAGAGGATGCGACGGCCGTGACCGGCGCTGCCGGAGGGGAGCAGCCATGACCGCTCAGGATAAGCGAAACTACGGCATTCTGGCGGCATTCGCACTCGCGGCGGGATACTTCCTGTACTCACAGCTGAGCACCCCGGATGCTCCACCGGCTGCCCCCGTGGCTGTCATTCGATCCGCGCCTGCTGCCGGGAGTCCGTCTGTTCGGAGAGTGCCTTCCTCGGGGAACACCGCCGGGGTCTCGTCGAGAGCCGGGTTGACGACCGAGGCGCAGCTTGACCCGACCCTGCACATGGATGCCATGCTGGTCACCGAGTCGCTGGTCTACTCCGGGAGCGGGCGCAATATCTTCTCGGTCAATTCAGCTCCTGCGGCTACGATTCCGCGGCTGGTTGCGAAGGTGCGCACGCCGGACCTGTTAGTCCCGGTACGCACCGGGCCGGTTGGACCGCCTCCGCCGCCGCCTATTGATCTCAAGTATTTCGGCACGGAGACGAACCTAAACGGCGATCGCCGGGCCTTTCTGCTGCATGGCGAGGACGTCTTCCTGGTCTCATCCGGCGACATTGTGCAGCGTAAATACCGCGTGATCAGCATGGACGCGCGGTCGATTGTGATTGAAGACATTGCGAACAGCAACCGGCAGACCCTGCCGCTGTTGACCAACTAGCAGGCAAATCGATGCTGAAGACGACGAACAGACCAACAACGCGGAAGGGTGACGAAGGCTTTATGCTGGTGGGGCTGATTGTGGCTATCTTCATCATCTTGCTGGTGCTCGGGGTGGCGGCGCCACGGGTGGCGAAGGAGCTGCGGCGCGAGCGCGAGGTGGAGGCCGTCCATCGCGGCAACCAGTACGTACGCGCGGTCCAGCTCTATTACCGCAAGGTGGGCCATTATCCGGGCTCGATCGACCAGCTGGAGAAGACGAACAACATACGCTTTCTGCGGCAGAGGTACGCCGATCCGATGACGGGCAAGCCGGACTGGAAGCTGATTCACGTCGGTGAGAACAAGACGACGGTGAAGGGCTTCTTCGGCAAGCCGCTGACCGGCCTGGCGGGCTCGGGCAGCCTGGGCAGCGCGGCGGGGATGGCCTCAGCGGTAGGTGGCAGCGCGGCTGGATCGGCCTCGGGGTCTGCGGCCGGGTCAGGTTCTTCGTTCGGCTCGTCTTCGTTTGGCTCCTCAAGCGGGTCGAGCTCCCTGGGGAGCTCCGGATCCTCCGGGTCAACGTTCGGGTCCTCATCGTTCGGTTCGGGCTCGTCGTCTGTGGGGTCGGGAGCGGCGGGCTCTGGTACCAGCTTCGGGTCTGGATCTGGATCAGGCACTGGCACGGGTACGAGCGCGGCTCCGGGTGACGGGAGCGGTTCGAGCAGCCAGTCCGCGACCAGCTTTACCGGGACTGGCGCGCCGATCATGGGCATTGGCAGCGCGGCGACCGGAAACTCCATCATCGTGCTGAACGAGCAGACGACCTATCCCACGTGGGAGTTCATCTACGATCCGCGCATCGAGCAGATGAAGCCAAAGGACGGTGGGCTGGGCACGGCGGCTTCTTCAAGCAGCGCGTCCGGCTTTGGATCGAGCGCTACGGGGCTGGGTGGTACGGGAGCTTCCGGGAGTGGTAACGGTTCGGGGTCGAGCGGGTTTGGCTCGGGTTCGTTTGGGTCGACGGGGGCGGGAACGACGCCTACAGCGCCGGTGGCTACGCCGCAGTAGAGCGTGCATCTTACTGGCGAGGAGAACCTATGAGTCGGCAGGCGAACGAGGAAACACAGGCGAAGTTTGGTGCGGCGGTGAACGAAGGCAACCTGGGTGAGATCCGGAATTTGATGGCTCCGGACGTGATCGATCATGACCCGGCACCGACGCAAGCTGCAGGCCCGGAAGGGTTTATCGCTTTCTTTACAGAGTTTCGCGAGGGCTTTCCTGACCTTGCGATCGACGTGGAACACACGGTGGCGGACGACGACAACCTCGCTATTGCGTACACGGTGACGGGGACGCATCGCGGGGTGTTCATGGGGATTCCGCCGACCGGGCGCGAGATTTCGGCGCGCGGGATGCAGATTGCACGGTTCGTGGATGGCAAGATTGTGGAGCGATGGGGCAGCTCGGACCAGCTCGGCATCCTGCAGCAGCTGGGGGCGGATGTGGTTGCATGACGACAAAGTACTACAAAACTGTAGTTATAAAAAGGGCCATTGTAATTACAACTTTGTAGTACTATAACTACAGTTTTGTAGCTACAGAGTTGTATGTCGATTTGAGCGACAAGGGGCTTCCCGGGACAGTGATTTGTCAAGCAGGAAGCCTCTCTTTCATTGGGGGGTGTGGGCCTGGGTCGGCGACGGGTCTACCTTGGGGGGGGGGGGGGGCCGGTAGTGTTGAGGCGGCCGATACGGCCCTTTGGACCTACAACGAAAGGTAGCGAGAGCGCGTTCCAGTGCTGGTCGGTGTCGGCGGGCTGGCTGGGGAGTGGTTTGAGGGGACGCCAGTTCTTGCCGTCGTCGGTTGAGATATCGGTGCCGTTGGGGCCGACGGTGATCAGGAGTTGCCAGTTCGCGGTATAGCTGACTGCAGATCGGTATCCGTGGGGGAACGTTGTTGCCGGCGTCCACGTGAGACCGTTATCAGTTGATGTGGCAGCAGTGCCTGGTGTGGCATCTGGTTTGTCATAAGTCCCCCCGACGGCGACGATAATGGACTTGCTCTTGCCAGCCATGCTGGTGATGGTGCGGGTTGCAAGCGAGAAGACCCCGGCGGCGGGGCTACCTGAAGCGAGGGGCACGGGTGTGCTGATCCAGGCGATAGGGCAGTTTCCTTGGGTCTGGCCGACCGCACATTTTGAATAGGTGTGAAAGACGCGCGGGCTATCGGCGCCGCCGGTTCCAAAGAAAAGAAATGGAAAGACCATGCTGAGTGAGCTGTTGCTGGCGGCAAAGGCCCCGGCATCTTTGGGAGCGTCCAGGCCGGGATCGGCCGCGATCGACCATGTATCACCGCTGTTGTCTGAGTAGAAGAGGGCGAACTTGCCGTCAACTGGATCGCCGAGAACGTAAAGCTGTTTGCCGGTGACCTTGAGTATGCCGTCCCAGAAGCCTTCCTTGTCGGGGTTGGTGAAGACGAGCTTCCAGGTCTGGCAGCCGTCGGTGGTCTTGTAGAGGCGTGAGAGGTCGCCTTTGCCCGAGGACATGGCGATGGCGATGTTCTCGTTGAAGGCCTGGATGCCGCGGAAGTCGAGGGCTTCGGCGCCGGGCGGCATGGAGCAGGTCTGCCAGAGATAGCCGCCGTCTTCGGACCGAATGACCGTGCCGTGAGTGCCGCTGGCCCAGACAACGCCGCCGCCGGTATTGGCTACGCCGCGGAGATCGGCCGTGGTGTGGGACTCTTCGAGGTCCCACTGAGCTTGTGCGGTGATTGCGGCAGTTGCGGTCAGGAGGAGGGTGAGGGTGAGGAGACGCATGTGGCTTAGTGTAGCGGCTCTTCGCCCGAGAGGACGTCGGGCGTCAAGGTCCGGTGTTGTTCGCACGATCACCGTCATTGATCTGCAGGGGCCCGATCCTGGCAGTCGGTTTGCACGAAACGTCACAGTGATCCAGGTCCAGAATGAACTTCGGTCCCGTAGAATTGCTTCACCCTTGACCTGGCAGGCAGGATTGCCTGCGTGTGGATCGAGTCGGGAGCCAAATAGTGAGGAGATTTGACGATGCTCAATGTGAGCAAGTGGCGGTTGGCCGTGTTTGTTGCCTTGATGGCGTGTCTTCGACAGGCTGCTTCTGCCGCTGAGATTCTGATTGTTGACGCGAAATCTCAGCCCGAGAGTTTGACGATTGCGCCGGGTGGCGTGCTCTTCGCCGGTAGTGCGAGCAGTCCATTCGTCTACAAGGTGCGTCCCGGTTCGACGACCGCGGAGAAGTTCGTCGATGCGAGTGCTGAAGGGGCCGGCACGTTTTTTTTCGGTGTGCTTGCGGACGCCGCCAATAACACGCTGTGGACCTGTCAGCTAACGCCGGTCCCCGGTGCAACCCCCGCCAGGCGTCACACGGCATTGCGGGGATTTGATCTGGCCACCGGCTCGCAGAAGCTGCGGTGGGATCTCCCCGGCGAGAACAGTACCTGCAATGACTTTACGGTTGGACCGGACAAGGCGCTGTACATCACGGACACGGCCAACGGCAAAATCTACAGACTGGGAGCTGGCGCCACCAGTGCCACACTCTTTCTCGAACATCGCACGCTGAACGGCGTGGACGGGATCACCTTCCTGGACGGCACACTCTACGTGAACAACGTGGTCTTCAACAAGCTGTACCGCATTCCGGTGGACGCTGCGGGCAAGCCCGGACAACCCGTCGATATCTGGATGAACGAGCCCGTCAAAGGGCCGGATGGCATGCGCGCAGCCGGCGGCAAGCTACTGCTGGCCGAGAATGGCAGCGGCAAGGTCGACGTGATTACCGTCAATGGTGACAAGGCGAGCGTCACGGTCATCAAGGAAGGACTCAACACACCGACGGCAGTGGAACCCGCGGGAGAGATGATCTGGATCGCGGAACGCGGCGCTGGAAAGGTGCTGTCGGTCCCAATGCCGAAGTGAACGTTTCGGCCTTGTCCAGGTCAAAGTGCGTGGACGAGGGCCGTGGTGAGCAGGGCGGCGCGGATGGTCCACGCAATGGTGCGAATCCAGTTGAGGCGGACGAGGAGGCTGATGAGTGGGGCGTCGGGACGGCCGGGGCGGGTGGGGGCAGCCTGGCCGAGGTGGGTGTGGAGCGGGACGTGGCCGATGGCGGTGGTGATCCAGATGACGAGGACGAGCGCGGCGAGGGTGACGGCCTGCGCAGTGGTGACGAAGGGCGGCCGGAGCGGTGGGTAGAGAGCGGCGAGGGTGGTGAGGAGCTCGACGAGCATGGGCGGGAAGACGACCCAGGAGGTGCGCCGGGCGTGGACGGTCTCGTAGCGAGTGAGGTGGCTGGGGCCGACCTCGGCGAAGAGCGGGTAGTGGACGATCTGCACGAACCAGATGAGGCCGGTCATGAAGAGCGTGGCGAGGAGCTGGGCCAGGAAGAGCGTGATGGAGAGCGGGGGCATGGGTGTGGGTGGCTGACTACTGGGATGCGGGCCACTGGAGGATGAGCGTGTAGCCGTCCGGATCGCGAAGGAGACCTGTCGCCTGGCGTACTACGCCGTGCGGGAAGTCTGTGCGGCGATGCCGGCCTGCTGCAGGTCGATGAAGGCGGCGTCGAGGTCCCGGCAGGTGAGATAGGGACGGTGTCGGCGTGGGCGGGATGGCGTCTCGCTGTCAGTCCAGTGGCGAGGTCGGCGGCGTCGCGCATAGCGAGGTTGGCGCCTTCGCCCGAGAAGGGAGACATAAGGTGAGCGGCGTTCCCGAGGAGGGTGACGCCGGGGCCGGTGCTCCCACGAATGGCCGATTGGGAGGGCATTGATGAGCCGGGGCGCGACGCGCTGGCCATCTTCGTAGCACAGTAGATGAGCTGCAGCAGGCCTTCGGACGGAGTGCAGTATATGGTTAGTGAGCGCCTTCGGGGGCTTTGCCGGCTTTCACTTTCTTGAAGGCCCAAACGACGGCTACGCAGAGGAAGCAGAGGAGCGAGAGCCAGCGGAAGACGTCGACGAAGGCCCAGCTGGCGGCCTGGCGACCGAGCTGCTGATAAAGCGTTGTCTGGGCGGGGGCCATGGCGTTGGCCCTGCCATAGTAGCCGGTGAGCGACTGGGCGGTGGCGGCAACGCTGTTCTGGAATTGCTGGCCGGTAACGGGGACGGAGTTGAGGATCTCGTTCTGGTGGACGGCGGAGCGGCGGGTGAGCAGGGTCTGGGCGATCGAGATACCGATCGAGCCGCCGACATTGCGCATGAGGTTGAAGACGCCCGAAGCGTTGCCGATTTGCTTCTGGCCAAGGGTGCCGTAGGCGGCGGTCGAGATGGGGACGAAGACGAACGAGAGCGCGAATCCGGCGATGATGACGGGCAGCAGAAGGGTGGTGGGGGAGATGTCGAGGGTGAGATCGCCCAGGTAGAGGGTGGCTATTCCAAAGGTACCGAAGCCGAAGGTGAGCAGATATCGGGGGTCGATTTTGTTAGACAGCACACCGACAATGGGCGCGCCCAGGACGGCGCCGAGGCCGCGCGGGGCGACGGCAACGCCTGCGGTGAAGGCGGTGTAGCCGAGCAGCTCCTGATAGAAGAGCGGAAGAACGGTTGTGGTGGAGTAGATGGCGACGCCGAAGAGGAAGATGAGCGTTGCGCCGACGAGGAAGTTGCGGTCCTTGAAGACCTTGAGGTCGACCAGCGGGTCTTTCTTGGTCCAGGAGTGATAGCAGAACCAGATGAAGCTGGTGATCATGAAGAAGACAGCCCAGCGGATCCAGGTGGCTCCGAACCAGTCGTCTTCCTGTCCTTTGTCGAGGACGACCTGGAGGCAGCCGGTCCAGACGATGAGGGTGCCGAGGCCTAGATTGTCGAACGGGGGGACCTTTGCGTTTTTGATGTACGGCGGATCCTTTATGAAGGTGTTGATCATCAGGAGCGCAGCAATGCCTATGGGTATGTTGATGTAGAAGGCATAGCGCCATGAGTAGGTATCGGTGAGATAACCGCCGAGGGTGGGGCCAAGGACGGGCGCGACAACGACGCCAAGGGCAAAGACGGCCATGGCCAAGCCTCGTTTGGCGGGTGGGAAGGACTCGATGAGAATGGCCTGCGAAAGGGGCTGGAGTGCGCCACCTCCTGCGCCTTGAATGACGCGGGCGAGAAGCATGATGGCGAGCGTTGGGGCGGCCCCACAAGCAAAGGAGGCGACAGTGAAGATGGCTACACAGGACATCAGGTACTTTTTGCGGCCGAAGCGGAGGCCCATCCAGTTGGACATGGGGAGGACTATCGCGTTCGAGACGAGGTAGGAGGTGAGGACCCACGTGGCCTCGTCGTTCGAGGCGGATAGCGAGCCGGCGATGTAGGGCAGGGCGACGGCGGCGATGGAGGTGTCAAGCACCTCCATAAAGGTGGCGAGCATGACGGCGGCAGCGATCAGCCAGGGGTTAACACCGGCGGTGATCTCGTGGGCGGCTTTTTCCGGGGACGCAGCTTCTGTAGCGGGCATGGCTGCTTCCTTGGGACAGATTTATGTCGATAAGAGTGGATTTCGACGTCTGGAGATGTACTTTGATTGCGGCTCGCTGAGTGGGGCGGAGCGGGCGCTTTTCGCGGCGGGATGGAGAATCCCGGGAGATGCCCGGCGCATCAGATACATTGACAGTAAGTCACTCACATGTGATGATGGGTGAGTCGGAAGATGGTCCCGGGAAGAACCCGGATGGAGATAGCACAATGGGTAAGATTATTGGAATTGATCTTGGCACGACGAACTCCTGCGTGGCGGTGATGGAGGGCGGCGAGCCGAAGGTTATCCCGAACGAAGAGGGTGGGCGGACGACGCCGTCGATTGTGGCGTTTACCAAGAGTGGCGAGCGGCTGGTGGGCCAGGTGGCCAAGCGGCAGGCGATCACGAATCCCGAGAACACGATCTTCTCGGTAAAGCGGTTTATGGGCCGCCGGATGAACGAGGTCGGCGACGAGATGAAGATGGTGCCGTACAAGATTGTCGGGCACGGCGACAACATCTCGATCGTGGCGCAGGGGAAGGAGTACACCCCGCCTGAGATCTCGGCGATGATCCTGCAGAAGCTGAAGAAGGCGGCCGAGGACTACCTTGGCCAGTCGGTGACCGAGGCAGTCATCACGGTTCCGGCGTACTTCAACGACGCCCAGCGGCAGGCGACCAAGGATGCCGGCAAGATTGCGGGCCTTGACGTAAAACGGATTGTGAACGAGCCGACGGCAGCAGCGCTGGCGTATGGGCTTGACAAGAAGAAGGACGAGACGATTGCCGTCTACGACTTCGGCGGCGGTACCTTCGATATCTCGATCCTCGAGGTCGGCGAGGGCGTGATCGAGGTGAAGTCGACCAACGGGGACACCCATCTTGGCGGCGATAATCTCGACCAGCGGATTGTGGAGTGGCTTATCTCGGAGTTCAAGAGTGAGACCGGGCTCGACCTGCACTCGAAGGGCAACGAGATGGCGCTGCAGCGGCTGAAGGATGCCGCGGAGAAGGCGAAAATCGAGCTGTCGACGGCGCAGGAGTCGGAGATCAACCTGCCGTTTATCACGGCGGACGCGAGCGGGCCGAAGCACCTGGTGCGCAACCTGACGCGGGCGAAGCTGGAGAGCCTGGTCGACGATCTGCTGCAGCGTTCGATTGGACCCTGCAAGCAGGCGATGAAGGATGCCGGGGTCGACGCTTCGAAGATCGACGAGGTGGTGCTGGTTGGTGGTCAGACGCGTATGCCGAAGATCCAGCAGCTGGTAAAGGACCTGTTCGGCAAGGAGCCCAACAAGGGCGTGAATCCGGACGAGGTTGTGGCGATTGGCGCCGCGGTCCAGGCCGGTGTGTTGGCCGGCGAGGTGAAGGACCTGCTGCTGCTGGATGTAACGCCTCTTACCCTGTCGATCGAGACCATGGGTGGCGTCGCCACGAGCATGATCCAGCGCAACACGACGATTCCGACCAAGAAGACGGAGACGTTTTCGACGGCGGCTGACTCGCAGACCGAGGTTGAGGTGCACGTGCTGCAGGGCGAGCGCCCGATGGCAGCGCAGAACCGGACACTGGGCAAGTTCAAGCTGTCCGGTATCCCGACTGCACCGCGCGGCGTACCGCAGATCGAGGTGACGTTCGACATCGATGCGAACGGCATTCTAAACGTGACGGCGAAGGATAACGCGACCGGCAAGGACCAGAAGATCACGATCACGAGCTCTTCGGGTCTGAGCAAGGAAGAGGTGGAGCGGATGGCGAAGGATGCCGAGGCCCATGCTTCCGAGGACAAGGAACAGCGCGATGCGGTTGAGGCGCGCAACGGTCTCGACTCGATGGTCTATAACGTCGAGAAGATGCTGAAGGACTCGGGCGACAAGGTTGCAGCGGGTGACAAGTCGGAGGTCGAGAGCGCGCTTGCGGACGCGAAATCGACCCTGGCGGGCTCACCGAATGCGGCTGAGTTGAACGCGTCGAAGGAGAAGCTGACCACCGTGAGCCACAAGCTTGCGGAGGCGATGTACAAGGCGGCTGCTACTCCTCCGGCGGATGGTGCGGGCTCGACCGAGGCGCACGATCACGACGCGCCGAAGAAGGACGAGGGCGTGATTGATGCTGAGTATGTCGACGTCAAAGAGTAAGAACTCTGCGTAATTCGGCAGGGTAGCAACAGGCAGGAAAGGGCGCTCCGGGTCTGATGGAGCGCCCTTCTGTATACCGCATCCTTTCGGCGGATTGGGGTTTGTATGTACAGCAGTTACGAACGGCGAGGTGGGTTATGACCGACACAATGATTTGGAAGTGCGAGCAGTGGTTTGGCGGGCAGATGCAGGAGCAGAAGATGTTCCTGAGCGAAGTGCAGGCGCGGGAGTTTGCGCGGAAGCTGAGTGGTGTGGCTCCGGACCTGACGTTTCGGATCGAGGCGATGCCGATCCAGCATGTCTGGAATTAGGCAGGGGCTCTACGTTCAGGTCGGGCGGCTGCGGACAACCTCGAATCGCTTCTTGAGTCGCAGGATCGGCGACTCAAAGAAGCGATACGAGAGCGCAGCACAGAGGATGGTAAGTGCGAGGGTGAGGACCACGACGATCGGAGTTTCAGGCGCTGCCCAGCGCATATGTGTCCATACGGTATCGACGAAGCGCAGGACGAGACGGAGGACGATCCAGTGATAGACATACAGGCCGTAGGAGATGCTGCCGAGATAGGTAAGCGGCTTGAGTCGGCCCAGCCTCTGGGCGCCAAGCACGCTGAGGAAGATCGCGATGCAGCCGGCATCTGTGCAGAGGTAGCCGGTGGCGAGCACGGGGAATGATGCGGGATGCATGCCGGATTTAACGTGGAATCGATAGTCTGCGATGAAGAGCAGTAGAAGTCCCGTGGCTAAGAGCACGAGCCGAAGCATGCGATGAAGGTGTGGCGTTCTACGTTTGAGTGCAATGGCGAGCAGAGCGCCGATGCCAAAGAATTGGAATTGAACGAGGCTGCTTACCCAGAGAACGGGGTCGTTGGCGTTGTCATGGCGGCAAAGCTGGTACAGCGTGTAGTAAGCGGCCACCAGCGTCAGCAGCGAGAGGACGAGTGAGCCACGGCGGTTGAAGTATTTCCGCACCGAGGGCCAGATGACGTAGAACTGTTCTTCGACGGAGATGCTCCACAGCGGTGTGGAGATGCTGAAGGTGAAGCCGTGAAGCGCGACGTACCAGTTCCCTGCAAGCAGGAGGAACGCAGCGAGACGCGTCCCGGTAAAGACCCCGGGATGCGTGTAGTGCAGGATGAAGAAATCGAGCAGCAGCACGGCGAAGTAAAGGGGCCAGATGCGTAGCGTGCGACGTATGTAGAACGCACCGAGGCGGATGGTGCCCGAGGCTTCCTGCTCGATCTGCAACAGCTCCGTGATGAGGTAGGAGCTCAGGAGGAAGAAGAGGCAGACACCGAGAGCGCCTGCGTTTTGCATCGCAATCCACACGCGCCCTTGTGCTGGAAATGCGTGATACAGAAACACTAGAAGGAACGCCAGAAAGCGAAGAACATCCAGCTCGGGCCGGTAGAAGCGCTGCACAGCTTGCGTCACAGAGTCGCCTTGAAGAGGTACTTACGATAAGGGGAGTTGGGCAACTGCTTCTATTGTAACAATGAAGACTCGCGTTGCAGCATGCATGCGCAGTGCAGCACGGATGAAGGACACGTCAAGGGGAGAGTCAGGAATGCCTGAAGGGAATGAGATACACCGGTGGGCGGAGCGGCATGAGGCTGCGTTTGCCGGGAAGGCTGTCCGGGTGGATGGGCCGCAGGGGCGCTTTCTGGATGCAGCGGTGATCGATGGCCGGAAGCTGCAGCGGGTGATGGCAGTCGGCAAGCACCTGGGGTATGACTTCGGCAAGGACCGGATACTGCATGTGCACCTTGGTCTGCGCGGCGATTTTTCCGAAGGGTCGGGACCGCTGCCTGCGGTGAAGGGCGCGCTGCGACTGCGGATGTGGAATGCGGCGGCGGTGAAGCGGCCGGTGGCGCCGGGCAAGTCGAAGCGGCACGCGTGGTACTCGGAGGACGACGGAACGGGGCATACGGCGGCGCCGAAGCTGGCGTGGATCGAGCTGCGCGGGCCGACCGACTGCAACATCTGGACGCAGGCGAAGTGGGATGCGCTGCTGAAGCGGCTGGGGCCCGATCCGCTGCACGGTGATGGTCCGGAGAAGGCGATCCTGCGCATTGCCAAGAGCAAGAAGGCGATTGGCGCGCTGCTGATGGACCAGAAGGTGATTGCGGGGATGGGGAATATCTACCGCGCGGAGCTGCTGTACCGGGCTCGGCTGAACCCGTACGTGGCGGGTAAGGATGTTCCGGAAGCGACGCTGCGGATGATCTGGAAGGACGCACTGCCGCTGATGCAGGCCGGCATGGTCGATAGACGGATCGTGACGACGCGGCCGGAAGATCGGCCAGCAGGGAAGGACAAGCTGCTGAAGGACGAAACGCACTACGTCTACAGGCGAAACGGCTTGCCCTGCTTCGTCTGTGGCACAAAGATCCTGCGCAAGGAGATGGAGGGGCGGAACCTGTTCTGGTGTCCGACCTGCCAGGCTGAGCCTGCCGGGTAATTTGCGCAGCAGCACCGGTGGTGCCAATGTTGGGATAGCGTGCAGCCGCCGGGTTCGAAATTGAATCACAAATGCTAACAGGGAAAGTGCAATCTGTCGAAGAGGATGTACAGACGCCGGATCACGACCCGCCGGCGAGTCACGCAGTACACCATGCAACCTGGAGTTCAAATCCGGCACGAGGAGCAGGGTGATGACAGAGATAGTTTGGCAGTGCGACCAGGTTCGGGCCGGACGGTTGTACAACCGCTTGATGTTTAACACGGAAGAGGAAGCGGTCGAGTTCGTGCAGAAGATGCAGCAGATGGAGCCCGACCAGATGTTTTCGATTGAGGCAGTCGAGGCGCGGCAGGTTTGGAACTGAGTTGAGGATTGCGGCGACACGATGCTAGTGGATTGGAACGAGATACAGGCAATTGGCACGACGTTTCTGGTGGTCACCAGCGCGGGCGCGATCGGTTATGCCGGTTTGCAGCTTCGGCATGAACGGGAATACCGCGCGGTGGCGAACCTGGAGAAGCAGCTGAGCTTTTTCCTGTCGGAGGCGTTTGTGGCGGCGCGCCGCCGCCTGGCCAAGGCCCGCCTCGGCGAAGATGGCAGGCTGCTGCCGTGGGAGCTTGAGGACCCGCCGGTCAGCTCGTTCGAGGTACTGGACTTCTACGAGCACCTGGCGCTGCTGGTCAAGAAAGGACATCTCGATATCTATGATGTTTGGCATACGTTCTACGAGTGGGCGCAGCCGGTGTATGTGGATATGCAGCCGTTGATCGAGAGTGACGAGAGTGCGTATGCGGATCATTATGACGACCTGCAGCGCATGATGCGCCGGATGGACGAGATCCAGCTGGCGAAGATGCACGAGAAGCACGCGAACCACTGGGCGCTGTGGACACCGGACCGGATCATCGAGCACTACCAGTACGAGATTGAATCGGGCGGGCGGCCGCGACGGAGCCGGCGGCGACGTGAAACGACGGTGACGGCGACACGATTGAAAGAAGATGCCTGATGATAGAAGCAGGCAGCTGAACGAGAGAGCGACGAGAAAACGATGGCGACACAGACCAAGGACTATTACGGCACGCTGGGTGTGAAGAAGACAGCGACGTCGGATGAGATACGCAAGGCGTTCCGCAAGCTGGCGCGGAAGTACCACCCGGACGTGAATCCGAACGACAAGAAGGCCGAGGAGAAGTTCAAGGAGATCTCCGAAGCCAATGATGTGCTGAGCGATGAGAAGAAGCGGAAGGTCTTCGACCAGTTCGGCTTCTACTCGGACAATATCGACGCTGCGGCAGCCGAGGCGGCGGCGCGGGGTGGCTATGGGGGCGGCTTTGCGGGTGGTCCGCAGCCACCGCCGGGTGCGGGCAGGCGTGGCGGGCAGGAGGTGCCGTTCGACTTTGGCGGCTTTGACTTCTCCGACTTCCAGGAGCGCGGCGCGGGTCAGGGTGCGGCGGGTCAGGGTGGCGGCTTCGGCGGCGGGTTTAAGGATATTTTTGGCAGCATGTTTGGCGGCGGCCAGAAGGGCGCGCAGCCGCGCACCGCCCAGCCGGGAACAGACATCGAGTACCAGGTGAGCGTGGACTTCTGGACGGCGGTCGAGGGCGGCGTGGCGCGGCTCGAGATCCAGCGGCAGGAGATCTGCCCGACGTGCAAGGGCAAATCGACGACCGGCGGCAGTATGGAATGCCCGGAGTGCCACGGCACGGGCCAGGTGGTGCAGATGGGCGGCCGGATGAAGTTCAACATCCAGTGTCCGCGCTGCGGCGGCACCGGGCGGGTGCAGAACGCTTGCCCGACGTGCGATGGCGAGGGCGTAGTGACGCGGACCGAGCCGCTCGAATTTCGCATCAAGCCCGGCACGCGGGACGGGCAACGGATCAGGCTGGCCGGGAAGGGCAATGCGGGTACAGGCGGTGCGCCGGCGGGCGACCTGTTCCTGATCATCAAGGCAGGAACGCATCCGGTCTTCCGGCGCAGCGGCGACGATATTCATGTAACGGTTCCGGTCACGATTGCGGAGGCAGCTCTCGGCGCGAAGATCGACGTGCCGACGATTGACACCCATGGCAACGGAGCGCATGAGGGTGGCGGGCGGACCCAGCTGAAGATTCCGCCGGGAACGCAGACAGGGCAGAAGCTGCGCCTGCGCGAGAAGGGCGTCGTCTCGGCGGCACGGGAGGGCGCGCGCGGCGACGAAATCGTCGAGGTAAAGATCGTGGTGCCGAAGCTGCACGACGAGCGCTCGAAGGAGATCCTGCGCGAGCTGGCGAAGCTGAACCCGGAAGATCCAAGGGAGAGTCTTTTCGCCGAGGTCTAGGAGCTCCTTTGTATTACTACCGGGAGGCTGGTCGATAGAGTTAAGTGTTGACGGAAGTAACGCCGACAGTTTGGCTGATTGCATCCACTCTGGTGATTCACGCGTAAATGTTGTGATGTACATGTGCTGTTTGCACAAAGAGCAGGGCACTGCGATGTAGTGGCAGTGTGGGGGTTGATCCATGCGTCGATCGCGGGTAGCTCTGGGGTGGTGTGGGGTTCTGACCGGGGCAATGCTGCTCGTTCCGTGTCGTGGTATCGGGCAGGCCCTCAGTGCAGACGACATTGTGACGCGGATGATGGAGCGGAACGCCCAGCGCCAGGCGATGCTGGAGCACTATGCGTCGGACCGGAGCTACCAACTCGAATATACGGGGACGACTGGTGAGCATCATGCCGCGATCGTGGTCCACGTGGAGTACACAGCTCCGGGACGCAAGCAGCTGACCGTGACGTCCGAATCAGGCTCGAAGGTGCTCTGCGCCGAGGTGCTGCACAAGCTGGTCGAAAGCGAGCAGGAGACGGCGGCAAAGCAGGACTGGCAGCGGGGGATGTTTTCGCCAGCGACGTATAACCTGCAGTTGCTGGGCCAGGAACGGATGGACGGGGTAAGCACGTGGGTGATCGGCGTGGAGCCCAAGACCGCGACAAAGGTGGCCTATCGCGGCAGAATCTGGATCAGCATGGATGATTTTGCAACCGTGCGGGTGCTGGCGGAACCGGCCAAGAGTCCATCGTGGCTGGTGACGCACGCGAGCTTCGACGCGCGGTACATGCGCCGTGGCGAGATCTGGGTGCCGGCGACAAATGTCTCGACGACGCACGTACGGATCGGCGGCGAGGCGAAGGTGACGATTAACTATGGGCAGTACCAGGTGATGACGATCGCGCCCGTGAATGCGGCCGTTTTGCCGATGGAAGCCGGGCCGTTGACGCGTACCCTGCCGACGACGGAGAGTACGGGCAAGAAGAAGCTCGGTAACTCGCTCCACTAGGATCTGCCGGCGTGATTGCCGGGGGCTCAGCCGTGCTTGAAGTTAAGCAGGCAGGCCATGCACAGCGTCGTCACGAAAACCAGGTGGAAAAGCACGTGCAGCAGGTTGGGACGGGGGTTATCGGCGCGTGCCGGAAGGATCTGGCGGGTGCCGTCGTAAAACCTGCGGTACTCGGCTTTCTTCTCCTCGGTGGCGCCTAAAAAGTAGGGCAGGTACCACATGGCGATTGCGGAGACCGCAGTGACGGTGCAGTAGATGAGCCAGTAGCGGCTCGCGAAATGCGGCGCCTGCCGATGGAAGAAGTAGACCGCGAAGGCTACGGCGATGCCAGGGAAGATGGAGTTGGCGAGCGTCGCTGCCCAGAGCTTTCGCTTGCCCAGTACGGCCTGCATCTGGCTGGTGTGGGACCAACCGGGAACTTCGACCAGGTCATGCAGCAGGATGATCAGAAATTGGAGGACGATGAGGTAGGTGAACGCGACTTGCATGCGATCCTCCTGCGCGCTGGCGCAGTTACACCCTGATCATAGCGCTGTTCTTAAGCCTCGACTAAACTTCGTTGGCGGTAGGTTGCAGTTCGGTCGCCCAGAAGGGGCGCGAGATGTCGGGGCGCGGGTCGGCGTCTGCGGGTGCGGGCAGGATGTACTGGTTGACCATACCGGCGACCCATTGCGTCGTCTCGGGCGCGAGGCCGGCGATGCGGGCGGCGAGCCACGCCTGCGGGGTGATGGTGATCTCGGCGCGGCCGGCGGCGACGGCATTCACGATGCGGCTTGAGGCATGCTCGACCGAGGCGGCGACGAAGGGCGTCTTGGCACCGAGATCAAACCAGGCCTTTTCCTTCTCGCTCTGGCCGATGAAGTGCGCGTGGTTCTCGCCACCGGTACGCATCAGGCCGGGACAGACGGTGGTGACGCGGATGCCTTTGTGGCGCAGCTCCGCATGCAGGCCCTCCGAGAAACCGACCAGGGCGAACTTGCTGGCAACGTACGGGAGCAGGTGGGGAACGGCGAACTTGCCGCCGATGCTGGCGATGTTGACGACCGCCCCCGAGCCGCGCGCGAGCATGGAGGGGAGCGCGGCGTACGTGGTGTAAAGGGCGGCGAAGAAGTTCGTGGCCATGGCGCGCTCGTAGGCGTCGAGCGGCTGGTTTTCGACGGGGCCGACCTCGATGATGCCGGCGTTATTGACGAGGATGTCGATGCGGCCGAAGGCGTGAAGCGCTGCGTCGATAAGGCCACTGGCCTGGGACTCGTCGGTGAGGTCGGCGGAGACGAGGAGGATGTCGTTCTCGTCGCGGATGGCTTTGCTGGCGAGAAGGTTACGGCGAGCCTGTTCGAGCTCGTCATCATTGCGGGCGGAGAGGACGAGCTTCGAGCCGGCGCGACCGAAGCGCTCCGCCAGCGCAAAGCCGAGGCCGCGCGAGCCGCCGGTGATGACGACCACCTGGCCACGCTTGAGTTGCCGCGGAAAGAGGGCGTAGGCTGCGGCGGAGACCAGGACTCCGGTGACGATCTGGGCGGTGTAGAAGGCAGCGGCTGACTTTTTCATGGCTGATCGTGTGATGCCTCGAAGAACAACGAGGGCTAGACTTGACGCTACAGGAGACAAGCTTGCTTGGTAGATTCGCATGGAACAGAAATAAAGACGCGATCAACCAGAGGAAGCACCGCGTATCATTCAGAGGCGGGCGAAGTCTTTCTTGACCTGCTAGCTCTAAAGGCGCTGGATCATCGTCACGACGCGGACGAGCATCGTTACTTCACGATCGGTATGACAAGAGCTGGACGACTGCTTGCCAAAAGGACACACGGATGATGGATACGAAATATGCCTATCACTGCGAGACCCGCGACCGTGACGGAAACGGAGGCACTATGAAGACAGCTGATTCGCTCCACGATGATATGCCGGACGAAATTGACTTTTCAGGTGCAGAGCGCGGCCGGTATGCGGGCCGCATCGCGCCGGATGCTACCGTGATCCTGCTGGATTCGGATGTGATGGAAGTCTTCCCGGACTCCGAAGCGGTGAACGCGGAGCTGCGGATGGTGATGCGAGCGGGGATGCTGGCCGCAGGCAAAGAATCGGGGAAAGAGCGTCAGGCGAGCTAGGCGAAAACGATGGTGACGAAGCGAAAAACACGGGGCGCGTACATGATCTCGGCGGTGGCCGAGATGTATGAGATACATCCGCAGACGCTGCGCCTGTATGAGCGTGAAGGGCTGCTGCGGCCCTCGCGAAGCGACGGAAATACGCGGCTGTATACCGATGAGGACCTGGAACGGCTGGAGTTCATCCTGAACCTGGCGCGGGATCTTGGCGTCAATATTGCGGGAATCGCGATCGTCCTACAGATGCGGGAGCGTATGGAAGAGATGAACCGGCAGATGCAGGGGTTCGTCGATTATGTGCGGACGGAGATGCTGTCGCGAATGCAGCAGCAGGAGCCGACGGCCGGCCTGGTGCCGATCCGGCGCCCGATGATTGTCCCGGTCAAGGCCGCGGTGAAGGCCAGCAAGCGGAAGATTCAGGGTGGGTAACCAACGGTGATGGCCGCGGGCGATGGGCCAGCCCGTGATGGACTAGACTGGGATGTGCGAAACGCCATGGTTGCGCTGGTGGGCGCGCCTTTGAGTCAGGATTAAGATGCATCTGCTGCTGCGTATAGTGTTTGTCATCGGGCTGGTCGGCACGCTGACCTCGAGTGTCTATTGCCTGATGGTGATGGCGGCGGCGGCGCGTTTCGGGCTGCGGAAGCGGCGTGAAGATCGTGCCGCGGCGAGCTTTCTGCCACCCCTCAGCGTGTTGAAGCCGCTCCACGGGACCGAGCCCGGGATGGAGCGCAACCTCGAGACATTCTTCGAGCAGGATTACCCCGATTTCGAACTGCTCTTCTGTGCCCGGCAGGAGAGCGATGAGGGCCTGCAGCTGGCTCGGCGAGTCGGCGCGCGCTACCCCCAGGTGGATGCCCGCTACGTGACCTGCGGCGAGCCCATGCCGAAGTTCCATAACGCCAAGGTGTACTCGCTCGAGAAGCTGGATTCCGTCGCCCGGCACGATCTCTATGTCACCAGCGATGCGGATGTGCGGGTGACGCCCGACTACCTGCGCCACATGGTGCAGTACCTCAGGGATGCCCACGTTGGGCTGGCCTCCTGCGTCTATCTCGGGATGACGACGGGTGGCATTGCGTCGCAGCTGGATGCGGTTGGCAAGAGCGTCGAGATGACCTCCGGCGTGCTGGTGGCGGACATGCTCGAGGGGACAAAGTTCGCCCTCGGCGCCACCATGGCCGTGCGCCGGAAGTCGTTCCAGGACGTAGGCGGCTTCGGCGAGCTGGGCCAGTTTTATGCGGATGATTTCGTGCTGGGCAATCGGCTGGCAAAGCAGGGTACGGGCGTGCTGCTGGCGACTCATGTGATCCGGCTGATGGTGCAGGATGCGCCGTTCTGGCTCTCCTTTCGCAACCAGCTGCGGTGGATGCAGAGCACACGGCGATCACGACCATGGGGGCACTTCGGCAGCGGACTGACGTTTGCCATGCCGTTCGGACTGCTGGGGCTGGTGTGGGGTTTGGCGACCGGCCATCCACTACTGGGGCTTACGTGGCTTGGCGTTGCAGTCCTCAACCGCTGGCTGCAGGCGGGAGCGATCCTGCGCGTGCTGGGCGACCCCGGCTGGCTGCATGGCGCGTTGATCTACCCGCTGCGCGACCTGCTCGGCAGCGTGCTGTGGCTTGGGAGCTATGGCGGCGATCGCTTCTACTATCGCGGCAAGATCTATCGGCTGAAGGATGGCGGGCAGGTCGAAGCGACGGAGTAGGCGGGGGCAGCAACGATTGCGCGTCAGTGGTTGGTGAGGATGGTCTTGCCGCCAGCTCTGGCCAGCGTGTGGATTGGGCCGTAAGTTGCGAGATCCTGCGAGCGGGCGGCAGGGTTATAGGTAAAGAGAAAGATCCGGCGATCGCTGGCCCAGAGCGTGCGAAGCGAGGCCTCGTTTTCAAAGATCTGGGGTGCGTCTGGCCAGAAGCTGCCGTACCAGAGCGTGTTGACGCGGCCGTTCAGCAGGTGGACCTGGCTGCGGGTGTAGAAGGCCAAGGTCGAGCCCGAGGTATATTCTCCGTCGAGAAGGACGAGGTCGCCCGGCTGATGGGCTGGATCGAGATGGCGCGCAACGGCCAGGGCGAGGTCTTCGGAGCCGAGCGTCGGGTAAAAGCGGGTAAGGCCCTCGTGGGCGCAGGTCAGGGTGACGATCATGGCGCCGGCGAGCGTCAGGTTTGCGGCGTAAAGCCGGCCCACGCGCCGCAGCAGGTAGCTGCCAATACCCGCGGCGAGCATGCTGACGGCAACGCCGGCGAGTGGCGCGCGAAAGAGGCCCATGGCAACGCCGGTGAGATCGAAGATGTGGCCGAGTGAGAGATTGTAGAGGCTGGCGTCGCCGGCGAGCAGGGTAGCGATGTCGGTGCCGGGCGCTGTGTAGGGCGCGGTCAGGGCGAAGTAGCCGCAGACGGCCGCGACGAGCGTGGTAACGGGGACGAGCACCCAGAGCGTCCAGCGGAGGGCGGAGCTGCGAGCGCGTTCGTTTTCCGGCGAGAGGCTCCCCTCCGCGCGGGCGAGCAGGCCGCCGGCCATCAGCGCCAGGGCAGGGATAGCGGGAAGCGAGTAGTACTCCTGCCGGCTCGAGAAGCTGAAGAAGCCGAGCACGAGGCCGGTCCACAGCATCAGGGTGAGCGCGGTCTCGCGCTGGCGAAGCGTGACCGGGTAGCGGTGGCCGAGGTTGCGGACGTGCTCGCGGAGTGCGCCGGGCAGGAAGGTCGTCCAGGGAAACATCCATACGGCGAGATAAAGCCAGAAGAGCCAGACGGGCGTATTGCCGTAGTCGTGCGGGATACGCCTTCCGAGAAAGCGGGCAAAATGCTCGTTGTAGAGATAAAACCAGGCCCAGCCGGCGCTCGCCGGCAGGCCAAGGCCGGAGGGCAGCGGGATTGCCGGGTTACGTAGCGCGGCCAGGATGTGCCAGGGCGCGGCGATGACAAGGAAGACAAGCGTGCCGGCGACTGGGTGGAGCCTGCGGAGTAGCCGAAGCTGGCCGGTCAGGGTTAGGTAGAGCAAGATGAAGCCGATCGGGAAGATGAGGCCGATCAGGCCCTTAGTCAGCAGGTTGAGCGCGAGGACGGCAGCGAAGGCGAGGCAGGGAAGCAGGGCGGAGTCGCGGGTCCGCAATGCTATCAGCGCAATACCGCCCGGTTCAGGAAGTGGATTCGAAGCACGCCGGACGCGGAGCCGGTCGAGAGCGATCAGGAAGAGATGGACGCCGAGGGTCATCCAGAGCGCGATAAGGATGTCGGGGATGTAGAAGCGGGTGTAGAGGTATGGGCCGATCCCGGTGGCTACAGCGAGCGCGGAGTAGAGTCCCCCGCGGTCTGACCTGGCCGAACTGCCGACGCTTTCCGGGGTACTGAAGAGCCGGTTGCCCAGCCCATAGACGGCGAAGAGGAGGGCCAGCACCGAGAGCGCCAGCGGCAGCCGTGCGGCCCAGTCAACCTCGCCGAAGACTGCCATGGAGCCCGAAGCCATCCAGTACATCAATGGCGGCTTGTCGAAGAAGCGTATGCCGTTGATGTAGGGGGTGACGTAGTCGTGGCGATGGAGCATCTCGCGGGCAATCTCGATGTAGATGGAGTCGACATCGTCGAGCAGGCCGGGCGAGAAGAGGCCGCCGATCTGGAGGAGCAGCCAGGCGAGCGTGATTGTCAGGAGAGAACGTGCGTCCCAACTTCTTGGATGCACGACGACGCTAGCCTGCGGCTGCAGGGTCGCAACGTTCTGTACTGCAGGCGACATTAGCTCTGGCATCGTGCGTTCGGGCTGACCTGATCAGCTTACGGAGTGATTGTACTTGGCTACTTAGCGGGAGAGTTGAAGGGAGGCTCGTCGTAAGGGCTGGTGTATAGACGGTCGAGAGGCCGGTCGGTAACAAGCGCCTTGCCCGAGGTCTCGAGCAGCAGGATTTGGCGGCTGCCGAGGAGCCTTTCGACCTCGTTGCGCTTCTCTAGCGGCAGAAAGAGGATCTTGCGGCTGCCCTGACCCCACCCTGCGAGCAGGTCGGCGCTGGTGAGGAAGAGATGCGGGGCATCCGGAAAGGTGGAGCCAAAGAGCATCGACGTAGATCGGCCGTCGACCAGCTTCACGTTCCGGCCGAGGTAAAAAGGAATGGAGGAGCCATAGGCCTGATCGCCGAAGAGCAGCACGTCGCTGTCGCGGGAGACGGTCTTGTCTGCTTCAAGCTGCTGGATCTTCGCGGCGAAGGTTTGCGAGGAGAGCATCGGTTCGAAGCGGACCAGGGCTATGTGCGCCGCAATCAGGAACAGGGCGCTGGTGAAGGCTACGGTCGTGGTGGCCGCGAGATGGCGGCGCTGATGGCGGAAGAGCCAGGCGATGGCGGGTCCGCAGGCGAAGGCGAAGGCGGCGATGGTTGCGGGCAGGCGGAGCGCGGCGAAAGAAGGCCCGGTGAGGTCGAAGAGGTGCGACATCGACAGCGTGTAGTCGCCGACGCCACGATGGGCAAGCAGGTCGCCGATGTCGGGCACGAAGGCCTCGTGGCGGGAGGTCCAGAGGCCATAGGCGAGCGCGACGAAGATGGCGGCGCCAAGGACCGTGAAGGAAGCGTGCGCGATCGTAATGGAGCGGCGAGCCCAGGTATCGGTCGAGAAGGTCTCTTCGGAGCGGACGAGCGCGTGGGCAATCAGCATCAGCAGCGGCAGGTACGCCGGAAAGGTGTAGTACTCCTGGTTGGTCGAGAAGGAGAAGAACATCAGGATTAGGCCCGCATAGACGGCCAGCAGCAGCGCGGTGCGCTGGGTGTACGTCGCGATGTGGAGCAGCGCGCTGCCGGGCTCGAGGCGTTGCCGGCGGCGGAGTTCGATCAGCAGGATGCCCACGCCGGCCGCCGCGATGACGAATAGATAAGAAAAGTGGAAGAGGTTGCGCAGCAAGACGCCCAGGATCGCGACCCCGTAGGCCGTCCAGATGGGCCAGTTCTCAAGGATTGGAACGCTGGCGCGGCGATGGGCCAGAAAAGCCGTGGCGGCCTGGCTGCACAGGGCCGGGAGGAAGAGCGCCCACGGAAAGAGCCAGACCAGGTGCAGGCTCCAGAAGAGATAGCCGGGCAGCTTGTTGTAGTCCATCGGGACGCGCTTGCCGAGGAAGCGCAGGACGTGCTCATTAACGAAGTAGAACCAGAAGAAGCCGTGGCCGTTCAGGCCGCCCGTGTTCCGCAACCCCGCCAGAATGTGCCACGGCGCGGCGATTGCAAGCAGCAGCAGCACGCCGGTGAACGGCCGGAGAGCACGCCAGTGGCGATAGTCGCCGCTCAGAACGAGGTAGATGGCGGCCGCTCCGAAGCAGAAGACCAGGGCGACGAGGCCCTTGGTCAACACGGCCAAGGCGAGCGCGGTCCACATCCCATAGGCATGGAGAGCCGTCCGCCGCTCCAGCGATTCGAGCAGAAAATACAACGTCGTGCAGAGGAGCAGCGACAGCAGCACCTCCGGAATGAAGATCCGCGTGAAGAGAAACACGCCTGCGGAAGTCAGCGTCGCCAGGCCGGTGTAGAAGGCGGCTCGCCAGCCAAAGGCCTTGCGCGACCAGGCATAACCGAGCAGCGCGAGCAGCAGGACGGCGATCGCCTGCGGAAGGTGCGTCGCAAACGTGTTGAAGCCGAAGATGCGGAAGCTGATCGCGACCAACCAATAGGGAAGCGGCGCTTTCTCAAGGTAGCGGATGCCATTGACCTGCAAGGTTACCCAGTCGCCAGCCACAGCGATGTGACGAGCGGCGTTGGCGTGGGTGGCGTCGGCGTCGTCGAGGAGCGAGGGGGCGAAGAGGGAAGCGAAGAAGAGGAGCAACCACAGACTGATAAGGATGGCCGTGGCGATCGGCTGTCGCGGGAAACCCACATAGAACTTCGGTAGTTCGGGTCGGTAGATACCAGAACGCGGGGGAAGCTGCTGGGCTTCCGGCTTGACGTCCGGTTGTTGAACAAGCATCGGTTGCGGCTACACCTCGAAACTTGCTGGCTGTTTGATGCAGCGACCCCGGTTCTCGATGTGCACCCTGTTGGTTTTGGAAGAGTGCGTCACGTCACAGTGTTGCATCCTGCTGCCAACATTTTCGGAAACGATGCAGCACGCGGGCGGTGGTACTGCTGCCGTTGGTCCGGCGCTGAACCAGGATTGGGCCAGCGTCGTTGTGCAGATCCGGGTCTATCCGAAAGGCATCGCTGCAATAGGTCCCATACGGGTGCGCGAGAGCTCAAGGCCTGGTCGCTGAAGAAAGAGGCCGCCTACTTCTTGGCGGTCTTCCTGCGCGAACCGGCAGTCTTCCGGCGCGAACTGGTTGTGGAGGCGGCGTAGAGCGAGCGGACGGTGCGTGGGTCCATCAGCCCCTGGAGACTGGCGGGGCCGCGCGTCAGATTAAGGCGGGCGATCGAGCCCTTCCTGAGGCGGATTTGGGCCGGCGTCGCGGTTGCCGGCACAACAAGCGAGCCGAGGAAATCCTGCAGGTTGGGGTTATGACCCACCAGCAGCACATTCTCCCGCTCACGGCACTCCTTCAGCAGCTTCTGGAAGTCGGACAGTGTAGCCTGCGGGGCGAGGCCCTTCGAGAGCGTGACCGCCGTCTCGTAGCCCGTCTCGGTCCCGATCAGGGTGGCTGTCTGCAGGCTGCGCTTGAGCGGGCTCGAGACGATCAGGTCAAAGTTAACCTTGAGCTCGTTGAGGATGTGGGCGAGTTGGAGACAATGACGTTTGCCGTCTTTATCAAGGGGTCGTTTGGCGTCTAGAACAGGATTGGCGCGACTGGTACCGGCGCTGGCATGGCGAAGGATAAATAAATTCATAAGACTGTAACAAGTATAGCCGGGCGTTAGTTCCACGGTAATAGAACGATCCAGGACGAACAGCTACAGATCCGTAGGATCGGGATCGCCCGGGTGGCGCGCGGGAGCAGGCGGTTCGTGGCGATATACGCCAGGATCGGGCCGGTCGAGCGAAGGCGCGCTGGGCTCGGGATCGGGTAGCGGAGCGGGTACGACGGGCGGCCGGACGGGGTCGGGAACGTAGCCGGGCGCCGGGTCGCGGGGAGCGAAGCTGGTGCGGATGACCGGGACTTCGCGGATGGGGTGGTTGAGGCTGAGGGCGGTCTCGGCGCCTCGCTGCCAGAAACGTGCGAAGAGCAGCAGGAAGAGGCCAAGCTGACTGAGCAGGAACATGGGCCAGACGCGAGGCTGGGCCAGCGAGTGGATGGTAGCGCGAGTGGTGAGGAAGACGGCCACAATTCCGAAGGCAGACAGCAGGACGAAGGTAAGATAGGCGCGGCCGAAGTGATCGCGGAGGGCGCGAAAGGCCGGGCCGAGCGTCTTGCGGACGCGCCGGTCAGGCTTGCCGTTGGGCCGGATCTCGAGGCCGAGCTGGACCGTGTACACCTCCACCAAGTCGAAGTAAAGACGGAGGATAGCGGCGACCAGCGCAACGACGATGATGCCCGCGAGCTCATATAGAAAGGCGCTGCGGCCGACGATATGCTCGTCGACATGGTCGGCCCATTTTGACTGGAGCACGCCGAGCGGACCGAGGATGAGCGCCATCACGATCAGCGTCAGCAGGGAGATGCGGAGGAAGCGCCAGAAGTGGGTCAGGCCGGCCGAAAGCAGGGTTGAGAGCCGGGCCGGCGCGCCCGTCTGGTAGCAGAGCAGGGTGCCCGGAACGAGCAAGAAGTAGGTGGCAAGATAAAGGGCGATGCTGGTCGAGAAGGAGGGAAGAGCGTTGGTGGACTCGGACATCTTGTAGGCGAGCGAGGCAAGGCTGCCAAGGTCGAAGCCGTAGTGAAGGGGCCGGGCGGCGAAGGAGGTGTCGGTGATCCGGCCGATCGCGCCGGCGGTGCGGAAGGTCCCGAGCGCACCGTAGACGAGGTTGAAGAGGAAGGCCCAGAGGAGCGCGGGGAGGCGGCGGAGGGTGAGGGCAAGGCCGGGGATGAGGAGGCTGCGGTTTTGGGTCATGCGGGGTCTATCCTCGGGATCGGTATAGATGGCGGTGTTGCCTGGGAGAACCAGCAAAGGCGACCTGAGGCAGAGCGGAAGCCCCATTTCGGCGCGGCCCACACCGTGGAGCCGAGTTGTGGGGCATCCAGTTTGGCCGGATGATAGAGGGTGGGCATGGTTAGACCAGCCATGTGGCGAACTGGGCGGCGAGTTGCTGGGCGAACAGCCAGAGGTTGGCGAGCTTCAGGCTGGGGATACGATCTTCTTTTTTGGTGATGCTGTTGTTGAAGAAGTCCTTGTCGAGCAGGACGCGGTGATCGGGGTCGACCTCGGCCGAGACGACCTTGGAGTTGCGGGTCCAGGTGAACTTCTTCCAGCGATCGATCCCGTCCCAGTGCTCGCGGAGCCGGGTGCCGTCTTCAAAGACCACTTCGAGGGTGACCGGCAACAGGAAGTCGGCCTTGCGACGAACGTAGACGGTAGTGAGATATGGGGTGTTCTTCGTGTCTTTCGGTTCAGGCAGCCACCACTGGACGGGGTCGGAGGCGATGGAGTCGACGCTGTAGTCGAGCACCTGGCTCCCGTAGATGGCCTGGTTGAAGAATGGGCGTAGGCTGGAGTTGACAGGCGGAATGGCGGCATAGTCGCCCGAGAACGGGACGGCGCCGGTGAAGGCACCTTGCATTTGGTCGGTGGGGGCGATGGTGTCGGGGCTTGCAGTGGGGGTTGTTGGGGCACTTGGCCCTTGGGTCGTTCTTGATGCTGACCCTGAGCCGATCACGGTAGCTTTGCCGCGGGCCACAGCGACCTGCTCGATGGTGCGGAGGAAGTCTTCAGCGACGGGGTGGGTGAAGCGGTACTTCATGAAGTAGGTGTGCATGACCTCGTCCATGGTGTCGGTGCCGATGATGCCTTCGAGTGTGGCGAGGAGGGTGGCGGTCTTGCCATAGGTGACGCCGGCGTAGGAGTTGCTGTTGCGGAACTGCCAGGCGTGGCGGGTGACCGGGTCGAAATCGGCGTTCGCGATGTACTCCAGCCGCTCGAACGAGGAATCGCCGGCGTTGGCCCAGGTGCGGCCGAAGACCGAGGTATTCCTTCCGAGGATGGCGCCGAGCACCTTCACCTCGGTATAGGAGTTGATGCCCTCGTCGAGCCAGGCGTCCTCGAACTCGTTGGTTGCGACCATGCCGTACCAGTACTGGTGTCCGAACTCGTGCTCGGCGGTGAGCTCGGTAATGTGCGAGGGCTCGAACCAGGAAGTATCGCCGGTGAAGAGCGTGGGGTACTCCATGCCACCGATCTGGGAATCGGGCTCAGGATCGATGACGGTTAGGACCTTGTACGGATATGGGCCGTAGCGGTGGTCGAACTGGGCGAGCGTCTGCTGCATGATCTTGAGGTAGCGCTGGCCGGCGCCGGGGTGTGCGGCGAGAGCGAGGACGTGGATCTGGACGGGGCCGAGCGACGAGAGAAACGTGCCGTCGGTGACCTGGAAGTGCGGGCTGATCGCCCAGGCGAAGTCGCCGATGTCCTCACCATAGTAGGTGACGGTGCGGGTGTTGTCCGGATTGATGGCCTCGCCGGTGAGGACACCGCTGGCGCCGAGCACATAGCGACGCGGGACCGTCAGGTGGACGAGGAACGTGCCGAAGTCCGAGAAGAACTCCGTCGTGGCGTGGTACTGGTGGCAGTTCCACGCGCCGTGCCAGAAGACGCCGACCTTGGGGTACCACTGACCGCCCATCAGGAAGTCGCGCTTGTAGCCATTGCGGGCGATCGAGACGGGGAACTTGTCGTGAAAGGTGAGGTGGAAGGTGACGGCGTCATTAGGGGCGAGCGGGTGCGGCAGCCGGACCTCGGCGACGGTGTGGTCGTCGGCGTTGCCATCGTCGGGCGCGAGGAAGCGCATGCTGCCGGTAAGGTCGCCGTAGCCGTCGGCGTCGATGTGCGCGATGGTGATGCTGCCGAGCTTCTCGGGTGGGTAGTCGTTGTCCTTCTCGTTGTCGCGGATGCCGCCGGTGAAGTGAGTCTCGGAGGTAAAGGTGGACTGGGGCCGGAAGGCGTTGAGATAGAGATGGAAGGGAAAGGTGGCGAGCGGCTGGCCGGTAAGGTTCCTGTAGGTAAGCGTCTCGGTGGCGTCGACGGTCTTCTTGTCGGGATCGATCTTCGCGTCGATGTTGTAGGCGACGACGCGGGTGGAGAGCGGCGTGGGGGAGTTGGTGGCGATGCTGCCGGACTGGCCGGACGCCAGCATAGGCGCGAGGAGGATCAGAACGGCTGCGGGGTGGAGGTTGCGCGGCATGAGGGAATTGTATGTCAGCTTCAGCATTTGAAAAGACTTAACACCGATCCGTGCGGATGAATGGATCCGTGCGGATTGAATATGGTGGGTCTGATCCGTCTTGATCGCCTTCATCCGCTTTGATCGGTGTTAAGCCTGTTCTTTTTTCCAGAGCTCGGTGGTGAGCAGGCCGAAGAGCTTCAGGCGGTGGTGGGTGCGGGTGAAGCCGGTCTGGCGAAGGGCGGCTTCGTGTTCGGGCAGGCGGGTGGTGCGGAGTCCGGTGAGGAGCCGGAAGGCGAGGTAGAGGGTGCGGATGTAGAGGCGGGCGGGCAGGCGCATGGGGCCGGTGGGGATGCGGAAGTCGGAGAGGAGCCAGAGCGTGCCGGGCAGCGCGTCTCGACCCAGGCTCGAGACGAGCGCGTTCAGTTCGGGCTGGGTGAGGCAATCGAGGAAGAAGTGGGTAGTGATGAGGTCCGGCTGCCTGGCCGGAGTGTAGAAGCGGGCGTCGTGGTGGTGGGTCTCGAGGCGGACGGCGTAAGGGCGGCAGCGTTGGCGGAGGAGGTTCAGCATGGCGGCGCTGGTGTCGACGGCGTCGGCGTGCAGGGCTGGATTGGCAGCGAGTAGGCGGGCGAGAAAACGGCCGTCGCCGTCGCCGAGCAGCAGGGCCTGGCGGCGGTCGAGCAGCTGCGGGAGAAAGTGGGTGCGGGTCCGCTGCAGGATGGGGCCGAGGGTGAGGTATTCGAAGTAGCGGTAAGGGCGGGCGATGGGGTTGAAGTCGGGCTGCTTCATTTAGCAGAAGAGGAAGAGAAGCGGGGTGAGGAGGGCGAGGTCCGCGGCGGCACGGAGGGTGGTCGCGGGAAATGCGCGGCGGTAGTGGTGGAGGGCCAGCAGGAGGGCGGTGGCGAGGGCGGTGGCGGCGGGAATCTGCCAGGGGGCGCGGTGGCCGGCGAGAGTAAGGGCCGCGGCAGCTACGAGCAGGGTGAAGGCGGCGGGGTGAAGATAGCGGAGGGCGAAGCGCGTGGCGGGATGGGTGCTGGCTGCGGCCTGATGGCGCGTGGAGGCGGCGTGCTCCCAGGTGTAGATGAAGAGGCAGTTGAGGCTGCAGAGCGTGGCAAAGAGGATCGCCGGCGCGAGCAGCTGGAGGCGCAGCGCGGGCTGGCGGGAGATGGTCGGGATGAAGGTGGCGGCGGCGAAGAAGAGGCCGACGGCAAGCTCCTTTGGCAGGCGATGGGCGCTTCGCGTGGCGTGGATCAGGATGAAGTAGCCGGCGAGGAAGCTGCCTTCAACCAGGTAGAGCCGGATGGCTGCAGGCGGTAGCGTGGGGAGCAGGGCGGCGAGCGCGAGGCTGGCCGCGGCGATCGCGACAAGGAAGCGGCGGCGATGGCGATGATGGAAGTGGTGGCGGAGCTCGAGGGTGTGCGGTGTCTCACGCAGGCAGGCATCGAGCAGACGGGCATCGAGCAAACGGTCGGCGGCGTAGAGTAGCCAGACGGCGATGGCCATGGCGGCGATCGAGGTAGCGGGGACGGCGACGTGATTGGCGTGGGCGAGGAACCAGGTCCAGAGAGCGGCGACCGTGGGGGCGTCGAGCGAGAGCAGGTGCCAGCGGTCAAGCAGGGAGACTCGTGCCGGGCTCGGGGAAGAAAAGAACGGCGGGAAGGGCAGCGGCCCGCGCGCGGGATACGGAATGGAAGAGGGTGCCGCCACTTTTAATGGTTAGGTGCGCGCCAACGGTGTTAGGGTGGCCGCGAGCGTTGTTGAGGTGGCCAGGGCGGTCTTAGGGGTGACACAGATGATCGGGAAGGTTCGCGTGATCGTTGTGGGAATGGCGTTGGTGCTGGCGACCGGCGCGCGCATGGGGACGGGCCAGGGGGTGGAGAGCGCGCTGACCTCGCAGCAGGCGTCGGGCGGGTTGAAGGAGGCGCTGTCGAGCGGGATCTCATCGGCGGTCGCGTCGACCGGGAAGCCGGGCGGGTACTGCAACAATCCGGCCATCAAGATTCTCATGCCGGCGAAGCTGCAGACGGTCGAAAAGGGGCTGCGCGGAATGGGCATGGGCCCGAAGGTGGACGAGTTCGAGAAGAGCATGAACACGGCGGCGGAGGATGCGGCGCCGGCGGCGAAGTCGATCCTGATGGACGCGCTGAAGGCGATGACCTTTACCGACGCGAAGCAGATTGTGGCAGGCGGCAATACGGCAGGAACGCAGTATTTCGAACGGACGACGTCGGACAAGATCTCGGCCGCGTTCAAGCCGATCGTCGACCAGTCGATGGCCAAGGTTGGCGTAACGCAGCAGTTTCAGAGCCTGATGGCGAGTGCGCCCTCGGTGCCTTTTATGAAGACACCGTCGCTCGATATCAACGCCTATGTGCTGGGCAAGGCGGTCGATGGCCTGTTCGTCGAGATGGGTGATGAGGAGACCAAGATCCGGACGAACCCCGCCGCGCAGGTGACGCCGCTGCTGAGATCGGTATTTGGGCACTGAAGCTTTCTCAAGGAGGTTGCGATGGCAGTAACGGGACCATTCGAGAATCGGAACTTTCGCGTCAAGTGGGATGGGGAGTTCGTGCCCGGGGTGTCAAAGGTTTCGGGGCTGCAGTGGAGCACGGAGGTGGTGACGTACCGCGATGGCGCGTCCCCGGTTGAGACCACGGGGCCGGGCCGGATGGCGTACGTGCCACTGGCGCTCGAGCGCGGCGTGACCATCGACACCCGCTTCGAGAGCTGGGCGCAGACGGTGATGGGCGGCGACTCCGTGCCCAACGCGGGGATCACCAAGGATATCCTGATCGACGTGTTTGACACGGCCGGGAGGCTGGTCGTTTCGTACCGCGTCTACCGCTGCTGGCCGAGCTCGTATGAGGCGCTGTCAGTGCTCGACGGGGAGGGCAACATGATGCTGGTGGAACGGCTGCTGCTGCAGTATGCGACGTTCGCGCGCGACCTCACGATCGTGCCGCCTGCCGTCTAGGGGAGCGAGCGGCTAGGTCATGGTCTCGGCGGCATTGTTGTGGGCGCCGGTGGACCAGAAGCTCGGGTCGAGGTCGGGGAAGATGCTGTCGCGAAGCTCAATCTCGGCCAGGCGGCGCTGCTGCTCGTCGTTGATACTGCCGGTCGACTCGTAGGTCTGCCAGATGGACTTGAGATCGTTGAACTGGTCGTTGTGGGTGAGGAAGCGGAGCTCGGCGTAGTCGCGGGCGGCGCCGGTGGTGATGAGGAACTGCCAGTCGGAGGATTCGAGCAGCAGCAGCTCGCGGCAGAGCTGCTGGACGATCCGGGTGGCGAGCGGGGCAGCGCGCCAGGTAGCGCCGGTGCAGACGTCGCGGACGAAGCGCTCGGCAGGATAGATGTGAGTGTAAGTCCAGGCGGTCTCGGGGTTCATCCAGACCTGGTTGGCGCCCTCGGCTCCCCACGAGCCTTCGTGCATGGTGATGAAGCCACCGCGGGGGTAGTGGTCGAGGTAGTCGACGGAGCTGGTGAGGGCGATGCCCGAGGAGTGATGGTGCAGCTGGCGGGCGACGGCCTCAAGCCACTGCGGGCCCTCAAACCACCAGTGGCCGAAGAGCTCGGCATCAAACGGCGCGCAGAGAATGGGCGGAACCGGGTCGGTCAGGCCGGACTTGAGCGCCTCGCAGACCAGGTTGACGAAGTGGGCCGCGTGCGAGGCGATGCGAGCGTTCGCCTCCTGCGCGTAGTAAGGCTGTTTGCCGTCCATGTCGACGTTGTGGCCGGTGACGCGCCAGTAGCGATGACCGCCGGGCCAGCGCTTCTTGTGGAAGTCGAGGTAGTTACAGTCCCCCGGGTAGCCGGTGTCGCCCGACCAGACCTGGATGCCGGTGCGTGGGTCGCGCGGAAAGACGGTGGTGGCGTAACGCTTGTTGAGCTCGCCCCCGTAGGAGCCTTCGACGAAGTAGGGCTGATACAGGCTGCGATGCGCGCCGGCCAGCTCGTGGACTGTCGGCGTGTCGTAGCGGCGCTTGCCGTTCGGCTGGCGCAGCCCGGCGAGGAAGCTGCCGTCGCGCAGTTGATACGGCGAGACACCGCGCTGGGACTCTTCGACCAGGTGGGTGTCGACATAGAAGAATTCCAGGCCGGATTCGGACAGCGCCTGCTCGACCCCGATCCGTTCGACCGGCGGCGGGGGTTCGGTCGCTCCGATGTCGGCCACGGGTTGGGTCCACGGGCCGGCGGGTCGGTAGCCGCACTCCGGGCTCCAGATGCCGCGCGGGTGACTGCCGATATGGCGGCGATGGGTCTGGACGGCAGTGCGAACCTGAGCGCGAACGCTCTCATCGGTCCCCAGCAGCGGCAGGTAGCCGTGGGTCGCGGCACAGGTGATGATGTCGATCAGGCCGGCGTCGTTGAAGTGGCGAAAGCCGGCGATCAGGTCATGATTAAGTGCGTTGAAGTCATCGAGCGCCTGGGTAAAGAAGCGGAACCAGAAGCGCGCGGTTTCGGCGTAGTGCACCTCGCCCGACTGGTTGAAGAAGGCTTCATCCTCGCGCGCAGCGACGATCTTGCGGCCCAGATATTTGGGGAACTCCGCCAGGAAGACCGGGTGCGCCAGCTGCTCCAGCAGGATGGGTGAGAGATTGAGGTTGCAATGCAGGCCGATGCCGTCGCGCTCGAGATTCCGCAGCACCCGCAGCAGCGGGAGATACGTCTCGGCGGCAGCCTCGTGGAGCCATTCCATGCCGTGCGGCCAGGTGCCGTGATTGACGACATAGGGAAGGTGCGCGTGCAGGGTAAACGTAAGAAACCCTGTCGGCCGGCTGGTTGACTGCGTCACAGATAAAGACCTCGAACTACGGATAGGAGGGCTGGGGGGGCGGTTAGGTTACGTCTGATCTTAGCCTGTGCTTGCGGTTCGCGGCTGGCAAATCCCTCTCTGCTGGACTTAGTTGCTGGGATGATGCTGCAGGTTGGGTTCGCCCGCGACAGGCTCGCCGGTGGCGGCGCGGACGTCGAGCGGGCTCGACAGGCGGAAGCTGACCAGCGTTTCGGACGGGATCTGGACCTGCTGCCCGCGCGTGATCCCCTGGGCTCCAGCGCCCACGCCGCCGCCGGTTGCGGCACCGATTGCAGCGCCTCGGCCTCCGCCCAGGATGCCGCCGAGGATAGCGCCCACGGCCGCACCGCCACCTACTTTCTCTGCGGTATTCTTGCCCCGACCCGTGCCCTCCTTGGTAAAGGGATCGGTCGAGACGCGGACCGGATCGCCGCGATGGTTGACACTGACGAGCGAGATGGTGAGTAGCGCGGAGCCTTTGAAGTGGGCGGCCTCGTGGACGACGTCGACCTTGCCGCTGACCGTCGTGCCGGCCCGGAAGGCGACCAGGCCGTCAACCAGGACGTCGCTGGCGAGCGTGCCGGCGAAGGGATCGCCGGGCTGCGTGGTGGCGCTATCGAGCGTCTGCGTGAGGCGGACCGAGAGCGTGGTGCCGACTGGCAGCGTGACGTTACGGAAGGCGGGCGCGGCCGGCGGCGGTGGTGGCGGCGTCGGGCGGTGCTCAAGCGACGGAACGTTCGGCGGTGCGTTTGCGGCCTGCTGGCCGGGCTGCTGGTTGGAGTCGGGTACGAGCTGCCGGCGCTCGATCGGTGCGGGCTGGGCGGGTGGCAGCGGCGCGCGGGCCTGCTGAGGAAGGGCTTCGATTCGGGCGGATGGTTTTGCGGGGCGCGCGGGCAAAGGCGGTAGCGGGCTAACGGCTGCGGGCGGCGTTACCTGGTTCGAAGCCTGCGGAGCCGCTCCCGCTATGTTGACGGTCAGCTGGTTGCTGACGAACTTGATACCTGGCACCTGGGCAGCGTCGCTCGCGGCAAGCGCCTTCGCGGCCTCACTGCTTACGGTTCCCTGGAGCGTGGCCGTCCCCCGCTCAACGAAGGTCTGGATCGGCTCGGCGGCGATCGCGGCATCGGCGCTCAGCTTGGACTGGAGTAAGGCGTTCAGCGAGGTGTCATCCGGCGGTGGAGCAGGGCGGCAGCCGGCGAGGGCGAGCAGGAGGGCGAGGGCGGCGAGGCGTTGCAGAGGGGATCCGGCAATCGTAAGGTGCATGGGCTTTTTCTCGTGGGCGGCTTAGACGCAGGATATCGCCTACCCTGCTTTGAGACTCCCGGAAAGGAGGATGGTTTTTTGCCAAAAGCCGGAACGAGGCGAACCAGGTTTGCGATGGAATAATGCCTTTCCTCGCGTGTTGTTGATGGTGGCGCAACCTAATAGGGGGGCAGGGCATCCACAAGACTAAGACGTTCTGCAGATTTCCTTCGGGAGATTCCTTCGGGTGTGCGTTTCGAGCCCGGTGCGGTAAACGGGAGTTTCGGTCAGAGTTGGTCTGGCTCAGGATTTCATACGAGTACAGTGGAACCGGAACCTCATATAACGACTTCGAAGTCGAAACAGGAGAATGAAATGGCAGATAACGATAACGGCGTAAGCGGATTTGGTTGGTTTTTGGCTGGTCTCGGCGTGGGTGCCCTGGTCGGCGTTCTGTATGCACCGAAGTCCGGCGAAGAGACGCGTGCGGACATCGCTGCAGGTGCGCTTGAAGCTCGCGATAAGGCCGGCGTTCTGGCCCAGCAGGGTAAAGAGCGCGCTGCAGAGCTTGCCGCTCAGGCACAGGACCGTGCCCAGCAGCTTGCCGCACAGGGTAAGCAGCAGGTTGGCGAGTACGTCGATCGTGGCAAGGACTACTACGACAAGGGTGTAAGCCAGTTTAACGAGTACGTTGATAAGGGTAAGGGCCTCGTCCAGGAGCAGCAGGACAAGGTTGCCGCTGCAGTCGATGCCGGCAAGCAGGCGTACACCACAACCACGACGGAAGGCCAGTCCTAAAGGATTCGCGCACAATCGTCTTATACTAAGCAGAGACAGCAGGCGGGGACGTTCGTGCGAGCGTCCCCGTTTCAGCGTGAATTAGAGCAGCAGAGCAATATTGGGAGCAGGAGATGATCATCATGACGGGCACAGTGCTGGCGGGTGTGTGGATGCAGGATCCGGGGTCGCTCTCGTCGGGTAACTCTCAGCTGTTAACGATTTTTGTGGGCATTGCGGCGGCTGCGCTGCTGATGCTGGGGGTTGCGTTCGTCGTGCTGGCCGTGGTTGCACTCAAACTGGAGAAGAAGATCACGCTGACCATCGACGAAGTAAAGGCCAAGGCTATGCCGGTCGTTGCTACAGTGGACACGATGCTGCGCGACATCACGCCCAAGGTGAAGGTGATCTCGCAGAATGTAGCCGAGACGAGTCACATGGTGCGCGACAAGGTGCAGGAGTTCGACTCGACCCTCTCGGGAGTCAACCAAACCATTCGCGACGCGGATCAGAAGACGCGGGCGCAGGTCGGCAAGGTGGACACGCTGGTCTCGACTACGCTCGAGCGTACCTCGGCCATCGCGGACACGATTCATAGCAGCATCCGCACACCGGTAAGGGAAGTTGCCGGGGTGGTCAACGGCTTTAAGGCAGGGCTCGACGTGCTGCTGAATAACGCGAAGAACTACGGCGGCTCCGGCCGGCCTCGGCCCTAGTTTTTAGGGGACAATTACATAAGGGCGCGGCTCCGGCTGCACCTTTACGTGTCTGGGCGTTGCTCGGCCTAGATGATCCAGCCGCCGCCGACCACCTCGTCCCCCTGGTAGAAGACGGCCGACTGGCCGGGCGTAATCGCGCGCTGCGGCTCGTCGAAGATGGCCTGCACGGTCGCCGGGCCGGTGCCGCGAAGCGTGGCCGGGGCGGGCGTGTGGCGATGGCGAATCTTGATGGTCACACGTAGCGTTTCGTCCGCAGCCAGGCCAGGAACGGAGATCCAGTTGAGGCGGTCGGCATTGAGCTCGCGGGTCATCAGGTCGGCGTCCGAGCCCACCGTCACCTGGTGCGAGTCGGGATGGATTCGGAGCACATACAGCGGATCAGCACTGGTGAGGCCGAGGCCTTTCCGCTGCCCGACGGTAAAGCTGTGGATGCCGGCATGGCGGCCGATCACCTCACCCGCGGTCGAGACCAGCTCGCCCGATGAGTCAGGCAGCTCCTCCTCCTGCTCATCGAGATAGGCCTTGAGGAAGGCCGTGTAGTCGCCGCCGGGAATGAAGCAGATCTCCTGCGAGTCGGGCTTGGTCGCCACGTTGAGCCCCGCTTCGGACGCCATAAGGCGGACCGCCGGCTTCTGCATCTCGCCGAGCGGAAAGAGAGTGCGGGCAAGCTGCTCCTGCGTGAGCCCAAAAAGAAAATACGTCTGGTCTTTCGACTTATCCTCTGGCCGCGACAGGATCCAGCGCCCGCGCGCCGGATCGTAATGGTTGCGCGCGTAGTGCCCGGTGGCAATCTTCTCAGCGCCGATCTGCCGTGCCGTCAGCAGCAGCTGGTCGAACTTCAAATGGTTGTTGCACAGCGTGCACGGAATAGGCGTGCGGCCGGCCAGGTATTCGCTGACGAACGGCTTCACCACCTCGGCCTCGAAGCGCGCCTGCTGGTTCACCAGGTAGTAGGGGATGTCGAGCTGCTCGGCCACGCGGCGCGCGTCGTACACGTCGTCGATCGAGCAGCAGCGCCCCTGCACGGCCTCGGGCATACCCTCATGTCCGGCCAAACGACGCTGGTTCCAGAGCTGCAGCGTGAGCCCAACCAGCGCGTGCCCCTGCGCGCGCAGCAGCGCGGCGACTGCCGAGGAGTCGACTCCCCCGGACATGGCGACGGCGATGGTCTCGGGCGTAGCTGTCTCAGGTAAAGCTGTCTCGAATGTGGCTGCAGGCGCGGGCATGACTCCCTCCATGATACGCGGCCACACCCGCGCTCGCGCTGTGCCACTCGCAACCAGGCACTATTTCGTAGGCCCGCCCGCACCCTTCATCACGACCGTCGCGGTCACCGTCCTCGGGTCAACGGTAATCTCCTTCAGCTTCGCCGCCACATCCGCCGGAACGTCGTGCTGGTAGCGCCCGCCAAGGTACTTCGCGAAGAACTCCTCCATCGCCGTCACCATCGCAAGATTATTGATGGGTCGCGCGAAGCCATGGCCTTCATCGGGTGCCACCAGGTACTCGATCGGCTTGCCGTTATCCCGCACAGCGACGACGATCTGGTCACTCTCCCGGATATTCACCCGCGGATCGTTCTTCCCCTGCACCACCATCAGCGGCGTCACGATCGCCTTGGCCGACGTCAGCGGCGACTCGGCGACCAGCAGCGCCTTGCCGTCCGGCGTGTTGGGATCGGCCATGCGCGTGTACATCTGCTTGCGCGCCGCCTCCCAGTAAGGCGGGATCGCGTCGAGCAGCGTAATCAGGTTCGACGGCGCGACAATGGCCACCGCCGCCGCATAGAGGTCAGGCGTAAAGGCGACCCCGGCCAGCGTGGCATACCCGCCATACGACCCGCCCGAGATGCCGATGCGCTTCGGGTCGGCCGTTCCGTCGGCCACCAGCGCCTTCGCCCCCCACGTCAGGTCGTCCTGCATCTTGCGTCCCCACTGGCCGTTGCCAGCGTTCAGGAACTTCTTGCCATATCCGGTGGAGCTGCGGAAGTTCGGCTGCAGCACCGCATAGCCGCGATTCGAGAGGAACTGCGCAAAGGTGTCGTAGCCGTAGGAATCACGGCCCCACGGTCCACCATGCGGGAAGACGATCAGCGGCAGATTCTTCGCCGCCAGCCCCTTCGGAATGGTCAGGTAGGCGGGAATCTCGAGGCCGTCTGACGACTTGAAGTGGTACGGCTTCCGCTCCGAGAGCGCCGCGCGCGGCAACTCGGCACGGATGCGGTACTGCAGCGCCAGTGTCTTGTTCCTGCGATTCCAAAGGTACGTCTCGCCCGGCTCGGTGGAGCTGCCGGCGTTCACAATCCAAACATTGGCGTCGCTCGATTGCGCACCGAAGTGGATCTCCATCCCGGGCAGCTTCGATTGCAGCCAGTGATAGTCGGTCTCGAACGGCTTGTCGCGGAAGTAGAGCCGCGTCCGATCGTCCTCATAGCCGGTGAAGAGGATGCGGTGATCGATCTCCGAGATCTGGACGTCCTGGATGTCGACTCGCTTTTCAGGGTCGCTCTCAGACTTCGTGGTGGCGCCGCTCACCGGGTCCATCATGTCGAGCTCGCTCAGGTCGATCGCTCCCTTGTTCGTCACCAGGTAGACCTGCTTGTTGGCCCCGTCAAAGCCGGCGATCCCGCAGCCCTCAAGCACCGTGCAGCTGTAGATCTGCTTGAAACCATCCGCGTCGACGCGCAGCAGCTCCGTGTCGCCGGCCTGGTTGGTGCGTACGGCCACCCGCAGCTCGCCGGCGTTGTCGAAGGTCCAGCTGGCGATTTGCTCGGTATTCTGGCGCACCAGCTTCTTCTCGCCGGTCGAGAGATGCAGCTCGTAGAGATCGTGCCAGCGCTTGTCGCGATCGTTCAGGCCGATGTAGAGGATGTCCGGCTTGGACTTCGGCGCGGCGTAGAGCTCGGTGCGAACGCCCTTCAGGCTGGTCAGCGCGCGGGTCGGGGGAACGCCGGTCTTCGCGTCCGCAGGCAGCGTGGGATCGACGGCGTAGACATTGAAGTTCTCATCGCCGCCCACGTCCTGCGCGTAGAGCAGGTACTTCGAGTCGCGGCTCCAGAAGTAGCCGCGCACCGGCCGCGTCACCTCAGCGCTCACCGGCCGTGCAGCGCTGAAGGGTTCGGTCGTCTTCTTCACCCAGATGTTGCGCGTCCCCTTGTACGGCTTCAGAAAAGAGAAGTACTGGCCGTCGGGCGAGATCTGGCCGCCCGAGATCTCGACCTCGCCGAAGAAGAGCGCGCGATCGATGATCGGCGGCTGCTGGGCCTGGGCGGCGAAACGGGCGACAACCGCGAGAAGGCAGAGGCAGAGACTAAAGCGGGTAAGTCCTGGCTTGTTCACGACAGCTCCGGGCGATCTTGAATTTGCGAAAAGTTGACACCCGGGCTGTGCCGTCTGCCGTGTGAATCTCTATCGTCCGCTGATACGATTTTGTTGCTGCAAATCCAGCTTCCGGCAGGGCAGGGGAGTGCGCGTGCCGATCGTTGCCGAGTCGTGCTACCGTTCTCAGACGAACTTCGCCGGCAGCGCTGCCGGTTCTACTCAAACCCGACTCCTGTTTGCCCCAACTCTAAAGTGAGTGACCCATGATGACCTTCGGAAGACGTATCTCCCTGCTCGCGGCTCCGCTTGTATTAAGCCTCGCCAGCGCCTCCGCCCAGGCGAACCGCCCGGCCATCACGGGCATCTCGCACATGTGCGTCTACGCGAGCGACATGGCCGCCAGCGAGCACTTCTACAGCTACAATCTCGGCGCGACCAAGGGTACTGACCCGCAGAATCCAGCCGGTTCGCGCTTTTACTTCAGCCCCGCGCAGTTTGTTGAAGTGCTGCCGCTGCCTGCCGATCACACGATCAACCGCATGGCCTGCGTGGCCTTCACCACCGCCAACGCCGAGGCGCTGCACGGTTACCTCGCCGGCCATGGCGCCGATGCCGTCACCGCGGTCAAAACCGACGCCGATGGCAGCCGTTGGTTCTCGGCCAAGGACCCCGAAGGCAATCTCGTCCAGTTCCTCCAGGCCGGCCATCCGCTCGCGATCCCGACCAGTTCCAAGCCAATTGGCACCCGCATCATCCACGTCGGCTACCTCGTCCACAACGCCAAGGTGGAAGACAAATTCTATAAGGACCTGCTCGGCTTCAAGCCCTACTGGTTCGGCGCGATGCAGGCCGATCGCGTCGACTGGGTCTCGCAGCAGGTGCCGGACGGCCACGACTGGCTGGAGTACATGCTGGTCGGCGAGGGCTCCGATACGCCCGTCGATCACGTCGATATCCGTGAGCTTGGCGTGCTGAACCACTTCTCGATCGGCGTGCCCAACATGGAGCAGGCCGTCACCACCATGATCCGCGAAGACCGCCTCACCCCGCGCCACGACGGGCCGCAGATGGGCAAAGACGGCAAGTGGCAGGCCAACTTCTACGACCCCGACGGCACCCGCGTCGAGTTCATGGAGTTCCAGCCCGTTACCAAGCCCTGCTGCTCGCCCTTCACCGCCGCCAGCTCGACCCAGTAAAGCCGACTCACAAAAAGAGACTAAACACGGATCAGTGCGGATGAAGCGCGGATCAGGTTCCAGAAAAGGGTGTCATCCTGAGCGCTGCCGCTCGCGAGACTTTGAACACAAAGTGTGTCGCCCCCCTACAGCCAGTCCACAGGGAAGGCTGTGATATTGTGCCACAATCGGGTTTCGAAAGGACCTTGCATGCACACGAGCCACAGCCCGCGCCGCACTCTGAGATGCCGCGCCTTTAGCCGCCTCGCCGTCTCCTCCAGCCTGTTCCTGTTTGCGGTGGTTCCGATCAAGTCCGCGCCTGCCCAGGTGATCCTCGCTCCCACGACCCCGCAAGTCGGTTCGTCGAACCCGGTCACCGCCGAGCCGTCGGTGGCCCGGCCGCAGACGACGCCCTGCGTCGTGCCCCTGCTCGCGAACCAGGAGTTCGCCGACTACAGCGGCAAGCCGATCACCTATACGCCGCCATCTGCTTGCCCCGGCCCGTGGGCGAAAGTAGTCTTCACGGCCGACTTCACCGTAACGGCTGGCCGCCAGTTCGACCGCACCGCCGAGCTCTATCTCGGCAACGCCAACATCTTCTACGGCACTACCGCCGAGCCGCGCAGCGCCCTGAGCCCCTCGTGGCACGTCGAGAGCGACGTCACCGACCTCTCCGCCATCTTCAAGACTCCGCAGACCGGCCAGGCCGTGCTCGGCAACACCGTTGATTCCACGTACACCGGCCTCATCTATGGCAGTGCCGCGCTCGAGTTCTATCCGGCCGCCTTCCTGGCCCCCGCGCCCATCGTTCCAGACATCGTTGTCCCGGTCAGCTCCGGCAACAACGCCGGCACCCTCAACACCACCGCCGACCAGGTGACGGCGACCCTGAACCTGCCCCGGAACGTCGTCCGCGCCTATATCGACGTCATCGCGCAGAGCCAATATACGGATGAGTTCTGGTACCTCAACGTCCCCAACGACCAGACCGCGAACCTTGAAGATTACGGCAACACCGCCTTTCGCGAGACCGAGATTACCATCGACGGCAAGCCCGCCGGCGTCGCCCCGGTCTATCCGTGGATCTACACCGGCGGCATCGACCCTTATCTCTGGGAGCCGATCACCGGCGTGCAGACGCTCAACTTTAAGCCATACCGGGTGGACCTGACGCCCTTCGCCGGCACGCTCAATGACGGCGCCACGCATACGGTAGGCGTTGGCGTCTACAACGCAAACAGCTACTTCCTCGCGACCGCCAACCTGCTCGTCTACACCGATCACTTCAAGACGCAGGTCACGGGCGGCCTGCTCAGCAACACCCTGACCGCCGCGCCCACACCGAGCGTCGTCGAGCATCTGAAGACCGACGCGACCGGCACCACCACCGGTACGATCCGCACCACATCGACCCGCAGCTTTGCGATCAGCGGCTACGTCGATACATCGCTTGGACGGATCGACACCACCGTCGCCCAGACGGTCGACTTCGCCAACCATGGAACCTTCAACGTCGACGCGACCACCGGCGCGCCCGAGATCCAGAACATCGTCCAGAAGACCACCGTCGACTCCACCACGACCACCCGCGACGGCTTCCTGGTCGAGACCGACGCGAAGCACATCGCCTACCCGCTCACTATTGACTTCTCCTACGTCGTCAACGCGGACGGCACGCAGACCCAGGTCACCAGCGTCGACCAGCGGAATCTTCTAACCGAGACCCAGTCCCTCGACGGCTTCAAGCTCTATGAGAATCACGTGAAGGAAGAGGTGAACTCAACCGACACGCTGCAGTTCAACGCTAGCGGCGCCTTGACCGCGCCGGGCACCGGCAGCACCACGGCAAGCTATCGCAGCAGCGACACGCTGGGCAACTGCTACAGCCGTCAGCTCGCTGCGGCCGACCAGAAGCTTACGGCGGTCACCGACGGCGCGGGCTGCCCAGCCCGGTAGCGACGCGGCGTCCCAACGCCCGCCGTGTTGATATAGAAGGGTGAGGACGCACGCATGATCGCGGAGTGGACGCCCGCGCTCGAAGGGCGCCTGCAGGAGCTCGCCCTCGCCGCGGGCTTCGATGCCGCCGGCGTAGCCCCCGCGTCGAGCGAAGGCACCGAGACCGCCGAGCGCTTCAGCGCCTGGGTCGCCGCCGGCCACGCCGGTGAGATGGAGTACCTCAAGCGGCGCGACCAGCAGGGAACTCTCCTGCGCAGCGCCGTGCAGGTCGCGATCCCGTGGGCGCGCTCCATCATCGTCTGTGCGCTCAACTACAACGCCGCCGCCCCGCGCTCGATCGATCCCGCACCGGCCACTACCGGCTGGATCGCCCGCTACGCCTGGAGTGGCCGCCGAGTTGGAGCATCAGACCCGGCTGCGCTCATCCCCTCCGACTACCACGACGACCTGCTCGCCCGCCTGCGCCTCATCGAGGCCGGGCTGCTCGCCCTCGCCCCCTGCGAGAGCCGCTGCTACGTCGACACCGGCCCCCTGGTCGAGCGCAACTTCGCCGCCCAGGCCGGCGTCGGCTGGGTGGGCAAGAATACCTGCATCCTCAACCAGCAGCTCGGCTCGTGGCTGCTGCTCGGCGTCATCGTCACCTCGCTCCCGCTGCCCGAGTCAGGAGTGTCCCCAGCGCCCACGGGCTTATCCCTACCTGCTGTCGACCGGTGCGGCAGCTGCACCCGCTGCATTGACGCCTGCCCCACCGACGCCCTCGTCCAGCCCCGCCAAATGGACGCCTCCCGCTGCATCGCCTATCTCACCATCGAGAAGAAGGGCAGCATCGCCCCCGAGCTCCGCGGCCTGATGGGCCGGCAGGTCTTTGGCTGCGACATCTGCCAGGACGTCTGTCCCTGGAACCGCAAAGCGCCCATCGCCGTCAAACCGGACACCGCGCCCCGCCCCGAGCTCGTCAATCCCACCCTCGCCTGGCTGGCCGGCCTCGACCCCGCCGGCTTCCGGCAGCAGTTCAAAGGCTCGCCGCTCGAGCGCACCAGGCGCCACCGGCTGCAGCGCAACCTCGCTATCGCCATGGGCAACAGCGGCGAGCGAGAGTTCCTCCCGCAGCTCGAAGCCTGGCAGGCCGGCGACGATCCCATCCTCGCCGAGCACGCCCGCTGGGCCGTCGCAAGGCTCCGCAACACTCCGCATCCCGAACCCGGGCCAAAGGTGGAGGTTTCACTCGACCCCTCTGCTAGCATCGGTTAGTTATCAGCCTATGCCCCTGCCCGTGATCCAGCCCGAGCCCGTACCCGCCTCGCCCAGGGAAGCCGTACGGCCCAAGATCCCGGCGGAGGTGCCGGAGATTCCGGTAGCCAGGCTTCGGCCCACGCCCCTCCGCAGCGGCCTCTGGCCCCAGACCGTAGCGCTCGTCCGCTACATGATCCGCACCGAGGTCCACACCTACGCCTTCTCGGTCGCCGCCAATGTCATCTTCTCGCTCTTCCCCTTCATCGTGCTGCTGCTCACGCTCTGCCGCCAGGTCTTCCACTCGCGCGCCATGGAGTCCGTCGTCGCCGATATGATGAAGAGCTTCCTGCCCGTCGGTCAGGACTTCGTCATGCGCAACATGACCATGCTCGCCCATCCGCGCAAGGGCACCCAGCTCTTCTCGCTCGCCATGCTGCTCGTCACCTCGACCGGCGTCTTTCTCCCGCTCGAGGTCGCACTCAACAACGTCTGGGGCGTCAAGGAAAACCGCTCCTACCTGCACAACCAGCTGGTCTCGATCGGCCTCGCTTTCGCGGTCGGCGCACTGGCCATGTCCTCCGTCGCGCTCACCGCCGGCCACAACACCATCGTCACCTGGGTCTTCTTCGGCCACACCGACAACGTCATCTTCAACTTCCTCGCCTACAGCACCATGAAGATCTTCGGCGGCGTCGCCAGCTTCCTGCTCTTCTTCCTCATCTACTGGGTTCTGCCCAACCGCGCCGTCCCCGCCCGCGCCGTCCTGCCGACCGCCATCACCATCGGCCTGCTGTGGGAGGGCGCCAAGCACCTCTACATGCTGGCCCTGCCGTGGCTCGACTTCCAGTCCGTCTATGGCCCCTTCTACATCTCGGTCGGCCTCATGATGTGGGCCTTCCTCTCCGGCCTGCTGCTGCTCGCCGGCGCCCACTTCTCCGCCACCCGCTACACCCTGCGCCTCGCGCGCGAAGCCGAGCAGGAGGGCTGACCGGACAATGCCCCCGCCCGCAATGCCTGGCCAGCCGCCCACAACCCTCCGCGCCACGCTGCTCAGCTGGCTTCGGCGCACCCCGCACAACGGCCTCGCGGGCGCGGCTATCTGGCTCTCGGTCGCCTTCTTTCTCTCGGAGGGGCTGAGCTTCGTACCCGGCGCGCTCGGCACTCTCTTCCGGGTGCTCCAGGTCTTCATCGTCATCGCGCTCGTGGTCGTCGCCATCCCGCTGCTGGTCCGTTTCATCCGCAACCGCATGCTGTGGAGCCTGCGCAACAAGCTCATCCTCACCTACCTGCTCGTCGGCCTAGCCCCGGTCGTGCTCGGCATCACGCTCGTCACCATCTCCACCTACATCGCCGCCGGCCAGTTCGCCATCCACCTTGCCGACACCCGCGCCCAGGCCGAGCTCGAGCAGATGAGCGCCGACAACGCCGGCCTCATCGCCCGCGTCGCCCCGCTCTTCGGCATCCGCTCCGATGCCGAATCGAAGTCGCGTACCGACGACCTCAGCGCCTCCGAGCACGCGGCCGCCATCACCATCAAGGGACCGCGCCAGCATCGCCGCCTCGAAGCCTTCCTCAACGGCACGCCCTTCGACCTGGGTCACTCTGCCCCCCACCCCACAACGCCCCTCGGCCTGCCTGCCTGGGCGGTGGAGCTGAAGGGCGGCAGCTTCCACGCGCTCGTCCTCGACGGCGGCGAGACCTACCTCACCACCATTAATCAGCAGCGGGTCGCCGACGGACGGCTGCTTACCATCATCAGCAGCCTGCCGGTGGACAGCGGCTTCATGGACTACGTCGCCGAGGGCCTGGGCCGCGCCGGCCTCTCGCCCGAAGCTACCGCGGATACCGGGCCCGCCCAACCCCCACCCACGAAACATCAGCGCCCTCCATCCTCCCACTATGTCTCCGGTGGCACCGAGCCCCCATCACTCGGTCTCGTTGACATTCCCGTCCATTTCTTTTCCACCCTCAACGTCATCGACTGGGAGACAGGCAAGCCGGACGGCGTTCCCATCACGGTCGACTCCCGGCCCTCACTGCTCTACCTGCAGCTCTTCGGCGCCTCGCTCGGCGGCATCGTCACCTCCACCATCCGTGTCGGCCTCATCGCGCTCTGCATTCTCTTTGGACTGATTGAGATCCTCGCGCTCGTCATGGCCATCCGGCTCAGCCGCACCATGACCGCCTCCGTCCACGATCTCTACGAAGCCACCCTGTCGATCGATCGTGGCGACCTCAACCACCGCATCGCCGTCTCCCGTACCGACCAGCTCGCCGGCCTCAGCCGATCCTTCAACCAGATGTCCGTCTCGCTCCAGCGCCTGCTCGGCGAGCAGAAGGAGAAAGAACGCCTCCAAAACGAGCTCTCCATTGCGCAGGAGGTCCAGGCCAACCTCTTCCCGACCGCCGTCCGCGACCTGCCCACGCTCGAGCTGCACGGTGTCTGCCGCCCGGCGCGCTCCGTCAGCGGCGACTACTACGACTTCCTCGTCTTCTACAAGGACGCCCCCGGCACCGCCACCGGCCGCGTCGAAACCGGCGTCGGCATCGCGCTCGGCGACATCAGCGGCAAGGGCATCTCGGCCGCGCTGCTCATGGCCACCCTCCACTCCGCCGTCCGCGCCTACCGATTCGCCAGCGAAGAGGTCATCTATTCTGCTTCGTCTGTGGCTGGTCTAACGGTCAGCCGCGACGGCCGCTCCGGCGATCTCGGGGAGCTTTTCGAGTCCCCCGGCCGCATCATGAGCCTGCTCAACCGCCACCTCTACCGCAGCACCCAGCCGGAAAAGTACGCCACCCTCTTCCTCGCCCACTACGACGCCGCCTCGGCATGGCTCACCTACTCGACCGCCGGCCAGCTGCCGCCGCTGCTCCTCGGCCGCGACGGCAGCATCCGCCGGCTGGACTGCGGCGGCACCGTCGTCGGCCTCATGGACGGCATGCAGTACGACGAAGGCCGCTTCAAGATGCGCGTCGGCGACATCCTCGTCGCCTACTCTGACGGCGTCACCGAGCCCGAAAACGACTTCGGCGACTTCGGCGAAGAGCGCCTCATTGACGTCGTCACCCGCTACCGCGACGAGCCGCTCCACATCATCTCCGCCCAGGTCATGCAGGCGCTCGACGCCTGGATCGGTGCCGACGAGCAGCCCGACGACATCACGCTCGTTCTCGCCAGGCAGCTCTGATCCCGGAAATAAAGTGCGTCCCCTGTGCGAATACCCTTTTGTTATGAGGACCTTAGGCGCAGACGCTGACTTCTGACGTCTAAGTCAAAACTTAAGTCCCTTCGAATGTAAATTTTGAGACCTTGGTATAGGGTACGGGAGGAGGTACCAGGCACGAATCGGCACCCGCCAGCCAATGCTGACCCTCTGAAACCAAGTGCAGCCTGTGATCGAACAACCCCTGTGTACTCTGACCTTAGCCGCACACGTTGACTTTTGGAGACTAAGTCCAGACTTAAGTCTTCCCAATGTCAACTTTGGCACATTTGCGCGGTGTACGGAGGGGGTACTCTACCGCTGCATTGCCTTCACCACGATGCCGTTCGGCGCGCCGCCCGCCGGCATGATCGTGAACAGCGCCGGACCCTGCTTGCCCTGTGTCCGGATCACCGACACATCGCCCGAGTGGGCGTCGGTCGCCAGCAGCAGGTGCTCGTCCGCCGAGAAGGCCAGCGCGTCCGGAGCCGAGCCGGTATGGACGCTGCCCTCGATCCGCCCATCGTCAATGCTGTACAGGCTGATCGAGTCCGCCCCGAAGTTCGACACCCACAACGTCCCGTTGTCCGCACTCACGATCCCATGCACCGGCCTGGTCCCGATCATCGTCGTCCCGCCCACTTCGTTGGTCCCGGTCGCGATCTCGGTGATCGAGTCCGAGCCAAAGTTCGAGACAAAGATCTCACCCCCATCCGGCTTCAGCGCCAGCTGCACCGGCGTCGTGCCCACGTCCAGCAGCGTCAGGAAGTGGTCCTTCAGCAGCGATACGTCGTGCTTCGCCGCCCACGATCCCGGTGCCACCGCCAGCCCCACCGCCATCACCTGCCGCGCCTCCGAGCAGGCCACAAAGACCTTCGAGGAGTCGGGCAAAATCGCCGCGTCGGTCGCCCCCGCACAGCCCGCAAAGCTCGCCCGGAGTCGCAAAGGCGTACTGCCCGCGCCGGTGCTCACATCGAAGATCGACACGCTGCCGCTACCCCGGTTCGTCACCACCAGCGACCGGCCGTCGGGCGCAATCTTCGCCAGCCCCGGCTGCTCACCCGTCCCGGCAACCGCTAGTACCCGCCGCTGGTCGAGGTCGATCACGCTCACACCGTTCGAGCCCGCATTGGCCACATAAGCTCGACGTCCATCCGCCGCCACACTGATGAAGTACGGCGTCCGCCCGACCGGGATGGTCGCCACGACATCGTTCTTTACCGTGTCGATGATCGACACCGAACCTGATTGGGAGTTGACGACATAGACCTCATCCCGCACCGGGTTGGCCGCCAGGCCGGAGGGATTGCCGCCCACCCGCACCGTCCGATCTTGCCGCAGGTAGACCAGGTCAAGGATGCTGACGGTGTTGTTCGCCCCATTGCTCACGTAGGCGAACTCGCGATAGCCGGCCGGCACGTCGGGGAAGTTCGACCGGCGGCAGCCCGCAAGGCCGACCACGAGGCCGAGCAACGCCCCCGCAGCCGGGAGTGACCGGCATGCCAGCCAGGTTGAAGAAGAACGAATCACCATTGCCGAGTCTAGCGACGGCGGCCGCAGGCGTCCAGCTTGGTGCCCCGGGCCCGCCTAGTTCTCGAGCGTCGCCGGCCGATCGCGATTGTGCCGGTACGCCGAACGCTCCTCGATCTGCAGGATCTCGTTGTAGCCCGTCGCATCGTCATCGTAGACGAAGGCCAGCCCCAGGCTGTCGAACTTGAGGAAGAACTCCTCCCAGGTGAGGACGCGCATGTCGTGGTGATCCTTAATCTGACCGGCCAGCATAAGGCGAAGCAGCGCCGGCTCGCCGTTGACGATGTGCGGTAGGAGCTCGGCCGGCACCGCACGATGCAGATCAGCCCAGCTGCGGATCTCTTCATGGTTACTGGTTGGCCCAAGAATAGGCATTAGATATCTCTCCTGTCCGATGAATTATATGTCGCAGAGTGAGGAAGTCGCTCGAAGCGTACGCCGATCTTCCGCAGGCCGATCCCGATAGAAGGGGCTACTGCGGAATCTTTTGGTGAGTCAGGGTCTGGAAGGAGGAGCGTGCCGTCAGTCGGCATGACGAGCGCGCCAAAGTAGCTATCATTTTGACAAAGAGGCCGGAGGAGTTCCCCGGCTGCGTGGATCCCAGTCGACTTACTAATGGGTGCGCTTCTTGACCAGGCGCCAGTTCCACACGATCCAGCCGAAGTAACCGCCTTGCGCCGTGAAGGCGACCGCATAGGCCGCGAGCAGGTGCCGGCCCTCCATCGTGCTCATGTTGAAGAGGCTGTGCCAAGTCATTGGGTCAGCTCCAGCGAGGCTTCGAGGGCGCTGAGCGCCGCATCCTGCTCGGCCAATTGTCGCCGCCGCTCCAGCGCATAGCGGAAGCCACAGAGGAAGATTCCCCAGGCGGCCCAGGCGAGGACGTTCCAATAGAAGGCGGGCCGCATGGAGGCGTCGATGCCTGAGTCCGGCCCACCGCCAAAGACCGGCGCAGGGTGCTGCGTGCGCCACCAGCGAATGGACATGTAGACGATCGGCACGTCAACCGCGGCAAAGATCGCGAGCACCGCGGCGAGGGTCGAGGTCTGCCCGGTAGCCGAAAGCCGGCGGGTGACGAGGTAGGCGACATAGAGCAGCCAGAGCAGCAGCATGCTGGTCAGGCGCGGGTCCCACGTCCACCAGATGCCCCACACAGCCCGGCCCCAGATGCTGCCGGTGATCAGGCAGACGCTTGCGTAGACGACGGTCACTTCGGCCGTGGTGACGGCAAACGCGTCGGCGTTGAGCGCCTTTAGCGGATCACGCCGCCGCCAGTAGAGGAACGCCAGCGAGGCGGCGAAGTTGAGGTATGGAAAGATCAGGCTCAGCATCGCCGTCGGGACGTGGTAGTAGAAGATCCGGCCAACGTCACCCTGCGCCGCATCGGTCGGCGAGATGAAGATCGCCTGGCGGAAGCCAATGGCTAGAACGACGAGCGTCATGAAGAACCAGGAGATGCCGGCGAGCTGCATGGAGCTGACAGGTTGGTCGGGCCGCTGCATAGTGGCTCTAGTTTAGCGCGCTTTTCGCGATTCCGCTGCGTCGCAATGATCCCGATTGTCCGCTATTCGGCGGGCTTATTCGGCATTCAGCACGGTGTCGAAAAGCAGCAGGCAAACGATGGTGAAGATGAGGTCGTAGCCGGCCAGCAGGCGGATCCACGACCCGATCTGGATGGGGTCGAGCTCGGCCGTGAGTATCCCCGTGGCGGCCTGGATCATGGCCAGCAGGGCGGGCAGCGAGATCGGCAGCAGGACCAGCGGCAGCATCAGCTCGCGATTGCGGGTGCGCAGGCCAAGCGCGGCAAAAAAGGTTCCGTTGCAGACCAGCGCCCAGGTGCCGAGCGGCATGACGGCGGCCAGCAGCCAGCCGTTCCCGAGCGCGTGCAGGTTGTAAAAGATGATGAACAGCGGCGCCAGCACCGCCTCGACCAGCGTGACGAAGAGCATGTTCGCCAGCACCTTGCCGAGGAAGAGCGTGGAGGGCGGCGAGGGAGCCATGCGTTGCGCGTCGAGCACCTGGTTCCGCTGCTCGCGCGTCCAGGCCTGGTTGAGCGCCGTGATAGTGGCGAAGAGGATGGCGACCCAGAGGATGCCGCCGGCGATACGGCGCGACTCGGCTGCCGTCGGCTCGAAGGCCAGCGAGAAGACGATGACCACCAGCAGCGCGAAGAAGAGCATGCCGTTGATCGAGTCGCGCGATCGCCACTCGAGCCGGAGGTCCTTGCGGAGGTGATCGAGCACATGGCGGAGATACGTCATCCGTTCACAACCCGGGTCAGGTCGGCGAGCGTCGCTTCAGCCGCGCGCAGGTAGTCCGCCGGGGCGAGCAGCAGCTGCAGGCCGCGCATGCCGGCCGAGACCGAGATGACGTCGAAGAGCTCGATGGTCTCGTCCGCAAAGGCGAGAAACGGCTTCTTCGCGCCCATGACGGTGACGCCGCCACGCACATAGCCGGTCAGCGGCTCAACCTTTTTCAGCGAGGCAAGCTCCGCTTTTTTCGCGCCGGCGGCGTGGGCAAGTTTCTTGACATCGAGCTCCCTATCGCCCGGAACGACGGCGAAAACGTGACCGCCGGGCGTCGTGTCGGCGAGCAGCGTCTTGAAGACCTGCTCCGGTGGCAGGCCGATCTTGCGGGCGACCGAGATGGCGGTGAGATCGTCGGGATCCACCTCGTACGGCCGCAGCTCGTAGACGATATGGAGCGAATCGAGCAGCCGCGCGGCATTAGTTTTCTGGGGCGCCTTCATCCCCGAGATGATTCCAAGACGAGTTCCCGGACGGCGGTCGCGACCACCTGCCCGGCGCGCATGGTGAGCGTCGTGTCGGCCAGCGGCTCGGCCAGCCGTGCCTGGTGCGTCGTCATCAGGATGGTGCGCTTCCCGCCGGCGATCGGCCAGGTGCGGAAGTCGGCAAGCAGCTCAACCATGTGGGCCGCCGACTCGACATCAAGGTTTGAAAAAGGCTCGTCGAGCAGCAGCAGCTCCGGATCAGCCTGCAGGACACGCGCGAGCGAGGTCCGCTGGCGCATGCCCTGCGAGTACTGCGAAAGGGGGCGGGCCAGCGTGGGATCGAGCCCGACCGCACGCAGCGCCATCTCCGGGCTGGCAACGCAGGCACAGCCCTCGTCGCGATGCAGGCCGGCGAAGTAGGTCAGGTTCTCCATCGCCGAGAGCTCGTCGTAGAGCATCGGCGCATGACTCATGTAGGCAATGCGGCGGCGCTGCTGCTGGGGGGTGCCGCCAAAGGTGGCGACCGTGCCGCGGCTGGGCGCGATGAGCCCGGCGATGAGGCGCAACAGGGTAGATTTCCCAGCGCCGTTTTCGCCCAGGATGACGGTGCAGCTTCCCGCTTCGACCTGCAGCGACACATTGCGGAGCGCGGCGAAGCTGCCGTAGATCTTCGAGGAGTTGCGCAGCTCGACCGGCAGCAGGGCGGCAGTGACGTCGTTCGCGGCGGCGGCGTTTTTCTGGGCGACCTGGCAGAAAGCGGGTTCCATGGGCGTCTCGTCTCCATGCGAGTATAGAGCGAACGCACCTTCATCTGCCTTGCACCTCCACTTCAAGGATCGCCTCGTGAACCGAAGCTTTGCCCCCCTTCTCGTCCTCGCGCTACTCAGCCTGCCGGCTTTCAGCCAGACAACGCCACAGCTCGATCCCGCCAGCCGCCAGCTTTCGCATGACATCTTCAAAGAGTTGATCGAGATCAACACGACCGACTCAATCGGCAGCACGACCACGGCAGCCGAAGCGATGCGCCAGCGGCTGCTTGGTGCGGGTTTCCCGGCTGCCGATCTCGTGGTGCTCGGCCCGAACGATCGCAAGGGCAATCTGGTTGCGCGCTATCGCGGCAGGCCGGGCAGCACGCTGAAGCCTATCCTGCTAATCTGTCACGTCGATGTGGTCGAGGCGCGGCGCGAAGACTGGACCACCGATCCGTTCAAGTTCATCGAGCAGGATGGCTACTTCTACGGCCGCGGAACGCAGGATATGAAGGACGCCGACGCGATCATCGTCACGGATTTCATACGCCTGAAAAAGGAGGGCTATCTTCCCGACCGCGACATCATTCTCGCGCTCACGGCCGACGAGGAGGGAGGCAAATCGAACGGCGTCGACTGGCTGCTGAAGAACCATCGCGACCTGATCGATGCCGAGTTCGTCCTGAACCCGGATGCGGGTGGCGTGGACCTCGAGGCCGGCAAGGCGGTCGGCATGGATGTGGAGGCGACCGAGAAGCTCTATGCCGACTTCGAGATCACGGCGACCAATCCCGGTGGGCATAGCTCATTGCCTACGCCGGATAATGCGATCTATCACGTGGCCGATGCGTTGGGCCGGCTCGAGCAGAGCCCGTTCCCGTTCGAGCTGAACGCCGTGACGCGCGCCTATCTTGAGGAGATGGCGAAGCTTGTTCCGGCTGCAAAGGCGGCCGATATACGTGCCGTGCTGAAGACGCCGGTCGATGCCGCCGCCGAGGCGCGTCTCGCTGCCGACCCCACCTACAACGCCATCTTTCGAACAACCTGCGTGGCGACCATGCTGCAGGGAGGCCACGCGCCGAATGCGCTGCCGGCGATGGCGCAGGCGAACGTCAACTGCCGCATCCTGCCCGGGCACTCGCAAGAGGAGGTGCGCCAGCAGCTGATCGCCATCTTCCAAGACCCGAAGCTGGTGGTGAAGTACAAGAATGACGCCAGGGAGATCTTTGACGTGGCGCCTGACCGCAAGGCGCTGCCGCCGCCGCCGGTGCGGGCCGATGTGGTTGGGCCGCTTAAGCAGGTAGTGGCCCAGGTCTGGCCGGGGATCCCGATCATTCCCGAGATGGAGTCAGGCGCGAGCGACAGCATCTACACGATGGCCGCCAACATCCCGAGCTACGGCATCAGCGGTGTGGGGATCGATCGCGATGACGTGCGCGCGCATGGCAAGGATGAGCGCGTACGCATCGAGTCTTTCTATACCGGCGTACAGTTTTATTACCTGTACCTGAAGGCGCTTACCGCGAAGTAGGGGCCTGGGACGTGGCGGGAATTACGACGCTAGCCGTGGTGGTCGGCTTGGGTGCTTTCATGTCGGCGGGGGCGTACTTCGAGGCGCATTTCGCCTGCAGCTGCGTGGCATGAAAGACGCCGTCGTGGCCGTAGGTACCAACAGCCAGCGCCTGGGCGTCATCCTTGAAGGTGTCCGGCGGTGGCTCGGTCCCCTGGTAGGCGACGTCGAGTTTGTTGCCCTGCTCCAGCAGCACGAAGTGGGCGTTGGTCCCGGCCCGGCGAATGGTGCCCGGCGCGACATTGCCAGCCACGCGCAGGTGCCGGACATACGCCTTGTCACCCATGCCGTGCAGCTCGCCGATCGTCACGTAGTAGCTCTTGTTATCGCGGACGCCGGTCACCGCAAGGTAGCCGACGGTGGCGAGGATAACGACAGTGGCGAGGATGATCTTGACGGGGCTCTTCGAGGCGAAGCTCATAGCTAGTTCAGTCTAGTCCATCTTGCCGCCTGGTCAATCGTCCGGAGGGTGGAGAGTGTGAGCGTGTCGACGGTCGCTGCGGAGCGAACGCCGACACGCCCGTGGTGGCTAAGGCAAGGCGGCTTCAGCCGAGACGGCGAAGAAGGAATGGCCGAAAACGGTGGGGTGTTCAAGATCCCAGAAGAGGGTGTGGGCTGGATCAGCACAGACGGCGCCGGTCAGGGGGTTCAAACAGGGCGTCGTGATGTTGGTGAAGCCGAAGTGGGTTGTATCGGCGGCGATCGAGCGAAAGAGGGTGAAGACGTCGACGCGCCGGATGTAGATACCTTCGATCAGCTGCTCAACCGCGAGCAGGAAATTGAGCGAGTCGTTGGTGGCGACAGTCGCCGCCGTGGCAAAGCTCGCGTTGGCTTGTGCGGAGGGAAGCTGTCCGACGTCGAGCAGGTTGGGGATGAGGAACTTCTTCGCCCCGGCCCTGCGCAGCAGCAGTTCGCTCTCCGCTAGCCCCAATGCGATCTGGAAGCCGAGGTCCTGGGCCGAGATGCCGCTCGCATTCAGGATGTCGTTTCCGCCGCCTTCAAGGATGTAGAGCGCCTTCGGATCGGCCTTGCCACCGTGCTGGCTCAGGTAGAGGGCGACCTGCTGCGGGACGCTCGGAATCGTCCCCTCGGCCGTTACCTGGGGTGCGGTAACGTAGGCCCCGCCGAAGGCATAGTCGGTGCCGCCGGCCAGCGCCGGGAGTATCGGCAGGCCGAGACCGCCGGCAAGATGCTCGACCCAGATGGGACCGTTTGAAAAGCGGCCGTTGTAGTAGGGCGGGGAGGGCGGCAGGGCGCCATGGGTCGCGATCGCGATATTGCCGACGTCGCAATAGCTGTCGCCGAAGACGTAGATGGCGTCGTAGGCAGGTTTGGCGGCGCGGGCCGCGAGTGAGGTAAGGGCAAAGAGGACAACAAGAGTACAGAGCCGGAGACGGTGCTGGATCGGCATGGCGAAGCTCTCCTTGAGCAGTTATGGTTCGCTGGCTGAGGTGGAGGCGCTGCATCGCGCGCAGCGAGGTTTCTTGGATGGGAGCACTGTAGCGACAGGCGGCGTCGATGTAAACAAGTTTGTGGCTTGTCCCTGCAGATGGGAGTCGTCGCGCGTCCTCCTCCCAGCTCAGGTGGCGCTTGCGCTCGCGGTGAGTCGCCGGATGTGGTCCGGCTCCCGGCGTATACTCAACCCATCGCGCTGTGCGATCGTGCGAGACAGATTCAGCATGGGGAGCAACGCATGAGTATGAATGGAAATGGCCACGCAAACGGAAACGGAAGCAGCGCGGTTTCGAATGGCAATGTTCATGGCGCAGGCCCAGAAGGCAACGATTACGTCGTCCCGGCGCCGCGGACGGAATGGATTGTCAAGCGGAGAGCCGAGGCGGCGCGCACCGGCGACAGCAATATGAGCCAAATGCACTTCGCGCGCCAGGGCCTGGTCACCGAAGAGATGGCCTACGTCGCGCATAAGGAGAAGATCGCCCCGGAGCTGGTGCGCGCCGAGATTGCCAAAGGGACGATGATCATCCCGGCCTACATCAATCATCCGGAACTCGAGCCGATGGCCATCGGCGTTGAATCGCTGTGCAAGATCAATGCGAACATCGGCAATTCGGCGATCACGTCGAACGTTGACGAAGAGTTGCGGAAGCTCCATACGGCAGTTCATTTTGGCGCGGACACGGTGATGGACCTTTCGACGGGCGGGGATATCCCGATGATCCGGGAGCAGATCCTGCGCCACTCGCCGGTGCCGATCGGAACGGTGCCGTTGTATGAGGCGCTGAGCCGCGTAAAGAAAGTGGAGGATCTCAACATCGACCTCTACCTTGAGGTGATCGAAGAGCAGGCGCAGCAGGGGGTCGATTACTTCACGATCCATGCGGGCGTGCTGATCGAGTATGTGCCCATGGTCGCGAAGCGCATCACCGGCATCGTCAGCCGCGGCGGTGCGATCCTTGCGCAGTGGATGACGTCGAATCACAAGCAGAATTTCCTCTACGAGAACTTCGACCGCATCACGAAGATCATGGCGAAGTACGACGTGAGCTACTCGCTGGGCGACGGGTTGCGGCCGGGCTGCCTGGCCGATGCCTCCGATGAGGCGCAGTTTGCCGAACTGAAGACGCTTGGCGAGCTGACGCGGCAGGCGTGGAAGTCCGATGTGCAGGTGATGATTGAGGGCCCGGGCCATATCCCGATGGACCAGATCAAGCTGCAGGTCGACAAGGAAGTCGAGCTCTGCGACGGCGCGCCGTTCTACGTGCTTGGCCCGCTGGTAACGGATATTGCGCCGGGGTACGACCACATCACCTCGGCCATCGGCGCGGCGATGATCGGCTGGCATGGCGCGGCGATGCTCTGCTATGTAACGCCGAAGGAGCATCTCGGGCTGCCGAACGAGAAGGACGTGAAGGACGGCATCATTGCGTACAAGATTGCGGCTCATGCGGCGGACGTGGCCAGACATCGTCCGGGCGCGAGGGATCGCGACGATGCAATCTCGCATGCGCGCTACACCTTCGATTGGGACAAGCAGTTTGCGCTGTCGCTTGACCCGGAGACGGCGCGGGGCATGCATGACGAGACGCTGCCCGACGACTACTACAAGGAAGCGGCGTTCTGCTCCATGTGCGGTCCGAAGTTCTGCAGCATGAACTGGTCGAGCAAAGTCGACAAGTTCAATGAGAGTGAGTACGGGCTCAAGAAGCCCGATCTTACGCAGATCATGACCGAGCAGATGGCGCTTCGCAGCTAACGCACGTATCGGAGGAGGGCCGCTTGTATCGCGAGCGGCCCTTTCACTTTACCGCTTCAAGGACCCCTGCCGCCCGGTTGAGCGCGTCGGCAAGGGATGCGAGCTGGCTCTGTGCCCGCGGCGCATCCGGCGCATCAATCCCCTCGTTCACGCCCGGGATCACGACCGCTGCGTAGCCGGTAAACTCACCGGGCGCGTAGATAGCGTGCTTATACCAGGGACGCCGTGGGAGACCGACCGGATTCAGGAGCGCTCCCTCTGCCGCGCGCAGGGCAGTGTTCAGTGCGGCGGTATCGGCCGGAGGGTTGGTCTGCACCGCCCGGATCGCGGCGCCGGCTGCTGCAAGTCGCTTCGCCGCTCCGTCCGCTGCAGTAAAGTCCAGCGCCATCTTTGCCTTGGCGGCGTGCTCTTCAGCCGCTGCCAGGTAGCCGACGATCTCCTCGCCATACATACCGTAGTCATACGGCAGCACATCGGCGTCTGCCATGTGCAGCACCTCGAGGCCGAGGACGCGGGCCTGCTGTTGCTCGTACACGAACGTGGGGTCGGCGAACTTGATGAACCAGTTGTAATTGTCGAAGACCGAGTGGTAGACACCATATGGGCCGCTCGAGCCGATATCGGTCGACGGCACGCCGACATGCTGCAGAAAGGGCGTGTAGTCCGACCCTGACCCCAGGTCGCCGACATGGACCTCCTGACCTGCTGAGGATGTCGATGCATCGCTGTCAATACTTCGGCTGCCACGAATACCGCGCCGCTCGTGTTTTGTATCCTGGTCCGTCTTCCACTGGTCGTAGACCGTACCGCCGCCGGGACTCGGGACTGCCTTCGTGACCTCGCGGACGAACTCCTTCAGCGACGGCACGGCGCCCGCACTGAACGATGGCCCAGAGACAGCGACATCGGTGTTGAAGTAGGCGACGGCGTGCGTGAGGTCCGCAGCGTGCTGCTCTACCCATTCGGTCGAGCCGATCAATCCTTCCTCCTCGGCGTCCCAGCTTCCGATCACGATTGTGCGTCGCGGCCTCCATCCCTGCTGCAGCAGGACGCCCAGGCCGTGCACGGTCTCGAGCATCGCGGCCGTCCCGCTGTTGGGATCAACGGCGCCGTACACCCAGGCATCGCGATGGTTCCCGGCAACGACCCAGTCCGGTTGCGTGTCCGTCCCGGGGATGGTCCCGATCACATCCCAGATCGTCCGGAGCTGGCTGTCCTGCACCAGCTTCATGTGCACCGTGACCTTGCCCGGACCGAGATGGTAGGTGAAGGGGAGCGCACCCTGCCAGTCGCGTGGAGACTCGGCACCACCAAGCGCTGCGAGGATTGGCTGCGCATCCTTATACGACAGGGGATTGACGGGGATGCTGGGCTGGTCGGGCTGGCTGGCGCGCATCTTCTCCGGGCTAAGCCGACGGGATGCGGGCAGGTCCAGCGTCGACGCGATTCCGGGCGTCTCGGGGTCGCCGGGATAGATGGGCAGAAACTGTACCGAGCCCCGCTGGACGCCGGAGTCTGGACGGTACGGCCCCTTGGGGTAAGCATCACCTTTGAAGTAGCCATCATCCGCAGGGTCTGAGTAGATCAGCATCCCCTTCGCGCCATACTGCTGCGCGATGTAGACCTTGACGCCACGGAAGTTATTGCCGTAGCGCACCAGGACGATCTTGTCCTTGACGCTGACGCCGAGTTCGGCGAGCTTCTTGAAGTCAGCCAGGCTGCCGTAGTTGGCGTAAACGACCTCGCCGGTTACGTCGCCCGAGGGCGACGAGCCGTTGAACGCCGGCAGAATGCGTGGGTCGTCCTGAAACGGATCGCCGCCGTCTTTGGTGGGATCGACATGCTCCGGTGTGGGACCGGAGAGGATCCGCTTGCCCGCCTGGTCGAACGCTTCGACCAGGATGCTGGCCGGCTTGTTCATGCGTACCTTGTACGGTACGATCTCGGTCTTCAAGTTGGCCGCTTTGAAGCGATCCGCGACGTAAACGGCGGTCGCGTAGTCCTCGGGCGAACTGGCCCAATGAGGTGCGGCGGTCAGCGTCTTAAGGTGCTCACCGGCGAGCTTAGGGTCGGGTACAGCAAGAAAGATTGCGTCCCACTTCACCTGCTGCGCTGCGTCCCGGTAGCCAAAGAGATGGGTGTCGGGCGAGACGGACGTCTGCGCACCGAGGAGCATGGTTGCAAGCGGAAATAGGCAGGCAAGCCTGCACGAAAGAGTCACTGGCGCGCCTCCTGGTCCTGTGCTGCGAGTGGAATGTTGTGTCTCAGGCTACCGGTTGTCCACAGAATTTGCAGCGCTTTGCCGAGGCAGGAATGTCGGAAAGGCACTCACCGCAGATTTTTGTGGTGACGAGCGGCCCGCGCACCTTCTCAAGAATGTAGTTGATCGGCGTGACCAGTAAGAAGTACACCACGCCCGCCATCAGGATGAAGGAGATGACGGCGTTAAGGAAGAGGCCGTACTGGATTTTGCCGCCGTTCAGGGTGAGGATGAGGTACGAGAAGTCCGGCTTGCCTACGATCGCGGCAATAAGTGGAGTAATGATGTTGGTCACCAGCGAGGTTACGATCGCAGTGAAGGCGGCCCCGATAATGACCGCAACTGCCAGGTCGACAACGTTGCCGCGGAGCAGAAAGTCCCGAAAACCTTTAAGCATCTTCATCTCCCTTGGTTCTGATTAGCAGCAGTTTAGCATCGCGGTTGCGACTCGGGAACGCCTAGTGGGATGCCGACACCCAGAACATATAGGGGTAAAGAAAGAAGAAGAGAATCATGCAGATAGCCATCAGGTCCATGTAGACGCAGAGCAGGACGCCGCCATGATAGAAACTCCACTTCGGCTGCATGCAGCGGATCGTGTCGATCGTTCCCAGGACCGAGCAGACGGCCGGTATCGCGAGTAGGAGCGTCGGGCGATTATGGGGGAAATCGGACAGGAAGAAGGCCGCTGCAAGGCTCAGGAGCACTAGAAGATTGCCACGAACAAGCGAGCGAAGGCGCGGGTTAAGAAATCGAATGCTCACGCTCTATTCAGGATGCACCCGGACCCCGGAGACCGGGTACGCAGCGACCGGGAACTCTGCGGCTCGTGTGAATCACGCGAAATCTTGTTGACAGCGGCAACAGGCGTACCCCCGGCTGTGGGGGCGCTAGACGAGTACCGGTTGCTCCTGCGCCGCCATTGCCTGGATCGCTTGCTCGTACGGCGCACGTAAGATACCCCGCTCGGTGATGATGGCCGTCACGTATTTCGCCGGCGTTACATCAAAAGCAGGGTTCTCGATCCCAACGCCATCGGGCGTCATCTGCTTGCCGTTGGAATGGGTTACCTCGCGGGCGGCGCGCTGCTCGATCGGGATGCTGTCACCGGTCAGGGTGGCCAGGTCGATGGTCGACCAGGGGGCCGCTACGTAGAACGGCAGGCCGTGCTCCTTGGCAAGGATGGAGACGCCGTAGGTCCCGATCTTGTTGGCCACATCACCGTTAGCGGCGATCCGGTCCGCGCCGACGATGACGGCCTGGATGCGCCCCTTCTGCATCAAGGATGCCGCCATGTTGTCACACAGCACGGTCGTCTGAATGTTGTCCTTCATCAGCTCCCACGCGGTCAGCCGCGCTCCTTGGAGGAACGGCCGCGTCTCATCAGCCAGCACGTCGATCAAATGGCCGCGCTCGATCGCGGCGCGAATGACGCCGAGCGCCGAGCCGTAGCCGCAGGTGGCGAGTGCGCCGGCGTTGCAGTGTGTCAGGACCGTCCCGTTCATCGGCATCAGTTCCGCACCGAAGGCGCCCATCTGCTTGCACGCGGCGATATCCTCGTCGTACATCTGACAGGCCTCGTCGACGACGGCCTTTTTGATCATGGGAATAGCCGCGCCGCCTGCGACCATCCGGTTGTACAGGTCGCGGATGCGCCGGATGCCCCAGAAGAGATTGACCGCCGTTGGCCGCGTCGATGCGAGCAGATCGCAGATGACGTCGACCTCCTTGGTCAAGGCCTCGATGGTGGTCGCGTCGCTGCGGTCGATGCCGATGGCGACCCCCATGGCGGCTGAAACGCCGATGGCCGGCGCGCCGCGCACGATCATGTCGCGGATGACGGTGGCGACCTGTTTGTAGTCGGTTGCCAGCACGTAGGTTTCTTCAAGCGGGAGCTTGGTCTGGTCGAGGAAATTGACGCCGGCGGAGGTCCACTCAAGAGTAGGAATCATGTCTGCTCCAGTTTATAGAAAGCTGACCGGCAGCGTACGATGTTCAGTCCAGCCGGGTTCAGCCGAGCCCCAGCGCGATGTGCGCCGCACGGACATCGTCCGAAGTAAAGAGGGCTATAAATGGTGCGCCATTTGCCGCGGCTTCGATCGCCGCGCGTCCGCCCTGCTCGCGGTCGACCAGGCACAGCACGCCAACCACTTCCATGCCGGTCTGGCGCGCTGCTTCGATGGCGGTGATGGTCGAACCGCCGGTCGTGCATACGTCATCGACGATGATGACCGATGCGCCGGTCTTCAGGAAGCCTTCGATCCGCCGGCCCGTACCGTGCGCCTTCTCGGCCTTGCGCACCAGGAAGCCGTGGACCAGCGCCGGCTCCGGCTCATCGGCCGATTCGAACTCGAGCGCGCCGGAGAGCTCGTTAATCTCGGCATACTCGGCGGCTGCCCAGGCACTTGCGCTGGCTGTGTTCGACACCAGCGGATCGGCGCCCATGGTTAGGCCGCCCACGGCTTCGGCCTGAGGGAAGCGCTCCCGGATCAACTCGTACAGGAGCAGCCCGGCCAGCCGTCCACCCTCGGCATGGAGCGTCGTCGTCCGGCAGTCGATGTAGTAGTCGCTGCGCTGGCCGCTGGCGAGCACGAAATCTCCCAGCTTGAAGGAGAGTGTCGCGATCAGGTTGAGCAGGGAGCTGCGAGCGTCCGTCGGCATAGACCCGATTGTAGCGAAGCCGGCCTGTGGGGGCACGAGGGCTAACGCATCACGCGGTCGAGATGCCGATAGCCGCCAGTGGCGATGAAGAGCACCAGGAAGACCGAGAAGTTGTAGCTGCCATGGACCAGCGCCGAGCAGGCCACCGAGCGCGTCCGAATCCTCACTGCAGTGAGTAACAGCGAGACTGCCGTGAGCAGCAGCACGGCGGCCCACGTATAGCCGAGCTGCTGGGCGTGCAGCAAGCCGAAGAGGGCGCTGGTGATCACGCTCGAGAGCAGGATTGCCGGCACGCTGCGGAAGGCCATGTTGCCGGTTCCCTCGGTCAGGGTGGCGGAGCGATCCTCGCGAAAGGGAAAGATGTGCTCGGGCGGCGGCACGCCTCGCAGCCGGCAGAGTGAGAAGCTGAAGACGTAGCAAAGCATGGGCCCGAGCCAGTCGAAGGCGATCGTGAACGCCGGCAGAAGGAAGCCGCGGAAGCAGACCTCTTCGAAGACCGGTGCCAGCAACGTTCCGAAGAACGTAACCAGCCAGACGTCCGAGACCGAGCGGAAAAAGTCGTCCATCGGGATGGACTTCGGCATCGAGATCAGGCTTGAGATGGCCTGCACCGTCCATCCGCTCAGGATGCCCAGCGGGATCAGCTTCGATGCCAGGCGCAGCGCCGTCGCGCCGTTCCATTGGATCCCCGCCAGGAAGCTGCGGTGCCAGAGGAACGGGAAGACGAACCAGCAGATGGCGATCGTCAGGAGGTACGTTGCCGCCTCTGACCCGAGCAGCAGCTTGGGATGCTGCAGACTCACGGTCAGCGGCGAACTGTCGCCATGCATCAGCGGCAGCAGCAACACAGCTTGCGAGCCGAGCAGGAGAAGACCCGCGATCGCTATGAACAGGAGGGCATGGCCGAGGTGGGGAACCATGCCGGATGGAAGCCGCTCCTCAGCACCATGTGGGCCCGTTGGAGCTTCCCAACCGCCCAGGCGGATCTCGTCCAGTGGGTCGGCGCTCATGCGTTCTTCTTCGGCCTTCCGACAGCCTTCCTGGCGGCCTTGGCGGGGGTGGGCGCAGCGGTCCGTGTGGTCGGCATGCCGGTCTTCTTTTCAGGCGCGATAAACTTGCCGCGCGCTTCCTTCTTGCGATCGGCGGCAGCGACGATATTGTCTGGCTGCGGACCTGCATGGCTCAGCCCGCCAGCGCCATTGCTGCCGCTCGGCTTCAGTGAGTAGTGCCGCGAGAGGAAGCTCCCCGTGTGCGATGCTGGAACGGTGGCAACCTGCTCCGGCGTGCCATGTGCGATGACGCGGCCGCCGCCTTCGCCGCCCTCTGGCCCCATGTCCAGCAGGTAGTCGGCATTGCGGATGATGTCGAGATTGTGCTCGATGATGACTACCGTGTTCCCCAGGTCGGTCAGCCGATGCAGCACTTCAAGTAGCTTGCGCACGTCGTCGAAGTGGAGCCCAGTGGTTGGCTCATCGAGCAGGTAGAGCGTGCGGCCGGTCTGCCGTTTCGAGAGCTCGCGGGCGAGCTTCATCCGCTGGGCTTCACCGCCCGAGAGCGTCGTCGCGGATTGGCCCAGGTGGATGTAGCCGAGCCCCACGTCGACCAGCGTCTGCAACTTCACGGCGACGGTTGGAATGTCTTTGAGGATGGGCAGTGCATCGGCAATCGGCAGGTCAAGCAGGTCGGCGATCGAGTAGCCGTTGAATCTGACCGTAAGCGTCTCCTGGTTGTAACGCCGACCATTACAGACATCGCAGAGCACGTAGACGTCCGGCAGGAAGTTCATCTCGATCCGCCGCTGGCCTTCGCCCTGGCAGGCCTCGCAGCGACCGCCCTGCACGTTAAAGGAGAACCGTCCCGGCTTGTAGCCGCGTTCGCGCGAATCCGGCAGCATCGCGAACAGATCACGCATCGCCGTGAAGACGCCGGTGTACGTGGCCGGGTTCGAGCGCGGGGTTCTGCCGATCGGCGACTGGTCAATCTGGATGACTTTATCGAGCTGGTCGATGCCGCGCACGGCCCCGTGCTGGCCTGGTTCTTCGCGCGATCCGTACAGCTCCTTAGCCAGCGAGCGATAGAGGATGTCGTTCACCAGCGTGCTCTTGCCCGAGCCGCTGACGCCGGTGACAACGGTCATGACACCGATAGGGAAGTGCGCCGTTACGTGTTGTAGGTTGTGCGAGTGCGCATCCTCAACGGTCAGCCACTTGCCCGTCAGCGGTCGCGGTGTGGCCCGTGCGACGATCTCGATCTTGCCGGCAAGATACTGCCCGGTGAGGGACTCTGGATTGTCCATCACCTCCTGCGGCGTCCCGCTCGCAATCAGGTGGCCGCCGTTCTTGCCCGCACCCGGGCCGAGATCGAGGACATAGTCGGCCTTGCGGATCGTATCTTCATCGTGCTCGACCACAAGCACGGTGTTGCCCAGGTCGCGAAGTGCTTCAAGCGCGGTGATTAGCCGCTGGTTGTCCCGCTGGTGCAGGCCGATCGATGGTTCATCGAGCACGTACAGCACACCGCGCAGCTTCGAGCCAATCTGGGTCGCCAGCCGGATGCGTTGGCCCTCGCCGCCCGAGAGCGTCGCCGCCGATCGGTCGAGCGACAAGTAGCCGAGCCCGACGGCGTTCAGGAACTCCAGCCGCTCGATGATCTCCCGCTGTAGCCGGTCGGCGATGATGCGGTCGCGTCCCGTGAAATGCATCGTTTCGGCGCCGGTCAGCGCCCGCTCGAGCGGCAGGGCCGTAAAGTCCGCGATGGACGCAGGTTTCCCGCTGATCGGCACGGTGACGGCGAGCGACTCTGGTCGCAGCCGGCGGCCCTTGCAGCGCGGGCATGTGGTCGCGGACATGTACTGCATCATGTACTCGCGGTAGCCCTCGGACTTGGTCTCTTCAAGGTTGCTGCGCAGGTAGGCAAAGATGCCGTGGAAGCCGGTACGGCTCGATTCGCCCTTCGGCGGGCCGTAAAGCAGCAGGTCCTGCTGGACCTTGGTCAGGTCGCTGAACGGCTGCTTGAGGTTGATCTTGTACTTCTCCGCAGCCAGCTTGATCAGCCTTAGAAGATACTGCGAGGCCGAACCCGGCCCCATGGCTCCGTCGAGCAGCGGCTTCGACCAGTCCGCGATGGTCTTCGCGGGGTCGAAGTCGTAGATGCTGCCGAGGCCGTGGCACTCGGGGCAGGCGCCGTAGTTCGAGTTGAAGGAGAAGCTGCGGGGTTCGAGCCGCGGCACGTTGATCCCGCAATCGGGACAGGCCATCGACGAGGAGTAGAGCGTCTCCTCCATGCCGTGAATGGCGATCAGCACGAGGCCATTCGCCATCTGCAGCGCCTTGGTGACGGAGGTCTCGAGCCGGCGCGTGTCGTAGATCGGCGGCGCGCCCGACTCGGCTGCCGCGACGCCGGCGACAGGTTTCAGGATGATGCGATCGACAACCGCCTCGACGGTATGGTTCTTGCGCTTTTCGAGTCGCATACCCTCGGTCAGCTCCGTCATCGCACCGTCGATACGGGCCCGGAAACCCTGCTGGTCGAGAGCCTCTAGCTCTTCGCGAAACTCGCCCTTGCGGCCGCGCACGATAGGCGCGTAGACCGTGATGCGTTCACCAGGAGCAAGCGTGACGATCCGCTCGACGATCTGCTCCGCGGACTGGCGCGAGATGGTCCGCCCGCAGTTCGGGCAATGCGGCTGGCCGACAGAAGCATAAAGCAGGCGCAGGTAATCGTAGATTTCGGTGATTGTGCCGACCGTCGAGCGCGGACTGCGGCTGGTCGTCTTCTGCTCGATCGAGATGGCCGGCGACAGACCGTCGATGGCGTCAACATCGGGCCGCTCCATTTGGTCGAGGAACTGCCGCGCGTAGGCCGAAAGCGTCTCCACGTAGCGACGTTGGCCCTCCGCGTAGATAGTGTCGAAGGCGAGTGATGACTTACCCGAGCCCGAAAGTCCGGTGACCACGGTCAGGGTGTTGCGCGGAATGCTGACGTTCACGTTGCGCAGATTATGCTGGCGCGCGCCGCGTACCGTGATGTGAGTGATGCCCATAGAGGTCTGTGGCGGGGATACAGCCAAGCTTTTAGAATACGGCATCTCTGCCAAGATCGCAGCGCCGCCCTAACCTCCGGCTTGTGGATGGAAGTTCCTCAAAGGGGAACATGTACCCGATCAAGCAATATGCTTTTCATGGAGCTGATACGAATTCGCGCGGACATTTGTAAGAATAAGAGCCGTAGCGATCCGGCGTTCAGGCAAGATTGGTAAGTGCGCCAGATATAAGGGGTGGGTTTTGAGTATTTCGATCGTGTTGGTATGCGCGGTTCTGGCTTCGATGGCGGCGGGCGTGCTGATTGCCTATGGAGTTTGCCACGCGATGTTCGCGCTCTTCCGCATCCACGCTCGCAAGGCTGCTGCGGTTCGTTCCGCAGTCAGTGTGGGAACGGTCCGGGCGATCGAAGGCTGATCATGCTGCCGCCCGAACGGATAACCCGAAGCGCACCCTGGGCTGAATCTTACGGGTGTGGAGTCTGCTGCTGTTGCTGACGTAAGCGCTGCAGCTGCTCGTAGATTTGCTGTGGTGTCTTGACCGCATTTGGATCGTTAGGATCAGTCGTCGCCGCTGGCGTGGTGCTCGGAGAGGCCTGGTTGTTGCCGCCAAAGCCAATGGCTGCTGCCGGAACTCCCTCGGGGGTCACTGTGTTCCTGACAGGAGGCGGAGGCTGCTGGGCATCGTCGCTTGAGCCCTCATCGTCGAAGCCGGGAGCGTTGGGGTTGGGCGGTGTGGGTCCCCCCTGGCGCGGCGTCAGAATCAGCTCACCCGGGGTGCTAGCATCGCTTTGCAGCAGCAGAAGGTTGCTGGCTGTGCCGTCGAGCAAAGCGGCGAGGACATCGGAGGTGGGCGCCGGCCCATAGTTGCCGAAGACGCGCTCGTCAGTCACGCCACCGGTGATCTTTATGCCGGTCTGCCGGCCGATCTCGCGCAGAATCTGGTTCAGGCTGGAGTTATCTGCCTTAACGGCAAGCTGACCCTGGGAGTAGGTGACCTCAGCGTGCCGGGCAGGTCGCTGTGCCGGGGTCTGGGGAGCCGCCGCCGCTTGGGAGGTAAAGCTGGTAGATGGCGTGACCAGTGAGGTCGGGACAGTCGCCGGAACCGCGGTCGAGCGTCTTGGGGGCAGAGTGGCGCCGATCTGCGTAGCAGCGTGGATGCACCGCCCGGCTCCCGCGAGGACCAGGAAGGCCAAACAGAATCGGATTGGAGTTGGTCGCTGCATCGCTTTCTGTAGGACGCGTGGCTCCCAACAAGGTCTCAGAGACAGAGCCACCTATCTGAACGTAGTCTACGCGCTTCGACGGCCGGCTGCGATCGACAACGACCACAACGACCCTGTCCCACTTTGTACTAGACTGACAAGGTTGCCAGTGCCACCGGGACCGAGGTTCGCTCCACATGCAGCGCCTGATCAAACTCGCCGCGACGGTAGCCTTAGCCGCAGTTTTACCCTTTTCTATGATCCGGCTCGCGCGGGCCGAGAGCTGTACGACGCAGTCGCAGATGACCGCTGGCGATCGAGACACCCTAGCGCAGACGGCAAAGGATCTCGCCGCAAAGATGCAGGCAGGCGACGCCGCCGGCCTCCGCTTGCTGAGCGTGGCTGAAGTCGCAAAGGACTTCGCGGCCATCTCGGACGTGGTCGCGATCACCGCGCCGAAGCTCAAGGGGGGCAGCCTTGTGGTCGACCAGGTCTACCTGCTCGACGCATCCACGCTGAAGCGTACCGCCGATGGGGGCGCTACCGACGCGCAGTTTTTCTGTACGCTGAACCGCTCGGCGGCAGAGGCTGATTTCCTGATTCCGGCGCTCCCGCCCGGCAAGTACGCCTTCGTGATCGTCGACGCGGGTACCAGCGCTGCGCCATGGCGGCTCTCCTTCCTGCTGCGCCAGGAGCAAGGGAAGTGGCTCATGGCCGGCCTCTACCCCAGAGCGACCACGGCCGGCAGTCATAACGGCCTCTGGTACTGGACCGAGGCCCGCCAGATGGTGGCACGCCGGGAGCCGTGGAGCGCGTGGCTTTACTTCCAGGAGGCCGAGAACCTGCTGCAGCCCGCAGGCTTCGTCCAGAGCTCTCACCTGGAAAAGCTGAGGAACGAGGCGACCTCTGCCGCGCCGCCCGCGCTCTCCGAAGGCATCACGGCGGATGTCCCGCTCGTCGTTAAGGCGAAAGATGGTACGGAGTACCGCTTCACCAGCCTGGGTACGGATGACTCGCTGAACACTCCGAGCATTGACGTCGCCGTGCACCTCAAGGTCGATCCACTGGCCGATCAGGCGGCTGCACGCAGGCGCAACATCGCCGCCATGAGCGCCTTGCTTGCCGCCTACCCCGAGCTGCGTAAGCCGTTCCACGGGGTGTGGGTCTTCGCCGATGCGCCGGGCCAGGGTGCTTATGCTACCGAGCAGGCGATGAACGATATTCCGTGAGTCCAAAGCTCGACCGATTGCGCTCGCTATACTGGAGCGTCAAGCCTCCCAGAGAAGGAACTACGCGTGTCCGAGTCAGATTTCGAGCAGAACCTCTACCAGTTGCGCCGCGAGAAGCGCGACCAGATTGCAGCCCTTGGCCAGCAGCCCTATCCGAACAGCTACGCTGCCACGCACACGGTGCCGGAGATCCGCACGCAATACGACCCGGCGACCGGCGAGGAGCTTGAGGCGGTGCACCCGACTATCTCGATAGCAGGCCGCATCATGGCGATTCGTGTGCAGGGCAAGGCGGGGTTCGCGCAGCTCCAGCAGGGCGGCCGGCAGCTTCAGATCTATGTTCGCAAAGATGATGTAGGAGAGGAGCTATTCGCGCTCTACAAGCTCCTCGACCTTGGTGATCATGTCGGCGTTCGCGGGTACCTGTTCCGCACGCGCACAGGCGAGTTGACGGTCCACTTAAGCGCAGTCGACGGGCAGCCTGCGCTCACCTTTCTGACCAAGGCTATGCTCGCCCTGCCTGATAAGTACCACGGGCTCGAGGATACGGAGCTTCGCTATCGGCAGCGCTACGTCGATCTCTTCATGAACACCGGTCAGACCGCCAAGCAGGTGACGCACGCGCCCTCCCTCGCCGACAAGTCAGACGCGCCGGGTCCTGTCGCCGTCAGTGCCAGCGAGGCCTCGCAGCCTTCCATCGAGGCTGTGGAAGACAATCCCGTCAACGTTCGCGAGGTCTTCGTCAAGCGCGCCGCCATCCTCCGCGCCATCCGCAAGTTCTTCGACACCCGCGGCTACCTTGAAGTCGAAACCCCCATGCTCCACACCATCGCCGGTGGAGCCGCCGCCCGCCCCTTCAAGACGCACCACAACGCGCTCGACATCCCGCTCTCCCTCCGCATCGCGCCCGAACTCTACCTCAAGCGCCTCGTCGTCGGCGGCCTCGACCGCGTCTACGAGATCAACCGCAACTTCCGCAATGAGGGGGTGAGCACGAAGCATAACCCCGAGTTCACCATGCTCGAGTTCTACCAGGCTTATGCGAACTACCACGACCTGATGCAGCTTACGGAGGAACTTGTAACCTTCGTAGCCACAGAAGCAAACGGCATGACGATCTGTAATTTCTGCGGGACTTACATTGACCTAAGCAAGTGGACCAGGCTCTCCATGCGCGAAGCGATCATCAAATTCTGGCCGCACGGTTGTGGCTTACCTCCCATGCACGGCACTTTTGCTGATTCCATATCATTGAGAGATTTTCTTCATGAACGTTTTCGCCAGATCGCTTCGGAATGTTCCGACGCTATATGGGATTCACCAATCTCAGAGCAAGCAACACCAGCAGAGATTGCTACCTTCCACGGCGTCGAGTTTCGACGCCTATACCACCTCCTTGGTCAAGGCGACCCGTTGGGGAAGGTGATTGCTCTCCTGTTCGAGCACTTAGGGGAAAGTCCCTTCGCGCGCCACCTCATCCAGCCCACCATCATCTACGACTTTCCTCTGGCCGTATCTCCCCTCTCCAAGCAAAAGCCCGACGAACCCGACTGGGTAGAGCGCTTCGAGTTCTACATTGGCGGCTTCGAAGTAGGCAACGCCTTCTCCGAACTGAACGATCCAGACGAGCAACGCAAGCGCTTCGAAGACCAACTCAAAGAGCGCGATCGGGGCGACGATGAGGCCCACACGATGGACGAGGACTATGTCCGCGCGCTCGGCTACGGCATGCCGCCCACGGCAGGGGAGGGAATCGGCATCGACCGCCTGACCATGCTGCTCACCGGCTCAAAGTCAATCCGCGACGTGATCCTCTTCCCGCTCATGCGACCGCAGGCCAAGCCGCAGCAAGCCCCAGCCGAGCCGCGCGCGGAACTCCACGCGCAACCCCAGACCGAGCCCCTCAAGTAGGCGCCGGCCGAAGCCGACTAGCTTTTCCGGGCCCGCTTCACCACCTGCGCCAGGGAGGTCTCGTTCATCGCCGTCACGGCGGCGAAACGTACCTTCTTCAGCAGCGGTTCAACGGACTTGTCCTCGCCCGACAGCCACTCGCCCGTGGCCGCGACGAAGAGGTCGCCCAGGCCGATCTGTTTCGCAGTTGCCTTCAGCTTGGCGCCGCCGTTCGGCCCTTTGCGCTGCACGATCCACCCGGCTTTATGGAGCAGGAGAAAGGTCCGCCGCACCATCACGGCGCTTTCGCCAAGCTCACCGGCGATCGTAGCCGAGGTCAACATCTCCTCGGGCTTCATCGCCAGAACCGTAAGGACCCGCAGACTCAGCGCAAAACGAGCACTCTGTGCCATGCAGAGCAAAGTACCACAGGTCTTCGCTCCGGTCATCCCGTGCTAGCATCACCCAGTGAAGATTCTCTTTGTGGGCGATGTCTTTGGCGCCCCGGGCCGCCACATTGTCCGCGAACATCTACCCCACGTCCTCGAGACACACCAGGTCGATCTCCTCGTGATCAACGGCGAAAACGCCGCCGGCGGCTTTGGCATTACACCTTCGCTGGCCGAGGAGCTCTTCGATCTTGGCGCCCACGTTATCACGACCGGCAATCACATCTGGGACAAACGCGAGATCTTCGAGTACATGACGGTGCCGGCGCACTCGCACGGTCGCGGCCGCCGCATCCTGCGCCCGGCGAACTATGCCGTCGGCACACCGGGCTTCGGCGTCTACCAGGGCGAGCTCGACGGCGGCCAGACCTACGCGGTCATCAATCTCCAGGGGCGCGTCTTCATGTCCTCCTGCGATGACCCGTTTCGCAAGGCCGACGAGCTGCTCGCGCAGATCACCGCCAAGGTGATCCTGATCGATCTGCACGGCGAGGCGACCAGCGAGAAAGTCGCGCTCGGCTGGTATCTCGACGGCCGCGTGACCGCCCTGCTCGGCACCCACACCC
>CAXTLS010000008.1:0-88523 GCA_964245235.1 uncultured Acidobacteriaceae bacterium
CAATGTCGCCGAGACCTAGTTGAGCCCAGGCTTTGGCGGTGGCGTTAGGGAGGATCGGGTAGAGCAGAGCGGTAATGATGCGTATGGATTCAGCGGCAGTGTAGAGGATCAGAGCTCGGCGATTTGTTGTAAGTTCATCTGGCAAACCGACCAAAGTACGCCAAGGTGCTTGCTCAGTGAGGAAAAGATCAAGAAAGCCAATCAAGCGGTTCAAGACTTCGAGCGCCCCGTTAAGAGCAGATCGTTCAAAACGAAAGGCTGTAGTGAATGGGGCCTCAACCAGAGTTGACTTGACTTCATCGCATGCTGTTACTGTGAAACGCACCTCGTCATCTAGGGACACACTCAATAGCAAGGGGTCCGGGATAAGACCCTCGAAGTACTTCCGAATCATGCTAAGCGTACGGCTAACGAGGTTGCCGTAGCCGTTCGCGAGGTCGGCGTTATAGCGGGTGATCATGGCTTCGAAGCTGAAGCTGCCGTCCTGGCCGAATGGGATTTCGCGAAGAAGGAAGTAGCGGAGAACGTCGGTGGCGAAGAGGTCCTGTTCGCGCTGGGTCGAGTCCGGAAACTGCTTCGCGTAAATCTCTGTGCCGAAGGCGTCGAGGATGGTCTCGGTGCGGACGATGTTGCCCTTTGATTTCGACATCTTGCTGTCGTCGAAGAGGAGCCAGCCGTGTGCGGTGACGGCTTTCGGCAAAGGCAGGTCGGCGGCCAGCAGGAAGGCGGGCCAGTAGACGCAGTGAAAGCGGATGATTTCCTTGCCGACAAGGTGCAGGTCGGCGGGCCAGTACTTCTCAAACTTGGCGACGTCTTCGGAAGCGTCGCTGCCGTAGCCTACGGCGGTCATGTAGTTGGCCAGGGCGTCGAGCCAGACATAAATAACGTGCCTCTGATTCGTCTCCGAGGCAGCTGGTTCAGGAACGGGGATGCCCCAGGTGAAGGAGCTGCGGGAGACGGAGAGGTCGCGCAGGGCTCCGGGGACGTAGAACTCTCCTGAGGCAGACTCTAAAAGAGTGCCTTCACGGACAGCAGACTGTTCTGCTGCTTCCATTCCTTCCGCGTCGAGAGGCCCTTCCCACTTATCTACTACGTCATGCATTACGGCCGCGACAGGTCCGCGCAAGAAGCTGAGTACTTCGTTCTTCCTGTATTCGGGAGTGATTGCGAACTCATCGCTTTCGATTAGGCGGATGAGTGGTTCCTGATACCCGGACAGCTTGAAGAAGAAGTTCTCTTCGGTGACGGTCTCGGTCGGCTTGCCGTCGGGGCCGATGGTGCCGGGCGGCCCCTCGATGAACATCTCTTCGCCGATCGAATACTGGCCCGTGTAGGAGCTGAGATAGATCTCGCCGCGGGCGTGCAGGTCGGCGAAGAGCTTCTGGGCGCCTGTTTTGTGGCGGAGGTCCGTGGTGCGGATGTAGTCCGTGTAGGTGAGGCCCATGCGGTCCCAGAGGAACTTGAAGGCGGCGGAAACTTCGTCGGCAAACTGCTGCGGCGGGACACCCGCGGCTGCGGCGCTGCGCTCGATCTTCTGGCCGTGCTCGTCGGTGCCCGTGAGGAAGAAGGTGTCGTCCCCGAGCAGGCGGTGGCGGCGGGCGATGGTGTCGGCGACCAAGGTAGTGTAGGCGTGGCCGATGTGCGGGCGCGCGTTGACGTAGTAGATCGGCGTGGTGAGATAGAACTTTGCCATCGGAATGGTCAGTTTAGCAGGGTGGATCAGGGGCGACGGCCCAGGGACTAGCCAGCGCACGAACATGGCAGACGCAGGTTCACTTCGGAAGTACGGAGAGACGGGTCGTAGCAGCGCTGCTAAGCGGCGGAGCGGCTTAGGCGGGCGCGCAGGAGTTGGCGCACGTGGAGGTAGCCGACTCCTTCGAACTCCCAGAGCCAGATCGGGGCGGCGAAGAGCAGGAAGGCGGCCAGGCTGACGGTCACGATCGAGAGATAGGTGGGCTCAAGCCAGCGCATGACGACGAAGGCCGGAACAATCAGGCAGACGACCGAACGTAAGAAGGTGCGGCCGCTGCTGAACAGGTAGCTCTTCATGGGGATGCCGAGCTTCTGCTGGACGATCCAGGGCTGGACGAGGGTGCGGACACAGATGCCGGGCAAAAGCGTGCCGACGGCGACGCCGATCATGCCATACCGCCGAACCAGCAGCAGGCTGAGCACGACGTTGATGCCGGCCTCGAGCAGGTTGATCTTGGCGTAAGCCTTCTGGTTCATGGTGGCATAGAGCGAGGACACGCCGGTCGATTGCCACAGGTCGAAGAACATGGCGATCGTGAGCATGACGAGCACCGGGTAAGCGTCGAGCAGCGCCGGGCCCATCCAGCGCGCGATGAAGGCGTGGCCGATGGCGATCATGCCGAAGCCGGCGAAGGTGCCCATGACGATCGAGGCGCGGGTCCCTGTGAAGAAGCTCTTCAGCATGCCGGCCGCGTCGCCCGCGCTGTGCTGCATGGCAATGATGGGCGTGATGACCCCGACCAGCGCCATGACGCCGTCGGTGTAGTACATGACGAGCGTCGAGGCCACATTGTAGTGCGCAACGGCGGCGAGGCCAAGACCGAAGGAGACGATGAGGGCATCGCTCTGCAGGCGGAGACGGTCGGCGACCTGGCCGATCAGTACCGGGAAGGCGAAGCGGGAGAGCTTCTTCGCCGTGACTGCGTCCCACGCGCCCCGGATGCGGAAGTGGATAAAGGGGTACTTGAGGTGCACAGCGGTCAGGACGCAGACGTAACCGGGCAGGGAGGCGAAGAGATAGCCGAGCGCCAGGCCGATGACGCCGTAGCCATGCTTCAGCACATAGACCGTTGCGCCGGTCCTCAGGACAGCCGCGAAGATGTTAATCCACGAGGTGACTTCAAAGTGCGAGCCGGCGTTGAGGACGCCATAGGGTGCGCGCATGGGGAAGCCGATGGCCGCCGAGATGCCGCAGATGAGCACAATGAGGGCAATCCGGTGGCCGTGCGCGTGCGAGACCTGGGAGAGAACTGCGGCCAGGACCAGCGTGATGCCGAGCAGAACGGCGCCGGTGGCCGAGAACATGGCGAGACCGGTGCTGTAGATGCGGCTGCCGGCGAGCGAATCGCGGGCACCGAGGGCATGCGACATGTGGGTGAAGACGGCGCCCGAGAGGCCGAGGTCGAGGATGCTGTAGTAGCCGATGAAGGCGTTGGCGAGCGCCCAGAGGCCGAACTGTTCGGCGCCCAGGGTGCGCAGGGTGAAGGGTGTCAGGAAGAGGCCGATCATGGTGACCAGACCGAGATAGATGACACGGCTAGCGGAGCCGAGCATGAGCTTGCGGACCGAATAGAGCTTTGTCGCCGTTTTCATCGGTGCCGGGTCCGTCTGGACGCGGGGGACCGGGTCAGGGCCCGTCGCGCCAATCTCCTGCTCCATAGTTGGCGCGTCACTTGCATACTGCATAGCCATGCGGTGCTCTCCTCAGCGACTGAAGCTCGTGGTGCAAGAGAAACATTGCATTTGTCTGACCATTGGGAACCGGCGATACGGTGAGATTATGAGCGCTTTGCAGCAAAAGAACGGGTCGAGGTGCAGAATGAGTATGCAAAGAACTGCGCACACTTCGCTCTCGACCGATCTCAGCTCAGCCGATGCAAGAACAAGCGAGCATGGTGTCTAAATGTGGATTGTGATCCTGATTGTGATCGTAGTGCTTGCTGCAAAGGGCATGGTCGAGCCGTGGTTTGGCTTGCTGGCGCTGCTTACGGTCTACATTATCCAGCCAGGGGAGCTTTATCCCGTTTTGGGCAAGTTGCACCTGGAACGCGTTCTCGGCTTCCTGGTGGTGGCTTCGTTCTTTATTCATGGCAACAAGCTGCGTTTCCCGCCGCAGACCCGTGCCTTCCTGATGTTCTTTGGTGCGATGGTGCTGGCAATTCCGCTCGCCTTCTGGCCCGGCAACTCCGCTGCATGGTGCATCAGCTATTTCGAGACGGTTCTGTTTCACGTGCTGATCGTCTCGCTGCTGACCGATGAGAAGCGCATCAGCCAGTTTGTGACGTTGACGGTCGCCCTGACGGGCTGGCTGGCGATGACATCGCTCATTCTTTATTTCAGCGGCGTGCGCGAGTTTCACATGGGCGTAGAGCGGGCGACGGGCCTGACCAGCTCTGGTGGCGACGCGAACACGCTCGGCATCTCGCTTGTTATCAACATGCCGCTCGAGTTCCTCCTGATGCGCAAGGGCAATGGCAAGTGGACACGGATGCTTGGCCTGGTGGTCTTTTCGGGCAGTGCGCTGGCGGTACTGATCACTGGATCGCGCACCTCGGCTATGGCGCTGGTGGTGGTTCTGCTGATGTTGATCTTTCAGAACACGCGCAACCTGCGGTATATCCCGCTGCTGGTGGTTGCTCTTCCGATCGCCTGGGTCGCTCTGCCACAGCAGTACAAGGCCCGCTACATGACGGTGGAAAACCTGAAGAACGACGATTCCTATCAGAATCGCGTGCTCTCCTGGGAGGGCGGCGTACAGATGTTTTTGCACAACCCGCTGACCGGTGTAGGGCCGGATAACTACACGGTGGCCAACGGCATGAAGTACTGGCCGGAAGCAGGCCGGAAGCACTGGCTGAATGCGCATTCGCTTTACTTCAAGTTGCTCGGCGAGCTGGGTTTACTGGGAATCATCACCTTTGGCTACTATATCTTCGGGGTGATTCTAAGAAACCGCCGCCTCTTTCGTGAACTGCCGCGATTCGCGACGTCTACCCTGGTGGTACAGCTTCCGGTGTACTGCAATGTCTGCTTCTTCGCCCTGCTGTTTACCGGGTATTCTGCCCACAATCTTTACCGGTCCATGTGGTCGACTCTTGGCGCGCTCTCTGGAGCTTTGAGCCTGCTGCCCGTCTCCGGGACAGTGGTGAAGAGCCTCGCCGGGCCTGCGAAGAAGTCCAAGCCTGCTTGGATTGTCGAAAAAGAAGAACAGACGGTAAATACTTTAGTGATCATAAAGTAACCCAAAACATCGGGCTATGTAGTAGAAGGTAAACTACTTACGAATCTTCTTGAAAGTCACATGCTGTACGAAACTGTGCAAGCAATTGCACATCCCAAGTTGCGCAGTAAGGGGAAGGTTTGCTATCTCTTGAGGCACGGCATGAAACTTCATAATTCTTTCCTGAAGCCCTAGTACCGTTTCTAGATTCATCCCTGTAATTTTTTCTCTCGTCCCGGTGAAGTCCTGAGCCCCGAAGCCGATGGGAGTTCCTGCATAACTAAATACTTTCACGTTCGATGACACCTGCGCCGCTGCAGGTCCAGTGGACGTTCGCCCGTTCGCGTTTGCACGCACGCGTACGGCTTGGCTTTTTGGGAGAAGATCAATGTTCAGATATGTGAATGCAGACAGCGCACGATCGTCTGCATCTCTCCGAAGTTTCACGTTCAGGATCGGAATAAGCGGAGCCGCGCTGTTGTGTGGACTTCTCGCAGGTTGCGGTTCTGGATACAAGGCTGTAGTAGACCCCAATGTCGTAACGAGCGTTTCGCCAGCGCAGGGACCTGCACTGGGAGGCAACGCTGTAACGGTGAACGGCAGTGGGTTCCAGTCAGACTCCTATGTGCTGTTTGCAAACAGCGCGAAGGCGCAGACCAGCTTCGTCAACGGGACGCAGTTGAGTGTAATTGCTCCGGCGGCTAGCACGGCGGCGAGTGTGGCGGTCGCTGTTGTCAATGATCGGCTTGGCACCAAGGAAGCGCTGAACAACGCGTATACCTATGTGAGGACGGGCGCGGCGCCGGCCACGATTACCGCACTAACGCCTGCGAATGTGGTCGCGGGACAGACCACCAACATCACTATCCAGGGAACAAATCTGGGCCGAGCGCTCCAGGCGCGCGTCAACTCCCAGCTTGTACCGACGCAGCAGCAGGATAACCAGAACATCATCGCAAGGGTACCTGCTTTGCCGGCGGGGGCCTACCCGGTCGACATCGAGGTTGCGGACGGGACGATCGTCACGGACAATCTGCAGGTCCAGGTCGCGGAGGCCGCGAGTACGTCTGCTGCGGGGGAGACAATTACCTCGGTTCAGCCAGGGTCGATCCCAGCAAGCGGGCCTGCCTCGATCATTGTGAACGGTACCGGGATTCCGCGCGACTCCCTTGTCTTCGTGGGGACCGAGCGTGCCATCTCGACGACAAGCTACGTGTCGACGACAGCGATTGCCGACATCGCCGCTCTGAGCGCCGGATCGTACTCCGTCTGGTTGCAGAACTCCGATGGCACGACGACGCAATATCCTGGATCGCTCAACGTAACTGGGACTCCTTCGACGAAGGAGAGCATTGCGGCCGTCTCCCCAACCAGTTTTCCTGCGGGTGGCGTGACGAACATTGATATCGTCGGCAACGGCTTTGCACAAGGCGCGCAGGTGCATGTGAACGGATCGGCAGTGGCGTTTACCCAGGTGATCAGCAGCACGCATATTCTTGCGTTGATGCCACGGCTCAGCCCGGGAACCTATCCCATGTCGATCGCGGATCCCGATGGCTCAACGACCACCTATTCAGGTAGTCTGACGGCCATGCTCCCTCTTGTAGTGGCGACGCTCAATCTTCCGCAAGCTGTAGCGACGACTTACTATTCGACGGCTCTTGCAGCGACCGGTGGCCTGCCGCCGTATACCTGGTCGGTTACTGCCGGGCTGCCGTCCGGGATCCAGGTATCGACAGCGGGCGTCATCTCCGGAACACCGACGGCCAGTGGCACCTACCCGATTGCGGTCCAGGTGACGGATGCAGATAACGAGACTGCTGCCGCGACGCTCTCGCTTGCAGTGACTGCAGCGCCGTTTGTACCGACGCCGCCTACACCGACTCCTCCTACACCGACTCCGCCTACACCGACTCCGCCAACACCAGCGCCGCCGACGGCTGCCGGAACGCCCCTCACCGCCTGCCAGGCACTGTCGTCAGCAAACACGACGTATGTTCTGCAGAATAATGTGCAGTCTCCGGGGACGTGCTTCGGGATCGTTGCCGACAACGTAACGCTCAACCTGAACGGTCATACGGTAACGTATGCGACAACCGACTCCAGCCGGGCTAATTACGGCGTACTCTCGGCCGATTGCTGGGACTCCGAGCTTGCTGGCATCCCGGCCGCTCTCTGCGGTGGTTCGCACAAGAACCCCGTGATCATGAATGGAACCCTGACCCAGGGCCCAGCCGCTGCGCCACAATCGCATGCTGTTCGATTCGGCCAGGGTAACAATCGGCAGTCGGAGACAGTGCATGATGTAACGATCAACATTTCCGCTCAGGACACCGAGGGGATCTACTCGACCTTTCCTCCGGGCAACTCGCAGTACTACAAGCTGGTCATCAACGATAGCGTCACCAATGTTTCGAATCGGGACCAGTTCTACGGATATCCGATCCGGCTGGACTACGGTGGCAACATCGCTGGAACCAACCTGGTGGATGTGGTCCACGACGTCATCTGCAATGGTTCTCCGCAGGGCTGTATCAACTCCGAGGGAGCTCTGCTCGCGTACAACAATTCGGGCAAACTTGGTCCGCAGCAGTACGTTGGTGGTTACGGGATCTTCCTCGGCGGTAACAACGAGGAGGCTTACGGCAACAGCTTCACAGGAGCCACACGTGGATTCGAGATCGAAGGATCCAACGTGAAGCTGCACGACAACGTACTCGATATCGAGGATTCAGGCAGCGTCCACGATCCCGGGCACAATCCTGATGGCTGCGAGATCGACGGCACGTACGGCATACGCGTCAAGGGATATCCTCCGACGATTGCGCCGACCAGCGTGACGATTGCAAACAACACGGTCCGCGTTACTGCGGGTCCATGCCAGGCGCAGGGTCTTCGCTTCACCAGCATTGCTTCCAATGAGCAGATCGCGGTCACGTCCAATACCTTCACCCTGGTGCAGGCTGGCTCGAGCACGATGAATGCGGGTGTGTCCCTTGACGCTGCGGACGGGACGGGTGTGACGTTCTCTGGAAATCAGTTTACGAACGACCCAAGTCTGTTTATCTTCTACGGTGGTTATGACGGCGCGACCAACCTGAACCTGAGTGGTGTCTTCACCGGGTCGAACGTGATCTACGCACGTTGTGGCGGGGGTGCCTGCACAGGTCTCAACTTTACCGGCCTGCCGGGTACGCCGTCGATGCAGTGCGAAGGCGATCACCAGGCGGTCGGTGTGGTGGCCAACGGCAAGTCGTTATCCTGCCCTAACTAGCCTCAACTAACTAACCAATTGTAACGAGCAAGAAGGGGAGAGATCAGTCGATCTGTCCCCTTCTTGCTTGCCTGCTAGGCGTGGACCTCGGAGATGGTGAAGCGGTACTTTCCGGAGGCTTCGCGTTCGATCTCGGGGACGCGGGTGTGCACCCAGCGCAGCCCCGGTGGGAAGAGTTCTTCTGTCGAATCGCAGAGCAGCTTCAGCTCGTTCGCGATGGAGCGCTCATCGCCCCGTGCGGAAAAGCGCAGCTGGATCAGATCGAACTCCTTCTGAATAAACTGCATGCCGGTGATCTGCTTGAGCGTGTTCTTGAGCTTGACGACCTGCACAGTGAGCGTGATGCCCGGGACCTTCGTTCCATCGCGCAACGTGAAGTTGTCGAGCGACCGGCCGATGATCTTGCGGATGCGCGGGTGCCAGCGGCCACAGGGACAGGGGCCGTCATCGAGCAGCACGCAGTCCGCCGTGTCGTACCGGATAAGCGGCGAAGCAGGGTTGAGCAGGTCGGTGATGATGAGCCGATAGATCGGGCCTTCGGCCGTGACGCCGTCGGGAATGAACTCCGTGAAGCAGGCGCCGGGATGAAAATGGAGAGCATGCGCCTGCGTGCACTGGGAGGCGACCATGCCGATATCTCGGCTGCCGTAGAACTCCGTCACTCGTATGCCGAAGACGCGTTCGATGATGATGCGGTCGGCCTCTGTAAGTGGCTCGGCGGTGACGATGATCGAGGCTGGCGAACGATAGCCACCCTTCTGCTGTTCGACGTACTCGGCGAAGCGCGCCACGCACCCGGAGTAGCCGTAGAGGACCTTTGGCCGGTGCTTCTGCAGCTTTTCGTAGAATCGGGCGAAGACGGCCGCGCTCATGTTGCCGACAGGCGCTGCGTGCTGCCGCATCAGCGTCTCCTGATAGAGCTTCCACTTCCAGCTGGGATTTAACTCCAGATCGCGTGCGGCGCCCCAGATCATAAGGACAGAGTCGCCCGGCGCATAGCCACTCAGCTTCTCGAGGTGGATCTGCATGGCAACCTTGTCGCGTAAGGAGTCCAGATTGCGCCAGATGCGTACCGGCGGCCCCGTGGTACCGCCAGTCTGGGCCGGCTGAAGATCCTTGATGGCGTAGTCGCGGGAGAGCATCTCTTCGCCGTGATCGCGAAGCGTCGCCTTGGACAGCAGCGGCAGCGGCAGGGGTTGGCCCATGCTCCAGTCTTCCGGCTTGAGACCCACTTCGTCGAACACCTGGCGGTAGTACGGCGTGGTGCGATAGGCGCGCTGCATCAGCGTCATGACTCGTCGGGCCTGCTGCTGGCGCTGTGCCTCTGGCGATAATGCTTCAAACGCTTCCAGCTTGCGCAGACGCTGGGCAAGACCGGTGTAGCGGTCAGGCTCTGCAAAGGGCAGAACGAATCGAGTGTGTACCCAGCTCATCGTGTGATCCCCGACTCCACAGCGGCGCGAACCGGTGCAATCTCGTTCTTGACGAAACGAAATTTGCCGGAGCTCTCCTTGTCTATGTGGTCAACTAGCTGGACGTCGAGTGTGAAATCGCCCTTGAAGTAGGGCTGAAGGCGCCGGAGTACCTCGGTCTTGGTGTCAGGGGAGTAGGTGCGACCAGGTACGATCCTGATCCTAACTCTCTGCGCAGTCTCCTGCACATACTGGATCTGCCTGACCTCGGCCATGTCGGCGTGAACGAGGGTGAGCGCCGGACCGGAGATCTTGAGGCCGCTCGGCAGCTGCAGGAAGTCGGTAGTCCGGCCTTCGATGCGAGCGAGGCGTGGCAACTCGCGGCCGCAGGGGCAGGCCGGCCCATCGACCCAGCTGGCATCATCGCCGATTTCGTAGCGGATGAGCGGCATGCTGCGGTTGGTCAAATCCGTGATCAGCAACCTGCCCTGGCCAGCGGGCATATCCGGGCGAGATTCGACCTCGATGATGAGGCTGTCGGCGTTGACGTGCATGCCAGTGTGGTACTCACACTCGCTCGCGATAACGGAGAGCTCACGACAGCCATAGCGGTTGAAGACCTTGCCTCCGAAGGCACGTTCGATCGCTGTACGCTGGTGGTCGAAGAGTACTTCCGCACTGGTGATGACGGACTTAAATTGAATGTCGCGGATATTTTGCTCGACGCAGAAGTCGGCGAACATCGATGCGGATTGCGCATAGGCGATCAGGACCTTTGGCCGGTAGCGGCGCAGCACGCCGACGAAGCGGAAGAGATCTTGTTCGGTGACCGAGGCAGTGTTCAGGCCGATCTGCCGATGCAGCATGCGCTGGCGCCAGGGCATGCCCTCCTGCGGGGCAGCGCTTAGGTCGAGGACGGCACCCCAGAGTTGGGCGCGCAGGTCACCCGGGTGAAGCCCTGCCCAGGCATTGTGCCGGTCCGTGCTGGCGCGGCGCAGATCGAAGCGGACCTTGTCGACCCAGAACTGGAGCGGGCTGCCGGTGGAACCGCCAGTACGGTTCTGCTCCCGCTCCTGCTCAGGGACGTTCTGTGCAAGCAGGTGCGGGCCATTCTCCTGGATGTCGCGCTTGGTGAGAACCGGCACGTGGCGCAGATCGCCGACGCCGGCGATATCGAGTGGAGTAAGCTGCAGGGCATCGAAGCGCGCCTTGTAGTAGGGAACGTTCGCGTAGGCGTGGAGGAGCTGCCGGCGCAGCAGGCGATCCTGATGGGTTCGCAGCTCGCCCTTGCTGAAGAACTGCTGGCGCTCGCACTGGGCACGAAATTTCGCGTACTGCGGGTGATCGCGTCTTGCCCAGAGTGGGTAGATGACCCGGCGGATGGTGCTGGACTCAACATGATTGAGAACGTCTCTCGCGCGGGCCGGGAGGGGTAGTGAGCCGTTAGAGGACATCAGGCGTTGACCTCAACCGCTCTAGCCGACGACTGGTGGAGAAGGCCTGCATGCCATTGCGGGATAAGGTGCGCATAGACCTGTTCCATAGGCGCGAACTTCTCGAGGCTGAGCAGCCGCTCGAGCCGTCCAGCCATCGCGTGCAGGCCGACCGTCTGGCGAAGTTGCGAGAGCGTCTTGAGCTTCAGGCGCGGTTGAATCGGGTCAATCTCCCATGGGTGGACATAGAGCGTGGCGGGCTCGCGATCGACCTCGTTGATGGCGCGCAGGCCAGCGTGGATGTATCGCTCCGGCAGAAGGCGAAGGTAGGCGCCGCCACCAACCGGCAGGTTGAAGCCGCCCAGGCGCCAGGTGGCGACGGGAATTTCGAGCAGCTTGCAGTCGGCGACGTAGTAGGGGAAGCGCATTGCGTTCGGGTTGCCGTAGGTCGGATGGTAGACCGGGTAGACGCTCGAATCGTAGGTGAAGCCAAGCTCGGCGAGGATGTCGAAGGCCCACTCCGTGCCTCCGGTGATCGAAAACGAGGGAGCGCGGTAGCCCTGGATGCGGCTGCCGGTGGCATTCTGAATTGCCTCGAGCGCGATCCGGGTATCTTCAAGGAATTCGTGTGGGGTGAGCGTCGAGACGCGGCGATGCCGATCGCTGTGACAGGCGATCTCGTGGCCACGATCAGCGATGTGGCGTACCAGGTTAGGCTGCTTTCGCGCTATCCAGCCAAGCACAAACACCGTGGCTCGCGTCTCCGTGCGGTCGAGAATGTCGAGCAGTTCCATCGTGCTGCGCTCGACGCAGGACGGCATCGCATCCCACGCGCCATGGTGCACGACCTTGCCCGCCACCTCAGTGTGGAAGTAGTCTTCGAGGTCAACGCTGAAGGCATTCGTGAGGGCCGTCGGTTGCACGGACGTACCGGGCACAGCATGCCTCGCGATCATGACCTCGGCCGAGAGCCGGCGTCCAGCCTGGGCCGCCTGCTGCCTGGTCTCCTCGCGCTGCAGCCGACGGCGCATCAGCAATTTTGCTCCGAAGCTGCCCAGGACGCAAAGAATGCCGAGGCTCGCGAGCGCCAGCGCCTGCGGTACCTGGATCCAGAGACCACTAAGCGGCAGCAGGCAGATGGAGCTGAGAACTACGACGTTCACAAGCGGCTTACGTTCACTCTTAGAGTTCATAGGTTTGACCTTGCATCTCGGAAGAGCACGTCGCAGGCCAAAGACAATCGACCTTCATGGCCTGCAGAGTTGGATCGTGGTGTTGTTCTTTAATGTCGAAGAAGGGCAGCCTACGAGGTGACGAGCTTCAATGGGGCGGGCGTAAGTGGCTCCGCTTCCATCTGCGCCACAAAGGCTTCAGGGGCGTCAAGATGATACTGGCGGATCTTATAGAGGATCGCCTTATAACTGATTTGAAGACGCTCTGCCGCGATACGCCGGTTCCAGTTCGCCCCTTCGAGTACGGATTGAAGCATCTTCGTTTCGGCTTCATCTTTTGCGCAACGGCTTGCAGCTTTTAGACCCGAGCTATAGTCAACAGCCTTTGCCGGCACGCGTTTTGTGAGGCTCAGGTAGCGCGGCGAGGTCTTATGCTGCAGGTCGACGAGAGCCATGGCTTCATCGCGCATGATGAGATGCCTGCGTACGAAGTTGCCGAGCTCGCGCAGATTACCGGGCCACTGATATTCAAGTGCCGCCGAGATCAGCTGCGGAGAAAACTCGATGGGCTCTACCTGGTGCGTGGCCGCCTGGGCGCGTGCCATGTCGCGCAGGAGATACGGGATCTCGACCCGCCGTTCGCGGAGCGGGGGAACTTCAATCACGAAGGCGTTAAGCCGGTAGAAGAGGTCCTCGCGGAATCTACGCTCCGCCAGCGCCTGCTCCATCTGGATGTTGGTGGCGGCAAGGATGCGGACGTTAACCTTCGTTTCGAAGCGGGAACCGAGGCGGGAGAACGATCCATCTTGGAGAACGTGAAGCAATTTTGCCTGCAGGGCGGCACTCATTTCGCCGATCTCATCAAGCAGGATGGTTCCCTTGTCGCATTGCTCGAACTTGCCAGGCTTCGCCTTCACTGCGCCGGTAAACGCACCGGCCTCGTAGCCAAAGAGTTCGCTCTCAAGCAGTTCTGCCGGCAAGGCCGCGCAGTTGACCTTGAGCAGCGTCTTCCCCGCACGACGTGAGCGCAGGTGCAACATCCGCGCCACCATCTCCTTGCCAACGCCACTCTCCCCCGTGATTAGAACGGGGACATCCGGCGGTGCAATCCGCTCAATCTGACGAAGAATCTCAAGCATGGCAGGTGAGCCCGCGAGGAAGAAGTTTCCATCGTTGAATTGCGTGACGTGCGGTACTGCGCCCGCTTGAAATGCAGGTTGCAGCTCATGCGATGACGCGCAGGGAACGAGCGAAGAGAGGAGTGATTCGACCTCTTCGTTGACCAGCGGCTTGGTTAGGAAGTGGCCGATACCCGCAGTTCTGGCTTCCTCAAGATGGAGCACCGACTGACCTTCGACCAGAAGTGCAAAAGGCACCTCTTCCCCGAACTGCTGGAGCGCGACGATGCGGCGCATGGTCTCCTCGTGAGTCGGGCAACTATCAAGAAGAAGGAGGTTCGGTCTTAGATGTTCACGATCGTAGAGGCGAAGAGCGTCCGATACCGACTCGGCGGTATAAAGATCTACTGCACTGAGCGGGTGGCATCTACGAAGCTGGTCAACAATATTTCTCTGAGAGGTGACTACAAGGACCTTTATCTGCAACTTCATCGTCCGGCTCCTACAAACCAAGGCTGAAAGAAAGTAGTTCAAGGTGGTACGTACTGCTTCTAGGCAGATTCATGCACATCTTCTTGCATGCTACGAGGCGGAACCTATGCTGGATTGCGTTGCGTCAGAAAGATGGAACGAAATAAAGCAGAAGTTCAACAGGTTGACTTCAAAAGGTACCTACAACTCCTGAGCTGGCCTTGCCCAATCTTTTGGGGGGTCAACTCTTGCACGGTAAGTATTAGTCGGTATCCTGCGGGCCGTCAAGATGAAATATAATTGAAAATAAATAGGAAATTTTTAGTAACAAAGCGCGACTGACACGACATTTAGTGTTGTAGTCGCAGTCGTGGGAAGAAGGTAACTACGCCGCGCAAGCGAAAGAATGCGTAATTCAGTTACCAATCAGAGATCGCGAAGTTCCTTCAACTAATTGTTCTGGGAAAACTTAGGCATGAATGCCTCATTTAAACATTTCGCGCGGGGAATTTAATGCTCTTTGCGGAATCGCGGGAATTGCCGGATCCACTCCTTCAACTACCTAATCGGCCCGTCGTACTTCTGCCAATACGTGACCGTAACCAAATAAGCGAGTATTGGTAATCAGAAGTACTGTGCTCGGAGTGCCTTGCGGAAAACCCATGAGGGTGTCTCGAAGGAGATCTAGGGGTAATGGTTAGGCTTGTGGAGCAGCGAAGCTCGCCCACGAAGCCCCGCACCAGCCGGGTTTAGCCTACTGACTCCAGGTCTACAGCCGCATTAAGGAAGCAGTGACAAGGAACTCAGCCACGCTGACAGTTTCTATTGTCAAAGGCGGACGTCAGTAAGGGAGTAAGGTTGAGCGGGATGAAGAAACGTGCATGGCAGGGTGCCGCTGTTCCCTCGCTACCTGATGCTTCAGCGTGTCACGGCTGGCTCTGGAGCCTGGACCGAAGTGACCGGATAGATCTGAGCCAGGAGATCCTCAGTGCGGACGAGAACGTAATCGCCGATCGATTCCTCTTTGAGGAGGACCGGCGCAAGTATGTTGCCTGTCATTGCCAAATGCGGTTTCTCCTGAGCGGCTATCTCCAGTGCTCCCCGACCGACGTACAACTGGTGTTGTCGCCGTTCGGTAAGCCGATACTGAAGGACCGATCAAAGGAGCTTCACTTCTCACTGAGTCATACTTCTTCCCATGCCATCCTGGCAGTTGCCCGCCAGCCCGTCGGGGTAGATCTCGAGTTGATTCGGCCGATTGAGCCGGAGGTCGCAGCATTCAATTTTTCGAGCGACGAGCAGCGGCAACTTGCATTGTACACGGGAGAGGCATGGACGCAATGCTTCTTCCGCTGCTGGACACGCAAAGAGGCGCTGGTAAAGGCGGAGGGTACAGGATTGAATGTGCCGCTGGCATCCTTCGACGTGGAGATCGGCCACGATCGGCCTCCCGCTGTACTCCGGCACAGGGCGGATGCGGGCTTCACGCGCGCCTGGGAGCTCCACGACATCTCTCCGTCGAAGGGACTCGTTGCAGCGATTGCGGTAGCTCCAGGAATAAAGACACTTACGCTTCTGTCGTTTGATCCGAAGTTCGTGCAGCGCTGAGCGGTCAGTGACGGCATACCGTCAGCAGCGTAAGTCAGAGCTCGTGGGCCTCCATGAACTATCGTTCAGGGACACGAAGGGACTTTCAGGAGGTCGGACGCCGGCTTCTTCGAGGACATCGTGTTTTCGCGGGTCGTGCGCTGACGCGCGGTGACTTTACGAAAGATGCACTCCGCCATGATGTCCGCGCCGGCTCCTGAGAACATGCCCGTGTGATTACCTGGAAGAGAGACGATCCTGACGGCTGGATTGAAGTAGCGATACCAGCCCATATCGTCGGGCAGCGTTCCTCCACGAGGCTGCTCGGCACTTCGGAAGACCAGCGCTCGATCGTCCGTGTAGGTAGCGGGCCGGTACGAGACGATCGCAAAATCCATCATCTGGTCAAATGCCGTATCGTCACTCACCGAGGTCTGGCGCCGGCGAGTGAACCGACCTGCGATCGCCGCGAGGCGTTGCTGGAGAGTCTGGCGGAGGCTGTTCGATCGGGCGAGGATGCCTGACCCGGCCTGCGCAGGGGTAAGCGACTGCACTACTTCAAAGTAAGCCCGATGTGCATAATATGACGCTTTACCCAGAAGCCTAGTGATGCCGCGCATATCACGCCAGAAGTTAGGTGCCCAGGCATCAAGGATCAGTAGCAGCTCGACGTCTTCGCCGGCTGCCCGCAGTTGTTGTGCCATCTCGTACGCAACCCAGCCAGAGACGCACCAGCCGCCCAGGCGATAGGGGCCGACAGGCCGAGCAGAGCGCAAGTGCTCGATGTAACGGGCCGCAACCTGCTGCATGGACGCTGCAGCGCCGAGATCGTCTACATCTTCCTCGGTGAACTGAATTGTGAACGTCGGTTGATGGGGTCGTAGGCGTTCAGCGAGTTCACGAATGATCAGGCTTTGCGAGATGACGAAGAGCGGCGTTTCCTTCCCTTCGGGCTGCACCGGAATGATGCGGGTGCGCGCCGGCGATTTACTCTTCAGGGCGGTCATGACACGCTCGGCGAGTAGCTCGCAGTTGGGGGCGGCGAAGATATCAGCTGCGAATATTCGGTAGCCGAACTCCTTCTCGATGGCAACCTGCAGCCGCGCCAGCAGCAGAGAATGGCCGCCGAGTGCGAAGAAGTTATCCTGCGCCGTCATCTGCGGTCGGCCAAAGATATGCTGCCAGACGCGCACCATCTTCGCCGTCTTCTCGGACGAGAACCCCGGGCTTACAGCGCGGACAGGCGGCTGCGCGGCCGGCGCCGGCTGTCGCCCTGCTGCCATGGCTGCCGAGCACATCTGCCGGATGCGCGCCGTCACGCCGGCAACCCGGACAAGCTGCTTCCGCGGTGCAGCGATAAAGCCGGAAAGGGAGAGCTCGAAGTCTTCGAGAATCGCGTCGGCTAGCTCCTGACTCATGGTGGTCTCGGTCGCGGTGAACTCAAGGCTCAAGTCTCCCCTGCGATCGATGACGGCCAGATGCCAGTCAAAGCTTGATTCGGCCACGGGGCTCACTGTCGCACGCAGGGTCAGCTGTTCTCCGGCCATATCGTGTACAAACGCCTCCTGGTACATGAAGCCAAGGGTAATGGCGGAGCCACCAGCTACGTCGTGGTGGTGCAACCGCTCCATCAGATATTGCAGCGGTACGGCGTGCTCGACTGCGGAGAGGAGAGCGTGCTGGGTGGCTTCGAGCGCATCTTCAAAGGTGGCGCTGGTCGAGGAGCGTAGCAGCAGCGAGTCGGCAAAGGGGCCAACTAGTCCCTCGGTTCCCGGCGCGCGATTTGCCGTCGGCGAGGCAATCAGGAGATCGAAGACGCCGGTATGTTTGAACAGCAACGCGCGGTACGCGGCGGCATAGACGGTGGCAACGGTGACCGAGTATTCCCGCGCGATCTGGATAACAGTTGCGGAGAGCATGGGGTCGATGGCTCGCGTCGCAACGACGGTCGGCACTGGCGATCGGTCAACGCCATCGTCCGGCAGTTGCAGCCGAGGCAAGGGGGGTGCGAGGACCTCGTCCCAGTACGCCAGCCGCGCACTGAAGTTGTCGCTCTGCTGCGCAGAGATCTCCCGGTCCGCCATCTCACCAAACGAACCAGGCAGTAAGGCAAACGTCGGCGCCCGGCCAGCCACGATCGCCTCATAGGCTTCCAGCAATTCGCGCATGAGAACGCCGCAGGACCAGCCGTCGCTGATGATGTGCGAGAGGGTGAGCGAAAAGAAGCTACGCTGCCCGCAGGAGATCAGGACGACACTCCACAGCGGGCCGCGTTCGAGATCGAAGTGATGGCGTTCTTCTTCATCAAGGACGTGCGTGATCGCTCCCGGCTCCGCTGATTCAAGGTCATAGCAGCAAAGTGGAAGTTCGAGGGCCGGGCTGACGTGCTGCCACACCCGTCCGTCTTCCTCGGCGAAAAAGGTCCGAAGCGCATCATGCCGGGCGGCCAGCATGTCGAGGGCTCTTCGAAATGTGGCCAGGTCGAGCATGCCATCAATCACGTACCGGATATGCAGGTTGAGCCGGCTGCTGCTGGGGTCAATCCGGTTCAGGGCCCAATAACGTTCCTGCGTGGCGCTCGCCCGGAACAAGCTCCTTGCCGAGGCGGATGGCGCTGCTGCACGACCAACCTCGAGAGCGGCTTGACTGGCCTGGGCGAGGAGTGAGGCTACCGGGATCTTCGGGTGATCGCAGACCGCCTGCAACACCGCCTGGTATTGGAGCAGAAGAGCGCGGGCGAAGTCCGGCACATATCGACCGTCCGTCTCGCAAGAGAGCCGCCAACCATCGCTGCGCTCCACCAGGAAGACGGTAAGAGCATGCAGGGCGCCCGGGCTTAAGGAGGGGATCGCCGTCAGCTCCAGGCCGTCGGTATTGCTCGGCTGGACGAAGTCGCGTTGGCAGATGAAGACGGTGCTGAAGAGTGGGTTGTCGGCCAGTCCCTTCGCTTCGAGAATATCTTCGTAGCGGAACTCGCTATGGGCGAGGGCCTCACGCGAGAGCTCGGCGACGACGCCGAGTACCTCTTCGAAGCTGCCGTCCGACGCTGCCCTAATCCGGATTGGCAGGTAGTTGACGAGTGGGCCCACCATGCTCTCGAGCTGCAGCTCGGAACGCGCGGCGACTGGAACTCCGATCACGTCGTCAAGCTTGTTCGCTGCGCAGGCAAAGACGGCGAGTGCCATCTCTGAAAAGGTAATGTTCATGCGCTGGGATAGCTGCTGCGCGGCGTCGGTCAGCGATCGCGGGAGGACAAGCGACTCAATCGGGGAGGCGCCTGCAGCGGGCCCCGGCTCGATCGAAGGTGCACCTTCAAGGGTGCGCAGCCAGTACGAAGCGAGGGCATGGTACTCAGCGCTTTGACGCCGCTCCTCGAGCCAGATGGCGTAGTCCGCAAACTGCAGCGGTTCGTCTATCGCAGCGTGCCGGGCCGCCACGGGGTCGCTGTAGGCAGCAAGCAGCGCATCCGAAAAGAGGCCAACGGAGTAGCCATCCATGATCCCGTGATGAGCCGTGACGAGCAGGTAATGCCGCGTGGCATGGTGCCGGACTATGGTGACGCGCAGCAAGGGCGCCTGCTGCATGTCAATCGGCAGTTCTGCTTCCTGCCGGGAGAGAGCGACGAGCTCCTGCTCGAAGTTGCTGGAGGCGCTGCAGTCGACCAAGCAGATCGGGACGAAGAGCGAAGCGACAACGAGCTGCTTGATGCTGTCCTCGATCAGGGCGAAGCCCGTTCGCAGGATCTCCGTGCGGGCGACCACGGCATCGACTGCCTCCTGCAACCGGACAAGCGAAAGATCTCCAGAAAGCTGAAAGCGCACGGCGACGTTCCACGCGGGATCAGCCTCGCCGTGCGCGTTCAGTCGCCAGATCCTCTCCTGCAATGGAACAGCCGGGAATACGTACATTTGCGAATTTCGTCCCGGATCATCGTTTCTGCACATTTCCCATCACTCCACTGCAAATCGCTATGTTTGCTCACAGTGTTCAACCTGCGGAGCCTGCACAAGCCGGTAGTGTTCTCGATTAGCACGTTGCATTCCAATTGATGGCTTCTTCTCAATCATTTCACGCGATACGCCTTGTGTTCCGTCTCCGAGCGACGCGCATACGGTCTCGATCGTCTTTAGCTTCATCAGCTGCCGTGCGGTGACCGGTAAGCCGGCCTGCTGGGCTCGCGCGGCGATCTGAAATATGTGCAGGGAATCGGCACCCAAGGAGAGCAGCGGTTGATCGATGCTTACCTGGTCGAGCGAGAGCACCTGGCACCAGATGGCGGCAAGCTGCTTCTGCTGCGGCGTCTCGGGCGCGATCAGCGCGACACCCTCGAGGGGAGCGCCGAAGTCTGGCTCCGGCAAACGCTTCCGGTCGACCTTGTTGTTGCCGGTCAGCGGCAGCTCGGCGAGTGGCACGATCATCGCCGGAATCATGTATTCCGGCAGTACCGCGCTGAGCCTCTCCTGAAGCGCGCCCGTATCTGCGGGCAGGCCGGCCTTGTGGCTCGTGTAGGCGACCAGTCGCGGTGAGCCGGACCGATCCGTGCGCAAGACGACAAAGGCCTGGTCGACCCCCGGCAGGTTGCGCAGCGCTGCTTCAATCTCGCCTGGTTCAATGCGAAAGCCACGCAGCTTGATCTGGTCGTCGAAGCGGCCGGCGAACTCGATTACTCCATCCTCGCGGCGGCAGACGCGATCCCCGGTGCGATACATGCGCGAGCCTGGGCGGGCCGAGAACGCATCGTCGACAAAGCGCGCAGCCGATAACCCGGGCTGCTGGAAGTAGCCGGCGCCCACGCCTTCGCCGGCGATGTACAGTTCGCCCGGGACGCCGTTCGGGACGAGCTGCTGGCGGGCATCAAGAATATACAGCCGCTGATTGGGCAGGCTCTGCTCCAGACCGACCGGCTGGCTATCGGCGAGCACGCGCTGGCAGGCGGACCAGATCGTCGTCTCCGTAGGACCGTACATATTCCACAGCGCCCCGCCCCGGCTCAGCAGCGCGTCGGCCAGGGCGCGGTCCCAGCTCTCGCCACCACACAGCATCGTGAGCTGCGGCATCGCGGGCATATCAGCCGCAACCAGCATGCGCCAGGTAATTGGGGTCGCCTGCATCACGGTAGCCCGGCTGACGCGGAGCAGGGTAAGCAGCCGCGCGGCATCGGCCACGTCGTCGCGTCGCGCGATGACCACCGTCGCGCCCGCGATCAGCGGCATCAGCAGCTCGAGTGCTGCGATGTCGAAGGAGAGTGTGGTCACGGCGAGCAGGCGTGCGGTCAGTTCCAAGCCAATTACGTGGGCCACGCCGGCAAGCGCGTTGACCAGGTTGCCGTGGGTAATCTCGACTCCCTTCGGCTTGCCGGTTGAGCCAGAGGTGAAGATGACGTACGCAGTGTCCAGCGGCGTGAGCAGCGGCAGCTCGACGGCTGGAAGGCTCTCACTTGTCAGGTCGTCGCCATCGACCATCAGCAGCTCCGGTCCGCCCCCGTCAAGCGCGGCGGCATTCTCTTCGCTCGTTAGCAGGAGCCGCATGGCGGTCTCGGCGCCAATGACCGCGATGCGCTCCTTCGGATAGAGGGGATCGAGCGGAACGTACGCCGCGCCCGCTTGCAGGATGGCGAGCATGGCGATGACCATATCAAGTGAACGATCGAGGTAGATGCCGACCAGGTCGCCCTTGCCGATTCGGCGGCTGACCAGCAGCCGGGCCAGCTGCGAGGAACGCTCAAAGAGCGCTGCATAGCTCAGCTTCTGGCCGTAGAACTCAAGCGCGATCGCCTCCGGCCGCTCCGCCACATGCTTGCGGAAGCGATCAATGAGGGTTTCGAACGGGGCGCTGCGCGGTCCGGCGGGATTGTTGAACGCCAGCTGCTGCAGCTGCCCAGCGCTGCTCAGTAGGGAGAGCTCTTCGAGCTTTCCCTGCGGATCGCGCAGCAGGCTCTCCAGCATCTCGCGGTAGCAGCCGAGCCAGCGCTCGACCGTCTGCCTGCTGTAGAGCGTAGTGTTGAAGTCGCACTCCAGGCGAAGACCGTTTGGCGTATCGACCATGTTAAGAAAGAGATCGAAGTTGACATAGGCCTTGGGGTTGGCGTGCCACGCGCTGCGGATGCCGCTGAACTCGGCAGAAGTGCCCTGTTTTTCAAGGTTGAACTGGACCTCGCTGAGCGGCAGCCGGCCGGTCTCCCGGGGAACCTTGAGCAGCTGCACCAGCGATCCGAAGGTCAGCTCCTGGTGCTCGTAGGCGTCAAGAACGCGCTGCTTCAGGCTGCCAAGGAAGCTGGCTGCAGTCTGCCCCGCCTCCGCCTGGCTGCGGATCGGCAGAAGGTGCACACAGTGGCCGACCAGCGTGCTCTCTTCGAGCTGCGACTGCGCGGCGGACGGGATGACGACGACCGCCTCATCCTGGCCGGCGAGGCGCATCAGCAGTAGGTGCCAGACACCGAGCAGGGTGACGAAGAGCGTGCATCCCTGGGCGGCACCGCCTTTGCGCAGTCGGGCAGTAAACTCTGCCGACCACTCGACGACCAGTGTGTCGCCGGCGAAAGCGCGCTCGCCATCGGCCGTACGCTGCTTCGGCAGTTCAAGCGAGGGCGGCAGGGTCTTGAAGATCTCCGTCCAGTAGGCTTCGGCCTTCGCTTTGGGAGCGTCCCGCGTGTCACGCGCGTAAGCAAGAAACGATGCGGGCGCGGCCAGTTGCGCCGGCTTATTCACCTTCGCAGCCGAGTAGAGCGCGGCTAGTTCGCTCATCAGAATATTGATCGACCAACCATCGCAGACGATGTGGTGCGCTGTGAAGATAAATGCATGCCGCCCGTCGGGCAGATGGAGGAGCCGCGCGCGAACTAACGGCCCGGTGTGGAGGTCGAACGCCGTGGTGGCTTCAGCCGCGAGATACTTTGCCTTGGCGGCTTCGGCGTCGGCCGGCGCCAATCCGCTCAGGTCCATGCGACCGAGGGGCATGCTCATCGAGCGGTTGAGCTTCTGCGTGCCGGCGGTGTCGGCGAGAGTCAGCCGCAGCGCATCGTGGCGATTGGCAACCGCCTGCCAGCTTGCCTCGAACGCCGGCTCGTCAAGCGCACCGTCGAGCATCAGCGTGCACGACTCGTTGAACGCGCGGTTCTCGTCCTCACCCATCTGCGCTGCCAGCAGGATCTCCATCTGCGGCTCGGTCAGTGGAGCGACGTCTGAGTCGATTGGCGCGGCGGCGGCTTCGTGCGGGAAGAGCCCGGCGGCCTGCAGATCGAGGATGCTCGCGCGCAAGGCCGACAGGACCTTCGCCAGATCCCCGGCTTTGTGGGCAGTCGTGAGATAGAGCGGAAAATGCTCCATCGCGTAGACGCCGCGTTCGCGCAGCAGGGCGAAGAGCAGCCCACTGTGCCGGATCTCGGCCGGAATTGCGAGGTACATGATGCTGCCACAATGTTCGAGCGTCAGCGGCACCCCAAGCTCCGCGAAGAGCGACGCGGCTTGGTTGGCGAACTGCTGGGCGGCGCCATTAAGCGCGGTGTAGAGCGGCTCGCCCTGCGTCCTGATGTGCAGGAGCGTCGCATAGGTAGCCGTAAGCGCCAGCGGATGGCGAACGAAGGTGCCGGCGAAGAAGGTCATGCCGACCTCCGGCAGGGACTGATCGCCGAACTGCCACGTGCCCCCGTCGAGCGCATCCATAAAGCGGGCCTTGCCAGCCAGAATGCCGATCGGCATGCCGCCCCCGGCTACCTTGCCGTAGGTCGCCATATCGGCCCGGATGCCGAAGTACTCCTGTGCGCCGCCAGGGCGGATGCGGAAGCCGGTGACGACCTCGTCGAAGATGAAAGCTGTGCCCGAGCTCTCAGTGATGCGCCGAACTTCCTCGAGGAAGGCGCGCGGTTGGAGATTCGGGTGACGGCTTTGTACCGGCTCGACGATGACCGCGGCAAGCTCCTCTGCATGCTCGCGCAGGTAGTCGAGCGCCACCTCCTCGCCGTACTCGAGCACGACGATGTTGCCCACGCTCTCGGCCGGAATACCGGGCGCACCCGGTAGCGAGACCGGCTGGCCGTTGCGGCGCACACCGCGCACCAGCACCTCGTCGAACTGGCCGTGATAGTCGCCGGCGAAGAAGACAACCTTGTCGCGACCGGTGACGGTACGGGCCAGCCGTATCGCCGCCATCACAGCCTCTGAGCCGGTGTTGCAGAAGGTAACGCGCTCATCGCCCGTGATCTCGGCGAGCAGCTGGGCGGTCTCGCCGGCCAGCGGGCTCTGCGGCCCGACGGCGAAGCACTGCTCGAGCTGCCGCTTCACCGCGTCAATGACGAAGTCAGGTCCGTGGCCAAACATTGTCGGTCCGAATCCGTTGACCAGGTCGATATATTCGTTCCCGTCGATGTCCCAGAGCTTCGACCCCCTCGCGCGTTCGACGACCAGGCCGTAGGTCATCTCCTTCCACTCACGGCGAAAGCCGCTGACGGTGCGCGGATCGGCGAGGACGCCGCGATGCTGCTGCGCGTAGGTCTTCGAGCCGGCGGTCTTCCTGCTGTAGCGCGCGATCAGGTCGGCGACAAACTTCTCCTGTACCGCAGTCATCACGGTGTTCGACGCCGCGGCCTGGGCCTGCTTCATGCGCGGTGACATCTTCAACTCGACAAGTGCATCCGCGCTCGCCTGGGCTGGGAATACGCTAGCAGCTGGCGCCTGTGCAGGCAGAGCGGGCTGGGCGGCCGGGAAGAGATCCGCTGCGTCGCCGAGCGTCGCCATCTGCTGGCGGAAGAGCTCGGCCATCGCACTGATCTGCTGCTGCATCAGTTGCGCGACGCCGTTACTCTGTACGGGGCCGGTTGGTACTGGAGCGACCCCTGTCGGCGTCGCTGGAGCGGTCGTGACAACCGGGGCAGCCGTGACCGGCGACGGCATCGGAAGCTGCGTGTTCAGGTATGCGGCCACCTTGCGGGCCGAGGAGAGCTCATTGAGCAGCTGGCGAAAGGCGATGGCGACGCCATACTTCTTCTGCAGCTCGGAGGCAAGCTGGGTCAGGAAGAGCGAGTCGAGGCCAAGCTCCAGGAACGAGCTCTCCGCCTCGTCCGTTCCCAGCTCAAGGCCGGAGAGCGACTCCAGTACCAGAGTCACTTCCTGAACTAGTTGAGTCAAACGCGTAATGGCGACGTCGAGTGCCAGTTGGTCGGAGCTAGCTTGGTCTGTCAAAGCCTGGTCGGACATAGGTGTCATCATCTTCTCGATCGGTGGCTGAGTCGTGTGAATCTGTTCAGGTACTGCACTTGTTATCGTCACGTTCGGCTGCGGCCAGAAGCGCTGCCGTTGAAACGCATACGCCGGCAGCGGGATGCGGCCCCGCTGCTCGCGGGCGTAGAACCCGTCCCAATCGAGCGAAACGCCGGCCTTCCAGAGCTCGCCGACGGCGCCCTGGATGCGCTCGTCGTCCGTCAGCGCCTCCTGTGAGGAGGGAAGTGTGGTCGAGATCAGCATGCTCTTTGGTGACTGCCGGCGCGCCAGGTTCGCCAGTGTGTTGCCGGCGCCGCACTCGAGCAGCGCGCCCGGCCCGGCGGTCAGCAGGCAGCCAAGCGCCGGGGCAAACCGGACCCGCTCCCGGCAGTGGCGAGCCCAGTAGGCCGGCGAAGTCGCCTGCTCTGCGGTGAGCCATGTGCCAGTAATGGTAGAGGCGATCGGGATCGTCGGTGCGCACAGCTCAAAGCCTGCAAAGATCGCCTTGAGCGCCGGCACGACACCGTCCACCATGGCTGAATGAAAGGCGTGCGACGTTCGCAGCTCCTGGACCGCGAATTTGCCCGTCTCGAGTTGCGAACGCAGGGCAGCGAGGCGCTCGGTCGGTCCGCTCAGGACGACGCTGGTGGGCGCATTCTCCGCCGCAATATCGACATCCGAGCCATCGAGGTACGGCTCCAGTTGGGCCAGCGACGCATGCACGGCCAGCATGCCGCCTGGCGGCAGCGCATCCATCATCGCGCCGCGGGCGCCAACGGCGATCAGCGCGTCCTCGAGCTTCATCACGCTGGCCAGGCAGGCCGCGACCAGTTCGCCAAGGCTGTGACCCAGCATGGCGCTCGGCTTTACGCCCCAGCTCATCCAGAGCTGCGCGGCGGCAAACGATGTGGCGAAGAGCGCCGGCTGGGCAAGCCGGGTCGAACGCAGCCGGGCTTCGGCCGCCGCATCCTCGCGTGCGCCGAGCAGCAACTCGCGGATATGCATTCCAAGGTGCGGCAGCAGCAGGTCGTCGCAGCGATCGATTGCCTCCCGGTAGACGGGCTCCGATTGATAGAGGCCCGCACCCATGCCCGGGTATTGCGAACCCTGGCCCGGAAAGAGGAAGGCTACATCGTAGCTTGCGGTGCTGCCAGCATTCACGATGGAGAGTGTGGCTGATTTAGCAGCCAACTCCCTGGCGTCCTTCGCCACGATCACCGCCCGAAACGGAAAGCTCTCCCGACCCGTCGCCAGCGTGAAGGCAGTATCGGCGAGCGACAATCCCGGTTGCTGCAACGCGACGCGCAGCCGCACTGCGGATTCGGCCACGGCTTTCTCGCTGAGCGCCGAGATGACAAGCAACTGGGCGGTGCGCGGCGACGGTACCGGCACGCGTACCGGCGCCTCCTCAAGGACGACATGAACGTTGGTGCCGCCTACGCCGAAGGCGCTCACGCCCGCGCGCCGCGGCTGGCTCGACCGTGGCCAGGCCTGGGTCTCCGCCGTGACCCGGAAGGGACCGGCACCGAGCTTGAACCGTGGATTCGGTGCGCGAAAGTGCTTCGTCCCCGGCAGCGCCTCCTGGTCGAGCGACAGCGCCGTCTTGATCAGGCCAGTCACACCTGCTGCAACATCCAGGTGCCCAATGTTTCCTTTGATCGAACCAAGCGTGCAGAACTGACGCTTGTCCGTCGCGGCGCGAAAGACCCTGTCGAGCGCCTCGACTTCGATCGGGTCGCCGAGCGGTGTGCCCGTGCCGTGGCACTCGACATAGCCGATGGTCTCGGCGTTGATGCCCGCATCCTGGTGCGCCATCCGGACCGCCGCCGCCTGGCCGTCCGTGCTGGGTGCCGCGTAGCCGACCTTCTCTGAACCATCGTTGCTGACGCCGACGCCGCGGATCACCGCATAGATATGATCACCGTCCCGGATCGCGTCCGAAGCGCGCTTCAGCACCACAGCACCGGCACCGGCGCCGAAGACAGTCCCCGCGGCATCGGCGTCAAAAGGTCGGCAGTGTCCGTCGGGCGAGACCATGCCGCCGGGCTGAAAGAGATAGCCGCGCTTTTGCGGGAAGGTGATGGATACGCCGCCCGCGATGGCCAGGTCCGTTTGCCCGGCGCGGATGGCGCCGCACGCCTGGGCTACGGCCAGCAGCGAGGTTGAGCAGGCCGACTGCACCGTCATCGCTGGCCCACGCAGGTTGAGCTTATAGCTGATGCGCGTCGCCAGGAAGTCCTGCCCGTTGCCGACCAGCGCCGAGAAGGCGCCCACCTGGTAGGACTCGGTAAACTCACGGCTGAACTTCGGATCGTTGGTCAGGTACGCGAGCAGGTAGGTGTTGATGCTGCAGCCGGCAAAGACGCCCACGCGCTGTCGACATTGCCGCGGGGCGTACCCGGCATCCTCCATCGCCGCCCACGCCTGCTCGAGCAGCACCCGCTGCTGTGGATCGGTCAGCTCGGCATCGCGGGGAAGGAAGCGGAAGAGCTCTGCGTCGAACTGGTCGACCGCGTCGAGCAGGCCCCGCGCGGGAACGTACTCCGCCGATGCGCGGGTGGTTGCGTCCGCGCTGTCCTCGAGCTCGCTCGCGTCCATGGGTCGGACCGCCTCCCGGCCGTCGCAGAGCGCCTGCCAGAGATCGCGCGCGCTGTCCGCACCAGGAAACCTGCCGGCCAGGCCGATGATGGCGATGCTGTCTTGGAGGTGATCCCTCATGAGGATCTGCCTGCAAGTGCAAAGCTGTCTTCTATGACGAGCAGCGAGGACTTGATGATGGTCTTCGCTTCGGCGGGCGCGGCGGCGACCGCCATGAAGTCTGCGATGCTCTTCACGGTCGGCAGCGAGAACAGCTCGATGATCGACGGTGCGGCGGACGACAGCTTCTGCAGCTCGGCTTGCAGGATCACAAGCCCAAGCGAGTCGCCGCCGCAGTCAAAAAAGTTGAGGTTCGGCTCGATCGTCTGGCGATGCAGAATCGCGCACCAGATCCGCTCGACCGCCTGCAGCCACGGATCGTCAGCGGCGAAGGGCGGCGGATGCGTTCTGCCGGAAGCGCCCTCCTCACGGATTTGACGGAGCAACGCTACGCGATCCACCTTGCCGTTCTCGGTAAGTGGGAGCCGGGCAACCGTCCGGATTACGCGCGGCATGGCGGCCCCAGGCAGCGCATCTCTGAGGGAAGCGCGCAGCGTCTCTTCCTCCTCGCCATCGCGCCAGACGATAAAGGCGACCAGCAGCTTGCCCGCAGTCTCGTCGACCGCGATAGCGGCACAAGCACGGACCTGGTCGCAGCGGAGTATCACCTGCTCGACGTCATCAAGCTGCACTCGCTGGCCGGCAAGCTTGACCTCGCTGTCCCTGCGGCCGAGAAAGTCGAGTTGTCCGTCGGCGCGGCGCCGTACGATATCGCCAGTAAGATAGAGCCGCGCATCGCTGCCCGCTCGCGCCGGGTCAGGGAGGAAGCGCTTGGCCGTAAGCTCAGGGGCGTCGAGATATCCGAGCGCGACCCCGTCACCGCCGGTCACTAACTCGCCCGGCATCCCGGCGGCCACAGAGTTACCAGCTTGATCAAGAATGTAGACGCTGGTGCCGTTGATCGGCTCGCCGATCGGCACCCTGCTCTCGCAAAAGCCGTCGACCGCAACATAGCAAGTCGTAAACGTCGTGTTTTCCGTCGGCCCGTATCCATTGACCAGGTGAAGCTGCGGAAAGCGCTGCTTCACTGTAGCGAATAGCTCGGCGTGGATCACATCTCCGCCAACGAGCAGGTGTCTCAACGTGGCGAAGGTCTCGATCGTTTGCTGTGCGACTAGGTGAAACAGGCCCGCCGTGAGCCAGAGAGTCGTGATGCGCTGCGCCGGCACCAGCGTGCCGAGATCGCCGACCGAGAGCGCGCGCTCGGGAGCCAGTACGACCGTTCCGCCATGCAGCAGGGGCGCCCAGAGCTCGAGCGTCGACGCATCGAAGGTGAGCGGCGAGTGCAGCAGCACGCGGTCATGACTACTGACAGCGAGAAACTTTTGATCGTTGACCAAGCGGACGATACCGCGATGCGGAACGATGACGCCCTTCCGCGCGCTCGTCGTACCGGAGGTGAAAAGCACGTAGGCCGCATCGGTAAGACCACATGCTTCGCCTGGCATGTCGAAGAAGCGCGTCGAACGTCTTGCTGCTGCCTTTACTTCGGTCGAAAGCACGCAGAGATCAGCAGCCAACCCGCCGCCCGCGTTCTTCGCGACCTTATCGTTTGCGACCAACATCCGGATGCCATGCCGTCTCAGAAGGGAGGCTGTCGCGGCCTCGCAGACCTGGACCGGCACGTAGGCGCCCCCCGCAAAGAGCACGCCGAGCAGGGCGACAACCGTCTCCATGCTACGGCTGGCATCGACGGCGACCAGCATTCCCCTCGATACCCCGCTCGCGGTGAGGGTCGCGGCGAACGCCATCGCCCGGCCTAGCAGCTCGGTGTACGTGAGCGCCGCTGCACCCTGGACCAGCGCGATACCGTGCGGGTTGGCAGCGGCCGCGTGCAGGAACTGGCCGTGCACCGTAGCGAACGGCAGGTTGCCGGCAGCTGCGAACGTCGGGTTAGTGTCGCTTCCCATTGCTACCTTCCATTACGCGGTCGTCAGGCTGTGCCCATGCTCTACGTTCGAAGGTTCTCGCTGCGCGCTATACCAGGCAACGGTCTCGATTAGGCCCTGCATGACCGAGACGCTCGGCGTGTAGCCAAGCTCCGTTGTCGCGGCCGTAATGTCGGCAAGCGAGTGCTGAACGTCGCCGATCCGCGCCGGGGCAAACTGCGGCTCGCCTTTGAAGTCGGTGATCGCGGCGATCATCTCGTAGATCTCAAGCAGGGTCGCGCGCGAGCCGAGCGCCACGTTGTAGACCTTGCCTGAAACTGCCTCGGCCGGCGCCGAAGCCGCACACAGGTTCGCATGCACCACGTTGCTGATGTAGGTGAAATCGCGGCTCTGCGTCCCGTCGCCGCAGATGGTCGGCGCGATGCCGTCGAGCATGCTGGTGATGAACTTTGCGAGCACGCCGGAGTACGGCGAGTCAGCCGCCTGGTATGGTCCGAAGACGTTGAAGTAGCGCAGGCAGACCGTCTCGAGGCCGTAAACCTTCTGGAAGCTCTGCATGTACTGCTCGCCATTCAGCTTCTGCACCGCGTAGGGCGAGATGGGCGCGGGCACCATGCGCTCGTGCTTAGGCAACGTGAGCGAGTTGCCATAGGCCGAAGAGGACGCCGCGTAGACAACGCGCCGGACGCCGCACTCTTTCGCCGCCAGCAGCAGGTTCAGCGTACCGTCGATGTTCGACTTGTGGCTGGTCAGCGGGTCGATCACCGACTTCGGAACGGACGGTAGCGCCCCCTCGTGGAAGATGACCTCGACACCCTTGCAGATCTGTCGCACGGCGTCGAGATCCTGGAGATCGACTTTGTGAAAATCCACATCGGTGGCAATCTCGGCCAGGTTGGCAAGATTGCCGGTCGAGAGATTATCGAGGCCTCGCACACGGTCCCCGCTCTGGACGAGCGACCGTGCAATCGACGAACCGATGAAGCCTGCTACGCCGGTAATCAGAATGGATCTGGAGTTCACTTGTTTTCCTTCACAGGTGCGTTCAGCCCGCTTGATGAAAGTCTGCTTAGGTGAGGCAGACATTGGTGCGGTCGAGGCCGGCGGTGGCGTTGCGCGTATCGACCACCAGCTGCGATTCGCGCACGATGCGCGCATAGTCGTACTCGGTGTGATCGGTCGCGATCAACACGCAATCGTACTGGGCGAGATCGTTCAGTGGCTGGCTGTCCATGTTGAGCGCGTAGTGCCGGCCGTGGCCGACGTGCGGGAAGAACGGATCGTTGTAGGAGACGTCCGCGCCTCGCCGCTTCAACAGCTCGATCAGGGTAAGCGACGGGCTCTCGCGCAGGTCATCGATATCCTTCTTGTAGGCGAGGCCGAGCACAAGGATCTTGCTGCCTTTGACTGACTTGCTGCGGTCGTTCAGCGCGGTCGCGACCGAATCGACCACGTAGTACGGCATCTCCGTATTGATCTCGCCCGCAAGCTCGATGAAGCGCGTCGCGAAGTCGACCTCCTTCGCCTTCCAGGAGAGATAGAAGGGATCGATCGGGATGCAGTGGCCGCCGAGCCCGGGGCCGGGATAGAAGGGCTGGAAGCCGAAGGGCTTGGTCGCCGCCGCGCCGATAATCTCCCAGATATCGAGGCCGATCCGCTGGCACAGCATCTTCAGTTCGTTGACCAGCGCGATATTCACGCAGCGATAGACATTCTCGAGCAGCTTCGTCATTTCGGCTGCCGCCGCGCTCGAGACGGGCACGATGCGGTGGAAGATGGACTGGTAAAAGGCAGCGGCCAGGGTCCGCGTCTTCTCAGTCGGTGCGCCCACAACCTTCGGAATGTCAGCGCGCTCGACCGACATGTTGCCAGGATCTTCGCGCTCCGGCGAATAGGCTACGTGAAAGCAGGCCTGCTCGTCGCGGCCATCGCGGTAGCAGGCCACGCCGTGCGGCGCGCCTTTCTCAAGCAGCGGGATTAGGACCTCCTCGGTCGTACCCGGGTAGGTGGTGCTCTCGAGCACGATTAACTGGCCCGGCCGCAGGTGCGGCGCAAGCGAGACAGCGGTCCGCTCAATGTAGGTCATGTCGGGCCCGCGATGCTCGTCGAGCGGCGTCGGTACGCAGATCACCACAGCGTCCATGCGCGTGATCTCGGCGAAGGCGTCAGTCGCGCAGAAGCCAACCGTGCGCAACTCCGCGATCTCGTCCCGGCCGATGCGCTGGATGTACGACTCGCCCGCGTTCAGCGTGTCGATCTTCCTGCGGTCCACGTCGAAGCCGGTGACGGTGAAGCCCGCCTTGGCGAACAGAATCGCGAGCGGCAGGCCAACATAGCCGAGACCGATGACGCCGATTTTGGCCGTGCGCTGTTCAAAGACGGTGGCCGATAACAAGAGGGGGTTGGTCAACTCGACGGTTTCAAGAGCGAGAACTGAGGCAGCCATACTTACCTGCTTTCCTTGTGATCAATCATTTGGAGTTTCGTCCGGTATGCGTGATCCGGCGTGTTTGGAAGAAAAAGGGTCTGCGGGTCCGAAGCCGCCCGCTTGACGTCGGAGTGGGAAGAGGAATGGGAAGATGTCGATCGCTGCGTTCGCCTGGGCGTGAGGAGTCTGCGATAGATATCGGCTGTCTTGGCCTCGGCAGCAGGCAGGTCGAATTGCTGCACTGCCTGACGCGCGGCCAGGCCCAGGACCTCTCGGTGCCGGCTGTCGAGCAGCGATACGATCGCTCGCGCCAGTGCCTGCGGGTCGTTCGGCGCGATCAGCAGGCCGCTACCCCCGAGTGCCTCGCGGTTGCCGCCGACGTCGGTGGCCACGGTGGCCAGGCCTGCTGCCATATATTCGAGCAAGGAGTTCGAGAAGCCTTCTGCCTTCGAGCAGAGCACGGCTATATCCATCGCGGCCAGGTATGGCCGCACATCCATCGCCGGGCCGGCGACCATGCAGATCCCCTTCAGGCCCACGCGCTCGATCAGCGCCTCGACCTCAGCGCGCAGCTCGCCTTCCCCCACGATGACGAAGCGCATCTGCGGGCAGCTCCGGTGTGCGACGACCGCGGCGTCGACGAAGATATCAATGCCCTTGACCGGACGCAGGCCCGACAGGTTGCCGACCAGCAGTTCGCCCTCCTGCAGGCCAAGCTCCCGGCGCATCTGCTCCCGCAGCCCCGGCGGCGAAGCCATCAGCTTCAGGTCGATCCCGTTATGGATCACAAAGAGCTTCCGGACAGCGGTACGCTCAAGCTGTCGTGTCCGCCGGAGCACCGCCTCTGAATTCACCAGGATCGCCGTCGTGAGATGATTCGTGACCCGCTGCAGCAGGACACGCACGCCCAATCGCGACCCGGCCCCCGGGCTCAAGTTGCGTCTGGTCCCGAGCACGACCGGGATGCCGGCCAGCTTCGCCAGCCACGGCCCGATCAGGTTCGATTCGGGAAAGATCGTCTGCATGACGTCGAACCTCTCCTTGCGCAGCCAGCGCGCCGTCCGAAATCCATGGCCGGCTGACTGCACCGAGACCAGGTTGTCCCAATCCAGCCGCTTTACGGGGCAGCCCGCAATCTCGTCTGAAAACCAGGCGCTTCGGCGGAGCACGCAGATCTGGGGTGTCCATCCACAGGCGCGCGCAATATGGATCATCTGAAGAAGCTGTCGCTCGGTCCCGCCCGCAGTGATGCTCGACATCTCATCAATCAGAAAGAGCATCCTGCCTCCCTCTGCTACCGGTACCGACAGATCGCCATGGTGCTGCTTCAAGGGGGAACTCCTGTATGCCAGGGTCATTGCAATTGAGCGGCCTTATTCGGCGTCATCGTCGCCCCGGCGGATATTTCTGCAAAATAATATTCAAATAAGCCGTCGCTCCAGGCCCTCAAACAGATAACTTGGCGAATGAAGTGCAACGTAACTGTCAGACCCTATGCCTGAAGATCAGAACCACAGCATGCGTTCCAGGCTGAAGCTCGGATTTGCCAATTCGCTCCTCTACACCGGCTTGCTTGCCCTCGCCGGCCGGCTGGGTCGTGGACAGAACGATCTAATTCTCACATTGCACCGTGTTTTGCCCCCGCTTGCCTGCGGCGGGTGCTACGACGAGCACATGGTGCTTTCAACGACAGCATTCGAAGACCTGCTCCTCTACCTCAAGCAGCACACCGAGATCGTAAGCCTCAACGCCCTGGTAACGGCTCCAAGTACCACGCCCCATGTGCAAAGAATTGCTCTCACATTCGACGATGGTTGGCGGGATACCTTTCAGCACGCCCTTCCGCTGCTGGTCAAGTACGAGGCGCCCGCTACCGTTTTCATCTGCAGTTCCCTCATCGGCAGCTCGGCCATGCTTCCAGAGGAGCGGCTCACACGTATCTTTGACCATTGTGCTGCAAAAGGTTGCACACCGTCATTCTTGCACCATCTGAGCGCCTGGGGAGGCGTCGGCGGGCTCTCCGCCTCGGCCGACTGGCGCAGCTTCACCAAGAAGATCCCCATGAGCGCCAAGCTCTCGCTCACCACCCATCTCGAGGTCGTCTACGGCCTGAAGCGCCCGACCGGGGAGCACTTGATGAGCTGGCAGGAGGTGCAGACGATGGCCGCCTCTGGCATCGAGATCGGCTCCCATACCGCCAACCACGTCACGCTGAGCGTTGAGAGCAGGGCGGTGACGCAGCGGGAGCTGAACGACTCGCGCGACGTCATCGCGGACCGGCTGGGCGCTCCACCGCGCTACCTCTCCTACCCCAACGGCTCGTACAACCAGAGCGTGGTGCTGCTGGCAATGGAAGCCGGCTACAGCCACGCGTTCACCACGCAGCATGGCAGCGTCACTGCCTCGGCAAAGCCCTTTACCCTCCCCCGCGTACCGATGGACAACACCGTCGTGACGGATGGAACCGGCCGGCTGCATCCTGCCCGCACCGCGCTGCATCTCTCGCCCTTGCGCACGCGGATTGAGAAACTTCGTTCGCAGCATCAAGATGCGTAAACCGGGTTCAGCGAAGTACACTGGACGACGAGAAGATGACGATGGCCGAGAAACTCGATCACTGCTATCGCCTCTTTTCAGAGCTTGAGACGCAACGCACCTTGTCCTTGCGGAACTCGGAGCGTGGTCGGCGGAGAGAGTGACTTTTCGTCCGGTGCCCGGCGCGTGGTCGGCAATCGAGGTTCTCGATCACATCGTCAGAGCGGAGACCGGTACGGTGGCCGACGTCCGTCTGGGTCTGCGAAGTCCACAGCGACTCGGCCCGGAAGATCGACCGGGCATCGCGGCCCTGGACCGCGCACTCCGTTCCGAGCAGCGCTTCCAGGTATCGCCGGGTGCAGAAGCTGCCCGGATACGCACGCCACCCTGTCAGACATCGCGGTCCGATGGGAGCTGGCCCGGATGAATCTGAAGCGGTTATTAGAGGAGCTTCGACCGGGTGCTGCCTGTTTGTGGAGTCTTCCGTCATTCATTTGCTGGTTGGATGGCCTTCAGCGAAGTGCTGGATCACCTCTCCGCCCACCTGTTCCACCACCGCTTCCAACTCGCGCGCCTTCGCGAAGCAGCACTCCTGCAGCTTGTTGGGGTAGCGCCCAGCCGCTCCTGGCAACATCGATTAACTGCCCTTCTAACCCATCCCGTACATGGTAGTTTGCGTACGGCCTGTGGACGTGTAACCCAGGCTTAAGCCGCCCTCTGCCGCCCGGCCCAGCGAAGCGGACCACGCCTGAAGACCGAGACAGCCTCGACAATCATGCCCATCCCCAGCCCCAGGTGAATGACCGGGTAGATGGCCAGCGCCCAGGCAAGCTGCGGACGGCGCGTGCTGACCACCAGCTGCACGGTCGCGGCCATGACAGCAGCTACATAAAGCAGCGCCGGAGCCCCGAGGATCAGGAGCAACAGGCTGCTGCGGCCGATAAGCAGGGCCGCCGGCAGCAGTGCCAGAAACGACAGGCAAAGCAGCATCGGTGCCAGGCTGCTCAGGCTCCGCTCGCCCTCATGCTTTCGTGCCAGCCGCAGCCGGCCGCGCCCGTAGCGCATCATCTGCTTGCCAAGCGCGGCAAGACTCGTCCGGGCCTGGTACTCGATCGCTAGCCGCGGGTCGGAGTAGGCCCGCAGGCCGGCGAGCGCGACCCGAGCGTTCAACTCGACATCCTCGCAGGCGTCAAATATCTCGTCGTAGACCCCGACTTGGGTAAAAACCGAACGGCGATAGCTGGCGCCAGAACTGCGGGGGTCGACAAAGCCGCTGAAGCTCAGGTCATAGATCATCGACCCGCGCCCATGGCCGAAGGTCGAGCGGCGCACTTCGGCAATATAGCCGCTCATCGGGCAGTCGCGTGCACCACTCAGCGGCTGCGGCCGGCAGAGGCAATCCGCCTCACTCTCTGTGAAGATCGTCACCGTGTCCGAGAGAAGCGTCCGGCTCGGCGCCCGGCAGTGGCCGTCGATGAAAATAATGAGCTCGCCCTTCGCGACCGCCAGCCCGGCATTGCGGCCGGCGCTGCTGCGGATGCCCCGGTTTGGCACCAGCGTGATCGGCATGGGAGCAGTCGCAGCGAAGCGGCGAATCAGACACGGCGTCTCATCCGGCTTCTCATCGGTTGACCCGCCGTCGGCAACGATGATCTCCCACCGGGCAGCAGGGTACTGTTGGCTGATCAGCTCAGGCAAGAGAAGGTTCAGGCCGGCAAACTCCGAGCGCACCGGGATCACGACCGAGATAAACGGCAGGTCTGCTTTGCTCGTCATCGTCGCGGGTTGGACGGTTTCCGGCATAGGCCTAGCGAACCGTCCTGGTCCACTCGCGCGACCGAAGCGACGCAGCCGACCGCAGGTGGGCCGTGGCCAGATGCGCAACATACCGCGGGAGCAGCCAGATATTCTTGAGCGAGCGCTCCCCTTCCGACGATGCGCACAGGACCAGCAGGGCATAGAGCGCCTGGTCCAGCAGGATCATCATGATCATCAGCACGAGCACCAGCCGGTCCCGAGCCGGCGCGAAGAGAGCAAGCGGCAGCCCCGCCAGCAGGAAATAGATGGTCGTCAGCCGGCTCGTCATCAGCAGCATCAGCGCGGCCTCAGCCAGGCGGGGACTGCGCCGCCGCACGGCCTCCGCAAGCAGTCCGGGAACGCGTCGGCGCATCAGCAGCATCATCCCCTTCGACCAGCGCACCTTCTGCGGAGCCGAATCGATCCCGCTCGCCGCGATGCGCGAGACCACCCGCACGTCGTCGAGGTACCGGCAATCCATGCCGGCCAGGCACAGGTCGATCGCATACTCAGCGTCCTCAACGATCGAACCAGCCGTCCATGGCACCTTGGCGAGCACGGCCGCCGGCAGGCAGAAGCCGTTGCCCTGTAGCAGGTTCACCCAGCCAAGCACCTCGCGCGCCCGGTAGACAAAGGAGTTCTCAGCCGCCTTCGACGCCACGCTCAGCATCTGGAGCCACGGCTCGGTGGCATTGGTTGCCGCAAACTCGTAGCGCGCCTGGTAGGCCGCCGGCCCGGCCTGAGCGGCTCCTGCGCGGCCTGCATCCGCCGCGATCGCATCGTTGAAGCGCGCCAGCAGGCCGGCATCCGCCCGGGTGTCGGCATCGATCACCACCGCCGCGTCATAGTGTGATTGCTCCAGCTGCTGAAACGCCCAGGCTAGCGCCTGACCCTTGCCGCGTAGCGCCGGATTATGCCGCACCAGCACATCTACACCGGCGCCGAGTGCGATCGCCGCGGTCTCATCCGTGCAGTTATCTGCAATCACCACAATCGAGAAAAGCTGCCGCGGATACGTCATGGTCTTCAAACTGATCAGCGTCGGGAGAACTCCGGTCGCCTCGTTATGTGCCGGCACCAGAACCACGAAGCGTGTCCTGCTCTCCGTGCGCACTATCTTTCGCAGGCGCGACCGCCCGACGATCCCGACCAGCGCCAGCCCCAGCTGCTGGGCAAGACACACGAGCGAGAGGGCAAAGCAGAGACCGGCCAGTATCGCAGCAGCCTCTCTCAACGCGAGCCTCGTCCCAGCAGGCAGACCTTGGCCGTCCGGAAGAGGATGAACAGGTCGAATGCCACTGACTTGTTCTTCAGGTAGAAAAGGTCGTACTCGACCTTCGCCAGTGATTCTTCAACGCTCGCGCCGTATGGTGCAGAGACCTGTGCCCAGCCTGTAATTCCAGGCCGCACGCTGTGGCGGAGATCGTAGAACGGGATCTCGACCCGCAGCATATCCACGAAGTGCGGCCGCTCCGGGCGGGGGCCGACCAGGCTCATATCGCCCTGAAAGACGTTCCAGATCTGTGGCAGCTCATCCAGGCGCAGCGTGCGCAGAATATTGCCGCAGCGCGTGATCCGGCGATCGCCCTGCTGAGCCCAGACCGGACCCGATGCCGTTTCCGCATCCGTCCGCATCGAGCGGAACTTGATCACTTCGAAGACCTTGTTGTTCAGCCCGACGCGCTCCTGCTTATAGAACGACGGGCCCTTCGAATCAAGTTTTACCCAGAGCGCCACCAGCACGAAGAGCGGCCAGGTAAGCAGCAGCAGGAAGCCTGCGGCCAGATAGTCGATCGCGCGATGGATGGCTGCCTTCCACGGGGTAAAGCAGAACGCCGGCCCAAAGGCAAAGTTCGGCGCCTGCAGCATCTCCACTGGAACCCGCGCTGTCATCGCTTCGTAGAGCGCCGCCGCATCTTCAACCCGGATGCCGCGCTGGCGCAGCTGGATCAGGTGCGCGGCCGAGACGACGTCACTCTCGAGCGACCGATCGATCGCGATCCGCTCCGGACGAAACGAAGCAATCAGGTTGTCGAGCTCGGCATTCCGGTCCGCGGGACCTCCAAAGACATCGACGGCCTTCGACGACGACATGATCGCCACCAGCTGCAGCGGCAGGCAGCTCTGCTCCCGTACCCGGCGCGCCAGCAGGTCGATCACCCGCCCCTGGCCGATCAGCAGCACCCGCTCGCCGCGCGCCACCCGGGAGGCAAGAAAGTCATACGCGATCCGGTAGGAGCAGACCATCATCAGGGCCACGACCAGACCGGTCTCGAGATAGCGCGCCTTCAGCCCGGCGTGTAGAAAGAGCAGCGAGATCGGTGCAAGAAAGAGCGCACCCACGCCGACCGCGCGCATTGTCCCGATAATGACGTCGCTGCTGTGGCGCGTCAGGTCCAGGTCATAAAGATCGAAGAAATAGAGCGCCATCAAGCAGAGTGCTCCCGTGCACACGATCAGCAGCAGGCCGTGGCTCGATCGCGTCGTGCCCCAGTCGGTCGCGATCAGCAGGCACACCGCTGTCACCACCACTAGGCACAGGGCGTCGAGACCCATGAAGATGAAGAGCCGCAGCGGCAGATATCGGTTGAAAATCTTGATCATGGAGCACCTGAGCCTTGCCGCTACGTTTCAGAGCGGGCACTCTCATACCCGTAGTAATAGTCCCGATACTTCACCGTCTTCGCGCCGTTCAACACCACGCCGACAATCTTTTCCCCGACCAGCGCCAGCGCATCGGCCACACAGTCGATGGGAGTTTTATCAGCGCGAATGAGAAAAAGTACGCTGTTGACCAACGGCAGGATCGCCTCCGTATCGACCGTTGCCAGTAGCGGCGCCGTGTCCAGGATGACCGTGTCGTACTCCTTCGAAGCCGCCGCCAGAAAAGTGGCAAGCTCACTGCGGTGCAGGGTCTCGTTCGGAGTCCGCGAGGGGTTGTAGGCGAGCAGGCCATGCAGGTTCTCGGTCAGCTTGTAGACGCACTCCTGCCACGGCTGCTCCTCCTCGAGGAAGGTCCTGGCGCCGGCTTCCGACCGAATGCCGAGCACGGTGTGGGCTGAAGGCCGCCGAAGATCAAGCTCGACGTAGAGGACGCGCTTCTCCGGCAGGCTGGCGAGCGAGTAGCCCAGGTTGATCGCCGTGAGGGTCTTGCCGTCACCGGCCAGCGCGCTCGTGACTAGCAGGATGTTGCCCCGCTTGCTCTTGCAGATCTGCAGCACGCGTGTCCGCAGCAGCCGGTACTGCTCCGCCGCGATCACCTCGGACGGTGCGGCGTCCTTCGCCATCGGGCCCGCGGTCAGCACCTGTCGGGCAACCCGGTGGCCTTCCACCATCCGCATCGTGGCGGGCTTGCCGACCTCAGGCTCCTCATCACGAAACAGATCCCGAAAGCTGATGCCGGCTGTTGTTCTAGCTGCGCTCTTCACTTGCATCTACGACCCCTTCTTGCGGCTGTTAACTAGAAAAATGTTGGAATAATGGCGATCATCGGAACATCAAGGTATGCGGCAAGATCCTCCTGATCGTGGAAGGTCGGGTCGAACAGGTCGACCACCAGAGCGAGCAGCAGCCCAAGCATCAGCGCGAAGCCAAGGCCACCAAGATTGATCAGCCGAAGATTGGGCGAGTCCGGCCCATGCGGCAGGTTCGCCGGATCGAGCACCTGGACCAAGTCGTGGCCGCGAACCTTCTCCAGATCGGCGCTCATGGTTGAGGTATGCTGCTTCTCGACCAGGCCGTTGTAGTACTTCTGCGCCGTCTCGTAGTCGCTCTGTAACTGGCGCCCCTCGCCCGCGACGACCGGCGAAACCTGCACACGGCCGTTCAGGTCGCGCATCTTGCGCTCGATCTCAGCCTGCCGCTGTTTGCGCACCAGCAGCTCCGCCACTGAGGCGTTCAGTTGGGTGCGCAGCTGCTGCTGGCTGGCGCTTGGCGCTGCGGGCGCCGCATCCGGCGCGCCCTGGGCCTTTGCCGCCCTCTGCTGCAGCGTGTTGATCTCACTCTGCAGCCGGGTGACGTCCGGGTGATTGTCCGTGTAACGCTGGCGGGCTATCCGCAGCTCCTCCCGCTTCTGGGCCAGCAGCGGATCACCGACATAGGCCGGTGTTCCCGGGGCGGCCGAGTGCGCGGCCGACTCGGCGTCGAGCGTCGAGATGACGAACATGCGCTGCTGGTCCGCCCGGTCGATCGCTTCGCTATTCGCGATCGCCAGGGTCTGGTTCTCGGCCAGCATTTGGAGGTTCGCCGCGGACTGCTCCGGCATCAGGTCAGCATGCTGTGCGCGAAAGGCGTTGAGCCGCTCTTCCTTGTCCTGCAACTCGGCCTGCGCCCGGTCAACCTCCGCCTGGATGAAGACGATATTGCCCTCGGCCTGCCGCTCCCGCGACTCCAGGTTGCCGGCGATCGAGAGATTTGCGACCTCGCGCGTTACATCCTGCGCCAGCTGCGCAGTCGGCGCCACGTAGGTGATCTTGAAGAGAGCCGAGTCCTGTTTATCCGAACGCTCGCCGCTGCCTTCCATCTCGATCGTCAGATCCTTGCGCAGCTTGGCGACCGCCTCTTCACGGGACGAGACGCCCTGCAGCTTGTACAGCCCCAGGTCATCGACGATACGGATCAGCCGTGACTGACTAAGGATCAGGTTGCTGATCGATTCAAAGCGGTCCTTGACATCATTCTGCAGCGAGTCGTCCACCAGGTTCTTCGGGACATTCTGCGTCTGGATCAGCACGGAGGCGGTCGAATGATAGGACCGCGGCAGCCGCTGGCTGACAAAGAAGACGATCGGCGGGATGATCACCAGCGGGATGAGGAACAGTTTCCAGCGCCGGCGGGCGATCGCTATATACCCTCCGGCTGTACTTGGCAGCTTACGCATCTCTAAGATCTCCTATCGCCTCGTCGTTCGGTCCAGGGCCAGGCGAACGCCGCCATTGATTTCGCCCCGGGTAAAGCTGGTTGTGGTGGAACCGGTCACGCTGCTCGTCGGCTGCGAAGAATAGGTGTCCGACGCATTCGCAAACCAGCTCAAACGCGTTCCCGTCCGGTAATCCACGCGCAATCCGCCCCCGAAGCTCGATTGGTTCAGGTTGGGCGTCGGGGAGATGGCGCGAATGTATCGCGCGTCCGCCGTCAGGTCGAGGTGGCGCGTGATCGGCCGTCCAAAGCTCGCGGCCAGCTGGTGTGCCGGCAACGCCGAGTTGTCGAGGCTCAGCTGGATGACGCGTGCGTACCCGGCCTGGACGTTTGCCAAGTGGGACTTGTGCAGGTAGCTGACGTTCATCGCGTAGGTCACGCCATTGCCGTCGCTCGTGGGTGTCACGTTGCCGCTCGAGTGGCGAACCATGGGGCCGGCGGAGAAGCTGAAGCTATCGCTGCGCGTCGAGCCGTACCGCAGAGTTCCCAACACCGTCTCGTAGGTGAGATTCGTCAACGTAGAAAGCCCGCGAACGTAGGCCGCCGTCCCCTCCACGCCGACAAAGGTCGATGGCGTTACGGTGTGTTCGTAGAGCACGTCGCCGGCGAACGGCTCGTTGCGCAGAACCTGCGCGGCTACCGGCTGGGCATCTGTACCCGACTGGCGCAGCTCGTTCCATGCCGCCGTCCCCGTATAGGTGATCTGATCGCGCGCCGTCATGCGGTGCAGCAGCGCCACCGAAGTAGCCACGTTGCTGATCGTGGACGTGCCGGCAACAGCCGAACCGGTCCCGATCGGCTGCGCGATACCGACGCCGCCAACTGGCAGGACGGTCGGCAGGAACTGGCCTACGTCGCGGTAGTACGCCCCGACCAGCTGCCAGCTGAGGGTCGTCCGGGCGCTGAAGCTGTGCAGCAGCGTCTGCCCGTACACGTGCGTCTGGTAGACACCCGGCGCCTCGGCATAGAGTGTGAACTGCGGCAGGTAGGTGATATGGAAGCGGGTCCGTTCGCCCGAGAGATCGAGGGTGACGGGCAGGGAATATTGCGTCAAGAAGCTGCCCAGGCCATTCGTCGGCTGGCTATAGAGGTTGCTCATGTAGCCGCCGCTTACCTCGATGCCACCACTGTTGACGCCCGTCTTGGTCCACTCCGTCTCCGTGCTCAGCGCGCTCTGGTTCATCCCGCTCAGGGCCGGCACATCCAGCTGCAGCTCTTCCTGGTTGTCGATCAGCCGCTCCTGGTTCAGGACCTGCTGCTCATGCTCGCGCTCGACCTCCGCCGGCGTCTTGATCGGTGCAGCTGAGCTGGCCGGGGCCTGCGGCAGGGCGGCAACCGGTGTCCCCACAGGCGATATGGCAGGATCGGCCGGAGCCGGTGTCTGGGCCGAGAGCGAAGGTCCGCCGGCCAGCCCCGCCATCACAACAGCACAGGCAACCAGCCACGAACAGGACGAGAGATCGCGACGATTCTTCATGGGACCACCACCGTATCCCGCGGCTGGAGAATGATCTCCTTAGCACTGGTTTTGCCTTTCAGCACGTCCTCGTAGTCATAGGTCAGGCGCTCCCGCTGCCCTGATGCGGTGGCGCGGAGCACGTAGATCTGTTTCTTCTTGGCAAACTCACGCAAGCCGCCGGCCAGGGCAATGGCATCGACCACGCCCATCGACTGGGTCAGCGGAAAGGCGCCCGCCCGCATCACCTCGCCGATCACGTTGATGCGCTGACTCCGAATCTCGGTGACGATGACGACCACCTCCGGGTCCTTCACATACGCGCTCAGGCCCTGGCGGATATCCGCCTGCAGCTGCAGCACGCTGCGGCCCGACGCCTGCACCTCGCCCAGCAGCGGCAGCGAGATCTTGCCATCCGGTCGCACCGAGACCGAGCGCGACAGGTCCGGTTCATGCCAGATGCTGATCGCAAGCACGTCATCGACGCCGACCGTGTAGGGCGCTTCATGTTTCGGCGCTTGTGCATCGGCCGTAGCCGAACTGGCGCTGTTGTCGACCTTGGTCAGCGTGGCCGACTGGGCCGGTGCCGGACTGATGCCGACGATCAACGCAATCAGCATGACCGCGGTGGCATGGGAGAGGCTCTGGAAACTTCTGGTGCTAAACATCTTCATGGTTCTCCTTCGAAGACGGGGGTGGCGCGACGCGCGTGCGGCGGATCGACGGAATATCGTTGCTCTTGATCTTGTACAAAAGGGCTCGATAGCTGATGTCGAGGGACCGTGCCGTCTTCCGGCGGTTCCAGCGATTGGCCTGCAGGACGTTCATAATGATCCGGCGCTCCATCGTTTTCATCACCCGTTTGGTCTGGATGCGAAGCGGCGTATGGATATCGATCGCGCCGTCGAGCGGGCAGCTCGACGTACCCTCCGGGTTGCGCAGCGCCGAGACGATGGAGCTCTCGTTGCCGAAGACCACGTACCGCTTGATCAGGTTCTCGAGCTCGCGCACATTGCCCGGCCAGTGGTACTGCTCGAGTACCCTCATCAGCGACTTCGAGAGTGGCGGAGCGTGCTGGTTGAAGCTCGCCGAGTAGAGCGCCAAATAGTGGGCGATCAGGATGGGTACATCAGAGGCGCGCTGGCGCAGGGCCGGCATAGCGATCTGCAGCACGTTGATCCGGTAGAAGAGGTCGGTGCGGAAGCGGCCTTCACTTACCTCGCGGGCCAGGTCGCGGTTGGTCGCACAGATCAGGCGAACGTCGACTGAGCGCTCCTCGAGGCCGCCGAGGCGCGTCACCTTGAAGTCCTGCAGCACCTGCAGCAGCTTCGACTGCAGCCCCAGGTCAAGCTCGCCCACTTCGTCGAGAAACAGCACGCCACCATCGGCCTGTTCGAATACGCCCGGCCGGGCCCGGTTCGCACCCGTAAACGCCCCGACCTCGTTGCCGAACAGCTCACTCTCAAAGAGCTGGCCAGGAATCGCCGGGCAGTTCTTCTTGACGAACGGCCCCGTATTCCGCCGGCTCAGGTTATGCAGCAGCTGGCCCGCAACCCCCTTGCCCGTCCCCGTCTCGCCGAGAATCAGCACCGGCACATCCATCTGAGCAGCCTGCTCGATGCGCTTATGAACTTCGCGAATTTCGGGTGACGTCCCGAGGAGAACGATGGTCGCGTCTTGAGCCTTGGACTGGTTCACGCGGGGTAGAGAAGCACGACGGTAGCCAATCTGGTCGGGCTGAAAGGCCAATCTCACCCAGCTGAAAAGTCGATCGAGCCTGGCGGCGCGTTGAGAGGTGGCCCGCCGTCCGACCCGGCCCACAGGCCGTCCGGCCTCACTCAAGTCCGCCGAGGCCCGTCAACTTACTCATTTCATTGACAAAATAGCTTTTAGATCTCCGTCAGCCGCCCAGGCCGGGCTTCCTGTCCAGCTGCGGCCCAGCTGACCATAAGTTTTCCCTCATAAGGAAAGTGTGAAAACTTTTTCCTATTTCCGCCCGCTCCTTTGAAGCCGCTCAAATGTAGCCGGAAGCGTTCCGGAGCTGATCGACGGGCAGTCTCCGACTCTCAGGTCCCGGACAGTACGCGCTTCATCCACAGCCTGCCCCGCCGGTTGCGAGCCTGCGACCGGATCTCGGCCTCGCCCTTCCGTACCAGCGCCGGCTCCTCCAGGGGAATATCGTGGTGCGCCGTGCCGAAGGCCTCGTGCGCCGGTTGACTCTGCCACGCCAGCGGAAACAGCGCCACCTCGCGGCTCGTAATCGGGGCCACCGGGATACCCGGTCGGCCCGTAACGGCGGTAAACAATGCAGCCATCAGATCGTGTCCTGGCCCGAGCGGGAGGTGACAGGTCTGGGTAGCGCGCGGGTTGATCTCGATCAGCAGTGGCTGCCCCGTCTGCTCATCCACAATAAAGTCCAGCCCAAAGAGTCCGCAGAGCTTCAGGCTCGCGGCCGCAATCTTCGCAACACGCAGCATCTCGCCGTCCGGCAGGATGCGGATCATGGACGCCGGCCCCTGCTTGTTCCACGTCTGCAGCACCTCCGCGCTCACGCTCGCGAGCACCTGGCCCTTCCACGCGGCGAACGCGATGTTGCACTCCCCGCCCGCCACAAATGCCTGGATGCTGACGTTCCGCCGGCTTCGCTTCAGGCTCGGCAGGATCAGGCTGTGATCACGATCAAGGCTCGCCCGCTTCAGCACCGTCATAGCGGCTATCGGAGCGCGTAGCCGGCGGAACGCCCGTACCGCCTCCCCGACCGTCCGTACCGCGCAGACGCCCTCCCCGCTCCACGTCCCGTCTGCCTTCAGCACCGCGGGAAGCCCATTCGTCTCGCACCACTCCCGAACCGCGGCTACACTGGCCACATCCGCGGTCTTCGGCGTCGCCATGCCCTGCTCCGCCACAAGCGCGAGAAACTCCGCACGCGACTCGAGCACCGGGTAGCTCGACGGATCCCCCAGCGACCGTTCTAGCAGCGCAATACACGCCGCATGATCGTGAACTCGAGGCCTCGCCAGCAGCGCCTTGTGCAGCAAGCGCAACTGAATAGCCGCCAGATCATCGCATGGAACGATCAGGGCAGGTCGACTGGCTGCAATCGCGTCCTCGAGAGAGCGAGCCGGCCGCATACTGCGCAAAGGGTAGACCCTCCGAACAACGGAGATGACGTGAAGCGGATGGTCGGCGGGACATATCGCCTCCACATCGAAGCCGGCCCTTGTCAGGGCGATCGCCAGGCGGGCTGCAGAGAACCAGCGGCGCGTCGTTGCAATCAATAAACGGGAGCGATCGTGCATAAACCCTTCGGTACCCAGCTCTCTACGAACTCTAGCATCCCGGCCCTCGAAGGGCGCCGGTTTGGACGGCCACACGAAAGACGCTCGCCCGTTCTCCGAACAGACTTATTCGTCTTCCCAGGACGCTTCTATCTCCAGGACGCTTCTATCTATAGATGCAACAGCAGCACCGCTCTTCACAACCGCCGCCTCGCCGCCGCTTTGCTTAGATTAGGCCGAAGATTAGCCGTGATGAAGTGCTGGAGCTCGCCGACCGTCTGCTCCAGTTTGCTGATCCGGTTGGAGAGTTCTTCTTCGGGATCACCAATGTGTTCGCTCTTTTCGGCAGTCACAATCTTTTCCGCGTGTGTTGGAACGTGATACTTTCCCAAGTTGGCGTTAATTGGAAGTCCTGTGATCTGGTCGTAAACAGCCTCTTCCATCAGCGTCATACCGATACCGAAGATCACGCCGCCGATGATCTGCGATCGCGCTAGCCTGGGATTGAGAATCGTTACCCCGTCATAAACGTCGGTCCATCGCACGAGGCGCACATGACCGACTTCTTCGTCGACCTCGACTTCGACAAAGTGCGCGCCGAAAGACTGGTGAGTGATTTCTTCCATATTCTTTGAAGGCTCGATCCTGGCTTCTGAAGCCAGCGTCTGCTGCGTTCAGGCGAGCAGGTCTATATGGGATTCGCCCGATGCAGCCATGCGACAGATATCCACCCACCAGAGTGATCTGCTGCAAAGGTAAGCGATTAAGCGGCGAGCCAGGATCTTCAGCGGCGCATTTGATAAGCCGCTCGCGTATCTTCGCGGCTACGCCTGTACGGCAGGTCCGGTCGAAGCGGAGGTCTTGATGCCCCAGTATAGAGAGCTTCTGGGGTATTCGAGTTGCCAGTCAGCACCTGCATTCGGTCCAGCGGAAGCGCCCTGAGGCATCGGCCACGATCTGGCTGAGTCCGTCCGCACCCCGTTGCCAAGTTCATGAGTCGCTACCGTCACCACGAGAGAGCCGTCTGTCGAGAGTACGGCGCAAGCTGAAGCCGCCATGCGCCGGCCGGAACAATTCTGCCGTAGCGATACTGTACCCAACCACCCGTCCATTCCGTATTAGGGAACGCGGCTTCGTTGGCCGCTTCTCCCAGCCAAAACGCCTGGCACGCATCTCGTAGCAGGCTCGCAGATTCTTCGAAGTCGCCGTCCTGGTCGCGCTGCGCCTCGTTCCGCAGGCGCAGCTCCAATGGATCAATGGGCGTCCCGAACTTGTACGCCAGCTCATTTATTGCACTTTCCAAGGCGAAGAGGCCCGGTGCTTCGCCCGGAGCTCGCATGAAGACGGGTGTGGGCCTGTGCGTGCGGCCGACCGTGTGACTGATCCTCGCACAGGGTGAGTGGTAGAGATTCCGCGAACTCAATCCAGCAGGCTCTACGAAGTGAGCGACGGTCGAATCTCAGTCAGCGTATTGTGCTCCCTCGACAAGAGGCAGTGCTCTGCGTTGGCTGTCAGCTTTACCTGCTCCAAGGTCTCCGGCCGATGTCCGGTTGACGTGAACATCTGCGCACGCGAGAGAACCAGTTCGACGGGCCGGAAAGATGTTCGCGCCGCGACAGCTGCCAGCACAACATGCTGCCACAAAAGCCCTTTGACCCCGAATGCTCCGCCAATAAATGGACGTAGAACGCGCACGTTAGACTCGGGCATCTTGAGATAACCAGCAATCGTTTTGCGGCTTCCGAGCAACCAACGCGTGGAGTCGTGCAGGGTGAGCTGGTCTCCATACCACGCGGCAATCGTGGCTGAGCTCTCGATCGGATTGTGGTGCTCGACCGGAGTCGTGTAAGTTTCGGCTACGCTGGCCGAGATCACGCTTTGATCGGCGTTGTGTCGCGGCTGTACTGAAGCTTCTCGGCTTCAAGTTTCGTGAAATGATCAGGGAGGTAAGTGCCGCGCTGATTCTCTCCGGAGTTGCGGGCTAACCTGCCGGAGTGGAAGGATCTGGTTGCTGGCCGCGTTGCAGGGTCCACAACATAGCGGAAGCGCACCAGGGAAGCAGCGCACTCGGTTTGCTGAAGGTTCTCCGCAGCCAGGAGTGTGAGGTGCTGACCGGCATAGAAAACGTTTCCAGTCGGCTAGCGGTGGGCGGCGTTCTGATGGAAGATCCTTCATTAGATCCTCTGGGAGCTGCTTCAACCTGGGGCAGTTATCCGGCGTAAGAAGATAGAGGATGCCTGGCTGTGCCAGAGCTTCTCAAGCCGTACTTCATTGATGCGCCCGTGCGAGACAGTCGCTTGGAGCAGGACGGCATAGGTTAGGTTGGGCACAGAAACGTCTGCTGTGTACCGGGCGGTTCCTAGCACCTTCTGGCGACCGTCGACTCGGATACAAATCCGTCCAACGTGACGTTCAACCCGTATGTCCTCAGCTTCTGAAGGCTCGCCCGTCACTGTATATGAATCCTTTGTCGTTTTACGTTCTCTGATGCTCATGGGCTTTTTACTGCGATCCTGAGAATGGCGGAGTTGAGGGCCGAGATTGTCGCAAAATTCAGGTAGTGGGTCAGATTCAAACTGACCCACTACCAAAATTCAGCCCTGCTTCGCGAGTGGTCCCGCTCACGTCTATACTCTCCTTGTGCATGCGCATTGCCTCCCTCCAGCCTTCGATCACGCTCACCTTGAGTTCACTTGGCCGACTCGACCAACTCTGTGCGATCACGAAGTATTGTCTCGAGGTTTTGCCGGAGCTAGGCACCCGCAATCTTCCCATCCTCCACGATAGTTGGACCGCCAACACCGACGAGATTCTCGCCTGTAGGCCAGAACTGGTGATCGCCAGCGTTCCCTACCGCATGGAGTCGCTGGCTGCCATCCTCAAGGCCGGACTGCCAGTCCTCGCCTTGGCGCCTCACAGCCTGGCTGATGTCTACAACGATATCCGGCTTATTGCCCGCGTAGTCGAAGCCAACAACGAAGCAGAAGCAGTCGTCCTCGCGATGCAGCAAGCGGTTGCGGTGACACGCCGGAAGGCCGCCATCTCGGCCCGCAAGCGCGTCTACTGCGAGGAATGGGGCAAGCCCCTGATTCACTCCCAACCCTGGGTTGCTGAGCTCATCGAAGCTAGCGGTGGCACCTTCTGCGGCATGCCGGGAACACACACGACGCCTGAGGCGGTTGCTGATGCCGATCCCGAGGTGCTGCTCTTCGCCTGGTGCGGGGCAGGGAACCGCGTTCCGCTGGAAAGGATCATTGAACAACGTAGCTGGCAGCAGTTACGGGCGGTGAAGAGCGGCAACGTCTATTGCGTTCCCGATGAGTTCCTAAATACGCCGGCGCCTACGCTGCTGCAGGGCCTTGCCTGCGTCGCCTGCGCTATACACACGGAGCTCTTTCCACGGCATCCGCAAATTATTCAACTACACTCATCGAGCTTCGTGCGTTGACCACAAACGGCACAGACAGTACACTTTGAAAGGCGGTCCGGTACTCAGAAGCCTGGCCAGCAGCGGCACCATCCCTGCACTGCCCCCTCGTTCAATGGTAGGACTAGCGACTCTGACTCGCTCGATCGGGGTTCGAATCCCTGGGGGGCAACCACATATTTCTGCGCTTCAACAGCCGTCCGGACTGGATGGCCGTGAAGTAAGGCAGTCATACTCTGCGCAACCGCCCCCCAAGATCTGATCAGGAACAGTGGGACCACTAGCTCTGTTTTATGTTTCAACCCTCTTGAAGTCCTCATGTCCATTACACTTGCCGCATGAGCAGCCCACTCGTCACAGGCCTCACAACTATCCCGTCGAATCACTCCGTAGATGAGACAACCAGCCGTCTTACCGCGAATCTTGCTGCGAAAGGCGTCAAGCTCTTTGCTCTCATCGATCACAGCGGCGAAGCCGAAGCCTCAGGTTTGTCGATGCTGCCCACCAAGCTCCTCATCTTTGGCAATCCCCAGGCGGGCACACCCCTCATGCTCGTCGCGCCCAGCATTGCCATCGACCTCCCACTCAAACTCCTTATCGCCGAGGATCAGGAAGGCAAGGTTACAGTCAGCTACAACTCTCCCGAGTACCTTCGCGACCGCCACCATCTGTTCGAGGGGCTTTTGGGCGCCATTGCCGTGGTCGGAACGCTAGCTGCAAAGGCCGCAGAGTAGGTTACCGTACCGTCGCCGTCCGTAAGAAATCGAAGTCTCCACTCGCATGCGGGACCACGCCCTCGATCCGACGCGAATGGATCACCTCGTTGTTCGGATACCACAACGGAATGCCTGGTAGATCCTCGGCCAATATCTGCTGCACCTCGATGTAGAGTCGCCGGCGTTCGCCCTCGTCAGCCGTCTCAGCCGCTCCTCTTAGCAATGTATCTAGTCGTGGGTTTGAGTAATGTCCGCGATTTCCCCCCTTAGGTGGAAAGCTTGCGGAGCCATACGCATAACGAAAGATGTCGGGATCCTCGTTTGATCCAATCCATCGCAACGCATACATTTGGAATGAGCCCTTCGTTACATCCGCATAGAACGTCCCAAACTCAGTAGACCGAATCTGCAGGTCGATTCCTGCTGCCCGCATCTGTTGCTGCAGGACGGCCGCCAGCAGTCGCGTCGTCTCGTCTGTGCTTGTCTTCAGCGTGATGCGCACGCGTACGCCATCTCTGCCTGCATGAAAGCCCGCCGCTTCGAGCAGCGCCTGCGCCCGCCCAACATCATGCGGATACAACGCGAGCTGGTCATTACTCGCCGTCGCCCAGTGTCCCACCGGCAGTAGCGTGTTTGCCACTTGCGCCTGCCCGCGCCACAGTGCTTCGATCATCGCCGTTCGATCCATCGCACATGCGACCGCTTGACGTACCCGCTTGTCCTTCAGCACAGGGTCATTCACGTTGAAGTTCGCATAAATAATCACCGAGCTTGGTCCCGATTCGGTTACCACGTTTGGAGCGTCACGCAACGCGTACACCATGTCTAGCGGAATCGCATTGCTCTCCAGATCCGCCGAACCCTTTTTCAGTTCCAGCGCTGTTGTAATCGCATCCGGCACCACGGCGAAGCGTACCTGGTCCACTCGATGCCCTGTCTTACTTCCGGCAGTTGTCAGCGCAGCATCATTGAGCCCTGGGTGCAGCGCATCCCCCCAGTAGTCTGGAGTCCGTGCAACTACGACTTCCTTGTCCTGAATCGCACTCACAAACCGGAATGGCCCTGATCCTATTGGGTGCAATCCGAAGTTCTTGCCTTCCCCCCGGGGAACAACTCCAAACAGGCCGTCGCTCATGTTGAACAGCAGCCCGGAGTCGGGCCACTTCAAATGCACGACAACAGTCAGTTGATTCGGTGTCTCCACTCTCTCGACTGCCGCGAACGCTCCTCCCTTTGCCGTCACCAGGCTGCCGTCGATCATGCTCCGAATCGTCCACGCCACATCTTCAGCTTCCAACGGTCGTCCATCTTGGAAGTGAACACCATCGCGAAGATGAATGACCCACGTCAGTCGGTCGGGCTGCTCCCACTTCGTCGCCAACCAAGGCTGCAATTGAAAGTGCTCATCTTTCCTGACCAGCGCATCGAAGATAAGCGCGCCCACCCGCTCCGATTGTGCATCCGTCCCCTGCCGCAGGTCCAGATTGTTTGGGCTGCTCTCAATGGCCATCACCACCATAGAAGTTTCCTTCGCCTGTCTCCGACACCCAGCGATTTCTAGCAAAGCGAATCCTGCCACTGCCAGAATGACTGCGCTTCCTACCCGGATGGAAAACCGCCCCATTGTTCCCCTACCGTTTTTCGTCCTCGCACAACGGTTCTTTGTGCTTCGTTCCTTCGCAGCCTCATAGCAGAAAGGGAGTCTTTTCGCGGAGCGAACTGCCTCTTCCAACACATCTACGAGGCTCAAAATATAACCTTCCCCAAGATCACCGCCCGCTCCGCACCTGTAGCTGATACAACATTCCCCGGTAGCCTGTGCCACGTCAGCCAGGCCAGCAGCGCGAATGCTACTCCCTCTTTGGCCTGCGCCGGGAGCCCAAGCTCCTCCACAAGTTTCACCTTCACCCCAAGCGCAGCGAAACTTTCTCGGAGCATACTTAGGAGTGCTGCATTCTTCGCTCCTCCCCCCGCAATCACGTATTCTACCGGGGCTAATGGGGCGACTTGCCCAACATGCGCCCACACAAAATTCCTATAACCGAGCAGGACCGACTCCGCCGTAAGCGCTGTAGCCGTAGCAACTACATCTGCATCGGTCGCACCGGCTTTCCGGCATCGCGTGATGAATCGGGCGACGAACGCGGTTCCAAATTCTTCACGGCCACAACTCTTTGGGGGCAGGGCAAAGAAATACGGACTTCGTAGCACCTCCTGAACAACGTTCGCAAGTACCCGGCCTCTGCGCGCTACGCCGCCGCCGTGATCGAAGGGTCGTGCATAGAGCCGTTCCATACACCCATCCATAACCATATTCCCTGGGCCGGTATCAAATGCCATCACCCCCGCAGCCGAGCATCCCGCGGGCAACGCCGCAAGATTTCCGATTCCGCCAAGATTCTGCAACACACGGCTCACCTTTACCGACCGAAACATCACGTAGTCCAGCATAGGAACAAGCGGAGCACCCTGCCCACCCGCCGCGAGATCAGCTGGCCTGAAGTCGCTCACAACAGGAACCCTCAGCCGCTCTGCGATGACGCTGGCCTCACCGATCTGCATGGTCGCCCGCGTCAACTGTCCTAGGTAATCTGCCGCCGCTCCTTGGTGATAGACCGTCTGCCCATGGCACCCTATCAGCTCCAGCTTTCGTCTGAGATCCGGGTGCTCAACGTTACGACCTCTTTGTTTCGTCACAAGGCCCGTTCTTATCCCCAAAGATGCACACGCCTTCGCCACGGCCTCTGCGTAAACTTCTCCCAGCCGCCAGTTCATCCGGGCCAGGTCGGCTGTAGAAATAGAAGCCGCATCCATCGCGTTGAGCACCGCCGCTCGCACCGCCTTCGGGTAAGCAGCCCCCACATGCCCCAGCAACTTAACTCGAGGCGCATCCCCTCCACGCCGCCCAGCCAAGATCCGGCACAACGCCACGTCAACCCCATCCGCCGAGGTCCCGCTCATCACGCCGGCAACGATCATCACCGACCCCATCGGATGAGCAGTCCAAGTGAACCCGGACCAGCCGTGCAGCGACTCGAGTAGTCCGCCCCGATCGCGGGAGTTGCTTCCTTCATCACCATCAACCCTTCAACTCCCGCTGCAGCTTCGCGAGCAGATGGAGTGCCTCCCTCGGCGTTATTTCATCAATATCCAGCGCCTCCAGACGGTCCACAATTCTCTGCGACAACGGCGTGAACATCGTCATCTGAAGTGGCCGCTCTATCTCACCCCGCGAAGAAGCGAGCGCTGATGCAACCTGCTGGGTCTCCGCCTTCTCGTGCAGCTTCAGCACCTCGCGGGCTCGTCCGATCACCGCCGCCGGCAGCCCTGCCAATTTTGCCACCTCGATGCCATAGCTTTTACTCGCCGGACCTGCCTCAACCGTATGCAGAAACACGATGCCAGTGGCCGTCTCCTTAACTGTCACCCGCAGGTTCTTTAGTCGCGTCAACCGATCGGCTAGCAGGGTTAGCTCGTGGTAGTGGGTCGCAAATAGCGTCCGCGCACCGATCCGGTCATGTAAATGTTCCACCGTTGCCCACGCCAGGCTCAGGCCATCATAGGTAGCCGTTCCCCGGCCCATTTCATCGAGCAGCACCAGTGATCGCGCCGTTGCCGTGTTCAGGATGGCCGCAGTCTCGGTCATTTCCACCATGAAGGTCGACCGTCCCCGTGCCACGTTATCGCTCGCGCCAATCCTCGTATAGACCCGGTCGACAAGTCCGAGTCTCATCCGTTCAGCCGGCACAAAACAACCACACTGAGCCATCACCACCAGCAGCGCAGCCTGCCGGAGATATGTACTCTTGCCTCCCATATTTGGCCCCGTGATCAACATCATCGCCGGCCCACGAGAAAGGTCGGGTGCAGTATGCTCAACACCCGCATCCAGATAGAGAGAGTTCGGCACAAATCGGCCGCCGCCAGACTCTTCCAGACGCTGCTCCACGACCGGGTGCCGAGCCTGCACAAACTCGAGCATCGCACTCTCCTCCACCTGCGGCCGCACCCACCCCCGCAGGGCCGCGAGATGCGCGAAGCATGCCAGCATGTCGATCTCTGCCACCTGGCGCGCCGTGGTCCGCATCCGCATCGCCCCAGCCAGCAGCGCGGCGCGCAATTCCGCGAAGATCCGCCGTTCGATCTCGCCTGATCGCTCCTGCGCCGTCAGAATCTTAGCCTCGTAGTTCTTCAACTCCGGCGTCGTAAACCGCTCCGCATTCACAAGCGTCTGCTTCCGTTCGTAGTCTGCCGGAACCGCCTTCGCATGCGCCCGCGTTACCTCAAGGTAGTAGCCGAAGATCGAGTTGAACCGCACCTTCAGCGAGGCGATACCCGTTCTTGCCCGCTCCCGCTCCTCAATCGCTACCAGCGCCTGCCGCCCGCTCCGGCTCAACTCGCGCAACTCATCGAGCTCCGCATCCACCCCAGCCAGGATTACGCCTCCATCTGAGAAGTTGACCGGCGGCTCCTGCGCAATCGTCCGCATGACAATCCCGTGCAGATCCTGCAGCACATCCAGACTCCCGCCAAGCTGCCGCCATCGCGCTGCCGTAAAATGTTTGATTGCCTGTACCACACCAGGCAGACATCCTAGCGTCCCCGCCAGTGCCATCACCTCTCTTGGTCCGGCGGAATCGAGCGCCACACGCCCCAGAAGCCGCTCCAGATCGAGCACTCCATTCATGGAGCGCCTCAGGCCTTCGCGCTCCCGCAGCCGTGAGCAAGCTTCTCCCACCGCCTCCAAGCGGCTGTCAATCTCTACCAGTTCGTTCGCTGGCCTGAGCAAAGTCGCTCGAAGGAGGCGCTTTCCCATCGGCGTGCAACAGGCGTCGAGCGTGTAAAACAAGGTTGTTTGAGCAGATTCGCCGGAGAACAGCGGCTCCACAAGCTCCAGGTTTCTAGTACTAACAGCATCCAGCTCGAGACACGTAGACCGCTCATAGTAGCGCACCCCATTGACGTGCTCGACGGCGCCCTGCTTTGTTTTCTGGATATAGTGTAGCAACGCCCCTGCAGCCACAACCGCCGACTCATGCCCGCCGAGCCCCATACCATCCAGCGAAAACACTTTGAAGTGATTCCGGAGCAGCGGGATTGCATACTCTGCTGTAAAGACCCACTCGTCGACCGGCGTCTTCGTCCGGATCGCGTCAAGCCCGGCCGCTGTCTCTGCCTCGCCGGCCAGGTTGATTCCGCCAAGCAGGCCGGATCCATACAGTAATTCCACGGGCCTCACACGGCCAAGCTCATCCACCATCTGCGCCCACGCGCTCGCGCCCGTAAACTCAGTGGCCCGGAACTCTCCCGTCGACAGATCCAGCAGCGCCACTCCCGCGCAGTCACCCTTTACATGCACACTTGCCAGGTAGTTGCTCTGCTCTGCACCCAAGGCCGGGTCCATCGCCGTCCCCGGCGTCAGCACCCGGGTCACCTCACGCTTGACGATGCCTTTTACCGTTTTGGGGTCTTCCATCTGCTCGCACAGCGCGATGCGGTAGCCCTTGCGCAGAAGTCGCTGCAGATATATCTCGGCCGCGTGATACGGGACGCCGCACATCGGCTGCTTCTTATCCTTGTCACGGGCCGTCAGGGTTAACTGCAGCTCCCGCGCGACCAGGATCGCGTCCTCATAGAACAGCTCGTAGAAGTCGCCAATCCGGCAAAACATCAGGCAGTCGGGGTACATCTCTTTCGCCGCGAAGTACTGCCGCATCACCGGCGTCAGCATCGCGGCATCGGTTGTCATGTCGTTCGTCACAACCACAGGATACCGCCCACCACGGCACCTGGGATATGCCCCTTGATAGCTCCTCAGTCCGGCGCCAACCGGCCCTTCCTTCCGCTTCACCGAATCGCAGAAGGGCTGATTGCAAGAGCAAGCGATGAGCGGACCCTGAGGCCCGCTCTCTTTGCTTACCCCATCAGCTACATCTAGAACGGTTCAAACGTCTTTGAGAACTGGTACGCCGTCTGAGAGACGCCGCTGCAGGTTGGCGATGCATAACTCTGCCCTGCGCACGTTCCGTTATCGCGACCCAGCGACCACATCGCAATCCTTGAAACATAGCTGTTTGCATTCGCAAAGTTCAGCACCGTCGTCGCGTTCGCCAGCGTAAACACCTCCGTATTCATCGTTGACCCTAATCATCGGCGTAATCCCCCACGCTCGACGTCAACCCCGAAGTCGCGATTTGTGACTCCGTTGCCGCAGCCGCGTTCGTCGTGTCGAGTCCCATCTGGCCGCCGTTACCAGCCCCCGAACCGAAATCCATCGTCATTACGTTCACCACATCGAGCGCCAGACTGTCGGACTTTACGCTGTTTAGAATGTTCACTCCGCTCGCGATTAGTCCGGTCGGTGGCACCGGCAGCGTGTACGAGATTACCAGGCCGCTGTTGGCTGCCTTCAGACCCACCAGCGCCTTGTCTCGCAATGTGATTAAAGCCTGGTTGGTCGTCGCGCCGCCTTCGATGTCGAAGTCCAGCATCTTCCCGCCGTATAGATTCAGGGCCGATTGGTAGAGCGGCTGCAGTGATGCCACCGTCCTGCAATTCAGTGCGGGCTCCTGTCCGTTCGCCCCGCCAAAAGAAAGAATCACCTGCACGCCCGCACTTTGCAGTGTCTCGACAATGCTGTGGATGGATGTCCCATTCGCAAGCGTGTCCGTTGGCAGCGTGCCACGAAGCCCACCCCAGCCCACCGAACAGCCATTGCTCGCGTCCAGGAACGCCAGCGTCACTGTCTTGAATCCGGCCGCCTTCTGCATCGCTACCAGGTTCTGATCAGCGGTAATGCTCATGTCTACATAAGGGGCCAAAAGTCGTGATCCAGGCGGGGATGGCGGCGGTGGTGGAGGAGGCGGCGTTCCCGTGTCGCAGCCCCCGTTCGATGTCCACGGCTGACCGCTCCCGCTCCCGCCGAGTTGGTCGCCGGACTGTTTCCCTGCGTCCACCAGTTTGCCGTGCAGTTGACGCTGCTCTGGATAGCCGTCTGCCCGCCTGTGCAGGCCGTTGCTGCCGTCAAGCGGTATTACAGGCAGGTAACACAAACGCGATGCTCGGCACTGATGCTAACACTGCGAAAGCCAGAACGGACAGGCCAGCAGAAAATACCTTGTTGAAAGAAGATGCATAAAGACATTTCATGGGAACAGCTCCTTGAGTCTGATTTGCATTGCAAAGCAGCTGGCCCTTGGGACACCCGTTGGCGCTGCGACGTCCTGATCGCCAGGCATGCGGACCGTTTGCCGGAACGCACGGGCGCGCACACGACCAGATCCGCGATTACGTGAAAGGCAAGGGGAGATGCCAGATCTGGCACGAGGGAAGAGGCAGAGATCGACCAGTACGGCCGCCGCATCGCATAGTTGATCCCATGCTGATCCCAAGAATCCTCCAAGGCTGAAGGAGAATGAGTCGAATAGCAATGAGGAGTGGCTATTCGCCCACGACGCCTTCGTACCTCATCTCTGCACGCAACAGCTGTTTTCATGCAGAAACATGATGCCTAAGCTGCTATGCTGGGCCTCTCCAGCCGAGTCGTCCCGAAACGTTCCACATCTGCATTGCACCATTGGGCCAAATGTGTCTAATCTCCTCCGGCTGCCGTGGTCTCTTCAGGCTTGCCGGTAGCATGTGCCTATGTCTACGCAGGTTCTCCCTTCCGTTTCTCTCCGCAAGCGCCTCACCTACGATCGTCGCTTCTATCTCACCATGGCCATCGCCTCAGCGATCCTTATCTTCGCTGGCTTTAGCCGCACCTCCTACCTCAAAGCTCACTTTCCGATGTCCCCGGCGCTGAGCCTGCTGGTGCACATCCACGGCTTCGTGTTCACTGCCTGGGTGCTCTACTTCGTCGTTCAGACTGCGCTGATCGCCGTCAATCGCCCTTCACTTCATCGCAGTTTGGGCCTCGTTGGTGCCTTTCTCGGTCCTGCCATGATCCTCCTCGGCCTTACCGTTGCCTTCAACGGTGTCAGGCTCCATCATGGCGGAGGAGCCTATGACGCCGAAACCATCTTTCTCGTTGGGCTTGGTGATCTCTTCACCTTCTCGCTCTTTTTCGTCGCCGGCTATCTCTACCGTTACAACCGTGAAGCCCATCAGCGTCTCATGCTTCTCTCCATGGTCGCCGGCCTCATCGGTCCCGCACTCGGCCGCCTCCGCATCCAGGGTGTACCGACGCCGGTACTCGCACCCATCAGCCTCACCTTCCTCTTCGCCGGGCCCATCTACGACTTTGTTACCCGCCGCCGCATTCATCCCGCCTACATCTATGGAGTCATCTTCGCTCTTCTCACCTTCACGCCCCTTCGCTTCGCCCTCGGCGCAACCTTTTGGTGGCACAGAATGGCTCACCTGATCGCCGGAATGCAGTCAAAACCGGAGGTCCGCCCATCGGCTCGGCACCCAATATACTGAGGCTTAGCGCGAACGCGCTTCGTATGTCTCTCCTCTGGCTCAAAGTCGCTGTCCTGCTCTACGGCATTGCCGCTCTGGCCGTACTTCCCGCCGCGCTCTATGACCGGCCTAACTGGCGGCATGTCGCCATTCCCGCAACCATCACCGCCGTCCTCTTCCACTTCGTCTCGCTTGCCGAGATGCTCAACGCCGCCCACCACGCTCTGCCCGTCGACACCCACGAGACGCAGGCCTTCCTCAGCCTTCTCCTTGGGCTCGCTTTTCTCTTGGTCTACTGGCGATTCAAAACCGTTTCGCTCGGTATTTTCCTGCTGCCAATCTGCTTCCTGCTCGGCCTCATTCCCGCCTTCCATCCAGGGGAAGAGAGTGCCGCCCTTCCGCTGCTGCGCACCGGCTGGATCTTCCTCCACATTGCTCTCCTTCTCGCCGCCTATGCTGCGCTGTTCCTCTCACTTCTTGCATCGCTCCTCTATCTCGTACAAGAGCGTCGCCTGAAGTCCAAAGCCCCCACATTGCCTTGGCTCCCGCCGCTTGAGACCACCGATCAGATCGCCCTTAAGGCCCTGCTCTACGGTCTCCCCTGTATGACCGCCGGTCTCCTCATCGGTGCCCTTATTGCCGAGCAGACCATCGGGCCGTCCTTCTTTCTCGACCCCAAGGTCCTGCTCTCGTTTGCCCTCTGGTTCGCCTATGCAACCATGATCTTCATCCGCCGCCACTCGGGCCTGCGCGGCCGCCGTGCCGTCTATCTCTCCTCCTTTGTCTTCTTCGTCGTCTTGGCCGTCTGGGCGGCAAACCAGGTTTCCGTCGTTCACAGGTTCGCCGCGCCATGAGCAACAAATCTCTGGCGAGTCAGCAGCTCGTACTCCTGGGCATTAATCACACGACCGCTCCGGTCGAGATCCGTGAGCGTATCGCCATTCCCGCCGGTCGCCTGGCCGACGCAACCCGTACCCTTCTCCACCAGCCGGGCATCCACGAGGGCCTGATTCTCTCAACCTGCAACCGCGTCGAACTTCTCACGGTGCAGGACGAGAACGACGCCGGGTCAAGTCAGCGGCCCGATCTCCCCCGCTTTCTCCACGAATATTTCGCCCTGCCCATCGCTACCCTGACACCCCACCTTTACGAACTCCGCGAGCGCGAAGCCGTCCGTCATCTCTTTCGCGTTGCCTCCTCGCTCGATTCCATGGTTGTCGGCGAGCCACAGATCCTCGGACAGGTGAAGGATGCTTACACGACCGCCCGCGAAGTCGGGGCAGTCCAGTCCAACCTCGAAGCTCTCTTGCAACGCACCTTTACCGTAGCGAAAAAGGTTCGCAGCGAGACCCAGATCGGCTCCTCCAGCGTCTCCATAGCCTCCGTAGCTGTCGATCTGGCCCGCAAGATCTTCGGCGCTTTGACTGGCAAAACCATCCTGCTCGTTGGGGCCGGCAAGATGTCCGAGCTTGCCGCCCGTCATCTGATCCAGCAGGGAGCCGCTAGTATCCTCGTCGCCAACCGTACCGAGGCTCGCGCCGCCGCCTTGGCCGACGCCCTCCGCACGCCGGCCATTCAGACCGAGGTCATCACCTTCGACCAGCTCTACGGGCAAGCCGATCGCGCCGACATCGTCATCACCTCGACGGGAGCGCCGCAGAAGCTCTTTGGCCGTTCGCACGGCCAGCACTTTCTCCAGCGCCGTCGCAACAGGCCCATGTTCTTTATTGACATTGCCGTACCCCGCGACGTTGACCCCCGCATGAATGAGGTCGAGGGCTGCTTCGTTTATGATATCGACGACCTTCAGCAGGTCGCGCTATCTAACCTGGCGGACCGTTCCCGCGAGGCAGCCGCCGCTGAGACCATCATCACCAGCGAAGTAGCCCGGTACGAGCAGCGCCAGCAGTCCCGCAACGCCGTCCCCGCCATTCTCGCCCTCCAGCACTCCGCCGAGACCATCCGCCAGGCTGAACTCGCCCGCTCCGCCGCAAAGCTCGGGGACCTCACTCCCGCTCAGGCCGCCGCTGTCGAAGCTCTTACCCGCGCCCTTACCGCTAAGCTACTTCATCCGCAACTCATCGCACTTCGCAAATCCATCACAACCGAAACAGAGTGAGCGCGTTGGCGATCGGCTGAGCTAGACTCTGCCATCGTTCGTACTCAGGCGCAGCTCAGCAGCCGGCTTGATAGCCGTAAGAAACTCCGCCCAAGTGTAGGTCTTTGCGACGTCAAAATAGTCAGCTGCCGGTGCTGTGGATCGCAGTAGGTCGGCCCCGCTTGTCTTGTCGTGCGCCCATATCGCGAAGATGTATAGCGCAGGGATCCGCAGCAGGAGGCCCTCCCAGTCTTCTCTAGCCAAGGCTGGATCCTTCGCCATGGCGCGGAGGCGTCAATCGTCCCTCTGACGAACGGTCCGGGCATTCATCGAAGAAAACTCTGCTGCGCTGGCCGTTCCTCTGTTCAGTGTCTCCGCTGCTGCCGGGTCGCCGCTCTTCGACGACACGATGTATCGCCATGAGCTTACAGTGAGTTGATCGAGTGGTTGATTACTCACGATCTCTGACAGCCCGTGTTGTAAAAACAGGCTGTCCGGAGGCAAGATCCAGCTCATTCGGCTTGGTTTGGGCTAAAGGTGCAATGCGGAAATGGCCTTGCTGCGCTATCTATTAGACTTTGCTGCGTGTGAGTTCCGTGACGTTCGCCGGAGGCGTCGCAAAAGCAAAGGGCATCTTCTTCTCCTCAGGGCTTGGTATAGAAAGTATCGGTCCATTTACCACAGCCATGATACGCCATGAGCAGCGTGTAGTAGGAGATGTCCGTTGGACCGTTAATAGGATCCTGTACGTGAACGATCCGCTTGCAGGCGTAAACCCCGGTGATCGCGATTGCATGCCGCTCCCGTTCGTCCACCCGATCCGCAGCCCGACTGGAAACGTTCGAATCAGATCGCTCTCAACGCTGCCAGAGATGCGCTGTTCGTCTCCCACTCAGCAATCGCCGGTCTCCGTCAGGCTTCGCTCAGGATGCCAGGGCTGGTTACAAGAGGATGTTCCGCCGTTCACGCAGCAACTGGATTGGCCGAGCTGCTGGTGACCAGCGAGCATTGCATCCATGCGCTGGCGGCGTTGTAGAAGTGGCTGATGCTGACCGAAAGTGCAGACCAGCACCACTTAGATTGCGTCTGGTATTGCATCGTGAAACCAAGCGAAGCGTTCGCCGTTGTCGCATCGAACAGCATCGACCAATTCTTTTGTCCAGACCAGGTGTTTCCGTCAAAGCTCGCTCAGTAGATCGCATCGTCACCGGGAATGCCCTGCCAGGCCCCATGATTAGTGAAGGTTGCTAGTGCCGGACCGACGCTCTATCCAACACCATTGACCTTCTGCTGTCCACTCCGCAAACGGCCATCACAACTGGCCCAGTAGATGCCATCGTCGCTCCCGACGCCCTTCCATGCGGCATAGAGCCGATTGCCCAAAGCTGGAGTGAAGGTCGAAAGCTGGTGCCGACACCGGCAATATTTCGCTGGTGTGCCCAGAGCCATGTGTCTCCTATAAGTCGCCTCGTTGCTCCACGTCTGCACGCGAAAAGCAATAGTTGGAGTTTTTAGATCGGGCCCGAGAAGATCGAGCCCCCGCATACCCTGGCTCGAAGTGTCGATCAAGAGCGCCGGCGACCCTCCCAATCCGCAAAGCCCATGCCAACGCACTCTGCTGTTCGACAACCGATTTGTACAGGCTCTCCTTATGAGAGGCAAGTTTATTTCTGCTAAAAGATCTCGCCGCGAAAAGATGTTCAATGGCCTGCAAAACAGGGTCTTGAGCCGGGCAAATGCTTACCGCAAGTCTAGCGAAGTCAGGTCGCCGCCTGTACACGGAACCAACACGCCATGATCCCGTATCCTGTAGAGGACATGAACCGACCCATCCGAATCGGCTCCCGGGGTTCCCAACTCGCCCTTTGGCAGGCCAACCACATCCTCTACGCGCTTCGCGACGCCGGCTACTCTGTCGAACTGGAAGTGGTTCGGACCACCGGCGACCGCATGCAGCAGCCCGGCTTTATTCCGCCATCGAACCTTGATGGTAGGGGCATTTTTATCAAAGAGATTGAGGAGGCCCTCGAAGAGGGTCGTATTGACCTGGCCGTTCACTCACTCAAAGACCTGCCCACGGAGCTCGCCCCGCAGTTCACCCTTGCCGCCATACCCAAGCGCGCCGACGCGCGTGACGTCTGGGTCTGCGAGCCGTACTGGGCGCTTCACACGCTCCCCGAGGGTGGTCGCGTCGGCACCACCAGCCCGCGCCGCCGCGCCCAACTCCTTGCCCTGCGCCCGGACCTTGAGTTCGTTGAAATACGCGGCAATATCGACACACGCCTCAAGAAACTCGAACGGGGCGACGCCGACGCACTCGTCCTTGCCGCTGCCGGTCTTGACCGTCTCAAGCGCGCCGAGTGGGTCCACCAACGCTTCTCCCCCGAGGAGATGTGTCCCGCTCCTGGGCAGGGCGCGCTCGCCCTGGAGACTCGCGCCCCAGACTGCCCGGCCACCGACGATCCGGACGAGCGATGGGACGCTTACATTCGCAACGCCATCGCCTTTTTCGAGCACCCGCACACGCGCTTCTGTGTCAGCGCCGAGCGCGCCGTCCTTCATGCTCTCGGCGGCGGATGCCAACTGCCCATCGGCGCATTTTGTACGCCCGAAGACGACCGCTACCAGATTTACACGCAGGTCGTTGCGAGCGACGGGGAAGCTATGGTCCAGATCGCGGCAAGCGCGCACTTCGCCGCCAGCCCTCAGGAAATCGGTCAAAAACTCGCCGCAGATCTGATCGCCCGCGGAGCGCTTGAACTGCTCGCGCCTGCTTCCGAGATGGTTTGAAGACCGTGCTTCTCACCGGCCTGCGCATCCTCATCACCCGTACCCGTCACCAGGCGTCCGATCTCGCCGCGCAGCTCGAAGCCGCCGGCGCAGAGACGATTCTCATTCCCACCATAGAACTCGCGGTGCCGACGTCCTTCTGCGCTATGGACGCCGCGCTCGCCTCGATCCGTAGGTTCAGCTGGGTCATCTTCACCAGTGCCAATGCCGTCTACGCTTTCAACGCACGGGCGAGAGCGCTGGCCATCACTCCCAACCTGAAGCAGATTGCTGTCATCGGACCGGCAACCGCAAGGGCCGCCCAAGAGCTAGGCCTGAACGTCGATCTCCTTCCACAACACTATATGGCCGAGTCACTCGCCGAAGCACTCATCCCCCTCGTGCAGAACCACTCCATCCTACTTGTCCGCGCTGAAGAGGCCCGAGACGTTCTCCCGGAAGCACTCCTCGCTGCTGGTGCCCAGCTCACCATCGCCAGCGCCTACCGCAACATCATTCCGAAGGAGTCAATAATCGCCTTGCAAGATGTCTTTGCGCAGCCGGAGAGCTATCCACACGCAATTACCTTCACCAGCTCCTCGACCGCTACAAACCTGTTTGCCCTCCTCGAGATGGCCTCCATCAAGCTGCCCGAAAAGATCGTCCGCGCCTCGATCGGCCCTGTTACCTCGCAGACCCTCCGCGAGATAGGCTATCCTCCAACCATCGAGGCTGCCGAGCCAACCATCGCTGCCCTTTGTGCAGTCCTTACCGACTATCTCCACTCACAGACCGCCTGATCTACAACGAAATCTTCGAAGTATGATTGCCCAAGAACGAGCACACATTCCGTCTGAGAACAGGCGACCAATCGCCGCCCGGTCGCGTCCTGATCGTTATGGCTTCATTGCAGGAAAAAGCAGCAGAGGCTTCTGTAAATTCCGGACCTCGTCCCCACCCAAGCGCTCCGCCAGGTCCCTCCCTCTGGAGCCGGCTCCGGGCAGGCAAACTCTTCGCTGTCGATTCGCCCGAAGGCCTCAAGCGCAACGCTGACACCTACGGCGACGTGCTAAGCTTCCGCACCCCGTATGGCTACCGACAGTTCCAGTTCAACCATCCAGACGACATTCAGGACATGCTGATCGGCGACGCCTCCCGCCACAGCCGCGGGGTCGTCCTCCGTCGCGCCCGTGGCATCCTTGGCGATGGGCTGCTCACCAGCGAAGATCCAATCCATCTCCGTCAGCGTCGCCTCGCCCAGCCGGCCTTCCACCGTCAGCGCATTGCCGGCTACGGAGAGACCATCGTCCGTATGACCAGGGAGATGATCGCCAGATGGGAAGCCGGCGGAAGCATCGAAGCTCACGAGCAGATGGTCGCGCTTACCCTGCGCATCACCAGCCGTTGCCTGCTCGGGACCGACGTGCAACCCGACATACAGACCTTCATCGATTCGATGAAGGTCTTCAACGACTATCTGCCGTACGCCTTGCTGCCCTTTGCGCCCCTGCTCGAGAAACTTCCAATCGGTCCGATGCCCGGCATGAAACGTGCCCTCGATTCGCTCGACGGCCTGATCTACAGCATCATTCGCGAACGCCGCAGTGAAGAGTCGGAAGGCGTTGCGTCTAAGGACGATCTACTCGCTATGCTGCTTGAGGCGCGGGACGACGAAGGCCGCATGAATGATCGTCAGGCACGCGACGAGGCCCTCACTATCCTCATGGCCGGCCACGAAACGACAGCCAGCGCCCTCACCTTCGCGCTCTGGTTGATCGCCAGACATCCCGAGATCCAACACCGTATGCGCGAGCACGTCAGCGCCGCTATCGGCGGTGCCGTACCGACAGCGGCCGATTACCCGAAGCTGGCTTACGTCGCCATGGTCTTTGCGGAATCCGTGCGGCTGTATCCGCCCGCCTGGGTCAGCGCCCGTACGGCGCTCGAGGACTATACCATGCGCTCCGGTCTATTTATCCCGAAAGGTTCAGCGCTAGTCACCTCACCGATCGTCGTCCACCACGACGCCCGCTTCTATCCCGACCCGGAGCGCTTCGACCCCGAGCGCTTCACCGAGCAGGCCAAGGCTGCTCGGCCAAAATTCGCCTACTTTCCATTTGGCGGCGGGACCCGTCAGTGTATCGGTGAGGGCTTCGCGTGGATGGAAGCCGTACTGATGCTCGCTACAGTCGTACAGAACTGGTGCCTCTTCCTGCCGCCCGGCTCGCCGAACGAGCTGGAGCTACTACCGCGCTTCACCATCCGCCCGAAACATCCTGTTCCAATACTGCTCGAGCGTCTGAGCTAGAACGGAATGTCGTCGTCTGTGATCCCGGCATCGGGGTAATCCGATTGAGTCGAAGGCGTCCGCTGTTCGTAGGTTGCAGTGTTCGACTTGGAGTAACCACCAGCGCTGCTGCTTCCGCCGGAAGCGCCGTCTCCACCCGACTTGCCAAGCAATGTCAACTCGTTGACCAGGATTTCTGTCCGATACTTTTTCTGACCCGACTCCTTGTCATCCCACGACCGTGTCTGGAGCTTACCCTCAATATAGAGCTGCGTACCCTTCTTCACGTAGTCGCGAACAATTTCCGCAGTCCGATTAAATGCAACGAGATTATGCCACTCGGTCTTGTCAGCCCAGTTTCCCTGAGCGTCTTTCGCACGGTCGGCGGTCGCTAGCGTAAAGCTCGCTACTTGCGTACCACCAGCGGTCGCGCGCATCTCGGGATCTTTGCCGACGTTGCCGAGGAGAAGAACTTTGTTCACGCCTTTTGCCATATGGTATTGCTCCCATTCAAGAGATTGCAACGTTAAGGATAGCATCCGGCCAGCGAGCCGTTCAGGTTGTGCAGAACCTGGTCACAAAGCCATTCCAGTAACCACAATCCGGGCGAACATACCGGCTTCTAGCGGCGCCGCATCTCCCCCAGCAACTTGGCCACGCCGAGGATAAGTGTGAGTATGCCTGTAGGCAGGCAGCCCATCGCAATCATCAGGGCAAGCCAGCCGGAGTTAGTATGCGGCCCCTGTTTGCTGACCCCACCAAAGGCAAAAAGCATCAGCGCGGCAGAGAGAGCCCCGGTGCCGAAGATGTAACTGCCCGTTCGCAGAAGCTGGCGTGTGTCTGACTGCATGAAGTTCAAAGGCTCGCGTTTTCGGCAGAATCTAGTGGATCATGGCCTGCATGGCATAAACGATGACTCCCGTAAGGGAGACATAGAGCCATATCGGGAAGGTGTAACGGGCGAGCCGCTTATGAGCCGGGAAGCGTCCGGTCAGTGACAGAAAGAAGGTGATCAGGATAAGAGGAAGTGCCAGCACCGAGCATAGAATGTGCGTGGCTAGGAGTTTCCAGTAAAACGGCCACCATGCGCTCAACCGGTTGAAATGCGTCTCGCCATGAAGTGTGAAATTAAGAAGATACGAGACCAGGAAGATCGACGAAAAGAAAAAGGCCGTAAACATTGCCGCGCGATGCTTGGTGATCTGCCGGCCACGGATGAAGCTGAAACCGAAGAGCAGGGCGATGGTAGAGAATGCATTGAGAACGGCGTTCAGCAGCGGCAGTGAGCGAAGGTGCGATCCCGTAACATCCGTCGGCGCGTGAAAGTAGACGAGATAGCAGATCAGCGCACTCGCCACGGCGCTAACCACGATGATACTTCCGATAACGGCGGGCGGTGTACGAAGCGTCGTTGGTCGAGCAATTGTGCTTTCCATAATTGTCCCAGGCTGTTCTTTCTAGAAGAGCAGGCGTCCTCTCGCGTCTAGCATCATGGCGGCCAACAGCAGCGGCAGGTAAATCACAGAGGCACGAAGGAGATCGCGAGCATACTGGCGCGAAACAACCGCGTTCGACTCGCGGATGATGCGCGCAAAACGAATCGTGTACCAGAGATAGCCCAGTCCGAGCAGCGTTGCGGCCACGCCATAAACATAGCCCGTGATTCCGAGACTTGTAGTCCAGAGACTTACAGGGATCATCAGCACAGCATAGAAGAGAGATTGGATAACCGTGGAACTCGCCGCATAGCTGGTGTTCGGGAGCGTAGGCGTTAGTCGAATGCCTGCGCGAGCGTAATCCACGCGATACATCCAGCCAATAGCCATGAAGTGGGGGAACTGCCAGACGAAGAGGACAGCGAAGAGAGCGACGGCGGGCCACTCGATTACCCCGCGCGCGGCGGTCCAGCCAATCAATGGCGGCAGCGCCCCGGGGAATGCACCGATGAATGTATTCACCGTCGTGACCCGCTTCAGCGGCGTGTAGATCGCGACATAGCCGATCGCGGTCAGCAGAGTGAGTGTACCGGTAAGAGGATTCGTGATCCAGGTAAGATAGAGCGAACCTAGAAATACCGCACCAAATCCCAAAATTAGACCATGAGCAAAACCGATCCTTCCAGCCGCCATCGGTCGATTGCCGGTCCGTCGCATCAGGGAGTCCGTCTTGCGCTCTAGCGCTTGGTTCAAAGCGCTTGACCCGCAAGTAACGACCGCGATGCCGGCAAGCGCCTGGATCAATCCGGCATGGAACGGACTAATGCCGCTCCGCAGGCTGCCCAGGTAGAACCCCGCGCCTGCCGTGATGATGATCATTAAAGTAACGCGGAGCTTGAATAATGTGGCGTAGTCAGCGAGCAGACTTGGCACGGCCCTGGCAGCAGGCGCAAGAATCTGGTCGGAGGTCGCGGAGGTAGCCACCAAGCTAGGATACCGCGTTTGCCCGAGGTGTTCGTGACAGCACCTGGCGTGGCTTCAGCGGATCAAGATTTCACCCGGCGGTCAATGATTCAGGGCTTGGGGCGAAGAGCCGCGATGAAGCTTTCGAACGGCAGAGTGTTCAGCACATCCGCCGCCGTCAGCCACGCACGGCGAAGCTGCGTAATCCCGTATTGCATCTGATCGAGCTCTTCGGTCGCATGCGCGTCGGTATTGATCACGATCCGGCAGCCAAGCTCCTTCGCGAGTCGCAGATGCAGATCATTCAGATCCGCGCGCGCCGGACTGGCATTGTGTTCGATGGCGACTCCAAGCTCGGACGCCCGTCGCAACACCGCATCAAGATTGATGGCATAAGCCTCCCGGCGCAGCAGCTTCCTGCCGGTGGGATGGCCAAGGATGCGCGTGTGCGGGTTCTCGAGTGCACGTAGAACACGCTCCGTCATCTGTTCGATTGGCTGCGCAAAGTGGGAGTGAACGCTGGCCACCACAATGTCCATCTGCGCGAGAGTACTGTCTTTGAGATCGAGCGACCCGTCTGCCAGGATGTCCACTTCGATTCCGGCAAGCACGCGAATCTTGCCTTGCATCTCGCGGTCCACTGTCCGAATGCCCTCGACATGTTCTCGGGCCCGAGCATCGTCTAGGCCGTTTGTCATCGCGAGATTCTTCGAATGATCCGTAATGGCGATGTAGCTGAGGCCGCGCGCAAGCGCTGCTTCGGCCATCTGCAGGATCGTGTCGCGCCCGTCTGTCGCCTGGGTATGCATATGAACGTCGCCCCGTATGTCGGAGCGGGTGATCAGTCGCGGCAGCGTGTGCGCCGCTGCAGCCTCGAACTCGCCACAGTTCTCGCGAAGTTCCGGCGGGATCCACTCAAGGCCCAGGGCCCCATAGATCTCTTCTTCATTCGCAGCGGCAACGATCACGTCGTCCTCTAGTCGGAGCAGCGCGTATTCGCTAAGGGTCAGGCCGCGCTTGATGGCCCGTTGGCGGAGCGCCACGTTGTGATGCTTTGATCCCGTAAAGTACTGCAGGGCGGCGCCATAGCTGGCACGCGGGAGCAGCCGTACGTCAACCTGTAGGTTGTTCCGCAGCGCGAAGGTTATCTTGTTCTGTCCTCGCGCCACAAGTCTATCGATCAGCGGCAGCGTTGCAACGTACTCGACGGCCGCATCGACAACATCAGGTTCGCACGCTGGACCGGTAGCAAGCAGGTCGAGATCACCGACCGTCTCACGTCCGCGCCGCAGCGAGCCGGCCGGTATTACCTCGTCGATCCCTGGGAAAGCGAGAAGCAATTCGGCGATTCGCCCGGCATACTCCTGCGCCTTATCAATCCGGAACCGACTGGAGTTTTTCCGATGATCTTCGATGCCCTTGACAAGTTTCGCCACAAACTTCTCACCCATGCGTGGCAGCTTGTTTAGATCGCCCGACTTCGCTGCAGTGTCCAACGATTCGATGTCACTGATACCAAGAACTGACCAGACCAGGGCGACGGTCTTAGGCCCCATTCCCGGGAGGCGCAGCAGTTCAAGCATCGTGGGTCGATACTTCTGGAGCAGCTGTTCACGGAGTGGCATGGTGCCCGTCTTGACCAAGTCCACGATGCAGCCAGCCATGCCCTTACCAACACCGGGAACTTCTAGCAGGAGAGCGGGCTCGTCAATCAGAGTCTGTAGTTGGGTGGTTTGTTGTTCTACGGCCTCCGCAGCCCTTCGATAGGAGCGGACGCGGAAAAGGTCAGCGCAGTCAATCTCGAGAAGCGCGGCTGTCTCGTCGAGCAGCCTCGCAATAGTAACGTTGTCCATAAGACAGTAGAGCGCAGCACAGCCATACGGGCAAGCTGGCACCCAGGCTATAGCTCACCTAGGTGCCAGCATCACTTGAGGCGAACTACCTGGTCAGCCTGAGGGCCTTTCGATCCCTGGATGATGTCGAACTCAACAGGTTCACCCTCTTTAAGGCTCTTGTAACCGTCAAGCTGAATGGAACTGTAGTGAACGAAGACATCCGCGCCGTCGTCTCGGCCCAGGAACCCATACCCTTTTGCGTTGTTAAACCATTTTACCTGTCCCTTATACTGTGCCACTTTCGTACCTCCTTGCTCAAAGCGATCTGACCCCGATTGCGACATGAGACGCAGATGATAGAAGCATGGTTTTCTCTTGCTTCCGTATAGCCATGATGCGGAAGCAGGCAGGCGTCATTGTGTCAGCTACGCGACATACCCATTGTTTACAAGGCTTTGGACGTATTCTGCTAAAACCGTCCTGCACGCCGCGCAGCATCGTAGAGTGATAGACCGATAAGCGTCTTGCCATCATGAATCTGGTTGGTCGCGATGAGGCGCATTGCCTCGGAGAGAGGCACTCGATGGATTTCGATACGCTCATCCGGCTCAGGTCTGGCTACCCCTTCGCGAACATCGCGGGCCAGGTAAATTTGCATCCATTCTCCCAGGAATCCAGGGCTCGCGAAGTATTTGGTGAGCAGCGTCCACTGTTTAGCGCGGAAGCCCGTCTCTTCGATCATCTCCCGCTTGGCAGCGGCCAGGGGGGCTTCACCGGGCTCGATACGTCCTGCCGGTAGCTCGATCAGGAATTGACCTGCAGCATGTCGATACTGCCGTTCGAGAATAACTTCGGGATCACCCTTACTCTTTGTATCGTCGAGGGCGAGGATTACGACCGAGCCATTATGGCGAATCACATCGCGGGTATTCTCGTTTCCACCCGGCTCGATCACCGTATCGGTGTAGACGTTGAAGACCTTTCCCTTGTAGGCAAGCTTCGAGGTGACCAGCTTAGCCTTGAGCGAAGCCTCTGCTTTGCCGAAGTAGGCTGGTGTAATGATTTTTGAGGTCGGCGAAGGTGCTGTACTGGGAGTGCTTTTCCGTGACGTGGCGGCCATCAGGCTACGGTATCATCCTGCATCCGGGGCTCGACGGCGGGCATCCAACAGGTTGAATTTCAACCTGCGAATCAGAATTCTTCCACGTACCATGAACGAGCGGCTTTCGTATGACCACAGAATGTTACCCCATCACGGTGCTGCCTCACATCTCTCGGCTCTACCGAGATTATCTGGCGATGGGCGCCGACCATGAGCAGCTACGGCGATGGTACGGCGCTGAGCCGTTTGCTGGTAGCTGGATAGGCGCCGATGTTCGGGCAGTGGATGCGGGCCAGTTGGCGGATGCGCTCGAGGCACAAAGCTTTGGGTTTGGAGCGGGACCTGCAGCCATTACCAATATCGCGAAGTTGAGAACTGGTGCGAGGGCTGTCGTGACCGGCCAGCAGGTCGGCCTGCTAGGAGGCCCGCTGCTGACTTTGCTGAAGGCAGCAACCGCTGTCGCACGCGCGAAGCAGGCAACAGCCACTTCCGGGATCGAGCACATACCCGTTTTCTGGCTCGCCAGCGAAGATCACGACCTCGACGAGGTAGATCATATTGACCTGCTCAGCAAGACAGCCGTCGAGACCTTGCGTGTTCGGCATATCAATCCTTCATCTCAGCCGTTGCCTGTTGGCGAGGTGAAGTTTGATGGTTCCATCAACGAAGTACTCGACCATGTTAGTGAACTACTCGGCGATGCTCCCATCTGCGACGTCCTCCGAGAGTGCTACCACTACGACCCGATCGACAGTAAAGGGCCTACCTTCAGCGGGGCCTTCGCACGCTTTATGGCACGGATATTTGCGGCGGAAGGTCTGATCGTCATGGATGCTGCCGGTCCCAACTTCCACCGGCTTGGCGCCTCTACTCTTCTTTACGCAATCAAGCACGCCGACGAACTTGGTGCCGCCTTGCAGGCGCGAGTCGCAGAACTCGAAGCCTCCGGTTATCACGCGCAGGTTTTGGTCAAACCGGGGGCCTCGCTTCTCTTTCTCGTCAACGACACCGAAGTAGAAGAGGTAAAGGAGCGCCAAGCGCTCAAACGTTTGCCCGACGGCAACTGGAAGGCCGGCAAGCAGACGTACACTACACCGGATCTGCTGGCGATCCTCGACACCGCACCAGAGCGGATCAGCCCCAACGCGTTGCTGCGCCCGGTTTTTCAGGACACCATCCTGCCGACCGCGGCCTACATCGGCGGTCCGTCCGAAATTGCATATTTTGCCCAGAGCGCCGTACTTTACGAAGCAATTTTCGGCGTCGGCCAGATCACCCCGGTGCTTCCCAGGCTAAGCGCCACCTTGCTCGAACCCTCCATCGCGGCCATCGTGGATCGCCACGAAGTCCAGTTGCCGGACGCGATGACCACCCCTGAAGCTTTGGCACAGCGTCTCGGCGCACGAGCCATGCCCATTGAGGGTAAGCGCAAGCTGGCCGCGGTAGGCGGCGCGTTGGATGCAGAGCTCACTGTAGTAACTGAATACCTGACAACCATGAACGCCAGTCTCGGGCAATCAGCCGTCGTCGCGGGCAATAAGATGCGCCACCAGATGAACCGCCTCCGCCGCATGGCAGCTACGTTTCAGTTGCAGCAAGAGGCGAGCCTCCGCAAACAAGCCGAGGCTGTCACGCTCAATCTTTTCCCGAGCGGGCATCCCCAGGAACGTGTTCTGGGCGGCATCTGGTTCCTAGCGAAATCGGGCGAGACGCTGATTCAACGACTGGTGCAGGAGGCTGAAAACCTCTGTCCGGGCCACATCGTAATCCGGTTGTAAAATGTTGGAGCAATGGTCAAAACAAGTACCGATACATTCGAAATAAGCTGCCCTGACTGTGCGGCGATGCTCACGATTGATCCCGCAACCCGGACCATCATCGCCCACACGCCAGCGCCCCGCAAGAAGACGTTTGAAGATTTTGGCGAGGCTGCGAAGGCTCTTCGCGAGAGCGATCAGCGCCGCGATAGCCTCTTTCAGCAGTCTGTCGACGCTCAAAAGAACCGCGAGGATGTGATGGCCAAGAAGTTTGCCGAAGCCGTCAAGAAGGCCAAGGAAACACCGGACACAGGCAAGCCACTACGTGAGTTCGATCTCGACTGACGCCCTACCAGTCTGGTCGCTCAGGCTGTCAGGCCGCTGTCAAACTCCGTGTAGTTGTCGAGATGATCCTTGATGACCTGGTAGCACTCGCAGGCCCTCCGTTCGAGCCCTGCCTGATCAATGATGACGATGAGCCCGCGGCTATATTCGATCAGCTTTTCTTCCTTCAAGATTCCTGACGCTGTCGTTACCGTTGGCCGGGAGCTCCCGAGCATGTCAGCGAGGAACTCGTGGCTCATCCGGAAGGTGTTGCTGTGTGCTCGGTCAGCGCAGATGAGCAGCCAGCGCGCCAGCCGTTGCTCCACCTCATGCTTAGCGTTGCAGCCAGCAGACTGGATGGCCTGGACCAGCTGTGCTTGTACATAGCGAAGCGCCAACGCCTGGAACATCCCGCCTCGCTTGAACTCTCGATTCGCGTTCTCCATTAGACAGGAGTAGCCGTGCCCCTGAATCTGCGTGTATACGCGGTTGAGGCTGCGCTTCGTACCCATCAGTGCCGAAATGCCGATTACAGACTCATACCCGAACATCCCGACCTCAACTTGGGAGCCATCTTTGAAGGTCGTGGTCATCGAAGCCATGCCCTCTTCCACGAAGAAGAGGTGCTCGATCGGACTACCCGGGAACTCGATCTCATGCCGCAACTCGAAGGACACTGGAATAAGGCTGAGACGGGCGACGATCTCCGGCTCCAAAGCGTTCAACAGGGAGTTGCTGAACCGCCTGCCGCTCTCAACGGAGTGTTGCTGTCGCGCATGCATCTGACGAATGTCAGCCATGCGACATAGGATACACGCAAAGCTGGGGGCGCGCAGACCGGCAGGCGCAGTGCCGAATCCAGCTCATGGCAACGACCGCTCGCTCAGCCCCGGGGTTTATTAGGAGCAACACGGTTTAGACGGTAAACTGGAGAAATGCCGCCAATTCTCAATGCCCAGGGCCTGACCAAGGCTTTCGGTGCTACGCCTCTCTTTCGCGAAATCTCCTTCACGGTCTCCGATGGTGATCGCATCGGTCTGATCGGGCCAAACGGTGCAGGGAAGTCCACCCTGCTGAAGGTTCTGGCAGGCGACGAGGATGCCGACGCCGGCGACGTGGCGACTCGAAAACGCGCGCGCATTGGCTACGTGCAGCAGGAGTCCACCTTCGCGCCGGATCTGACGGTCCGCGACGTTCTGGAACGAGCTCTTGCGGTAGCCCACGTGCCCGAAGGCGAGCGCGAAGGCCGTCTGCGGGAAACCAGCGGACGGACAGGTTTTCCCGACATGACGGCGATCGCCGCCAAGCTCTCCGGTGGATGGCGCAAGCGGCTCGCAATCGCCGAAGCTGTCGTTACCGGCCCCGATGTCCTGCTGCTCGACGAGCCGACGAACCACTTGGACCTTGCCGGCATCGCTTGGTTGGAGGCGCTACTCAATGAGGCTGCTTTTGCTTGCGTTCTGGTTAGCCATGATCGTTATTTTCTTGAGAATGTTGCGACGGCGATAGTCGAACTCAACCGCGTCTATGCTGACGGCCTCCTCCGCGTAGCCGGAACCTACTCGCGCTTTATCGAGGAGAAACAGAACTACATGGACGCGCAGTCGAAACTGCAGGATGCGCTCAAAAATCGCGTCAAGATCGAAGTCGACTGGCTCCGGCGCGGTCCGAAGGCGCGGAGCACGAAGGCAAAGGCGCGCATCGACAATGCGAACGACCTGATTGGCCAGCTGAAAGAGGTCAACTTGCGCGTCCAGACGTCCTCCGCAGGCATCGACTTCTCGGCCACCGATCGCCAGACCAAGCGGCTGGTCGAGTTCGAAAATGTAAGTTGCGTGCTGGGAGATCGGAACATCGTAGAAGGTCTCAACTTCCTCGTCACCTCCGGCATGCGCGTTGGGCTGGTAGGCCCGAACGGCAGCGGTAAGACGACCCTACTCCGCCTGCTTACCGGCGAGCTTGAGCCAAGCGCCGGCACCATCAAGAAGGCGGCCTCGCTTAAGATCGTCTACTTCTCGCAGACGCGTGAGCTGGAGGAGGGTGTCACCCTGCGGCGCGCCCTGGCTCCCGATTCCGACTCGGTCGTCTACCAGGGCCGCGTCGTCCACGTGGCCAGCTACGCGACCAAGTTCCTCTTTACCAGCGAGCAGCTCAACCAGCCCGTCGAGCGGCTGAGTGGTGGCGAGCGCGCACGCGTGCTGATCGCCAGGCTGATGCTTGAGCCTGCGGACCTGCTGCTGCTCGACGAACCGACGAACGACCTCGATATCGACACGCTTGAGATCCTCGAAGAGAGCCTGCTCGAGTACACGGGAGCGCTTATTCTAGTCACCCATGATCGCTATATGCTCGACCGCGTCTCAAACATCGTGCTAGGTCTGGACGGCCGAGGCGGAACCGAGACCTTCGCCGACTACTCTCAGTGGGAGCAGTGGCGCGGCGTTACGGTAGAAGAGTCAATCATCCCTGGTCAGGCCGGCGTAGCCATAGCGGCCCTAGCGCCGGCAGCTTCAAACGGCGCTTCATCCGGCGGCAAGAAGAAGCTCTCCTACCTCGAAGCTCGCGAGTACTCGGGCATCGAGGCTGCCGTGGACGCGGCGGAAGAGCGGCTGCAGACCGCGCGGGAAGCTCTCGAAAACACGGCGGTCGTGACCGATCCGGAGAAGCTCACCAAAGCGCTCAAAGAGATGGAAGATGCCCAGGAGCTCGCGGATGGACTCTACGCGCGGTGGGCAGAGCTGACCGAGAAGGTAGGATAGCGGCGTTCTCGTATGCCAACCGCCTTCTAGTATGCTTCTGCCATCATGGAAATAATCTGTGCAGGTTTGGTTGCACTGGCATGCGCATTGCCTCTCGGGGCGCAGTCTGTCAGGCCAGAAGCAGCTCCAAGGCAGTCCATCGTCCTCCACGCAGCGCGCATGCTCGATGTCAAGAGTGGGACCACACTCTCTCCTGGCGAAGTCCTAGTAGAAGGCGAACGTATCGTTGCGGCGGGCGCGAAGGTGGAACGGCCTGCAGGCGCCGAGGTTATCGACCTCGGGGACACGACCCTGATGCCCGGCCTGATCGATGCCCATGTCCATCTCTTCCTGCACGTGGGCGCGGAAGATCAGCAGACTCTAGAGGAGAGTGTGCCCCAGCGCACGCTGATCGCCGCTGATGCAGCGCGGACCGACCTGATGGCAGGCTTCACCGCCGAGCGGGACATGGGTACCGAGGGCGCTGGATGTGCCGACGTTGCCGTGCGAAACGCGATCAACTCCGGCCTCATCCCAGGTCCGCGAATGCGTGTGAGCTGTAATGCCATCTCGCTGACCGGCGGTCATGAAGACGCGGTCGGTTACAACGCCGCAGAAAAACTGCTCTCGAACGCGGACTACGCGGACACAGCTGAAGAGGTCGTTCGGGTCATGCGGGAGCAGCGCAAAATCGGCGCCGACTTTACCAAGATCTACGAGACAGGCAAGGACGACCTGGTGGACGGCCGCTTTACCAGTGATTACCAGTACACGCTAAACCAGCTGAAAGCAGCGACGAGCGAGGCGGAGCGGGTCGGGGGCACCGCTCGTTCCGGCCGAGGCGTTGCTGTCCATGCAGAAGGGGAGCCCGGGGCAGGGTTCGCGGTCATGGCAGGCGTAGCCTCGATCGACCACGGCGATCAACTGAGCGATCAGACCATGCAGGCCATGAAAGAGCGGCAGATTTACGCGGTGCCGACCTTTGCTATCACCGAGTATTTTGCTGACCATGCGTCGAGCAAATTGGCGGAGTCGCGCGAGCGGTGGTTGCTTGCCTTCCATGCAGCGGAGTTCAAGAAGCAGCTTGCAGCCGGCGTTCCCATGGCCGTCGGCAGCGATGTCGGGCCCTTCCCTCATGGCACCCAGGCGCACGAGCTTGAGCTGATGGTGAAGTACGGCATGGCACCGGCCGCGGTTCTCCAGGCCGACCTGCTTAACGGCGCGAAGCTGCTCGGCTGGGCGAGCCAGATTGGGCAGCTCAAGCCGGGATTTTACGCTGACGTCATCGCTGTGCCGGGAGATCCTCTCACAGCTATCACCGCGGTAACGAAGGTGTTCTTTGTGATGAAGGGCGGCACGGTGTATCGGCGGCCTTGATTCCTACAAAAATTTATCTCGCGCCAGACCACTGTTCATCGGCCGACGGGCCGTAGAGCGCCGGGACTGGTATGTGATTGAGCCGCAGGTAGACGCCGAGTTGGGCGGTGTGATGCACCATGTGATTGAAGAACATTTGCCGGAAGGCGAGCGAACGCGCGTCGTTCGAGATTAGCTGGTCGCCATATGCAAACCTCCACGGAGTGGAGAGATGCTCGTCGGTGGCGGCGGCCAAGGACGATCGGCAGCAGGCGGCAGCCTTGTCAAACTGCTCGAGAGCTGCATCACTGGTTGTGAAGAGTAGCGGGACGTGCGGATGCTTGGGAGCGGCAAGGTCCATGGAGTCATCTTCGAGAATGTAATAGCCAAACAACGGGAGTGTCGCGCAATGCATGGCGAGCTTGCCGAGCGGCATGGACTTCTCATGACACTTGAAGTCGTTTTGATCTTCAGGAACTCGTTCGAGTGTGCGGCGGGTGTTGGAGATCTCTATGTCGAAGTCTTGCAGCAGGGTTTCGGCGACGGTCATCGTAAGCTCCTTGTGATGGAGATTCGAGCACATAGAATTTTACAACGGCTGGCTCAGAGGCCCGTGATGTTGTAGCCACAGTCGACGAAGGTAACCTCGCCGGTAATACCGCTGGCAAGATCGGAGACGAGGAAGAGGGCAGCGTTGCCAACTTCGGCCGAGTCCACGTTCCGGCGCAGCGGCCCACGCTCTTCAACGGCGTTAAGGATCTTGCTGAAGTCGCCAATGCCCCGGGCAGCGAGAGTTTTGATCGGGCCGGCGGAGATCGCGTTGACCCGGATCTTTCGTCCGCCGAGGTCAGAAGCCAGATAGCGAACGGTCGCCTCAAGCGCGGCTTTGGCCACACCCATGATGTTGTAGTTCGGAAAGACCTTGGTTGAGCCGTAGTAGGTCAGGGTAAGGATGGAGCTTCCCTCGGCCATCAGCGGTTCGGCGCCACGGGCAAGCGCGATTAGTGAGTAGGCGCTGACGTCGTGGGCGACCCGGAAGTCTTCTCGAGCGGTATGGAGAACGTCGTTCTTGATGTTGGGTGCGAAGCCGATCGAGTGAACGAGGATGTCGAGCTTCCCATAGGCGGTCTTCAGCTCCTGGAACACGGCATCGATGTCCGCGTCGATTGAGACATCGCAGCGGAAGGTCCTCGCGCCGGGAAGTTCAGCGGCAAGTTCTTCGGCATCCCGCTTGAGGCGCTCGCTCTGGTAGCAGATGGCGAGGGATGCGCCCGCCTCCGAGAGCTTCTGGGCGATGGCCCAAGCAATGCTGCGCTTGTTGGCAAGTCCGAATACGACGGCGACCTTGCCTTTGAGATCGATCATGGTGCGATGGTTCCTTTCGGCAGATTGCCAAGCGCAAGGATAGCAGGGTGAGGTTCGTCTCTACCTGGGTTCAGGCGAGGGTCAGCCAGTCGTACTGCTCGTCGGTGAGGGGAACGACTGAGAGGCGAAACTGGCGGAAGAGGATGGAGCCCTCGAAGACTGCGGCGGCGCGGATCTCGGCCAGCGGCTTTTCGCGCTTAAGGCGCTTGACCGCCTTGATGCGAATGTTCGGCGCCTTTGGGTCGGTGGCGTCAGCGGAGACTACCTTTGCGGTGCCGACAGCGGCGAGGCCGACGTTCGAGTGATAGATGACGAGCTTCTCGCCCTTCTTCATGCCGCGTAGATAGAGCAGGGCCTGGTTGTTCGAGATGCCGTCCCAGGGGGTCTCGCCGTCACGTTCTAGGTCGTCGTAGGAGTACTTGTTGGGTTCCGTCTTGAGCAGATAGGGCATAGTCTCTCCATCCGTAGTTTAGCCGTGCACAGCTACGGCCTGTCGTCATCCACCCAGATCGAGCAGGTTGACCGCGGGAAGCTCCTGGCCGAGAAAGCGGCTGCCGAGATGCTGGAACTTTTCGATTGAGTCAGTGGCATAGAAGGTGCAGTTTGGCTGGCCTGCAGGAGCTGCGCAGGGAACTAACGCTGCAGCGGTCTGTGCCGTCGCTTGTGCCGAGTCAACGATCTGCAGCGGATGGTTGAGTTGTTGGAGAACTCTTTCAATAAGGGGTCGCAGCAAAGGGTAGTGAGTGCAGCCAAGAAGAAGCGTACTGCTCTCCGGGGCCTCCGCGAGCGCCTCCGTGAGATAGATCTTGAGGACTTCAGCCGTTACTGGACGATCGATCCAGCCTTCTTCGACAAGCGGTACGAGCAACGGGCAGGCCTTCTCGGTTACGCGAAGGCCGAGTGCCTGCAACTCGCGGGTGTAGGCGTTGGCTTGAACGGTCGCGCTGGTGGCCAATACCAAGACGTGACCGGCTAGGCCGGCAGCAAGGGCGGCCTTTGCACCGGGCTGGATGACGCCGACGACCGGGATTGGCAGAGCCTGGCGGACATCGTCGAGGGCGAGCGCGGTAGCCGTGTTACAGGCGATCACGAGCATGTCTGCCCCCTGATCTGCGAGGAAGCGGGCGCTCGAGACAGCGTAGCGGGCAATGGTCTGCTGCGACTTTGAGCCATAGGGCAGGCGTGCCGTGTCTCCCAGGTAGATGTAGCGGGCGTTCGGTATAAGGGGCAGGAGCTCGCGCAGGACGGTGAGCCCGCCGAAGCCTGAATCGAAGACCCCGATCGTGGGTGTGTTGATCGTCTGTGTGTAGATCGTCGGTGTACCGGAGAGGGTCATGGCCGGCTTGTCTCTGCTGGCGGGGTCGGTTGAAGCGAGGTTGCGGCTGCGTCCGTCGCCAGGTAGTTATGCGTGAGGTCGGCGTGGCCGGCGAGGGTCTCGCGGGGCTGACCGTCGACGAGGAAGCGAACCTCGGTGATCTCGGGAAGATTGGCGTGGAGAGTGCCAATGATCGACTGGATCGTCAGGGCCTCGATCTCGACGCCGGAGGGGTGCGCATCGGCGAAGGCTCCGTGGAGGTTGACCACGGCGAGCAGGCCGCCGGGCGTGAAGACGGAGGCTGATTGCGGCCCGACGGGGAGTTTCAGGAGGAAGACGTCGTCAACGGCCTGACCGGAGCGGAGGGGATGGGCGGAGTTGGGCAGAGCATATTCGGCGCTGAGGCGGTCGATCAGGGCGCGGGCGCGGAGGGACGGCTCCGCAGGAAGTGCAGCATCGCGCAGACCGGAGATGATGGAGCCGTCCGCGTCATTTGCGAGATCAAGCGTTACAGACTCGGTCTGAGCGTTGACGGGTTCGATGTACGGCAAGGCGTCAGTCGAGGCGGTGATGCGGTCGTGTGCCTTCTGCCGCTCGCGGATGGTGAAGGCAGCCATCAGGAGGATGAGGCCGGCGAGGCTGTAGAAGAGGACGCGCTGATAGCGGGGAATCAAGGCGTGGCTCCCGCGGGCGGAGTCACGATGGGTTTGGGCACGGGTCGGGAATTGTTTACGTCGCGCCAGCTCTGGATGGCTGCGGCGAGGGTGTCGGCGATCCGCTGCTGGTAGTAGCCGTCAGTCGGTGCGGTGGGTTTCTGGCCGTTCTTCGGGAAAGGAGCTACCTCGACAGCTACGGCGGGGCAGGTGAGGTTGTCGAGCGGCCGAAGGTAGGTGCGGGTCAGCACGACCGGGATTTTGACCTGGAGTAGCGCGACACCGAGATCGTTGGCCAGGCGCTGGCTCTGGGCAAGGTAGGTCGTCTGTGCGGTCTCCCAGCGGACCTGTGCGGTGGGTTCGTAGAGGTCACTTGAGGGAGCGAGTGGCGAGGTGAAGAGATGAATCCCGGCGCCGGTGCTGGCCGCGTGCAGGATGATGCAGGCGACAGGCCGGAGGTGGTTGGCGATGCCGGCACGCTGGTCGGAGGTGAGGACCGGGCCTGTGGCGGGAAGCTCTGCGTCACGGGTGCTGACGACGGTAAAGCCGCGCCCGACAAGCAGCGCTTTGAGGCTGGCGGCGAGGGCGAGCGTGACTTCCTTCTCTGCCTGTCCATTGATCGACGCACCGTTATCCTCACCGCCATGTGCGGGATCGAGCACGATGAGATTGCGATTCATATACGGCGTCGCCGGCGGAGCGCCGATCAGCTGGGCACGGAGCAGACACGGCGTTAAAGTAGCCATGGAGCCCGCAGTCAGGGCGAGGTAACGAACGATCTGGCTGGAGGAGGAAGGGATCAAGGATGGTCGGGTCGGGTTATGCGGCTGCAGGACCTTAATCTAAGGCGTAGATGGCCAGGCCGCTGAGCAGCTTGGGGTAGAAATCAGTGGACTTCTGGGGCATGACGTCGCCCGAAAGGGAGATGTCCCGGAGCTGATCGAGGGTGACGGGCCGGATGAGGAACGCGATGTCGGCACTGCCGGACCGGACCTGGGCGACGGAGTCCTCCGCTTCGCGGACGTAACGGATGTTCTCTCCATTGGTGATGGACTCAGGGGTCAGGCCCAGAAGACGTTCGAGGACGATCCGGTGGAGCTGCACGACGTCGAGCTCGGCCTGCCGGGGCGTGATGTTCTTCAGGGCTGCGGCGATGGCTGCGGGCTTCGCGGTGAGGAGGTGGTTGCCGTCGGCGGTGGCGGCGAGGAAGGCGACGCTGTGCGAGACGACCAGCGGTTCCAGCTCTGCGGTAACGAGCGGTTGGATGTCGAAAAACTCCTCCGCCCGGGTGAGGAAGGCCTCGGTGTTGAAGGCCTTGAGGCCGAAGACGACGCGGTGCGTGGGCAGGATGGTGATGCCGGGCGCATCCATGTTGACGAAGGTCATCATCATGGCGGCCTCGGGAAAGGCGGGAGACGGCAGGTGACCTGGGCTGAGCTTCTCGTCGGGATCGAGCGGCTGGCCGAGCGGGAGCCGCAGCTGAGCGGAGCGCTCTTTGGCATAGGCGACCGAGGTCTCGTAGCGATGGTGACCGTCGGCGATGATGAGCTTCTTGTCGGCCATGGCGGTCACGATGAGGTTGATGAGGGTGGGGTCGGTGAGCTTCCAGACGCGATGCAGCACGCCGTATTCGTCGGTGATGGCCAGGTCTGCGGGCGCCGTGTCGGCACCGTTCTTTCCGGCGCCCGCTCCGACGCCGAAGATGAGCTTTTCGGCAGTAAAAGCCGGGTCAGAGTAGAGCATGTAGATCTGCTCGCAATAGGCACGGGTGGCCTTGAAGAGGCTCATGCGGTCGGATTTGTGCTTGGGAAAGGTCTGCTCGTGGCGGTAAACGACCTTCTCGGCGTAGTCGTAGAGGTGGCCTAAGGCGATGAAGCCACGGCGTTCGCGGGTCTCGGCGGTGCCGGGGACGGTGTAGGTCTGCGCGTAGCCGTAGAGGGCCGGCTCGGCTTCTTCAAGGAGGATGCGCTCCTGACGCCAGGCGCGCAGGGATTGGGCGGCGCGGGTGTAGACATTCGATTCTTCCGTATCAACGGGGTCTTTCTTTCCCAGGATGACTCGGACCAGGTTGTACGGGCTCTGATCGTAGTACCGTTGCTGCATCTCGGGGGAGATCTTGTCATAGGGCTGGGTGACGACATCTCCCATGACAATGCGGGCGGGATCGTAGCGGAGAGCGCGAAAAGGGTAGATGCGGGCCATGCGGTGTCGTTTCTCCCTGATGTTCCGGCTTTGATTGTACGGGGTGAACGCACCGCGACGAAGGCGGACAACGTGTGAATAGGCGCTGCCATCCAGATACGCGGGAGCTTCGTAGATAGGACAGCCAACAGGATTTTGTCATTACTTCAAGTTTTCTGTTATAAGGTAGGCCCGTTGAGCCGTCGCAGTGTAGTCTGCGGGCGTGGGCATCGTCTTGATTCGGTCGAGGCACCAAGAGCCCTGCGGGCATTGCGGCGCTTCCGGGGATGAAGGAAAGCTCGAGAAGACAGTGTGGTTCCATGGGCGATAGAAGCAACAAAACGGGCAGACGTTACTGGCAAGCGGTGATGTTAGTGGTTGTGGCAGCAGTACTGAGCGCGGCGGTCGGCCGGGCGCAGGAGAATCCGCTCGGCCAGGTGCACACGCAGCCGCCTCCTCCGCCGCCGAAGACGCCTGAGGATTCGAAGCCGGTCGTGACCGGGGCGGAAAATGCGGTGTCGCAGGGCACCTCGCACCGGGACTCCCGGCTGCGGGTGGATGTGAACCTGGTGCTGGTGCCGGCGACGGTGACGGACGGGATGAACCGCTTGGTGACAGGCCTCGAGCGGGAAAACTTCTACATCTATGATAAGGACGTTCTGCAGACGATCAAGACCTTCTCAACCGACGACGCGCCGGTGACGATTGGCATTGTCTTCGACCTGAGCGGGAGCATGTCGTCGAAGTTCGTGCGGGCGCGGAAGGCGCTGAGTGAATTCCTGCGGACTTCAAACCCGCAGGACGAGTTCTTTGTGATCGGGTTCAACGATCGTCCGGCCGTGATCGTCGACTATACGTCGGACATTGACGATGTGGAAGCGCGAATGGTGATGCTGAAGCCGGAGAACCGGACGGCGCTGATCGACGCGGTCTATCTGGGTGTGAACAAGTTGCGACAGGCCAAGTATGAACGAAAGGCGCTGTTGATCATCTCGGACGGTGGCGATAATCGCAGCCGGTATACCGAGAACGAGCTCCGACGGGTGGTGCGTGAGTCGGACGTGCAGATCTACTCGATCGGTATCTTTGACGCCTACGCGCCGACGACGGAGGAGCAGACGGGACCGCTACTGCTGACCGACGTCTGCGAGATGACGGGCGGACGGATGTTCCGGGTGGCTGACCTTGCGGATCTCGGGGATATCGCCTCGCGGATCAGCGCGGAGCTGCGGAACGAATACGTCATCGGGTTCCGGCCGTCGGAGGTGAAGGCGGACGGAAACTGGCGTAAATTGAAAATACGATTAGTGCCACCACCGGGGCTGCCTCCGCTGACCGTACACAATCGCCAGGGGTACTATGCACCTTCGCAGTAAAGGCTACTGGCCGCGCGCCGCGCTCTGTGCGGCCCTCCTTGCTTTGCCATTCCCCGCGCTTCATCTGCCTGCCCAACAGGCTCCGGCGCAGGCACCAAACCTCACTGTCGATCGCGATCCGGTGGCTTCGCCTGATCCGGACGTGGCGAAGCCTGAGACATCGGCGCAGGCTGCTGCTGCAGCCGCCAACATCGGCAAAGGCGCGAATGGTAAGTACACGCTGCGCGAGGACGCGTATGAAGTGCGGCTGGATGCGACGGTGCTCGACTCGAATGGCCGGACCGTTCAAACGCTCGACAAAGACGCGTTTCATGTCTATGAAGACGGCGTTCCGCAGGTGATTGCGGGCTTTCGGCATGAAGACCTTCCGGTCTCGCTGGGCATCCTGATCGACAGCTCGGGGTCAATGTACGACAAGCGGGCGGCGGTCGACCAGGCATCGCTCGACTTCGTAAAGCTCTCGAACCCGGAGGACGAAGCGTTCCTGGTGGACTTCAGTTGGGAGGCGTTTATCGACCAGGATTTTACGAACGATCCAGCCAAGCTGCAACAGGGGTTGAGCTATATAAAGTCGAGCGGTGGGACGGCGATCTACGATGCGCTGGTCGCCTCGGCCGACTACCTGACGAAGAATGCCAAGCACCCGAAGCAGGTGCTGCTGATCATCACGGACGGCGAGGACAACGCATCGAGCGCGTCGCTTGAGCAGGCCATTCGGCGCATCCAGGATTTGGATGGGCCGGTGATCTACTGCGTGGGGCTGCTGTTTGGCGCCGATACCGACAAGCGGGAGTCGCGGCATGCGCGGCGGGTGCTCGAAACGCTGTCGGAGCAGACGGGCGGGGCGGCTTATTTTCCGCGGTCGCTGAAGGAGATCGATCCGATCGCGGCCGAGGTGGCGCAGGACATCCGGACGCAGTACACGATCGCGTACCACTCGACCAGGTCGCCTACGCTGGGCGGCTATCGCGAGGTGCATGTTGAGGCCAAGTCGAAGGCCTTTACGCACCTGACGGTACGAACTCGGAGCGGCTATTTTCCCAAGATCGATAACCGGGACAGCAGCCCGGGTGAAAATCTCAATAATCCTGGCAAGCATTCCTGACGGCCTGCAGAGGGGCATCGCTCGCGGGCACCGGGCGGTATCATGGACGGGTGCGGGTCAGAAACAACATCGTCGATCTGGTAGGGCAGACGCCCATGGTGCGGTTGAACCATGTGGTGCCTGCGTGCGGGGCCGAGGTATGGGTCAAGCTCGAGTTTCTAAACCCCGGCGGCAGCATCAAGGACCGGGCGGCGTTGGGGATCGTGCTGGATGCGGAGCGGCGCGGGGTGCTGAGGCCGGGCGGAACGATCGTCGAGGCGACTGCCGGAAATACAGGCATCGGGCTGGCGCTGATCGGGGTAAATCGTGGGTATGCGGTGACGCTGTTTGTGCCCGAGGGGTTCGCGGAGGAGAAGTGCATCCTGATGCGCGGCCTGGGGGCGACGGTGATCCGAACGCCGGAGGCCGAGGCGATGTCGGGCGCCATCCGGCGGGCGCTGGCGTTCGAGCGGGAGACGCCGGGCTCGTTTGCGGCACTCCAGTTTGAGAATCCGGCCAATCCGGACTTCCACCAGGCGACGACGGCGGCGGAGATCTGGGAGCAGATGGACGGGCGTGTGGATGCGTGGGTTGCGGGCGTTGGCTCTGCGGGGACCTTTACCGGTATTGCCCGATTTATGAAGGCGCAGGAGCGGGAGATCCTGACGGTAGCGGTGGAGCCGCAGGGCAGCGTGCTCGAGGGCGGCGAGCCTGGGCCGCATCGGGTGGAGGGCATTGGTGTCTCCTTTGTTCCGGCGACGTTTGACCGGTCGGTGGCGGACCGGATCGTGATGGTGCGGGATGAGCCGGCGTTCGCGATGGTGAAGCGGCTGGCGGCCGAGGAGGGCATCTACGCCGGGTCGAGTGCGGGGGCGATGGCGCAGGCTGCGGTCGATATAGCAGCGGAGCTAGGAGCGGGCAAGCGGGTGGTGACCATCATTCCGGATTCGGCGGAGCGGTACCTTTCCAAAGGCGTGTTGAGCTAGCGCTTCGTACGTGAGGAGTAACACGGATGACGGATACGAAGAAGCATGGCTTTGCGACGCGAGCGATCCATGATGGGCAGGAGCCGGACCTCGAGACGGGTGCGGTGAATGTGCCGATCTACCTGACCTCGACCTACCAGCAGGAGGCGATCGGGAAGAACAAGGGCCATGAGTATGCGCGGCTGACGAACCCGACGCGGGATGCGCTGGAGGAGAGCCTGTGCTCGCTCGAGGGAGGGACGAGCGCGCATGTCTTCGGCAGCGGCATGGCGGCGATTACAGCGCTGTGCACGATGATGAAGGCGGGTGACCACGTTGTGTGTTCGGACAATGTGTATGGCGGGACGGGCCGGCTGTTCGACAAGGTGCTGACGAACTATGGGCTCACCTTTACTTATGTCGACACGAGTGTGGCGGGGAACGTGACCGGGGCGCTCCGGCCTGAGACGAAGCTGGTGCACATCGAGACGCCGACCAACCCGATGATGTCGATCACGGACATCCGAGCGGTAGCGGCGATCTGCCGGGCGCGTGGGGTGGAGCTGAGTGTCGATAACACCTTCATGTCGCCTTACTTTCAGCAGCCACTGGCGTTGGGGGCGGACGTCGTGATGCACTCGACGACCAAGTTTCTGAACGGCCACTCGGATGGGCTGGGCGGCGTGCTGGTGTGTACGACGGCGGCGCAGGCGGAGCGGTTCCGGTTTGTGCAGAAGTGTACGGGCGGCATCCTGTCGCCGTTTGAGAGTTACCTGCTGCTGCGCGGGGTGAAGACGCTGGCAGTGCGGATGAAGCAGCATGATGTGAACGGGCGGCTGGTGGCGGCGTTCCTCGAGCAGCATACTGCGGTTGAGAAGGTCTTCTACCCGGGGCTGCCGGAGCATCCGCAGCATGAGCTGGCGAAGCGGCAGCAGAGCGGCTTCGGATCAATGCTGTCGATGGAGTTGGGGTCGCTCGAGCGGGTGAACACCTTTGCGAGCTCGCTGAAGCTGTGCCTGCTGGCGGAGTCGCTGGGCGGGGTGGAGACGCTGATCTGCCATCCGGCGACGATGACGCATGCGGCGGTGGGGCCGGAGGGACGGGCTCGGCTGGGGATCACGGACGGGCTGGTGCGGGTGAGCGTCGGGATTGAGGATGTGGAGGATCTGATTTCTGATCTTGGTCAGGCGCTGGACCGGATTTCGGGCTGAGAAGAGCCTTTAGGGCCGGTCAGGGCGAGTACCTGGTGAGGGTACACCGGGGGGCCGTTTTTTTAGTCCAAAGTCGACGTAACACAGGACTTAGCGAGGTACTTTGGCTGCAAAGTATAGAGAACAAAGAGCTAGAGGGTTTCGTCGAGCTGGAGGTCAGTGATGCGGGTGGCCAGCTCCTGCTGGGCGGATTTTAGTTCGGTGTCGCGGGTGGTGTAATCCTTCTGTTGCTGGGCGATCTGGTCTTCGGACTGGTTGAGCTCGTTGACGAAGCGGCTGCGGGCGGATTTGTCGGCGTCTTTGAGGGCGACGATGTTGGCGCGCTGGCGCTCTTCTTCGGCGCGGAGGGCGGTGAGGCGCTCGTTGACGGCGTTGACGACTGCCTGAGCGTCGGCGACGCGGCGGCGGGCTTCGAGGACGGGCTGGAGGGCCTGGGTGAGCTGCGGGTTGTGGTCGGTCTCGTTGAGCAGGAAGGTGAGCTGGTGGTCGTCGGAGCGGAGGAGCTCGTAGTGGAGGGTGCCGGCGCGCTTCTCGCCGACGTGGAGGCGGACGGTCTGGCCGGGGGCGGTCTGGATGCGGAAGCGGTAGACGGCGGCGGTGGTCTCTTCGGGTTTGGGATCGGAGTCGAGCGTGAAGCCGGGGCGGACGGGGTGCTCGAGGATAACGGTGCGGGGGACCGGGGCGGCGTTGTGGACGAGGTATTCGAGCTCGTAGATCTCTGACCGGTGGACGGTGAGGACGCCCCTGGCGGCGGTGATGCGGGTGACGTGCCGGCTGCTGAGGTTGCTGTCGGTGGTGACGCGGACGGCGGTGTCGGCGGCGTAGGAGAGCAGGCGGCGTTCTTTGGGGTGGACGGGATCGAGCAGGCCTTCGCCGCCGAAGTTGCCACCTTCGATGATGGAGAAGCTGCCGCGGTCGAGCGTCAGGTCGGAGGTGTTGGTGATCCAGAGGGCGCGGAGGGCCTGGCGTTGGGGGTTGACGAGGGTGACGCGTTCGGCGTCGACCCTGGTCTGGAGGATGGGGACGAGGGCGGACTCGTTTTTGCGGATGGTGATGGGCTGGGTGAGCTTGTATTCGAAGTAGTCGTCGAAGGCGGTGGTGGTGGTCTGGGGGGTGACGGAGCTGTTGGCAGCCACTTCGTAGTCGATGGCGGGCTCCGGGGCAGGAGCGTTGCTGATGCCGCCCATGACGCCGCCCGCCCTACGTGCGTAGAGTGGGCCTCCGGTGACGATGCCGACGCCACCGCCCATGCCACTACCTGTGCCGTTGCCCAAAGCGTCTCCCCCCATGCCGGACATGCCGGCGACGCCCGCGGTTTGCGGTGGTGGTGCGGCATCCTCCTTCAGCATCTTGATATCGGATGGCTCGCCGCTGTCGTGGATCTGAGGGGAGAGCTGGGCTTGCTGGGGGAGGCCGATCTCGGGGCGGCGGTTGTAGTAGGGAACGGAGAGGGGCTGGATGAAGCTTTGCGGGGCGCCGGCGATGAGGGAGAGCTGGACGTTGGTCCAGTCGGCGCCGGTGGTGTTGTCGAC
>CAXTLS010000009.1:0-37068 GCA_964245235.1 uncultured Acidobacteriaceae bacterium
AGTCCGAGGTCCTCACCCCCGCCGACGAGCTCCACCACATCGACAAGCACGCCTTTACCACTCCCTTCGTCTGCGGCGCCCGCAACTTGGGTGAAGCGTTACGCCGCATCGCCGAGGGCGCAGCCATGATCCGCACCAAGGGTGAGCCCGGCACCGGCGACGTCGTCCACGCCGTCCAGCACATGCGCCAGATCGTCCGCGAAATCAAAGCCCTCACCGTGCTCGGCGATGAGGAGCTCTACAACGCCGCCAAGGTCCACGGCGCCCCCTACGAGCTCGTTCGCATGGTCGCCAAGGCCGGCAAGCTCCCCGTACCCAACTTTTCCGCCGGCGGCATCGCCACCCCCGCCGACGCCGCCCTCATGATGCAGCTCGGCGCCGAAACCGTCTTCGTCGGCTCCGGCATCTTCATGAAAGACGGAGCCATCCCCCTCAACGTGGCCCACGACAACGCCGACCGCGCCGAAGCCGTCTCCCGCGCCCGCGCCATCGTCCTAGCCACCGCCCACTTCAACGACCCGAAGATCGTAGCTGAGGCCTCTGAAGCCATCACCGGCACCATGAAGGGTCTCGCCGCCGCCGCCATCGAAGAGAAAAACCTCATGCAAACCCGCGGCTGGTAACGCCGCTATCGCCCGAATTTACATCGCCTCAACCCTTAAGGAACGCCAACAGGTCCGTATTGATCGTACCCGCGTGCGTGGTCGGCATCCCGTGCGGGAAGTCCTTGTACGTAATCAGCGTCCCATGCTTCAACAACTTCGCCGACAGCGGCCCCGCAGCGACATACGGCACAATCTGATCGTCTTCGCTATGCATCACCAGCACCGGCACGTTGATCTTTTTCAGATCGTCCGTAAAGTCGGTCTGCGAAAAAGCAACGATGCCGTCATAGTGCGCCTTCGCCCCGCCCATCATCCCCTGCCGCCACCAGTTCTCAATCACCGCCTCTGACGACGTCACACCCGGCCGGTTATAGCCGTAGAACGGCCCGGACGGCAGATCGCGATAGAACTGCGTACGGCTGGCCGCAAGCTGCGCCTGCAAACCGTCAAACACCTCCTTCGGCAGACCCACCGGATTGGCCGCCGTCTTCAGCATCAGCGGCGGAACCGCACTGATCAGCGCCGCCTTGCTTACACGGCTTTCGCCATGCCGCGCCAGGTAGCGGGTCACCTCGCCGCCGCCGGTCGAGTGGCCCACATGGATGGCATCCTTCAAATCGAGATGCGCCGTAAGAGCAGCCAGGTCGTCCGCATAATGATCCATATCATGGCCATCGGCCACCTGCGTAGAGCGCCCGTGGCCTCGCCGGTCATGCGCGATCACACGATAACCCTGCTGCATGAAGAACAACATCTGGTTGTCCCAGTCATCGGCCGATAGCGGCCACCCATGGCTGAACACAATCGGCTGGCCCGAACCCCAGTCCTTGTAGAAGATCTCAACGCCGTCCGTGGTCGTAATCGCAGGCATCCGGAACTCCTGATTGAGATGAGCAGCTCGTGTCGGCAATTAGACCACACACCGATTTCTAAGAGAGATTCCGCAATCGATGTTAGCCTGCGCGTAGCATCCAACCTGCGTGCAGCGTAAAATCTCGCATCCCGCTTTGCCCCTGCCCGTACTCCTCCTCCCCGCCAAAAGAAGTTCCGTCATCCCGATCGAAAGCGCAGCACTTGGCGCCGCAGTGGAGGGACCCCTCGCATTTCGCCTTTGCCGTTGCCCGTTTCCGCCATCCGTCCACAGGCTCTAAACCACCTACCCAGCCACCACAACCTCCCCCGCCGCAGACTTCACGCTCGCCCGCGCCCACTCCGTCGCCGAAGCCCATCCAAGAAACAGCACAATCACCCCACACCCGGTCATCATCCACCAGATCGGGTGCGTCGCCAGCGTAAAGTTGGACCCGCCGGCACGGCTCGCACTCACCACCGTCCCCGCAATCGCCACCCCCAGCGCCGCGCCCACCTGTCGCGAGGTCGAAGCAATCGCCGCCGCCACCCCCGCCTGCGCCAGCGGCATCCCCGCAACAGCATTGTTGGTAATCGCCGGATTAACCATCCCCAGCCCGATTCCAAACAGGGCATACGTCACCAGCAGCAGACCTAGCGGCGTCTCCGGCGTAAGCTGCGTCATCGCCAGCGTGCTCAGCAGGAACCCTGCCCCCGCCGCGTAGAGCGACGGCCGCGTCCCGTACCGCCCCACCAGCCGCCCCGACCACGGCGCTCCAATCATCATCGCCAGCGCAAGCGGCAGAGTACACAGCCCCGCATGGAACGCCGAAAACCCACGCACCTGCTGCAGGTACAGCGCGTTCAAAAACAGGAACGCCGAGAACGAGGAGAACGCACTCACCCCTAAAATTGCCGCGCTGCTGAACGGCACGCTGCGAAAGAACCGCAGGTTCACCAGCGGATCGCTCCGCCGCGGCTCATACAACAGGAAGCCGCCAACCGCCGCCGCCGCCACCACAAACAGCCCCCGGGTCTGGAGCGATCCCCAGCCCGCACGCGGCCCTTCAATCACCGCATAGGTCACCGTCGCCAGTCCCAGGAATACCAGCATCTGACCCACCGGATCGAACGCCCGGGGCCGCGCCGCCTTCGACTCCGGCACATACATCGCCGCCAGAATGACAGCCACGATCCCAATCGGCAGGTTGATCCAGAAGATCGACCGCCAGCCCACCGCCTGTGTCAACGCGCCGCCCAGCAGCGGCCCCAGCGCCAGTGCCAGCCCGCCCACCGCACCCCAGACGCCCACCGCCTGCGCCCGCGCCTTCGGCTCCGTAAACACGTTCGCGATGATCGAAAGCGCCACCGGATTCAGCATCGAAGCGCCCAGCCCTTGCAGCGCGCGATACAGAATCAGCTGATCGATACTCCGCGACAGGCTGCACAGCAGCGAGCCCGCCAGGAACAGCGCTAGCCCAATCTGAAACACCCGCCTGCGCCCGAACCGATCCGACATCGATCCCGACAGCATCAGCAGGCTCGCGACCACCAGCGTATACGCGTCAAGAATCCATTGCAGGCCAGAAAGGCTCGCGTGCAGATCATGCTGGATCGCCGGCAGCGCCACGTTCACGATCGTGACATCCATCCCCACCAGCAGCAGGCTCATGCAGCAGATCCCCAACACCAGATTCTGCCGAACCGCCCCGCCGCCAATCACCACCTCGGGCAACTGCATCGATAACTCTCCTGACCCATACTGACTAGTTCGATGATCGAGCATAGCCGTCGAACCTAAACTCGCCGGCCTCAAAGTGATTTAGGGCATTTCGCGAAAGGAACTTCCCCAGCCGCGCCACCAGGCCTGTCAAGCCCCAGAACCCTTCGAAAACGCACAAACCTCAACCACGACGCGGCTTTAATCGCAAAAGAAAGTTGGCATACCAGTTCCACCCAAACAGGTACAATTAAGAAGATGACCCCGGATCACGAGATGCTCACACCCGTGGACAGGTCCAGCTTCACCCTAAGTCTTTTTAATTGAAGATTTTGCCTGTAAAGCTTCTGGACTCAATATTTTGGCGCACATTGTGTTGCTATCTTATTCATTCCAAAGATTTTAGCATTCGCTACATGGGGGGGGGTACCCCTCACGGCTTCTTCGCCGCCGCGGCCGCCTTCTCCGCCGCAGCCACAACCTTCCGGAACTCCGCCACCGCCGGAACCCCGTGCGGCTTCAGCCCGTCCGCAGCGACATAGCGCCACGCCGCGCTCGCATCCAGCGGATGATCCACCTTCCCGTCATAGACCGAAAACGAATCATCCACGTTGCCGATCTCTGCCTGCGGCGTCTCCGTTGCCGGCCCCGCAACTCCGCCGCTGGCCGAACCCGCCGTCCCATGCTGCGCCCCAACGGAAACCCCGTTGTCCGTCGGATCAATCATCCCCGGCCGGTTATTCTGCTGGCGATTCGGAATCGTCTGCGTCACCAGCCGCCCGCTGCCCCGCCGGATCACGATAATCAGGTCGGCACCCTGCGTCCCGGCCATCGGCGTAAACCGGCCCCAGTTCAGCAGCGCCGTCTCCACATCCTTCTGCGCCACGCGGTTTGCCTGCGGGTCATCGACCGCCATCCCCGCGCCCGGATCGATCACCACCGCGACCGTATGCGCCTGCAGCACATACTGCGGCAGCGCAGCCTTCGTCTTGTCCTTCGCCATTGCGAAAACCACAGCCAGGCTCATCACCACCAGCCCCGCCAAGCGCGCCCTGATCATCATCCTCATCGCTCAGTCCTCCCGCTTTACTACCGGAGCGCCAGTTCCCGCTCCTGGTCGTAACTCACCTCATCCACCACCAGCGCCTGCGGCATCGGCCTGCTCCCACGCCGTCCATACTGTCTGGGCGAGCAACCCATCACCCTCCGGAACGCCTTCCCAAAAGCGCTCTCGGATTCATAGCCAAGCGACTCCGCAATTCCCGCAATCGAAGCATCCGAATTCTTCAGCCGGTCGCCCGCCAGCAGCATCCGCCACCGCGTCAGGTATTCCATCGGCGTCGCTCCAACCGTCTCCTTGAATCGCAGCGCAAAGATCGACCGCGACATACCGACGCGCTCCGAAAGCTTCTGCAGCGTCCACGGATGTCCCGGATCGTCGTGCATGCACGTGATCGCCGCGCTCATCTGCTTATCCGCCAGCGCAAACAGCCAACCGACGCCCCGTCCCGCCGCATCCGCCAGGTGCAGCCGAAGCGCCTGCACCAGCATCATGTACGCGAGCTGCTGCGCGATCAGCGACCCGCCCGGCTGCGGATCGCGCAGCTCCTCCCGCATCCGTTCAAGCGACCACCGCATCGCCGCCTTATCCGATTCCTTCCGGATATGCACAATCGGCGGCAGCGACCGCAGCAACACATCCGCATGGCTGCCGGTCAGCACGAAGTGGCCGCCAACAATATACCGCCCGTCACCCTCATCACTCGCAACCCCATCGCCCGCCCGCCACGCCGCGCGAATTACCTCGAAGTCAACCGGAGTCAGCGAAAGATCCGTCGCCAGGCAAAACGGCAGCCCACGCGGCAACAGAAAGCAGTCCCCTGCGGTCACCAGCACCGCCTCGGGAACGCCCTGCACGCTCAGCCAGCACTGGCCGGCCAACATCGCATAACACTTGATGCCCTCGTGCTTCGGCCATTGAATGGCAATGTCGCCCTTCACCCCGAAGCCGCCCGCAACATAACTGCGCGGCTTCAGCAGCGACAATACATCAGAAAGCGGGTCCATCGAGCCTCCGGACGATCGAGCCAGTATTGCGGACTCTCAGTGTAGATCGTACGCGCCCCGCCGCTTGTCTAACTCATGACAGGCCGAACTCGGACCTTTCATCAGCAAACCAAAGCAGTCCTCACCGCAGTCAAGGAGAGTTCATCATGCGTATCTTTCTCACCGGCGCGACCGGCTTCATCGGTTCCGCCATCATTCCGGAGCTCCTCAACGCCGGCCACCAGGTACTCGGCCTGACGCGCTCAGAAGCGGGTGCCGCATCCCTCACCGCCGCCGGCGTCGAGCCCCATCGCGGCAGTCTTGAAGACCTCGAAAGCCTGCGCCGCGGAGCAGCCAACTCCGACGGTGTCATCCACTGCGCCTTCGACCACAACTTCGCGGACTTCGTCGGGATTTGCGAGAAGGACAGGAAAGCCATCACGGCCCTCGGCGACGCGCTCGTCGGTTCCGACCGCCCGCTCGTCATCACCTCCGGCGTCGGCATGGGAAGCACCGGCCCCGGTAAGCTGGCCAGCGAAGACGTCTACGATCCCAACCACCCGAACCCCCGCAAAGCTTCTGAAGAAGCAGGCGTCTCCGTCGCAGACCGTGGCGTGAACGTCTCGGTAGTCCGGCTTCCTCAGGTTCACAACACCCTGAAGCAGGGCCTCATCACCTACCTCATCCAGGTCACCCGGGAGAAGGGCGTCTCCGGCTATCTCGGTGAAGGGCTCACGCGCTGGGCCGCAGCACATGTCCTCGATACCGCCCGCCTCTACAGGCTGGCCCTCGAGAAGGCGCGGCCCGGTGCCCGATACAACGCCGTTGCAGAAGAAGGCGTATCGGCTCGAGAGATCGCCGAAGCGATCGGCCGCGGCCTCAAAGTCCCCGTGGTCTCGATGTCGAAGGAAGAGGCAGCGGCCCATTTCGGCTGGCTCGCCATGTTCGCCGATCTCGACCTCTCAGCCTCCAGCGCGCTCACCCGGGAGCGGCTCAACTGGCACCCCACCGGCCCCGGCCTGATCGCCGATCTGGACAACATGAACTACGCCCAGGCCTGAACCGACCCGCCCTGAACCAACCACGTGCCATCGGCCTCCGTACAGAGCACCGATGGCACGCACTATCCTGCCCCGCCACCACTGCCCTACCGCCAGGCCGTAGAGCAAGCGTTGAGCCGCTCAACAAGCATTGCGAAATCGAAGGCGGATCTCGCCGGCACAGCTTAACATTCGCCTATGAGCGTCGAACCTCGGATCATGGGCCCCGCAGACGCGCGCTATCCGCCAGGACCCAGCCTGCTCTCCTACCTGCTCACGGCCAAACCGCTGTGGCAAAGCCCGGCCGACACCCTGAAGGAGAACGCCCGCCGCTACGGCGACCTGGTGCACATCCGCGCGCTCGAAGGCCACCTCTTCCAGTTCAATCATCCCGCACTCATCCAGGAGCTGCTCACCGAGAACGAGAAACACAACCGCCGCATCCTCGTCATGCAGCGCGCCAAATCCTTCCTGGGCGATGGCCTCCTCACCAGCGAGGAACCACTCCACATGCGCCAGCGCCGCATGGCCGCCCCGGCCTTCCATCGTCAGCGCATCACCGCCTACGCCGACGCCATCGCGCACTTCGCCGCCGAGATCACCAGCCGCTGGCAGCCCGGCGTTCGCGACCTGCACCCGGAAATGCTCCTCATCGCCCTGCGCATCGTCGGCAAGACACTCTTCAACATCGATGACGAAGCCGAGGCACTCGAGATCACCAGCGCCTTCAACGCCTTCCGCGGCGGCCCGCTCCCACCGGCCTGGGTCCCAGAGAAGCTGCTGGTATCCCTGCAGAAGATCCCGTTCGGAGCGATGCTCAAGATCAAACAGGGTATGGCGAAGATCGACGCCATCATCTACGGCATGATCGCCGAGCGCCGCCGATCCCCCGGCGACCGCGGCGACCTGCTCTCCATGCTGCTCGAAGCAACCGACACCGAAGACGCGCCCGGCAACCAGCCAGGCCGCATGACCGACAAGCTGCTCCGCGACGAGTGCCTCACGATCATCCTCGCTGGCCACGAGACCACTGCCAACGTACTCAGCTTCGCCATGTGGCTGCTCGCCAAACATCCGGAGGTGCAGGAGGGCCTGCACGAGGAAGCAGTCCGCGTCCTCGGCACCCGCCGCCCGCAGGCTGCCGACTACCCGCAGCTCCGCTACAGCTACATGGTCTTTGCGGAGGTCATGCGCCTCTATCCAACGGTCTGGGTCATCGGCCGCAGCTGCGGGCCGGAGCCCTACCAGTTCCACGGCTTCACCATCCCGCCGGGCGCCGGGCTGCTCGCGCCGCAGATCGTCGTCCACCGCGATCCGCGATTCTGGGACGACCCCGAGACCTTTAACCCGCTGCGCTTTTCAGACGAGGCCCGCACCAGCCGCCCGCGGTATGCCTACTTCCCCTTCGGCGGCGGCTCGCGCCAGTGCATAGGCGAGGCGCTCGCCTGGATGGAAGGCGTCTTCACGCTCACAACCATCGCACGCGACTGGCGCCTCAAGCCCCTACCCGGCGCACCAGACGACCTCCCCATCCAGGCCTCCATCAATCTTCGCCCAAAGAACGGCGTACCTCTCGTCCTCGAAGCCCGTTGACCCGGCGTCTGCGGAGCTACTTCGCTCCGACTACCGGCTCAGCCGCATGTAGCGCCGGAGCCTCGAAGATCTGATACTGCGTGGTCGTGCGTCGCAACTGCATCCCCTCAAGCGCAGCGACCTGGTCGCCACATTTCGGCCAGAGCAAAATGACAATCACGTGACAAGGATGCCGCCGTCGCGAACGATCCAGGTTATCCAGAACCTGCTGCATGGTCGCGGAGCCAAAAGGGTTAAAGAGATAAAGAACCAGATCGCCCTCCGGAAACACGAAATCCTTGGCATTCTGGTGAAGTGACCTGATCTCGCGGCACCCACGCTTCCAGAACCGGAAACTCCGAATATTGACAGCACACTGTACCTGCAGCAGCGAGGAAAGCTCCACCCCGATGATCTGCCGGAACGGAAGCTCGGCCGCCACAAACAGCGATCGTCCTTTGCCGCAGCCCAGATCGACATAGCTGTACCCCGACACATCCTCAACCGGCATCGCGCGAAGCGCCCACCGAATATGCGCCGGCCTCGCCGGCATATAGTACTCGCTGTCGCGAAATCGTTCCGGAGAAATACCCGCGCGCAACAGAGAAACATCCCCCGAAGTACGAACATTGCGGGATCGGTCAAACCATTCGTCTTGAAAGAACTCCGTTACCGCCCGGTTCACTCGCTCAAGCCTGTCGCTGAAGTTCACAGACGCCTCTCTTCATCCAGCCTCATATACACCTGGAGTCTCCTGCAGCTTCGAGTCCGCAAAAGAAGAACGAGTTGTGTCCTCACACCTCTCGGCTCTCCTCCCTAAAAGATAGAGTTCACTCACAGCTCGACGACGACCCAGGCGTAGGATGGCGAAGATGAAACAACCCCGGGTCATCTCAGCACGCAGAAGCCAGGCCGCTCTACTCCTGCTCGCCATCACCGCTCTAGCCGCGACCTCAAGAAGAGCACAGGCGTCTTCGGCCGGCCTCACAGCCGCCGAAGCCTGGTCCCGTATCCAGAAGCGTTACCTGCCTGCGCCCCCGCCCGACACCGTCGACACCCTCAAGGCCGGCAATCCCGCAACCCCGGTCACCGGGATCGCAACTACATTTCTCGACACGCTGGCCGTCCTCCGCGAGGCAGTCCGGCTCGGCGACAACCTCGTCATCTCCCATGAGCCGACCTTCTACAACCATCGCGACGACACTAAGGCCTTCACCAACGATCCGGTCTACAAGGAGAAGCTCGCCTACATCGAGCAGCATCACCTCGTCGTCTACCGGCTCCACGATGCGATCCACGCTGACCCGGCCGGCGACCACATCCAGAAGGGCGTATACGAAGCCCTCGGCTGGGCAGCCTATCCGCATCTCCCCGGCCCGTCCGGAGAGTACTTTGTCACCATCCCGCCGACCACCCTCGGGGAACTTGCAGCCACACTCGAACATCGCCTCCACATCCAGACCTTGCGTGTGGAAGGTGATCCCAACCTGCCGATCACGCTCGTGGCGCTCGTCCCTGGCGCCGGCGGGCTCCAGCTACAGGTCAGCGCGCTGAACACCCCGGGAGTCGATGTCCTCATCGCCGGCGAGGCAAGCGAATGGGAGACCGTCGAGTATGTTCGCGATGCCGTCGCCGAGGGGCACAAGACCGGCCTCATCCTGCTCGGTCACGAGGTCTCGGAGGAGCCCGGCATGGAGCAGGCCGCCAAAGAGCTGCGCGAACTCTTCCCAGGTATCCGCGTCGACCACATCCTGACCGGGCAGCCCCTCTGGAACCCAGACCACCCGCCAACTTCAACCCAGCGTTAACTCCTTCCGCAGCAGGCAGCCAAAGCACAGATCGAGCCATCAACCAGCCATGGCTTTCGTCAGTCTTACCCGCCTGCGCCTCAGGTCCATTCGCTTCCTCCCATTGTTTGTCCTCCATGCACTCCGCACGTTGCGGCAGGTGAAAAAGGCTTCCGGGTTCCAGCAAGGCGCTTTGCTAACGGACCGAAGCTGGACTTTCTGGACCATGACCGCGTGGGATAACCAGGAGAGCATGCGCCAGTACATGATCACCGGTTCCCACAAGACAGCCATGCCGCACCTTCTACACTGGTGCGACGAGGCCTCCATCGCGCATTGGGTCCAGCCCGAGGCCGAACTCCCGTCCTGGATCGTGGCCGACCGCCGCATGCGCGAGAGCGGACGCCCCTCGAAGGTCAACCATCCAAGTCCCCGGCATGCCTCGCTCACCTACGGGGGACCGCGAACCACTGCATCCGGTCCAATCCGGCGTTCCTGATACATGAAACAATAGACGGGAAGCTGCAAGGAGCCGCATGTCCGCAATTCTCACTGAGACCGCCCCCGTCACCGCCAGCACCACTCCCCGCAACATCCGCAAGACCGTCCTCGATAACGGCCTGCTCGTCCTCACCGAGTCCATGCCCCACGTCCGCAGCGTCTCCATGGGCGTCTGGATTGACTCCGGTGCCCGTGATGAGGCCCCCGCCGTCAACGGCATCTCCCACTTCGTCGAGCACATGGTCTTCAAGGGCACCACCACACGCTCCGCCCAGCAGCTCGCCCGCGAGGTCGACACCATCGGCGGCAACCTCGACGCCTTCACCGGCAAAGAAACCATCTGCTTCAACATCAAAGTGTTGGACACCAATGTTGAACCCGCACTTGACCTCCTCTCCGACCTCGTCCTCCACCCCACCTTCAACCCCGACGATCTCGCCAAGGAGCAGGGCGTCATCCTCGAAGAGATCAAGATGGACGAAGACAACCCCGACTACCTCGTCCATGAGATCTTTACCCAGAATTTCTGGAAGGGCGACGCCCTCGGCCGCCCCATCCTCGGCACCCTCAAAACCGTCTCCTCCTTCAACCAGAGCATCGTCTTCGACGACTACGCGCGCCGCTTCACCCCCCGCAACATGGTCTTCTCCGCCGCCGGCCACCTCGACCACGACCGCTTCGTCGAGCAGGTAGCTCACTTTTTCGCCTCCCTCTCCGCCTCCGGCAACCAGCCCCTCGCCAGGTCCGCCGCCCCCGCCGCCTTCCCCCACATCACTCTCAAGAGCAAGAAGTCTCTCGAGCAGGTCCAGTTCTGCCTCGGCGTCCCCGCCCCCGCCGTCAGCGCCGACAATCGCTACGCCGTCTACCTCCTCAACACCATGCTCGGCGGCGGCATGAGCTCCCGCCTCTTCCAATCCATTCGCGAAGAGAAGGGCCTCGCCTACTCCATCTACTCCGAGCTCAGCCCCTTCCGCGACACCGGCTGCCTCGCCATCTACGCCGGCACCTCCGCCGACAAGACCGCCGAGGTCCTCACCCTTACCCTCGCCGAACTCTCCCGCCTCAAGGACGAGACCGTCCCCGACAGCGAGCTCCGCCGCGCCAAGGAGCAGCTCAAGAGCAACATGGTCCTCGGCCTCGAGACCTCCTCCTCGCGCATGTCGTCCCTCGCCCGCCAGCAGATGTACTTCGGCCAGTTCTTCTCGCTCGACGATCTCGTCGCTCAGATCGAACAGGTCACTCCCGCCGAGATCCAGACCCTTGCCCGCCAGCTCTTCCGCCCCGAAGCCATCGCCCTCACCCTGCTCGGCAACCTCGGCACGCTGAAACTCGACCGTACCAGCCTCGCCTGCTAGTCTGGCGCCCGCGAGGTTCCCCGCAAGATGAAGAAACTCGTCGCGCTGCTGATCTTCCTCGCAGCCCTAACCTGCGCCCCAGCTCAGGCAACCGCCGCCGACGCACCGCGACCGCCACAGGCCGACGGCATCCTGCACTCCCTCCAGAACGCCACGCTGCATGCCACCGGCAACGATCTGTTTCTTACACGAACAGACCCCAGCCAGCCCGTCGAAATGATCTTCACGAACTGCCAGGGCTTAGGCATCAGCCGCGACCACGATCAGTGGTGGGTTCTCCCCACCAGCGCGACCACCGCACAGATCGCCGCGAACAAGTACCTTTGGGTGCTCCCCCTCGACGCCAGCTCAAACGATCACTCCTGGGGTATCGAGCTGCAGAATGGGGATGCCAGCGCAACAACGACAGCGACCGGCCTGAAGGTCCTCCTCAACACCGATCGCGCGACGATTCACAAGTCCGAGGCCAGGCCCCACAGCGATCCCTTCAACAACAGGTTCTCGTTCCAGATCGCCGGCGGCGACAAGCTCGAGAATGCCCTCGCCGCCTTCTACTGGGGCACCATGCTGCCCCTGGTCGTCGAGAAGACCATGGCCGCAAACTTCCCCTACAGTAGCGGCTACGTCCTCAGCACCCTGAAGGTGAGCTCCTACGCTGGCTCCTATCCCGCCGTCGATCACGAATTCCAGATCAAGGGCCGGCTGGCGATGGGCTCAGAGGCCGATCTCGACATCGTCAGGCGCATGATCGAGCTGCAGTTCCGGCTCATGAACGACGACCCGGAGCGGCTCGCACGCGCTCCCACCTCCGTCCAGCCTGATGGCCGGCGCGAGTACCACGTGCGCAGAAACAGCAAGGACAATAAACAGAACGCCGCCATGTTTCCTCTCACCGGCGATATCGAGGTCATGGAGGAGGCCTGGCACTACTACGAGGCCCGAAAAGATGCAGCCTGGCTCCAGGCCAATATAGAGAACCTCGAACACGCAGCCACATGGATTCAGGCAAGCATCGACCCGTACGGCCGCGTCTGGTCGGATGTCTACTACGAAGATCAGGTCATCAAGGATGGCCGCGAGACCCAGGCCCAGGCCTTTGCAGCCTACGCCTTCGGTCTACTCGCCCGCATGGAGAGCGTTCTAGGGCGGCCGAATAAAGCCGCAGACTACACCAGCATCTCGAATCAGATCGCCGCCGCCCTCATCCAGCCCATCCCCCTTGGTTATTGGGATGATAGCAACCATCGCTTCATCGACTGGGTCGACCGCGACGGCAAGGTTCACGATCACCTCCATCTGCTCGCCAACGCCTTGCCCGTAACCTTCGGCTACGCAACCCCAGCCCAGGCCGACGCAGTCCGGCACCTCATCGATACAAATGCCGCCCAGTTCGAGCGCTTCCCCAGCTTTCTCTCAGCCGACATCGCCGCCTACACCAACGCCGAGATCGGCGACGGCGGACCCTACGACCTCAGTGCCGCCGGCCGCTACTGGTACTGGGACGCCGCCTTCCGCGAGTCGCGCCACCAGAACGACCTCCTGTTCGATCAGCTCACGACCGTGGCAGCAGAGGGCGCGAAAGACAACTACTTCATGGGCGAACGCTACGACATGGACTACGTCTACTACATCGACGGCAAGAACGCCCACGGAGCACAGCAGTACTACGAATACCCCAACGTCTACGCCGCCGTCCTGATCGCGAAGTATCTCGGCCTCACCATCCCCGCCGATGCCGACCTATCCGTCGCACCCCACCTCACAAGCTACGGCACGGTAGCATTCACGACCCCCGAGTACGCCCTGCGATACAGCTACACCAAAGACGCCTTCATCCTCAAGAACCTCTCCACTCGCCAGCGGCGCTTCAAGGTCGATCTATCCGCTCTCGGCCCAGCAAGCACGCACTACCAGCTGCGCAGCACATTAGCCAGCGGCACGTCCGCCGGAACTCCCACCATCACCTTAGCTCCACAAGAAGAAGCACGCTGGGTCCCGGCGCGATAACGTAGCCCTCCCAGGACTGCGCGCTCCGCAGGCAGGCCCTGATGTCGACGGTCGCAACGTCGATCACATCAGAAAACCTTCGACGCGAGCCGCGTCATCCAAGCGCAACGTACGAATGGAGAAGCCATGAAGATTCTGATGGTAGGCGCAAGCGGAAAATATGCTCACTATGTCGTACCCGCATTGAAGGCGCGCGGCGCCACCGTAAGGGCCCTTGTCACCAGCGAGGATAAACGCGAAGACGCGATCACTCAGGGAGCCGACGAGACAGCCGTAGGAGATCTCGAAGACGAGCAGAGCCTTAGAAAGGCTGCCCAGGGTGTAGACGGCGTCTTCCATCTCAACCCCGCCTTCCTGCCGAACGAGGCGGAGCTCGGTGTCGCGATGGTCAATGCAGCGATAGCTGCAGGAGTCAAGAAATTCACCTTCTCGAGCGTCATCCATCCATCCATCTCGAAGATGAGAAACCACTCCGGGAAGCGTCCAGTCGAGGAGGCGCTCTTCGAATCCGGCCTGGTATTTACCGTGCTCCAACCCACCATGTTCATGCAGACACTCGCCACGAGCTGGAAAGAAGTGACGGAAGAGGGTACGTTCTCGCTGCCCTATCCCAATGACAAGCGAGCGAGCTACGTGGACTATCGCGACGTAGCCGAAGCAGCCGCCATCGCCCTCACAAGCGACAAGCTCGACTACGGAACGTTCGAGCTTTGCGCGCCGGGAATGGTCGATCGGATCGAGCTGACATGCATCATGTCCGACGTGATCGGTCGAACCATAACAGCGCGCGAGATCACCTTCGACCAATGGGTAGCGCAGGCTCACATTTCGGAAGGACCCTTTCGAGATGGCATGCAGCGCATGTATGCCGACTACGCTCAGTACGGCTTTCCTGGCGGCAACGCACTCGTCCTGCGCACCATCCTCGGCCGCGAGCCGCGGTCGCTGAAAACCTTTTTTGCAGACCAGGTGCAGGCCAGGGAGTAAGAAGATTGACCGCTATACCTCCAGCGTAAAGCTATGTCTCTAACCGGGTCACAGCTTCCAGCCGCCGGCCCAGCTCCTCATGCCGCGGACCGAATTGCGGCTGAAGCGCACAAAGTCCGCAGTAGCCCTGGCCTGGCGGGACAGCTGCACGCACTCACCCTCCGGTCCATAGGCCGCACAAATTCATCAAGCGCTTCCGGTCTCGCCTCAACCTCCAGAGTGTGACGTACATGGTTGCTCGCTCTGACTCATGTCATGGCAACGGGCGCACGCGTGTGGAATGGGCATTCATCAGCAGCCCTCCCGTTTTGACACTCCCGGCCGCCAACCACACCCGCCCGATGTCATGGGCAGGCTTTCGGTCTAAAATTGAACCGGAACCGCACCAACCTATTCCAGGAACGGAAGTCGAACCACCATGCCGAAGCACATGACCCAAAAGGCCGCGCGATCGCTCGCCGAAGCAGGTTTCACCCTCATCGAACTTCTCATCGTGATGTCCGTCATGCTCATCCTCATGACGCTCGCCGTGCCCCAGCTCCTCAAGCTCCGCAAATCGGCCAACGAGACCTCCGCGATCCAGTCCGTCCGCACCATCGGCCAGGCCGAGCTTCAGTACAACTCCGCCTACCCCGCCAACGGCTTCTCCTGCTCCATGGCCACCCTCGGCGGACAGCCCGGCGCCGGCGCTCCTTCCGCCCAGGCCGCCCAGCTTATCGACGCCGCCCTCACCACCGGTCAGAAGGCTGGCTACACCTTCGCCATCGTCGGCTGCAGCAAGGTCACTATCAACAACCAGGACATGTACACCTCCTACACCATCACCGCCGTTCCCCAGTCGGTCGGCAAAACCGGCGACCGTGGCTTCTGCGCCGACGAGAACAACACCATCCGTTTCGATCCCGCGGGCGGCACAAATTGCACCCAGCCCATCCAGTAATGCTGTAGCTACAAATCTGTAGTTATAGTACTACAAATCTGTAGTTACAATGGCTCTTTTTATAACTACAGATTTGTAGTACTTTGGAGCTCGTCATCCGACCAACCCCTTTTTGGGCCAGCCGCCTCGCCCTTTTTCTGGCCTGTAGTTTGTCAAGTTCACTCGCCCGCGCGCAGGGCGTCGACGCCATCCTGAAGCGTGTCGATGACCACTACAACCACCTCACCTCGCTCCAGACACACTACTCCGAGCACTACACCGGCCTTGGTCTCGACCGCAGCGAGTCCGGCACCCTGCTCCTCAAGAAGCCTGGCCGCATGCGCTGGAACTATGCCAGTCCAGCTGGTAAGGTGTTCATTCTAGACGGCAAAAGCGGCTGGTTCTACACCCCGGGCGACCAACAAGCGCAGCATATTTCCGCCAAACAGCTCGACGATCTGCGCTCCCCATTGCGCCTTCTCCTCGGCCACACCGAGCTCAAAAAAGAACTCGACAGCATCACCGTCCAGCCCACCCCGGGCGGCTACCTCATCAGCGGCGTTCCCAAGGGCGCAACCCAACGCTTGAAGAACATCAAACTAGCCATTGACCCTAGAGGACTTATCATTTCGATGAATATGGAAGAGCAGGACGGCGCGACCACTGCCTTCACGTTCTCCGACATGCACGAGAACCTAACTCTACCCGATGCAACTTTCCACTTTACGCCGCCCGCCGGAATCACCATCGTCGACGGGCTGCCGCCAATCTAACCAGCCGCAGCCCGCAAGATTGCTCTATACAAGCACCTTACCGGTCTCCCCAACATTCACCTTGCCACCCGTCACGGCTGCCGCCAGGTACTTCACACCCATAATCAGCTTGCTCGAAGACGCCTCCCAGTACTGCGCCTCGGTGATATCGACCCGCAGCACGGCTATTTGGGGATCATCTTCCCCGCCCGGAAACCAAGCCTTGTACATCGGGTTCCAAAGCTCCTTGATCCTCGCCCGATCCGTGCTCACCCGCGCCCGCCCCTTAGCCGAAACATAGGTCGACTCCGAAGGTTCCGCATAGGCCAGCGTAACGTGCGCATCTTCCTCAATCTCATGGACTTTGCCGGATTCGTGCCGAGTCAGAAACCACACCGTTCCATCAAAATCATCCGCATGCTGTGTCGCCATCGGTCGGCTGTCGAGCGACCCGTCGGGCGCGACCGTGGTCAGCATCGTGATATGGATCCCCTTGATCAGCTCACCAATCTTCTTCAGACCCTCAGGCCCGCTCAACTCCTTGAAATCACTCATCGCCAATCCTCCAGCAGGTTCAGATGCACCGCCGCCCCCTAAGAGATGGCAGCGCGCTCCTGTAAACAAGGTCGGTTAGAATGAGGCAGACACGCACCCAAGCCTAGCAAAGTAGAGCCTCCACTTGACCCAACTCCTTACTGCCCAGGTACTTACCACGGACGAGTTCCACGCCGCTGTCCACGCCCTCACGCCGGCCGTGGCCGTCTTCGACTGCGATGGCACCCTCTGGTCGGGCGACGCCGGCTCTGCCTTCATGGCCTATACCATCGAAACCGGCCTGCTCTCCCGCGAGGCTACCGACTGGCTCGACGCCCGCTATCGTCTCTACAAGCGTGGCGAAGTCTCCGAACTCGCCATCTGCGGCGAGATGGTCCAGGTCTACGCCGGTCTTCAGGAAAGTGAGCTTCGCCGCGCCGCCGCCGACTTCTTTCGCACCCGCGTCGAGCGCAACATCTTCCCCGAAATGCACTCACTCGTCGCCGCGCTCCAAGCCGCCGACACCGATATCTGGGCCGTAAGTTCAACAAACGACTGGGTCATCGAGGAAGGCGTTCGCCGTTTCAACATCCCCGCCAACCGCGTTCTCGCCGCCCGCGTCCAGAGCGCGGCAGGCGTCATCACTAACACGCTCATTGACGTTCCCACCGATGCCGGCAAGGTAACCGCGCTCGCTCGCGCGGGCATCGTCACGCCCGACATCGTCTTTGGCAACTCGGCCCACGACGCCGCCATGCTCGCCATCGCCCGTCGCGCCTTTCCCGTAAATCCAACTCCCGCTCTCCTAGAACGAAGCGCCGCCGAGGGCTGGGTCGTCTACTATCCCGCAACCGTCAACCCCGAACCCGGACAGTGAACTCACTCATGTAGCTTTTGAAGGGGTTACCGCGTCTAATTATCAGGTGAAGCCGCAGATTCGCAATCTCGACAACCGCGTTGACTCAGAAGTAAGCAGACCCCCGCGCCTCGTCGTCGCCGCCCTCATGTTGCGTCAGCCTCTCGACGGCCCCGTCGAGGCACTTGAAGTCCTCATCTGCCAGCGGAAGCCGAACGAGCCCATGAGCCTGAAATGGGAGTTCCCCGGGGGCAAGATTGAACCCGGCGAGACAGCGGAGCAGGCTCTCGCTCGCGAGCTGAATGAAGAACTCGGGATCGACGCCACGATCGGTCGCCGGGTCGCCCAGATCCGCCACAAGTACCGCAACGGCGGCGCGATCGATCTCCAGTTCTTCGTCGTCAACGAGTACCGCGGCATCCCGGAGAACCGTATCTTCAACGACATCCGCTGGTCTCCGCTCGTTGCCCTGCCCGACTATGACTTTCTCGCCGCCGATATCGGCCTGGTCCGCGACTTGGCCGGCGGCCGGTTACTCTAGCTCCCCATCAGTTAGCATCAGAGTGAAAGGGAGAAGTGAGCTATGAGTTCGATACGTGAGTCGTCTTGGTTGGAACGCTGGTGGCCCCTGCTGCTGATACTGTTCGGCATCCTCTTTGCCCTCATCTGCGCCGAATTCAGGCCGGGTGATAAGGAGCCAACTCCTTCTCATCCAATCTCGAGAATCTTAGCGCCCGAACACAAGGTTCCAAACGTAGACAACGGTTAGCCCGATCACAATCACCGCAGTAGCCCAGGCAATGGCGTTCAGCCAGCGGGAGTTGGTGTACTTACCCATCAACTCCTTTCTATTGATGAGCTTCAGCATATAAATCAGCACCACCGGCAGCAGCACCCCGTTTAGCACCTGGGAGAGGATGGCAATCTTCACCATGGGGAAGTCCGGAATCAGCACCACTGCCGCCCCTAGCGCGATCAGCAGTGTATAGAACCAGTAGAAAAACGGCGCCTCACGCCAGCCCTTGTCGAGCCCGCTCTCGAAGCCCATCCCTTCACACACCACGTACGCCGTCGAAAGTGGCAGAATTGAAGCCGCGAATAGTGACGCATTGAAGAGCCCCGCCGCAAACAGAATGAACGCATACTGGCCCGCCAGTGGCTTCATCGCCTCGGCCGCCGTCGCCGCCTCCGCGATGTTCCGGATCCCATGCGCGTACAGCGTAGCCGCACATGCCACCACGATGAACCATGCCACCACGTCGGTAAAGATAGAGCCGACGATCACATCGAGACGCGATGCCTTGTACTGACGCACCGTCACACCCTTCTCTACGATTGACGACTGCAGATAAAACTGCATCCATGGCGTAATCGTCGTCCCAATCACCGCGACTGTCATATAGATGTAGCTCTTATCGCGCCACACCGCCCGCCCCGGCAGCTTTACCGTTTCCAGCATCGCCTGGTGCCAGTCCGGCCCACTCAGCACGCCAGCGATAATGTACGCGATGTAGAACACACTCGCCGCCAGGAACACCTTCTCCACATTTTTGTAGTCGCCCTTCACGACCAGCGCCCACACGATCACGGCACACACCGGCACGCTGATGTACTTGCTCACGTGGAAGAGCGACATACTGCCGGCAATACCTGAAAACTCCGTCACCACGTTGCCGAAGTTCACGATCACCAGCAGCACAAGCACGATAAACGTCATCCGCAGCCCGAACTCTTCACGGATCAGGTCGCTCAGCCCCTTGCCCGTCACCGCTCCCATCCGCGCGCACATCTCCTGCACCACGATCAGCGCCAGAGTGATTGGAATCATTGTCCACAGCAATGTGTACCCGTACTGCGCGCCGGCCTGCGAATAGGTATAGATACCGCCAGAGTCGTTGTCGACATTGGCCGTAATGAATCCCGGACCCAGTACCGCCAAGAACAGGATGAAGCGCATCCGCCACTGCCGCCAGAAGCTCACCGTGCGACTCCGCTCTCAGCATCCGGCAGCAGTTCCCTGCCCTCAGCCTGGACCAGTTCATACAGCCGTCGCGCCGGAGCCTCCATCGCCGCGTCCTCAGCCACGCGCACATTCGCCGCGATATGCGCCGGCTGTTTGGACGAGAACAGGATCACACTTGCGGGATTCATAACCAGCGACGCCTTCAACATCAACTGGCCCAGCACCTCACCCTTCGCCAGGTCCCAACCAGTAATCTCCGACCAGCGCCGGCACGTCTCTCCCTGCGCAATGAGCGCCCCATGCAGCGATCGAAAGTGCTCCGTCAGCGAGCGATGATGGATCCGAAAGGGCCTGCCGACAGCAATCGCCGCATCCAGCACCGACCACTCATACTGCAGCACCCGGCAATAATCAGGTCGTTCCGCCAGCAGCGCCGGAATATCCGCCGCCTCGCTACCCGCCCCAAAGCTCCCAATCGTTCCCGCGGCCACCAGGTCCTCTAGCAGCCGCAATAGCCCATCATCCTCGAGATCCGCAGCCCGAGCCTCATGTAACAGCCACAGGTCGATATGGTCCGTCCTGAGCGCCCGCAGGCTCCGCTCGAGCGAGGCGCGGGCCTCCTCCGCCGTGAAGAAGGCACGCGCTCCCCCACCCTCCCCCGCAACCCTGCCGGCCACCTTCGCCAGCCGTCGCTTCACCCCCGGAATGATCTTCAGTACGGGCCGCGCTACAGCTCTCACCAGCGACTTCAACCCACCCTTCGCAGCCGGCGGAATCCCGTACTTCGTCGTGACCGTCACCTGGCCCCGGGGCCCGGCCAGAAACTCCCCCAGGCAGCCCTCCGCCTCGCCAAAGCCGTACATCGGCGCCACATCGAAGTGCCGCACCCCTGCCTCAAACGCCGCCTCGAGCATCGCCAGCGACTCCCGCCGCCCCAGCGCGCCCATCACGCTCGAACACCCAAAACCCAGACGCGTCGTGCTGCGCCCAGTCCCTCCCAGCACGACTGTCTCCATCAACCTTCTCCGTCATTTCACGTTGTACTCAGCCTATCCCAACCAGGTGATCGGCAAGCCGTACCGTCAGCGCCAGCAGCGTATGCGTAGGGTTCGAAAAGCCCGACGTCGGAAACACGGCACTGCTCGCTACATACGTATTGCGTGTCCCGTGCAGCCGCAACTGCGCATCCACCACGCCGTGGTCGGCAGCATCATCCATCCGCATGCCGCCCATGTGGTGATTGCTGTCATCGCACCGCGCCCTGAACTCCGGATCGCCAGCCATCAGCGCTTCATTTGGCACAATATGCGCCACGCCGGCCAGCGACCACTCGGCGATATTAATGTACTCGCGAATGGTCGCCAACTCCACGTCCGCGATGCGCCAGTCCAGCCGCGTTCGCCACATCCCCAGCGAATCCCGCGCATCACTCAGCGTAATCGAACTTGCCGACAGGGGCTCCTGCTCGCAATGCACCCGCAGCAGGATGCCCGCGTCCGCCGGGTTATACGCCCGATGCTGCACCTTGTACCGCCAGGCCTGCCTCCCCAGCAGCGGGAGATGCCGCGCCATATACCCTACATCCCCTCTGCTCACCGCTCCCCACCGGCCCCGCAGCATATGCTTTGCCGTCGTCCGCAGCTTCACCAGCTGCTCCGTCGCATTGCTGATGAAGTTCATCGTCGATGCGATATTCAGCAGCCCCTCACGAGCCTGGACCACAGGCGCCAGCCGAACCTTCGGGTTATAGGCGAAGTCACCCGTGAAGATATTGTCAAAGAGATCATGAAATGAAGCCGCATCGAGCGGCTCCACGGCGGCCGCATTACAGTCGATGTGGTCCTGAAAATGCCGCCCCACCAGGCCGGAACGGTTCCACGGCAATCCGCCCTCACGCGGCTGCAGGAAGAATCGCGAGCTCTCGATCGCGCCCAGGCAGAAGACAAACCGGTCCGCCGAAAACACCGCCTCGATCCCCGTCAACGTCCGGCACCGCACCCCGCGCGCCGTATCCCCCTCCAGTACCAGTTCGACCGCATTCGCGTGCAGCCAGATCGTCAGCCCTGCATGCTCCTCGAGCGTGCGCCGATGCAGCCGCCCGAAGTTAGGCTCCGGACACCACCTCGAAATATAAGGGTCAAGCTCCCCAAACGCCAAAGGCGGCTGCTTGCCGATCGCCCGCCACACCGCGTCGTCCTGTCGCGGTACCTCCGCCAGTCCCTCCAGCCCCAGCGCTCGTTCATAAAACGGCGTCAGCTCACTCTTCGGAAACGGCCAGCCACTTCCCGGCACCCACGGCCGCGCCTCGAAGTCGATTGCATCCAGCTCAAGGATCTGGCCGCCCCACTTCGTTGTCGTCCCGCCCTTCGCGCGAAAGCGGCCATGATGGATTCCCTGATGTGCCAGCCCCGCCAGTTCACTGCCGTACGGCTCCTGCGACGGCTCTTCAATCTCCGCGCCCCCACCCTCCAGCAGCACCACGCTCCGGCCGAGCCGCACCAGCTCCACCGCCAGCACGATCCCCGCCGCACCCGCCCCCACGATGCAGACATCTGCCTCCGCAGCCGACTCAGGAGCATCATGCAGCAGGTCCTTGATCAAGCCCTCGCTCCGGCAGCCGAAACCATCCCGGCCGCACGAAGACCCGCCACGACCGGCTCCACCCGCTCAATCACCAGCCCCACCTGGCGATCATTGTGATAGCCGTCCCGCTCCGCGCGCACCCGTCCCGCCGCCGCAATGCGCGTCCTGGCTGCCTCATCCGGCAGGTACCGCCGGATCTTCGCCACACACTCCTCGATATCCGAAAAGAACACCGCCTCTTCATCCTCGACGAAGCGCTGGCTGTGCCCCGCCGACCGCTCCGCCAGCAGAAATCCCCCGCACCCCGCAATCTCAAAACTCTTGTGGACAAACTCATCCAGGTTCGAGTGCGTGATAAAGCTCAGGTTGATCTTCGACCGCCAGATTCCCTCCCGGTACGCATCGCCGTACAGCTCCTCGCTCTTATAGATCCTGGCACACGCCTCCGCAGTCAGCACCGACCGCCAAACCTTGTTCCCCGACACCGACACCGGCACGCCAAACTCCCGCCACAGCCGCGTCATAAATTCCGCCCGCTGGTCATACGGCGTCCCGATAAACGACACCTCGCGATCCCGGTCCCGATCGTTCCATCCAGCCGGCGGTGGGAAGTGAAGCGAGGGCTCATACGCCGTCTGGATCTTGATCACGTCGCGCGCACCATGCTGCCTGTATTCCACCACGTTGCTGTCCCGCTGTACCACGTGCAGGTCGTAGTGTGGGATGTCCTTCATATACAGCCGCCAGCCCGGGTCCCGCCGCGGTCCAAACGCGTTATCGATCATGTAGCTCACGGTCGTGATCCCCATCGCGCGCAGCTTCTCGAGCGTGTCCGGCCACACCCAAAGCAGCTTATCGGCCCACAGCAGGTCGGGCCGCTCCCGCTCAGCCGCCGCAAGCAGGTCACGATTCAGCCGCCCCACCCCTGGCCCAACCGACAGCCGAAAGACAATCTTGCGCACCAGCTTGTTCGGCGAATCGTACTCATACGCGTTCAGCGGCACCACCGCGTGGCCCAGCCGCTCCAGTGCCAGCAGCCGATGCAGTGACGAGTCATTCGGCGACAGCCCGGCAGCATACAGAATCTTCATCGAGCTACGCTCCTTCCATGCTGACGAAAGCCGCCATCAATGCTTCGCCCGCAGCAGCGCAATCACCTGGTCCGCATGGATTACGCCGATCAGTCGCTTCCGAGCATCCACCACCGGCAGCGAACGCAGGTTGTACTTATCGAACAGCTCCGCCACCTTCTTGCCCGTCGCGTCCTCATTACAGCTCACGATGTGCCCATCCGAGAGCTCCTTCAACCGATCGCCGCCGCCCGCCAGCAGCAGCTTCACCAGCGGCACCACCACCGTGATCCGCCCCTCCTCATCCAGCAGGAAGATATCGAGCACGTTATCCGTATCGCCCTCGAATTGACGCAGCGCAATGATCGCATCCACCACCGCGGCCTCGGTCTGCAGCGCGATATACTCCGTCGTCATCCGCCCGGCAGCTGAGTCGCTCTCAAACTCAAGCAGATCCTCGACATCCCGCCGCTCCGCCGGGTCCATCTCCTCGAGGATCGCATCGGACTGCTCATCCGACAGCTCCGACAGCAGATCAGCCGCCGCACCCGGGTCCATTTCCTCGACAATCCCCGCGATCTGCTCCGAGTCCAGCGACTCGATCAACGCCTGCTGCATCTTCGCGTCGACCTCCTCCAGCGCATCCGCCGCCACCTCATCGTCCAGGCTGTTGAACAGTACCTGCCGCTCCGCCGGAGCCAGCTCCTCAAGAATATCCGCCAGGTCCGAAGGATGCATCCGTGACAGCCGATCCTGCCCGATCTTCAGCTTCACCCGCCGCGCCGGATCGCGATCAATCAGGTCGACATACTCCCACGGGATCACCCGCGGCTCAAACCTTCGCGAAAGCCGTTCGACCGCCGTCACCGGCAATCCTTTCAGCAGCCGGCGCAGTGCGCCGCGCATCCCGACCTCGACCTCCGCGATCCGCAGCATCAGCTCCGGCTGCCCCTCCGTGACCGGCAGCCAGACCAGGTCCACATCGTTCACCCGCACCACTTTATGTCCGTTGATATCGATAATCTGCTGGTCGAGCAGGTCGCGCTCCAGCAACAGATACATCGGCGCCCCTGCATCCTCGAGCGGAAACTCGACCGGCATCGCGTTCGCACCCAGCTCCATCCGGCAGCCGGCGCCAAGCTGCATCGCACCAATCCGGACCAGGACCGGCAGATCACTCGTCCCGTTCGTTCCCTTCGGTGCGGCCACCCGCCGCACCATCAACCCGTGGACCTGGTGCACATCGGTCGCCGAGTCCACCGCAAACTCCCGCACATGGCCGAACACGCCTCCGGACGCGTCGAAGATCGCGGCGCCCATCAGCGCGGAAACACTCGTCCTGTTGATGACATGCCTGCTCATAGCAGCAAACCTGGCTCCCTGCCGGATACTACGCGTTCCATTAAAGGTCTGACGATTGGTGCGCCTGCGCCCACAGACCCCGGCGCGCGCCCCTCGATCTCTGCCCATGCTATCCCACACGGGCTCATCACGATGCGCTGGAAGCGGAGGGTTTCCCGCGGAAACACCCCCTGTTTACTCCTCGGTCAGAGGAATCGAGGCGGAAGTGAAGAATTGTTGGGCCGGTCCTGTTTCAACCTGTAGGATCACAATCAGTCCAAACAATAATCTCTGCAAGCATCACTCCTCCTTCCAAATGGTCGATGAATAGGTAACGGTACCTGAGTTCCACATCCGAGGCCTACATGAAGCGACTGCTTATTCTGCCTGCGTGTTTTTCGCTTGCCCTTGCGCTCCAGGCCGCGGAGATAGCCCACCCCAAACCCGCTGACGCCCCAGCATCAGCGCCTGGAACAGGCAATACACCGACAGTCAGTTCCTCGGGCACAGCCACGTTAGCCAAAGAACCGGCAGCGGTGATCATCGCTCCCATGCCCGCACCCGCGGTGGTCATCGCCCCGCCTGCGCCTGCTCCAGCAGCCGGGGTCGTCTCCGTACCGCAGCTTCACCCCTACTCCATCACCAGCACCGTCCTGGTTGAAACGACTGCGCCGCCGCTCAGTCCGACTAGCCACAAGATCACAGCCGACGTGATCGAGACCGCGGCTGGCGCCTTCGAAGATCCCTCACGCTACTTCCAGCTTCTGCCCGGCGTCGTCTCGGACTCCGACCAGCGCAACGACTTCCTCGTGCGCGGCGGCAACCCCAGCGAAAACCTCTTCGTCATCGACAACATTGACGTTCATTCCATCAACCATCTCGCCCTCTCGGATACCACCGGCGGCTTCGTCTCCATGATCGATAACGCCGCCATCCAGAGCATGACCCTCCACACCGGCGCGCACGACGCCAAGTTCGAGGACCGCCTCTCCTCCGTCGTCGAAATCTCCACCATCCCCGACGAGGCCCCGGGCACGCGCCAGTTCGTCCGCCATATGACCGAAATTGGCATCGGCGGCGTCGGCGGCATGGAGTCCCGCCCGCTCGGCGACAACGGCTCGCTCTTCATCTCCGGCCGCGAAGGAATCTTGAGTCTCTTCACCAACGACATCGGTCTGAACGGCGTCCCGCACTACACCAACAACCTCGTCCGCGCCGACCACACCCTGGCCAACGGCGACCGGATCTGGGGACTCTCGCTCACCGGCATCGACTCCATCAACATCACGCCAGACCCCAACGACACCGCCGAGACCAACGCCTACAATATCCGCTACACCGGCTGGAGAAACACCACCGGCGTCAACTATCAGCACCTCTTCACCGCCCGCTCCTTTGGTGTCGTCACGCTTGCGAACTCCGAGCAGCAGCAGACCGTCAACCAGAACGCCCAGCTCTACGACAACCTTCCCATCTATAACGAGCAGACCCTCGACGGCGACACCACCGTCAAGACCGAGTACACCCTTGAGGCCACACCGCGCCTCATCCTGAGCGGCGGCGTCAACGAGACCGTCCACCGCATCAACTACAACATCCTCCAGCCGAACGTCCTCACCAATCCCTACAGCGCCGTCGAAACCATATCGAGCGCCACCAACATCACCCACAACTTCTCCACCAATGACGACGGCGGCTACGGTCAGGCAGTCATCACCCTGCCCGCCAATCTCCGCCTCTCCGTTGCCGCGCGCGCTCACCAGTGGTCCTTCGGCGACAACTTCGCCCTCACCCCCAAGGCCTCGCTCTTCGTTCCCCTCGGCCTTACGCACTCCTTCAGTGTCGGTTACGCCGAATATGCCCAGCTTCCCTCCTTCCTCTATCTCCTGTCCTTCCCGCTCAACAGGGACCTCAAGCCCATCCGCTCCCGCCATTACACCGCCGCCGTCACGCTCGTCGATCGCAGCCGCGTCCGTCTCACCCTCGCCGCCTACCGCAAGACCTACAGCGACTACCCCGTCTCGCTCCAGTACCCGCAGCTCTCCTTGGCCAATGTTGCCGACACCTTCGGCCAGGTCTTCCTCATGTTCCCCATGACCAGCCAGGGTCTCGGCAAGGCCGCCGGCGCCGAGCTCGCCCTCGATCTCCGCGCCACCTCGCGCATCATGTTCTCCGGCAATCTCGCCTACGCCCGCAGCTGGTACTCCGGCTCCGATGGCATCTTTCGCCGGGGCAGCTTCGACTTTCCCATCGTCGCCAACATGGCCGCCGTCATCCGTGCTGGAAAAGGCGTCACCTCATCCTTCCGCTACAGCATCACCTCCGGCCGCCCGTATACGCCGGATAATCTTACCGAGAGCTATCAGCAGAATCGCGACATCTACGATCTCACTCAGGTCAACGCCCTCCGTTCCGCCTACTACGCCCGCCTGGACTTTCGCGTCGAGAAGGCCATCACCATCCACTCCGGCGTCCTGCTCTGGCACGCCGGCCTCGACAACGCCCTCAACCGCGCCAACTTCTACAGCTACCAATGGCAGCCCTACATCGGCGGCGTAGCGCAACAAAACCAGATGCCCCTCTTCCCCGACGGTGGCGTCAAGTACACCTTCTAGCCGCGCCGCATCAGGTGATCCGCTTCCAGAGCGTGTAGCATCCATCCGAACGCCATGATCGCGAAACGAAGTCTCGCCATCCGCTCGGCCGCTCTCCTCCTGGTCATCCTGCTCGGAGCCGTCTCCATCGCCCTTCATCCCCGCAGCGCCACCCGCGCCACCTACACCAGCCCCTCCGGCAACTACCGCTTGGTCGTCCACAGCTACGGCAGGTTCCTCTCAGCCCCAGGCGACTCGACCGGCGCACCCGGGTTCGTCAAGCTCTTCAACAGCTCCGGCAAGAAGCTGGCCGAGTCAAAGATACCCCTCGTTCTCGATGTCTCTTCGCCCGACGATATCCGCTGGTACGAACACGACGTGACCGTCACCGGCGTCTTCGACTTCCCCATCCCCCATCCGTAGCACCAACGCAAGCACCAAGTGGCCGCACTTTAGATCATCCGTTTCCTCCAACCCTGCGTCGTCTTCCTTGACTTTCCCATCCTGCGCAAGCAAACTGCGAACTAAGCTGCCGTCCGCCGTCGCATGCAATTCACCGCAACCAGGACGCCGCAAACCAGGACGCCGCACCGAGGCCCGATTTGGCAGACTCGATCACCAGCCGCGTGAGCCTCACCCTCGAATCCACACTCGACAGCGTTAACAAGGTCGAGCAGACCGCGGAAGACTACGCCCAGCGCGCCGGCTTCAGCGAGGACGACATCCCCAACATCGCCATGGCCGTACGCGAGGCAGCCGTCAACGCCGTCGTCCATGGCAACGCCTACAGCAGCGACAAGCACGTTACCGCCTCCTTCGAGACCACCGTCGAGTCGATCATCATCCGCATCGGCGACCAGGGTGCCGGCCTTGATCCCGACACCCTCCCCGACCCGCTCGCCCCCGAAAACATCCTGCGCGGCTCCGGTCGGGGCATCTTTCTTATCCGTGCTTTCATGGATGAGGTAAACTTTCGCCAGTTGCATCCCGGCACAGAACTCACACTGATCAAACATCGAACACCCGCGCAGTCGGGGACCTAAGGAGACGTAGTCATGAGCATGAAAGTAAAAACCCGCCAGGTGGACGGCATCACCATTTTGGATCTCAGTGGCCGCATCACACTCGGCGAGGGCAGCGTCACGCTTCGCGACACCGTCCGTGACGTTCTGGCTAAGGGCTCGAACAAGATCCTTCTGAACCTCGGCGACATCAGCTACATCGACAGCTCCGGCATCGGCGAGCTGGTCAGCGCCTTCACCACGGTCAAGAACAGCGGCGGCGAGCTAAAGCTCCTCAACCTGACTAAGAAGGTCCACGACCTCCTCCAGATCACCAAGCTCTACACCGTCTTCGATGTCAAGGACGACGAAGCCTCCGCCGTCGCCTCCTTCACCAGCTAGTTCCGTTACCATGCACGAAAAGGCCGTCGCCCAATGCGACGGCTTTTCTACGTACCCAGTCTTTTATTTGTCGAAGTCAACCTTGGGCGCATTCTTCGCCCCGGCATCGGCCGAGTAGTACTCGTTCTTCGGATGGAAGCCGGCAAAATTCGCAAATAGGCTGTTCGGAAATTGTCCGATAAACGTGTTGTAATCCCGGATCGTCTCGTTATACCGGCGCCGCGCCACCGCGATCCGGTTTTCCGTCCCCGCCAGCTCATCCTGCAGCCGCATAAACTGGTCATTGCTCTTCAGCTGCGGATAATTCTCCTGCATCCGCATCAGCGGCAGCAGCGCCACGTTCAGCCGATCGTTCGCCGCCAGCTTCTCATTGGGCGAGTTCGCCGTCATCAGCCCGGCACGCGCATTCGCAATCGCCGTCAGGATGCTCTCTTCCACATGCGCGTAACCCTTCACCGTCGCCACCAGGTTCGGGATCAGGTCCGACCGGCGCTGCAGGTTGACGTCAATCTCCGAGAACGCCGCCTTCACATCCTGGTCTTTCGCGACCATCTGGTTCTTCGAGCTGACGTAGCTGCCGCCCGCAAATACCAGCACGATGATGAACAGTGCTGCTACGCCTAAAAACGCCCATAAAGCTTTCATATCTTCCTCAATTCCTCTCATGTCAATTCTATGCGTTCCCGCCGGTCAGAACGGAAGCGCCGCTAAAAGTCCCCGCTCGCCCCGCCGCCACCCGAACTGCCACCACCAAACCCACCAAAGCCGCCGCCACCACCGCCATCATCCCGCCCGCGTCCACCCCCGCCACCGCCGCCGCCCATCAGGCTGCCGAGAATGAACCACAGGATCCCCAGGTTCCCCGTGCTCGCCAGCAGCACAATCACCAGCAGCACCGCGCCGCCGCCAATCACCAGCTGCAGAAAGCTCAACTGCACCGGCGCCTGCTGCTGCTGAGCCCGGTGATATTGATGCGTGACCGGCGTCAGCGTAACATTCGCATCGGTCGCAATCACCTGGGCGATCTGCCGCACCCCTAGCGGAATCGCCTGGTTATAGTCTCCCCGCTGCGAATATGGCGTCATCGCCCGCCCAATATCCCCCACCTTGGCGTCATTCAGGATGCCCTCAAGCCCGTAGCCAACCTCGATCCGGCCCTTCGTCGGGTTCATCACCAGCAGCATCAGCACGCCGCGATCCGTCCCCTTTGCCCCGACCTTCCACTTCTCTTCGAGCTCGGTCGCCGCCTCTTCAATCGGCTGGTCATCGTCCAGCGTCTTGATCGTCACCACCGCGATCTGCGCATGCGCCTGCCGATCAACCGCGATACACAGATCCTCCACCGACTGCTTCGTTGACGGATCAAGTACCCCCGCAAAGTCACTCACATACGCCGTAGGCGCCGGCAGGTCTTTGATCTTCTCCGCCTGCAGCCACACCACCGAAAGCAGTGCCAGCGGGAGTACCACCACCCATCGAACAAAACTCTTCATTATCTGCATTCTACGCCGCGCCTACACAGCAAAAGGAGAGTGCACTCTGCACTCTCCTTTGCCCACTCCTGGAAGACTCCAACAATCCGACAATAGTTCTACTGACCCGGCGCCATACCTGCAGCTCCGTGGCCCGGCATCGTCACACCCTTCGACTTCGCCAGCTTGTCAACCATCTGCGTATGTTGCTGAATCACCGGCAGGCCGCTATCGACTGCTGCCTTCAGGCTGGAGTCCGTCACGGTCGAATCCTCCATCTTGAAGTCCCGCAGGTCCTTGTGGTGATCCTTCGACATGTACCCTAGATACTCCTTATCGAAGTCATCCCCCGACATCCCGCTAAGCTTGTCATACTCCGCCTGGTCGGGCCTGGCCAGCTTGGTCGGCGTAGGCACGCCCATCTGGTCCGCAATCGGCTTCATGCTATTGTTCAGCGTCGTATGATCGTCAATCATCTTCTGTGCGAACTGCTTTACATCATCGCTGTTCGACTTCTGCAGCGCTAGCTGACCCAGCTGGATCTCAGCCATCCCGCCCTCCGCAGCCTTGCGGAGGAACATCTTGTCCCGCGCCATCTGACCCGAAGGATCGTTGCTGCCCGCCGTGCCGCCGGTCATCGATCCAGCCATGCCGCTCCCCGAACCGACGCCGCTGTTCGGCTGCTGCCCAGGCTGGGTGGGCTGGTTGTTGGGCATCGAGGATGGAGTCTGCGAATACACAAGTGCCGGCGACAACAGTGTTGCCGTACATAGAAAACCAATGCGAACCTGATTCAGCTTCATGGTGGTGCTCCTTTGGCGACTTCGCCTACAGTTCCAGACTGCGATAAATAGGGTGTACGGAAAGCCATCTTGGTTGCCTGCCCGCGGACGGCCGCAGCGCCACGTTGCTATCCTGTCTCCTGGAGCACTGCAGCGCAATGACCCTGATGAAATCCAGCCAGATTGTCCCGCCCCCCATAGCCCGCCGCCAGCCCGAACCCACCACCCTCCATAGCGTCACGCTCGAGGACGACTACCGCTGGATGCGCGACAAATCCTCCCCCGAGGTCCTCGCCCATCTCGAAGCCGAGAACGCCCATGCCCTCGACTTCATGGCGCCCACCGCCGACCTCCAGACCCGCCTCTACGACGAGATGCTCTCCCACATCAAGGAGACCGACGAGTCCGTTCCCTACCCCGACCACGGCTGGTTCTACTACGTCCGCACCGTCGCTGGCCAGCAGTACGCCATCCACTGCCGGAAGCTCGCAGCACCCGGCAACCCGGGCGACCTCTCCTCCCTTGCCGCCCAGCCCGAAGAGATCCTGCTCGACGTCAACCTCCTCGCCGAAGGTAAGCCCTTCATGTCGCTCGGCGCTCTCAGCATCAGCCCCGACGGCTACACCCTCGCCTACTCCACCGACGAGACCGGCTTCCGCCAGTACACCCTCCACCTCCGCGATCTCCACACCGGCCACGACCTGCCCGATACCGCCGCCCGCGTCGGCTCCGTCGCCTGGGCCGCCGACTCCAAAACCCTCTTCTACACCACCGAGGATGAGACCACCAAGCGCCACGACCACCTCTTCCGCCACACCGTCGGCACCCTCGCCACCGACGACATCCTCGTCCACCAGGAGCCAGACGAGCGCTTCAACCTCGGCATCGGCCGCACCCGCGACCGCCACTTCCTCCTCATGGAGGCCGGCAGCCACACCACCAACGAGTGCTATCTCCTGCCCGCGACCGACCCCACCGGCAGCTTCCGCCTCCTCGCACCCCGCCTCGACGACCAGGAGTACTACCCCGACCATCGTGAAGGCCTCCTCTACATCCGCGCCAACGACACCGGCCGAAACTTCCGCCTCGTCATCGCCCCCGTCGCCACCCCCGGCCGCGATCACTGGACCGAGCTCCTGCCCCTCGATCCCGAAGCGCCCCTCGAAGACGTCGACCTCTTCCAGCCCTTCCTCGTCACCACCCGCCGCAAGCTCGGTCTTCCCGTACTCGAAGTTCAACGCTTCAACCCCGACAGCACCCTCGCCGCCCCCCAGCCAATCGCCTTTCCCGAGCCCACCTACACCGCCGGCAGCCAAGCCAATCGCGAGTTCAACACCCGCACTTATCGCTACAGCTACACCTCGCTCGTCTCCCCCGCTTCGGTCTACGCCTATAGCATCGACACCGCCGCCTCCACCCTCCTCAAGCAGCAGGAGGTTCCCGGCAACTTCGACCGCACGCTCTACGGCTCCGACCGCGTCTGGATCGCCGCCCCCGACGGCGTCCAGATCCCCGTCTCCATCGTCTACCGCCGCGACCGCTTCCACGCCGACAGTACCAGCCCGCTCTACGTCTACGGCTACGGCTCCTACGGCTACCCCCTGCCGGTCGGCTTCAGTCCCTCTCGCCTTTCACTCCTCGATCGCGGCGTCGTCCTCGCCTACGCCCACATCCGCGGCGGCGGCGAGCTCGGCGACGCCTGGCACGACGCCGGCAAGATGGCCTTCAAGCAGACCACCTTCACCGACTTCATCGCCGCCGTCGAGCAGCTCACGCAAAAAGGCTACGGCGACCCGGCCCGAGTCGCTATCGAAGGCGGCAGCGCCGGCGGCCTCCTCATGGGAGCCGTCGTCAACCAGCGCCCCGACCTCTTCTCGGTCGTCCTCGCGCACGTCCCCTTCGTCGACGTCATGAACACCATGCTCGACGCCACCCTTCCCCTCACCGTAGCCGAGTACGAAGAGTGGGGAAATCCCAACGAGGAAGCCGCCTTCCACACCATGCGCGCCTACTCCCCCTACGACAACCTGGAAAATCTAAGAGGCGCACCCATCCCCGCCATGCTCGTCAAGACCAGCCTCAACGACTCCCAGGTCATGTACTGGGAGCCCGCCAAATACGTCGCCCGCCTCCGCACCCTCAAGCAAAACGCCACCCCGCTCCTCCTCCACATCAACATGGACGCCGGCCACGGCGGTGCCTCCGGCCGCTACGACTACCTCAAAGAAATAGCCTTCGACTACGCCTTCCTCCTCACCCAGCTAGGCGTCGAGAACTAGCATCGATAACAATCTAGAAAAGTCACCATGCTACTCACATCCCGATTCCGAATGGATGAGTAAAGAGAAGCTTCCAGCCACCCTCATTTACTATCTCGTTGATCGTTCCGCCAATCGCATCTTTTGTATCGTCAGAGAGTGTCTGGTTAATAATGCTGCCGATAACGACCCCGCCTTCATACGCGATCGTCACCAGCACAAACTTAGCCCCCGCTGCCTTGGCGACAAGAAGCGCTCGTTCCATCGTGGTGAACTCGAAAACCTGAATTGCCCCGCTCTTTGTGAATTCGGCAGGAAGGGCGCCGAAGCCACGCATCGCCCACTGCAGGATCGTAAGGGACTCATACTCACTGGTCACGGCCTTGGTCATCGTCATGCCGGCGCCAAACTTGGTCGCCTTCCCCGCAATCGATTTGTTCGTCAATAAAAAGTCTCGTCCCACCGCACTGACTAAAGATGAGATCGTTTGGCCAAGCTTCTTCTTGTCGTCAACTACTACATCACTGGTAAGTACTGCTATCTTTCGCTTCGGTGCCATACTCACTCCGATCGATTCTCGTGGCTTATTTGCTCCCGAAGTAACTTCTTCAACGAGCTAGCAACAAGTAGCTGCTAACAGCTCTCACCGCAAGTAAATCTTTCTTTCCGGGATTGAGGCTGGTCGACACCAACGCCCTGGTCATGGCCTTAACGCAGCTAGGCGTCGCGAACTATGCGAGCAAAAGGTCGGTCCGACTAAAGTCCTCACCTTTGCAGAGAAGTGGTTCGCCGGTCTGCTGCGCCAGGGCATACGTCATGCAGTCGCCCATGTTCAGACCGGCCGCGTGCCGCCCCTTTCCAAAGCGAAGATAAGCATCCTTCGCAAGCATCGCCTGTCGATGGTCAAACGGAACGATCTGTACGCCTGCCCGTTGCAGAAAGGCTTCAGCATGGCGCCACTCTTCCACCCCGGCGCGGCGAATGCAGACAATCTGAAGTTCGACCAGAGTCGCAGCTGAAAGCAAGGGACGCCTGTCCACCTTCATCTTCATAAGGAGATCGGTTCCATCTGGTTCACCAAGCAGGATCGCCATGATCGCCGAGGTGTCAATCACCATCAGGTAGGGAGACCGTCTTCGTCGTAGCCAATAAGCTCATCCGCCCTTCGATCGTCCAACACGGGCAGAGCAGCAAACTCCCGGACGATCGCCCGAAGGTCGGCCATCATCATCGGATCGTCCTGGCGTCGCGAGACCAGTTTCAGCCGCTCCAGCGCTGCCTGATTCACGGCCTCAGCAATCGGTTCACCCGTGATCGCAGCAAGCCTGCGAACATTGCGCTCCGTCTCAGGATTCGTGATATGCAGCGCCATGTACAGAGTGTACATCAGCCCTCAAACCTTAGCCGGCTCTGCCTCCACAACACCCTCAGCCTCCACCACCCTACCCCCTTCACCCGGAGCCAGGAACAGGTTCATCTCGATCCCATGCTGCCGCGTGTACAGGTCGTAGTACCGCCCCCCGAGCGCATACAGCTCCGCATGCATCCCGCGCTCGAGAATGTTCCCCTTCTCGATCACCAATATCTGCTCCGCCCGCCGGATCGTCGACAGCCGATGCGCGATCACGAACGTCGTCCGGCCCTTCATCAGGTAGCTCAGCCCTTCCTGGATCAGCGCCTCCGACTCCGAGTCCAGCGAGCTCGTCGCCTCATCCAGAATCAGAATCCGCGGGTCCGCCAAAATAGCCCGCGCAATTGAGATCCGCTGCCGCTGTCCACCCGACAGCTTCACCCCGCGCTCGCCCACAATTGTCTCGTAGCCCTCGTCAAACTGCTCCGCAAACTCATCCACCCGTGCAATCCGGCAGGCCTCCATCAGCTGCTCCTCCGTCGCCTCCGGCCGGCTGAACTTCACATTCTCCCGGATCGTCCCATCGAACAGAAACGTCTCCTGCAGCACCACGCCCAGGTGCTCCCGGTAGCTGCTCAGCCGGATCGTCGCCAGGTCCACATCATCCACCATCACCCTGCCGCCCGTAGCCGTATGGAATCCGCAGATCAGCGAAATAATCGTCGACTTGCCCGAGCCCGACGATCCCACCAGCGCCGTCACCGTCCCCGGCTTCGAGTCGAAGCTGATCCCGTGCAGCACATCCTTGCCCGGCTCATACGCGAACGTCACATTCTCAAATGCCACATCGCCGCGAATCCCCGGCAGCACCACCGTCCGCCCCGCCTCCGAATCTTCTTCCTTCTCGCTCAGAATCTCGTTCGTCCGGTCCAGCCCCGCCAGCGCTTCCGTCAGCTGCGTCCCGATCGAGATGAACTGCACAATCGGCGCGATCATGAATCCCAGCAGCAGCACATACGTCACATACTGGCCCTGCGTCAGCGTGTGCCGAATCACCTGGTGCGCACCCAGGTACATCACCAGCGCGCCCACCACGCCCAGGATCGCTGTCGACGCCAGGCTCATCAGCGACTGCGCCGTCAGCGAAGAAATCACGTTCTGCAGCAGCCGGTCCACACCCGCAGCAAAAATGCCTGCTTCACTCGCCTCGGCGTGGTACCCCTTCACCACCCGTATCCCGCCCAGCGACTCCGTCAGCCGCCCCGTCACCTCGGCATTGATCTTTGAGCGCTCCCGGAAGATCGGCCGAATCACCTTCAGCGCCCGCACCACCAGCGCCCCGAAGATCGTCAATATGCCAAACGTCAGCAGCGTCATCACCGAGCTTGTCCGCATCAGGTAGATGAACGCGAACAGCGCCGTCAGCAGCCCGCCAAAGAAGTCAATAATGCCCGTGCCGATAATGTTCCGCACGCCCTCCACATCGGACATGATCCGCGCCACCAGCGTTCCCGTCCGGTTCTCGTCATAGAACGCCACCGGCAGCCGCCCGATATGCGACTGCACCTTCGTCCGCAGTTCGGCAATCAGCCGCTGCCCCGCCTTCGACAGCACCTGCGTCAGCGTGTACGAGGTCGCCCCCTGCAGCAGGGTCGCCGTCAGCACCACGCCTACGATCAGCGGCAGCATGCTGACCTGCCCCTTGTTCATCACGTTGTCGATCAGGTACTTCGACGACAGCGGCAGCACCAGTCCGCTCGCCCGGTTCACGATCATCAGCAGGAAGCTCACCGACAGCATCCCCAGCCGCGGCTTCACCAGCACCCACACCTCGGGCAGTACTTTCTTCAGCGGAGGCTTCGGCCGCTTCGCATTCAGATCCGCAACCGTCGCCCGCCCCGTCCCGCCGCGCACCGGCCGATCCCCCTTGGGGACACCATTGCCGCCATAGTTTGAAGAACGCAAAGGAGACGCCATACTCCTAGTTTATCCCCTCACGCCCGCGCCGGCCCATCATTCCCACCGCCAACATCCCGATACGGTCCTGGTTCCACCACCAGACATCCGGGTGCCCGTCCTTTCGCAGCACTCGCAAAGACTGCGATAACACAAAGCTGAACACCAACGCATTCCGATCAGCCCCAGACCTAAACCGCTACCCGTCCCCGCCGTGCCATTACGAAACTTCGCACGCACAGCAGCACATACAGCAGCGCCAGCAACGAAGCCGCAGCCTTCTCCTCCACCGCCACCGGATGCGGCACGTCAACATTATGCGCCAGCCGAAACACCCCGATATCCGCCGGAATCAGCCCCAGGAACACCAGCAGCGCCACCGTTACTGCGATATGCATCCACAGCATCCGCTTCTTCGCGTCCGGCGTCTGCGCCATCACCCCGAACAATACAAAGAACAACCCAATGACACCCGGGATCAGCGCCGTAGGGTGCGCACTCCCGGTAGCCACAAACCCCGCCAGCGCCACCAGCACCAGCAGCACCCCGAACCCAATCGTCACCTTTGCCATAGATTCCTCACCCTCAATACAGAACCCCAGCATAACTCGACCCGCCGACACCCCAGAAGAGCCATCACTTACCGCACTCACACCCACGACAAGCTCCTCCCAAGCTGTCAATAGGGCATCTTTCAATCTTCACCTCTAGTACCTCCTTCAAACTACTGACACGATTAGAGATACCTCAACAACAATAGTTAAA
>CAXTLS010000009.1:37168-71011 GCA_964245235.1 uncultured Acidobacteriaceae bacterium
TCGAATGACGAATATAAACGTAAGCCAAATCATAAGAGGACTTTAGAGCCATAAGTGATCCATGTCATTCATTCCAGAGAATTTACACGTTAATGGGGTGGGGTTGCAGCAAGCCGCCGTGAGCAAGCCGGCTCAACCCGCCGCACTCCGCATCATCGCCAGCACCTCGGCAGGCTTCCAGTCATTCGTCGGATAGAAGGCCACCACCCGCCCGTCCCGGCCGATCACTACCGTCGATAATGAGTGCGTCATCGACTGCGCATCACCCGGCGTCACGCCCACGTCGAACCATTGCGTTAAGGCCGGCAGCTCCGTCCTCGGCGGAACCGCAAAGTCCCAGTGCCGGAAGTCCTCCGCCGCAAACCGTCCGGTATACGCCGCCCCGTACCGTTTCAACACCGCGGGCGTGTCGTACGCCGGATCGAAGCTGATGCTCAGCAGGTGCGTCTTCCCATAGAGCGCTCGGTCCGCCGCCAGCGCCTTGTCGATCTGCGCAAAGTTCGTGCTCATCCGCGGACAGAAGTCCGCCATCTGGCACCGCGTAAAGATAAACGTCGCCAGCAGCACCCTGCCCTTGAACTGCGCCAGGTCGATCATCCGTCCGCTCTGATTCAACAGGCTGAACTTCGGCACCACATCGCCCACCGCCGGCACGTGATATTGCACCTTCGGCACATAATCCGGCTTCGCCTGCGCAATCACCACCATGTCCGCCAGCTGCGGATCATGAAAGCCCGCCGCGTCATGTTCCACCCGGATCGTCGCCGTTATCCGGTCGCCCGGATGCAGCTCGCTCACCACGCTCGGGTCAGCCAGCTTATAGGCCATCGTCATCGCGCCCATGAATCCCGGCACCGCCTCATGGTCGAGCACCACGTGCGTCGGATCCGTCGCCACCACCTTGCCCCGCACCTTGAAGCGCTTCACCGGACCGGCCGCCATCCCCGGAGCAGGCACATCCTGATGACAACCAGCAACCGCAACCAGCAGCAGCACAAACAGCAACGCAACACGACGCAACGAAACACCTCAAACTCCATGATACCGGGCTCGACGCGATGGCTATTTGGCTGAACGATAATGGCTCCATGAACCTTCCATCCGCCCGAGAGCCGGCCCACCGGCCCGCACCCACCGCTCTCTGGATGCACCTGGCCTTCATCCTCACCGGCCTCGGCACCCTGATCCTCGGGCCAATCCTCCCGCTGCTCACCCGGCAGTGGCACCTCGCCGACGCGCAGAGCGGCCTGCTCTTCTCCGCCCAGTTTTACGGCTCCTTTTTCGGCGGCGTCACCGTCTCGAAGCGCCTCGAGCGCAGCATGATCCTCGGAATGTCGTCCGCCGCCCTCGGCTTCGGCATCTTCGCTCTCGCGCCCGGCCTGCTTCCCGCCTGTACCGGCCTCTTCCTCGGCGGCTTCGGCCTCGGCCAGCTCATCACCTCGATCAACATCCTGGGCGGTCGCCGCGCCACCGAGCACCGCGGCTCCGCTCTCGCCTTCCTCAACCTTTCGTGGAGCTTCGGCGCCCTGCTCTCGCCCATCCTCGCCGCCGCGCTCACGCCGCACTTCACCCTCCGCGCGCTGCTCGCCACCTTCGCCGCCGCCTTCGCCAGCCTGCTCCTCGTTCTCCTCCTGCAGCTTCGAGGAGCGTCCTCAACCACACTCGAGACCGTCAGCCCAATCAACAGCAGTTCACTCGGACGTCCAGCCTTCGCCTACTTCTGCGCCCTGCTGATTCTCTACGGCGGCCTCGAAACCTGCCTCGGCGGCTGGCTCACCACCTTCTCGCTCCGCTACGGCAGCCGCTCGCTCTTGCTCAGCGAATACACCACCGTTCTGCTCCTCGCCGGCCTCACTGCCGGCCGCGCCGTCTCGTCGGTCCTGCTGCTCCGCATGGGCGAAAAGCTCCTCCTGCGCCTCTCGCTCGCACTGGCCGCAGCATCTACCGCCGCCCTCGCCCTCGCGCACTCAGCGGTCGCGATCGCCGCCATCGCCGTGCTGCTCGGCCTCACGCTCGCACCGTTCTTCCCGGCGAGCTTCTCGCTCCTCATGGAAACTCGGCCCACCGCCCGGCAAGCCGGCATCGTCCTCGCCGTCAGCGCCATCGGAGCCGCGCTGCTTCCCTGGCTCATGGGCGTCGTCAGCACGCGCACCGGCTCGCTCCAGGTCGCACTCGCGCTGCCCTTCGCCGCCGCCTGCGCGCTGCTGCTCCTCAGCCTGTTCCAGCCACCATTTCCACCTCCGGCCGGCGTATAACCGAAGCATGCACGGTAGCACGCTGCTTCCAGCTGAGCTCGTTGAAGCACTTACCCGCGGCGTCACCATCCTCACCGGCAACCAGCGCGCCGCCCGTACCCTCCGGCAGCAGGTCGATCTCCGCAATCGTGCCCGCAACCTCACTCACTGGGAGCCGCCCGCGGTCCTCGCCTGGGACAGCTGGATCGCCTCACTCTGGCAGCGTCTCCTTATAGACGGTCACGCAACCAGGCTCCTCCTCAACCGCCCGCAGGAGCACACGCTCTGGCGCATGATCATTGCCGCCGACCCCGAAGGCTCAACGCTCCGCACGGCCGACGCACTCGCCGAGATGGCCGCCGATGCCTACAGCCGGCTCGCCGCCTATCGCGGCGAGCACCGCCTCCGCACCGCCGGCATCAGCGCCGACACCCGTGCCTTCCAACGCTGGGCGCAAGCCTTCGAACGCCTCTGCCGCATCGAGAACTATCTGCCGCAGGCGCAGCTCGAAGCCGCGCTCATCGCAGCCGTTGCCGCCGGGCAAATCAGCCCTCCGGCCGAAGGCTACCTGCTCGCCGGCTTTGACCGCACCACGCCCGCCCAGCAGGCGCTCATCGACGCTGTCCGCGGTGCAGGCTGTCCGATCACCGCCTTCACCCTGGCCTCACCAGCTCGCGCGCTCCACCTCGTAACTGCGACCGACGAACGCGACGAACTCCACGCCGCCGCCAACTGGATGCGCCGCCATCTCGAAGCCAATCCCGCGGCCCGCATCGCCCTTATCGTGCCCAGTCTTGGCGACCATCGCACCACGATCGACCGCGTCCTCCGCCACACACTTGCCCCGGAGCTCGAAGACATCACGGCCCCGCAAACGCCCGCACCGTTCGAGTTCTCGCTCGGCATGCCTCTCGCTCAGGCCCCGATCGTCGCGACCGCGCTCGACCTCCTTCGGTGGACGATCCAGCCGCTGCCTACCGTCCGTATCAGTCAGCTCCTGCTCAGCCCCTATCTCGCCGCCAGTCCCGCCGAGATCAATGCCCGGGCCGAGTTTGACGCCTACGAACTCCGCCGCATCCGCACCCTTCGCCCCGAGCTGACCCTCGACGCCATGCTCCGGCAAACGGAGTCAGCCAAGCGCAGCAGCCGGCTCCCCCGGCTTATCGCCGCCCTCAAAGCCATGCGCCGAGCCGTCACCAGCGAGGCGCTCACAACCGCGGATCTTCGCCCCGCCGCCGACTGGGCCGACGCCATCCGCGCCCTGCTTGAAGCCGCCGGCTGGTCCGCCAGCAGCGACGACAGCATCGAGTTCCAGACCCGCCGCAAGTGGGAGAGCGTTCTCGACGAGCTCGCCACTCTCGACTTCCAAGGCGCCCGCTTCACCTTCCCAGACACCCTCGAAGCTCTCGCCCGGCTCGCGCAGCAGACTCTCTTCGCTCCTGAATCCCGCGGCGCCGCCGTGCAGGTTCTGGGCCCGCTTGAGTCCGCGGGCTCGACCTTTGACGCCATCTGGTTCCTTAACGCTGGCGACCTCAGCTGGCCCGTTCACTCCGGCTCCAACCCGCTCCTCGCCTGGCATTTGCAGCGCGACCTCGGCATGCCCGGAACCGATCCTGCGGAAGATATCGCCCAGGTCCGCCGCATCACCGGGCGAGTCGCCTCCAGTGCGCCGACTGTCGTCTTCAGCTACGCCCAGCAATCGGCGACCGGCCATCAACGTCCGTCGTCCGCCCTCGCCGGTCTCAGGCTCGAGCCTCTGATCGTTCCCCCGATCGCGTCGCCCCAAGCGTTTCTCACCCTTGAGGCGATCGACGACTCCCCGAACCTGCCGCAGCTTCCCGACCAGGTCATCCGCGGGGGCGCTCAGATCCTCAAGCTCCAGGCTGCCTGTGGCTTCCGTGCATTCGCCGAGCAGCGTCTCTGGGCAACCGCTCTCGACACCACCGAAGCCGGCATCGACGCCCGCGAGAACGGCACCATCATCCATGTCGTCCTCCAGCACTTCTGGGATCAGGTTCACGACCAGGTCACGCTCCGCGGCCTGACTGCGGAGAACCGCCGCCAGCTTCTCGCAACCGCGATTGACGCTGCACTGCACAAGGTTGAAGCCGCGGCCATCTCCACCTGGGACGCCGCCTTTCTGGCTATTCAACGGGAACGCCTGCTCGCCCTCCTCGATTCCTGGCTGCTCGCGGAGCTCGGCCGTGAAGTTCCCTTCACCGTAAGCCGCCAGGAGACCGAGCTCACCGACGTCACCATCGGTCCGCTCCGCCTCCCCCACAGCGTCGCTCGCATCGACGCGACGGCACACGGCGACGTGATCCTCGACTACAAGACCGGCAAGCCGAACGTCGCTGACTGGCTCTCCGACCGCCCCGACGAGCCGCAGCTTCCCCTCTACGCCGTCCTCGCCGGAGCCCGCGATCTCGCCGGCGTAGCCTTCGCCCAGATTCGCCCCGGCAAGGACATGTCGCTTTACGGTTACGAGACTGAGCCCGGCATTCTCCTCAAACCCTCCAGCTTGAGCCGACCGCTCGAGATTCAACTCGAAGACTGGAACCGCGTCCTCACTGAGCTGGCGACCAGCTTTCACGACGGTGACATTCGCGTCCGCCCCAAGAAGTATCCCAACACCTGTGCCTTCTGCGCCCAGCGCATCCTCTGCCGCCTCGATCTCTCCGTGCTCGACCAGCCTGAAGACGAAGCGGACCAGGACTACGATTCCGATGCCGAGACCGACGATGTCTAACCTCTTCCTCTTCGACATGGAAGCTCCGCCCGAGGAGTCCGCCCCAACGGGCCCGCCAGACGCCGACCAGCGTGCCGCCGCCCTCGACGTCCGCCAATCTTGGATCGTCGAAGCGCCCGCCGGCTCCGGCAAGACCGGCCTGCTTATTCAGCGCTTCCTCAAGCTCCTCGCCGACCCCGGCGTCTCCGAACCCGAACAGGTGATGGCGATCACCTTCACCAACAAGGCCACTGCCGAGCTCCTTGAACGTGTGCTCATACAACTAGGCGCAACTGCCACGGGCGCGCCCATCACGAACGACTTCGACGCCCAGACACGCAAGCTCGCAAACGCCGCCCAGGCCCGCGGCTGGGACCTCCTCAACCAGCCGCAGCGCCTTCGCATCCGCACCATCGACTCCGTTTGCGCCGAGATAGCCCGCTCGCTGCCCGTCCTCTCCGGTTCCGGCGGCCAGCTCACCCCGATCCCGGATGCGGCGCCGCTCTACCGCGAAGCCGCCCACCGCACCCTCATGCAGCTCGGCGGTCCCGAAACAGTCCTCAACCAAGCCCTTCGCACGCTGCTGCTCCACCGTGACGGCAACCTCGCCGACTGCGAGCGACTCCTCGCCGAGATGCTGCAATGGCGCGATCAGTGGGGCGAACTCATCCCCCTCGCCGGCGAAGCCCTGACCGACGAAGCTCTCAGCCGCACCGTGCTTCCCCGCATCGAGCGCGCCCTCGATCGCGCTATTTGTGCCTCGCTCACCCAACTCGCTCAGAGCATTCCCGCAGATATCGTCGACACCCTCGCCGACCTGGCCGGCGAGATGGGCCACTCTGAAGGCTACAAGGGCGCACCCTCGCCGATCGCCCTCTGCAGGAGCCTCCACAATGCACCAGGCGAGACCGCCGAACATCTCGCCCACTGGCGCGCTCTCATCCATCTGCTCACCACCGCGGGAAACACCTGGCGGGCTAGCGCCTCGCGCAATCATCTCGGCTTCGAGATCGAGAAGCCGCACGCTCTCCGCCTTCGCGAACTCATCCAGCAGATCGCTCACCGCGACGACCTGCTCGCCGCCTTCGACCGGGTAAAAACCCTGCCGCCCGCTACCTATCCACCCGAGCAATGGATGGTCACGCGCGCCCTCTTCCGCATCCTTCGCCAGGCGCTGCTCGAGCTCCAACTCGTCTTCACCGCCCATGGAGAATGCGACTTCACGGAGCTTGGCCTGCTCGCCCGCACCGCCCTCGGCCGTGATGCTCATGGCGAAGATCTTGCTGCTGCACTCGGCATGCGGCTTCAGCATCTCCTCGTCGACGAGATGCAGGACACCTCGACCAGTCAGTACGAGCTCATCGAGCGCCTTACACACGGCTGGGACGGCCACAGCCAGACTGTCTTCCTGGTCGGCGATCCCAAGCAGTCTATCTATCTGTTCCGCCAGGCCCGCGTCGAGCGCTTCGTCCGGACCATGCGGTCCGGCCTGCTCGGCGACCTGCCGGTCCGGCCCCTGCGTCTCACCGCAAATTTCCGCTCGCAGCGCACCTTGGTCGAGCAGGTCAACAAAGACTTCGCTCTTCTCTTTCCGTCTGCTGCCACGTCCGACCACCCCGAAGACGTTCCCTTCGCCGCGGCCGATCCTACCCGCGCCGCCACCGACGCCGAGGCTCGCCGCTGGCACATCCACGCCCTGCCGCCAGGCCTTTCTCTCTCCGATGTTGCGGCCGCCCATCAGCAGCAAGCCCGTGAAAACGCAGCTAGGATACGCAGCATTGCCGCCGCCTGGCGAGCGCGCCCTCTTCCGCCAGGCCGCACGAAGCCGTGGTCGATCGCCGTTCTCGTCCGCTCCCGCATCCACCTGACCGACATCGTCGCCGCTCTCAAGCAGCTTGATGCGACCGGCCAGACGATGCCCTTCCGTGCCGTCGACATCGATCCCCTCGCCGATCGTCAGGAGGTGCTCGATATCCTCGCGCTGACCCGCGCCCTGCTTCATCCCGCCGATCGCGTCGCGTGGCTGGCGATCCTTCGCGCTCCGTGGTGCGGTCTCACGCTCAGCGATCTCCATACCCTTGCCGCCGGCGACGATCGCACCTACGCCGAGACGTCCATAACCGATCTGCTCAGCGAACGCGGCGAGTTGCTGACGCCGGACGGGGCCAGTCGTCTCGAGCGGCTTTGGCTCGTGATGCACGCCGCGGCGGCCCAACGCGCTCGCCTCCCGACCGCCCAATGGGTAGAACGCACCTGGCGTTCCCTTGGCGGCGACACCTGGCTTGATCCCGAAGCTACCGCCAACGTACTCCGCTACCTGCAGCTCCTCGACGAGCTGGAAGCTGAGTCAGGATCTATCAATCTTGTCCTGCTCGAGAACCGCCTCAAGAAGCTTTACGCCGAAGCTGCGAACACTCCGGGAGCCATCGACCTGATGACCATCCACGGCGCCAAGGGTCTCGAGTGGGACGTCGTCATCGTACCCGCGCTCGAGCGCAGAGGCCAGTCCTCACGCGGCCGCCTGCTCGCCTGGCTCGAACTCGACAGCAGCGACGAGGACGCCGCCTCCATCATCCCCGCACCCATCGCCAGCCGCGGTGGCGACTCCGGCGAGCTCAACGTCTGGATCAGAAGTATCGATACCGCCCGAGACGCCGCGGAACGCAAGCGCCTCGTCTATGTCGCCGCAACGCGCGCCCGCGAAGAACTCCACCTCTTCGCCATCCCGTCCACCAACAGGGACGGCTCGTTGACCGCCGCCGCCGACAGCCTTCTCAAAGCCGCCTGGGCTGCCGCCGAGCCTCACTTCGCCACTGCCCTGCCCTCGTCCAACCTGATCCAGATGCCCTTCGCCATCGAGCGGGAAGGCGAGCCACTAGCGCTCGCCGCGAGTGGAGATCACGCGACCGAAAGAGAAGAAGATCCAGCACTCCGCAAGCCACCGCTCCTCCACCGCCTCCCCTCCGTCGCAGACATCAGCGCCCGCTTCGCCCAACATAAACCGCTGCAGACTGTTCACGATCAGCCCTTCAGCCAACCAGCATCACAGCAGACCTTTCATCGCCCCGAGGGCTCCTTCACCGCCCGGGCCTTCGGCAACGCCGTCCACGCCTTCGTCGAGCTCCTTGCCTTGCGCATCACCGCAGGCGAAACCGCCGCAGGTCTTCAGGCTGCGCTTCCACAATGGGCCACACGCACAGCCGCCGTCCTCCGGAGCGAAGGCCTGCCCCCGGCAACGGTCGAGCGCTTGACCCGGCGGGTCCAACTCGCGCTCACAAATATCTTGTCGGACCCTATCGGGCGATGGCTCCTCGCCGGACATCCCGATGCGGCCAGCGAACGTGCTCTTACCGCGTGGGACGCTGAGAAGCGCACCACGATCCGCTTCGATCGCATCTTTCGCGCCGGTCCAGACCCGCTTACCACCGGCACCAGCCATCTCTGGATAGTCGACTTCAAAACCACCACCCACGGTCGCGAAGGCCTCGACGCTTTCCTCCTCAGGGAACGCGAAACCTACATCCCTCAGATGACCACCTACACTCGCATCCTCGAGGCCACCGAAGCGCCGGGCATCCCGATCCGCACCATGCTCTACTACCCGATGATTCCTGCCAACATCTTCTGGATTGCCGAATTGTCATAACAGAGACTTGCCGCACCACGTAACAAACAAGAGACCCTGCAACAAACATCCCCAAGTTCGCCTTTTATTCGCTACAATCACGCCATGGCTATCACGCGGCGGCAAAAAGAAGTCATGGATTTCCTTTCAGGATTCACCCAGAAGAATGGCTACTCGCCATCATATGAAGAGATCGCCCATGGTCTGAATCTTAGCTCTTTAGCTACCGTGCACAAGCACGTCACCAATCTCCAGAACAAGGGTCTGCTGCAGCGCGCTCACAATCGCAGCCGCTCCATCGATGTCCTGCCTGCACGGTCCAGCAAGCGAGGTTTCGATCGCCTTCCGCTGCTCGGCCGCATCGCTGCAGGGCGCCCTGTCGAGGCGATCGAGACTGCCGAGACCATCTCGCTCGGCGACATCATCGGCAATCGCGAAGTCTTCGCCCTGGAAGTACGCGGCGATTCCATGCGCGATGAGCACATCGTGAATGGGGATTACGTCCTCGTCGAACGCACGCAGACAGCACGCGAGGGCGAGATTGTCGTCGCACTCATCGATGGGGCTGATGCAACGCTCAAGCGTTTCTTTCGGGAAGGCACCATGATCCGCCTGCAGCCGTCCAACCATGAGATGGCGCCCATCTACGCGCCAGCCGCGACCGTCAATATTCAAGGTAAGGTGCTCGGTGTGCTCCGCAAGTACGCCTGAGACGTGATGCCGAACGACTCACGACGACGTAATTCTTCGTAAGTTATGGAACCATGCCCTTTCGGTGTGCGTAAGCTAACTCCGAGACGAACCTGCAACCTGCTCGTCTCAACTTCGGAGGATCTTGCTTGTGACCACGCAGCGTAAAGGGAAACGCAACCTGTGGCTTTGGATCGGCCTTGCCGCTCTCGTGCTTACCGTCGTTGGTGGCGTGGTCTATGCAGCCACAACCGGCAGTGCCAAGATCGAAGCCTCCCAGCTCGCCAAGGCTGAGAAGGGCGACATCGCTCGATCCGTCGTCGCCACCGGCAAAGTCCAGCCGATCACCAAAGTGGAAGTCAAGTCAAAGGCTTCGGGGATTGTGACCGAGCTGAGGACAGATATCAATGCCCAGGTCAAGACCGGACAGGTGCTCGCCCAGCTCGATCAGGTCGAGATCCTAGCCCAGGTAGCCGCGCAGCGTGCCCAGCTCAATGCCGCCGAGTCGAACGCCAAAGCCGCTGAAGCAGCTATCCAGTTCGACAAGGTCGCTGCTGAGGCTCCTGACCTGCCCATGTACAAGAACACCTACAACCGCGCCGAAGAAATGTCGAAGGACGGTGTCGTCTCGAAACAGGCCCTCGATGACGCGCAGCAAAAATACCTTGCCGCAGCGAATACCCGCGATAAATCCGTTGCCCAGATCACGGTCGACAACTCCAAGCTGCGCCAAGCCCAGGCCCAAGTCGCCCAGGCACAGGCGTCGCTCAAGCAGCTAGAGGAGCAGCTCTCCTATACCGTCATCACGTCGCCCATGGATGGTGTCATCCTCTCGCGTGACGTCGAGAAGGGTGATGCGGTCAGCTCTATTCTCGTCCTCGGCAGCACCGCTACGCTCGTCATGACCATCGGCGATGTCCACCAAGTCTACGTCCAGGGTAAGGTCGATGAATCCGACATCGGCAAGGTCTACCTTGGCCAACCGGCCCGTATCAAGGTGGAATCCTTCAAAGATAAGACCTTCGTTGGCAAGGTCACCCGGATCGCACCGCTCGGTGTCGAGAAGGACAACGTCACTACCTTCGAGGTTCGTGTCTCGATCGACAATCCTGGCGGCGAACTGAAGGCCAACATGACCGCGAACGCCGAGATCATTCTCGACGAGCATAAAAACGTCCTCACCGTTCCTGAGCAGGCGGTCCTCTACGATAAGGATCGCAATGCCTCCGTCGAAGTTCCTGATCCCAAGCAAAAACTTGGCCGCCGAAAAGTCTCCATCAAGGCTGGCATCTCGAACGGCACCAAGACCGAGATCCTCGCCGGCCTCAATCCCGGGGATACCGTCGTCCTTCAGCAGTAGAGCCCACGCGTCACTAAGTCAAATACTCCATCAGGAGATCCCATGTTCCCTCGCGCTTTCGCTGTCGCCCTTACCGTCGGCATCCTCTCCACCTCCGCTGCCTGGGGTGCCGAACGGACTTTCGAACGGACCCTGAGTGTCACTTCCACTCCAAACGTCTCGGTAAATACCGGGTCGGGCAATGTCTACCTCCATCCCGGATCTGACACGCAGATCCATATCATGGCCCATCTCCACGGCAACAAGGGCTGGTTTGATGGATCGAGCGATATCGAGTCCCGCATGCAACAGATTGTGGCCAACCCGCCAATTCAGCAGAGCGGCAGCTCGGTCACCGTCGGGGAACGTAACCACGATGCAGGCTCTCTGTATCGCAACATCTCGATCGACTACGACATTACCCTGCCCCGCGGCGCCGCCATCAGCGCCGACACCGGCTCCGGCGATGTCACTATCGAGGATGTCGGCACCAGCCTTAAGGCGAATACAAGTTCCGGCAACCTCCGCGCCAACGGCATCCATGGCACTGCTTCGCTTGAGACAGGCTCGGGCAACATTGATCTGCAGCACACTGCGGGCGGCGACGTCCGAGCCCATACCGGCTCCGGAAACCTCCATCTTGAGGGAGTGAACAACGGTCTTCGCGCTGACACGGGCTCCGGAGACATCACCATTGATGGTAATCCGACCGATGATTGGCACCTCGAAACTGGATCCGGCAACATCCGCATGAATCTAGGTGCCGGCGCCCGGTTTAATCTGAACGCGAATACCGGCTCCGGCTCCTTCAACATCGCCCAGCCGATCACGATGCAGGGGTCGCTGGATAAGCACCACATGGCTGGCACCGTCAACGGCGGCGGCCCGACCCTGCAGGCCGGCACAGGCTCGGGCGACATCGAAATCCGCTAGGTCTCCGCCGCGACCGATGCCGGAGCGTCTGGACGACTGGGCCCGGCATCGGTCTGATCAACACGCCCTGCGGTTGCTTAGTACGGCAGAAGCAAAGGTCGAAGGTCTCGGCTGGCACTCCCGATGTCGTTCGGGTCACCGGAAATGTTCAGAGACTGCGGTTGAAAGGCGTATCTCAGGAAACCCGATCCGTCCCGTTGTGATAGCGGTACGAATTGTTGAAACTGCCGCAACACCGGCATAGCAGTGTTCAGTGATCAGGTAAGCGCCCTCTCATTCAAAGGAATAGTTGGCTCCGACACTCGTCCGCTCCACTGTGTACAGGTGCAAGACATTTTGCAGTGCCGGGTCGATCGGAAAGTAGGACTGGCGTCCTCCTGGAAAGCCTGGAGGCCAACGGCACCTATAGCCTGGTAATGAAGTCTAGGCTGTAGCGCCCATCAAAGGTGATCGGAACACTGCTCAACAGGTACGCTCCGGGACTGAGGTAGCCACCATTACCGTAGATGTAGAGTCGCTGATTGTTAGCGTAGTGCATGCCTAAGAAATTCATGCCGAGCGTAAATTTTCCGTAGCTTGGATCGTTCCAGATCGACCAGTACGCTCCAGCGAAATCATCAATCCGGCTGTTGGTCGGTACGTGCTGGCCGGTGGTGTATCGGCCGCCACCCTGGATGTACCATCCTGAAGTGCATCGCCGCCTCAACCTGCAGCGAGCCTGCTTTGGTAATGACACCGCCCCAGATATTGCCGCGTAAGTGGGCCAGATCGAGCCCGGATCGCGCAGACCGGTATAGGGAAGCTGCGTCTCCTGCTTAGGCTGGCGTTCAAACCTGAAGATCACGGGACCGCTGTTGGGCTGAGTCAGTAGCCGGCCGGTCACATTCTCAACCGGAAAACCCCGCAGTGTATACCCGACCGTAGCACCAAAGCTTCGCGTTCGAAGGTGCACCTCACCACCAGCCCCGGCAGCGGTCTGGATGCTCGGAGCGGCTCCCAGGAACAGCGTTTCCAACTGATAGGACGAGTCGGCCGCGATCACGCCGCTGTCGGGCAGGGTGGGATGTGTGAGGACTGTGAGCCGAGCTCCCATGTTTATCATGGCGGACTGTTCAACATCTGCGCTGAAAATTGTGAGCTGGTCGAAGCCGGTCTGGCCACTATGAAAGCCTACTGATTAGCTTCCACCCAGGTACGGACTGGAGTTGCTCTCCACATTCTCGAGGCTCTGCTGCACTTGCTGGCGAGGCGAAAGCGGCGGCCTGACGACAACCGCTACGCCGGTAAGTGGTGGTAAATGGCTGGATCGAATCAGCAGGCAGTGGCTCGAGCATCGCCAGTGAGCCGACCGCGTCGCTCGTCTGGATTTTGTGACCTCATGGCGCGAGACGATCTGGGTGAGTGTGCTGCGGCTGGACGGCACACTGAGACGGAATGGCGCACTGGCTGCGAGAGCGGAACGTATGGCTCGTCAGTTGGAGTCTCGCGTAGCTGCGGCGTTGCCGATCTGTTTACCGCAGTGCGGCGCGGCGCAGGGTAATCGCCTGCAATCGATGGTAGATCAGCCGGATCAATCGAGGTTGCACCAGAGGCGCGCGCGACATCGGTATCAACGAGCAGGATACGTTTGCCTTGGAGGCTTAACAAGCCGCCGAGGCTCGCCGTCAACGTACTTTTTTCCAGATCCACGTAGGGGTGAAAAGATGCCGATCTGAATGCGCGACCGAGGCGCCGGCCCGTCCGGTGTCCGTCCAACATCTGCTTAATGGCAGCTGCCGCCCCTCGACGCGTGAGAGGCTGGTGATGATCATGCTGAAGGTGAGATTCTGAAGAAGCGCCGCTCGTCGTTGTCTGGCCGTGGCTTCACCGCCTGGCGTCTAAGGCCCACTTGGTAACAGATCAATGCAATTCATGCAATGAACTTCCCACGCATGTAGCGATCTATTGATCAGCCGCATCAGCTCCAGACGACGCCGGCAGAATATGCCCGCTCAGGCCGGCATTCTTGATCCACTCCAAATCTGCAATAATTTTGGTGATTTCGGCCCGGCATTGCGATAGAAGTATGACAAAGAATCCTTCATGGCCGTCTTCCCCCGTTCCTGCCTGCTCCTTCATAGTGCCCTCGCCATGCTGCTCCTAGCCGGCTGTGCCCCTAGGCATGCCTCACCCCAACCCGACTTCGCCACTCTCCGCAGCGGCTGGATCACCGACCTGAGCGCGCATAAGCTCGATGCCTCTATCGCCCGCTACGCGGCGGATGCGGTCTTCTTCAGTCCCGACGGCACGCACGTCGACGGTCGTGACGCGATTCGCTCCCTCTACACTTCGGTCTTCGCCAACTACTCCTCTTCGATCCAACTCACACCCATTCGCACGTCGTACACCGCCGGCGACAGTGTCGCCTTCGAGAGCGGGATCTACGCCGAAGATCTCACAAGCCTGGCTTCCCATGCAGTCATGCACGTCCACGGCGACTATCTCACCATCTATCGCCACGCAGAGGACAATCGCTGGCTCATCTCGCAGCAGCTCTGGACGCTTGCATCCGCACCGTCACTACAAGGTCCTGTCCACTAGAAGCATCGGCATATCCTGTGATATGCCTGATAATCCTCTTCAGCTCCTCGTCTTCGACCTCGACGGTACCTTGATCGACTCCCGCGTCGATCTCTGCAACTCCGTCAACGCCACGCTCGAACACCTGGGCAGGCCTGCGCTCCCCGAAGCCGTAATCGCCAGCTACATTGGGGATGGGGTCAGTATGCTTATCCGTCGCGCTCTCGGCGATCCAGAAGGCGACGTTCATGACGAAGCGTATGTGACCGAAGCGGTCACTTTCTTTCTAGGCTATTACCGCATTCACAAGCTCGATTACACCTACGTCTACGCGGGTGTAGTCGAGGCTCTGGACGCGATCCGACAGGAACAGCCGGCAATCCTGATGGCCGTCCTTACGAATAAACCTGTCCACCCTTCCCGCGCTATCTGCGCTCACTTCGGCCTTGATCGCTTTTTCTTTCAAAATTACGGCGGCAATAGCTTTCATACCAAAAAGCCCGACCCTCACGGCCTGCTCACCCTCATCGCAGAGGCCGCAACCATCGCCGGCAGCCCGATCGCGCCTACCCAGACCATGATGATCGGCGACTCTGACGTCGACATCCTCACCGCTCGTAACTGTGGTGCTCGTTCCCTGGGTTGTACCTTCGGGCTCGCACCGCACTCGCTTGCGGCCGCTCAGCCGGATGCGACCGTCGACTCCCCCGTCGCATGGCCCACCGCCATCTTTGCTCCCTTAACAGCCCTTGCAGATTGACCCCTCGGTCTGCCCTTGGTACTCTCAACGCAGGCGATGGGGTTCCGCCATAACCGCCAGGCAGCAGGCTGGCTGATGACTCCTACGATCTCTCGTAGGAGTTCCATGCCCTTCATTCATCAACTTAAAGACGCTCTGCGCTGGCTCCTTCTCTCCACCGCAGTTGGTATCCTCGCTGGCTCCGCCTCGGCCTTGCTCATTGTCCTGCTCAATTGGGCAACGGAAACCCGCGAAGCACACTCTTGGATCATCGCCCTGCTTCCATTTGCAGGTCTTGCCGTTGGCCTGATGTATCACTATCTCGGCCGCTCCGTCGAGGCAGGTAACAACCTCATCGTCACAGAGATTCACACCGAAGCGGGTGCAGCCCGGGCCACCATCCCCTTCCGCATGACGCCACTCATCCTGGTTGGGACCACGCTCACGCACCTCTTCGGCGGCTCCGCAGGTCGCGAAGGGACAGCACTCCAGACAGGCGCATCGCTCGCCGACCAGATCGACCTCGTCCTCAGCCACATCCCCGGACTGGCGCTCGGATGCACGGACCGCCGCACGCTCCTGATCGCCGGCATCAGTGCAGGCTTCGGATCCGTCTTCGGAACGCCGCTCGCCGGAGCCGTCTTCGGCCTGGAAGTCCTCAGCATCGGGAGTGTCGGCTACGACGCCATCTTCCCCTGCTTCCTCGCCGCCTTTGCAGCTGATTATGTGACCCATGCCTGGCGCGTGCACCACACCATATACACGGTCACGCAACTCGCCCCGTTGACGCCAGTCAACATGCTCTGCGCGATCGCCGCGGGTATCGTATTCGGCCTGACCGCCCTGTGCTTTGCACGCGTCACCCACGCTATCGGCGATCTCTTCAAGAAGCGCGTTCCCTATCCTCCACTCCGCCCCTTCATCGGCGGAGCGATCCTCGCGGTCGCCGTCTTTGGCATCGGCCTGGCGCATACGGACCGGTACATCGGACTGGGTATCCCAACCATCGTCGCCGCATTTTCCCAATATCTACCGCGGTATGACTTCGCCGCAAAATTTGCGTTCACCACCATCACTCTCGGCGCAGGATTCAAAGGCGGCGAAGTCACCCCGCTCTTCTACATCGGCGCAACTCTAGGCAACGCGCTCTCCAGCCTGCTGCCGCTCCCCTCATCCTTGCTTGCCGCCATGGGCTTCGTCGCCGTCTTCGCAGGAGCTGCCAACACGCCCATCGCTTCCAGCCTCATGGCGCTTGAACTCTTCGGTCCGGAGGCCGGAGCATTCGCCGCCATCGCCTGCGTGACGAGCTATCTCTTCTCCGGCCACAGTGGCATCTACCACGCACAGCGTCTTGCCATCGCGAAAGGCGGCAGGAACGACATCACCGCCGATCTATGAAAGTGTCTCCCTACCGCGCGCCCCACCCGTACCGTATCCCACCCTGTGCGATGAAGGGGATTCCCTGAGTCAGCACCGGCGTTCGCGCCACATCCGCCCGCCGATCCAGCAGGTTCTGCCCGGAGACAAAAGCCGTAAATCCTCGTCCAATCCGCCGCTCGCCGTAGGCCCCGAACTCAAAGAAGGAGTGCAAAATGTACGTGTTCGCACTATCGTCGTACGCACGGCCGCCGCTCCGTGCCGAGAGCGTCGCTTGTCCGAACCGCACACTTTGCAAGCGAAGCTGCGCGGTAGCCGCCTCACGTGGTACATCGGGAATCCAGTTCCCCACCAGCGATGGCTGAGCTGAAAATTTGGTCACGACAGCATGCGCATACTGGTAGCCAACGCTCGCCGATATGCCATGCCCCTGATTCAGATCAAGGCTGGTCTCGAGCCCTTGGCTCTGGATCTGGCCCAGATTCTCCCGCATCTCGAGGATCGTCGTGGCCGTGCTGCTGACCAGCACCGCAGCTACCGGCCGGTTGATCTCGGTCCAGAAATAAGTAGCCTGCAACCCGATGCGCCGCGTATTGACACCTACGCCGCCCTCCGCGCCAGTCGCACGCTCGGACACCAGATTCGGGTTGGCCCGCGTCGTCTCTTGCCCCACCTGGCCAGTTCGATAAAGCTCGTTCATCGTTGGCGTTCGAAAAGCGCGAAAACCCGAGCCGTACAACGAGACCTGAGGCGTGAGCTGACGCACAATCCCGAGTCGTGGGCTGCTGACAATCTCATTGCGGTCAGGAATGACCGTCCGCACCGCGCCGGTAAACATTGTCGTATCCAGGTTCGAAGCCGAATCGATCCGCAGCGACGCCGCCCCCGACCACCGCCCGTGCTCTGCGATCACCTCGCCAAAGCCGCCGATGAATCGCTGCCGGGCCGAGGTCACCTGCAGCGCCGTGGTGGTCGGCTTTTCCCGGTCGTCGCCACGAAGGTCGCGGACATCCGCGCCACTTACAAAAGCTACGTGTTGAAGATGGTACGAGCCGTCCGTCGATGCACCTGACTCCTGAGTTTCGGTGCTTTGCAGCCGCGTCAAGGTCTCAGTCCGACGGTTTGCGCCGATCGCCGAAAAGCTCTGCCGGTACGCCTCATCGCTGCCGAACAGCCTTGCCCGGCCACTCATCCGCGATCCCGCGCTCCAATCGTCGCCCGCAAGATACCGCCACAGCCGCGTTCCGTTCCTAGTCAGTGGCGTACCGTTCCCCCGCGCCTCATTGAGAACATTGCCGGTCACAAAAGCCCGTCCCGTCTCGCCGATCGTACGATCCACCTCCACGCGTCCGTTCTCAAAATGCACATTGGCTGGAACGTCAACCGCGCCCCGACTCGCCGGAGCAGTAAGAATATAGCCTGCGGTGCGGAAATCCTGTCCGGCAGCCAATGCATGCCAGCGCCCCTGCTGCAGATCACCGCGCCCATCCGTCGTCCGCGTGTCCTCGCTCGCAGCAGCAAGGCTGAGATCCGCGCGAGCCACCCGGGGATGTGCCACATCCACATCAATCACCCCGCCAAGCGCACTCGACCCATATAGATCGGAGCCGCCGCCACTCGTGATCGTCACCGCGTCGATGGTTGCAGGCGGCAGTTCATTCCAGTGAACCCAGCCGCCAAACGGGTCGTTGAACGGAGCGGAGTTCGCCAGGACCAGCGTCCTGCTCGCAGCCGTTGACCCGAGCCCGCGCAGAGAGATGCCCTGGCTGGTAGGATTCTGCACCCAGCCGCTCGATCGCCGAAAGAGCTCGAAGCCCGCATGCTGTCGAAGCGACTCATCAAGCGTCAACGCCGGGTAGATAAACAGATCGTCGTGGCTCAGCACACTTTGTGTGACCGCAGTCGGCCCCATCTCCACGTCACTGCGCGTTGCCGTAACTGTCGCCTGCTGGTTTAGCGACGAAGGTGCAAGAACAAGTTCTATCTCGGCTCCAGCATCCGCCATCGGGACAGTCACCCGTTGGGAGTTCGTCGCCGTGCCTCTCGCCTGAAGCACAACCGTTCCACTTCCAGGCGAATTTAGCTCGATGACAAACGCGCCATTTCCGTCGGACACACCCGCGTTCGCATTATCTTCAACTTCAATTGTGGCCCCCGCGACCGGTCGGCCAGTCCGGTCAACAACATGACCATGAAACTGCACCTGCGCTCCTGCGGCAACGCTCCAGGCTAGCCAAACAAAAAACAACTTCCAAGGCGCTGTCAAATACTATCCTTCGAATCCACGATTCCAATGCACAATCACCTGCGTCTCGCGTTCGTAGCCGAGGACACTGACGGAGCCGGTACCCAGCGCAAGCAGACTTCCTCCTTCAGCCGTCAGCCCAATCCACCGCGCCGCGATAATGCGAAGGATGTGGGCGTGCGCAAAGAGCGCCGTGGCGCCGCCAGCCTCCGGAGGGATAGCCGCAAGCGCTCTCGAGATCACACCGTCTGCCCGCTCGCCCACCTGTTCCACCGTCTCCCCGCCCACAATCTCGTCCTTCCACACCGACCAATCAGGACGGTCAGCCCGGATCTCTTTGGTCGTCTTCCCCTCGTAGACACCGTAATCCCACTCCCGCAGACCTTCATCAATCACCGCAACGTCGCCGTACCCGGCGATCGAGCACGTCTCCCGCGCGCGCTGCATGGGGCTGGTCAGCACCGCAGCAAACTTTTTCCCGGCAAGAAAATGCTTCAACTCCGCCGCACGCAGCCGGCCCTGATCCGTGAGGGGAATGTCCGTGCGGCTGGTATGTGCGCCACTAAGGCTCCACTCCGTCTCACCATGCCGAATCAACCAAAGTTCAACCATCCAACGCCTCCGCATCCTATGCGATGTAGCTTTATCCTATAAGGATGGACTTCCAGCTCTCCACCACGTACAAACCGCAGGGAGATCAACCCCGCGCCATCGAGGAGCTCTGCTCCGGTCTCAACGCGGGAGAGAAGGACCAGGTGCTGCTCGGCGTGACCGGCTCCGGCAAGACCTTCACCATGGCCAAGGTGATCGCTGAACTGAACCGCCCCGCGCTCATCCTCGCCCACAACAAGACCCTCGCCGCGCAGCTTTATCACGAATTCAAGACGTTCTTTCCTTCGAACGCGGTCGAGTACTTCGTCTCCTACTACGACTACTACCAACCCGAGGCGTACATTCCCTCCGGCGATCTCTTCATCGAGAAGGAAGCGACCATCAACGAGGAGCTTGATAAGCTCCGTCTCTCAGCCACGCGCAGCCTCTTTGAGCGTCGTGATGCCATCATCGTCTCGTCGGTAAGTTGCATCTACGGCCTCGGATCTCCGGAGGCCTACTACGGCATGCTGTTGCTGCTCGAAAGAGGCCAGAAGATCAAGCGTGAGGATATAACCCGTCGACTGGTCGAAATACTCTACGAGCGTAACGATGTCGACTTCCGCCGAGGAACATTTCGCGTACGCGGCGACATTATCGAGGTTTACCCTACCTATGACGAAAATGCATATCGAATCGAGCTCTTCGGCGATGAAATAGACTCTCTGTCGCAGATCGATCCCCTCTTCGGAACGGTCAAGCAGAAGTATTCGCGTCTGCCTATCTATCCCAAATCGCACTATGTAGTGCAGCCAGAACGTAAGAAGACCGCCAGTGACTCCATACTTGCCGAGATGGAATGGTGGGAAAAGGAACTGGAGTCCCAGGGACGCCTCGTCGAGTCACAGCGCATCCATCAGCGGACCCGCTTCGACCTCGAAATGATCAAGTCGGTAGGCTATTGTCACGGGATCGAGAACTACTCCCGGCACTTTTCAGGTCGTCTCCCCGGTGAGCCGCCGCCCACCTTGCTAGACTACTTCCCCCGGGATTTCCTCTTATTTATCGACGAGTCGCACGTCACAGTCCCGCAGCTTCACGGCATGTGGCACGGCGATCGCAGCCGGAAGCAGAACCTCGTCGACTATGGCTTCCGCCTGCCCAGCGCGATGGACAACCGGCCCCTCAAATTCGATGAGTTTGAAGGCCGTACCGGTCAGATCATCTACGTCTCCGCAACCCCCGGTCCCTATGAACTTACAAAATCCGCCGGTGTTGTCGTCGAACAAATCATCCGTCCAACCGGTCTCATTGATCCAGTTGTTGAAATTCGTCCGGTAAAGGGACAGATTGACGACTTACTCGCCGAAATCCGCGACCGGGTCGGCAAAGATCAGCGTGTGCTCGTCACAACACTTACAAAGCGCATGTCGGAGGACCTGGCCAACTACTACACCGAGGTAGGGGTTCGCTGCCGCTACATGCACTCCGAAATCGAAACACTCGAACGGATCAAGTTACTGCGAGACCTCCGTAAAGGTGAGTACGATGTATTGATCGGCATCAACTTACTTCGTGAAGGTCTCGACCTTCCCGAGGTCTCACTGGTCGCTATCCTTGATGCGGACAAGGAGGGTTTTCTGCGCTCTCAGGGCTCGCTCATCCAGACCATTGGGAGGGCGGCCCGCCACCTCGAAGGTCGCGCCATCCTCTACGCGGATAAGATGACCGACTCCATGCAGCGAGCCATCAACGAGACCGACCGTCGCCGCGAAAAGCAGGTCGCCTACAACGAAGAGAATGGGATCACGCCGACCTCCATCATCCGTCCACTCGAGATGGGTCTGGCCGGCATCCTCAAGGCCGATTATGCCGATCTCACCGACGATACCGAAGGCATACCGGACTTTGTCACGCAGCAGGAACTCGACACCTTCATCACCAAGCTCGAGTCCGATATGCGCGAGGCCGCCAAGAAGTTCGAGTTCGAAAAGGCAGCCAAGCTGCGGGATACCGTCAAAGAGCTCCGCACAAAGGAGTTCCTCTTTTCCTGACCCCGCCAGTCAATCAACCGCGAAACAGCCTGCTACCCTGACGGGGTGAGCCCCCTCCGCAAGATTCTCGGCGTAACGCTGGCCGCAGCGATCGCGTTCATTCTTGTTGTCATAGCCGACTACGAGACCATCCCGTCCGGCAACAACTCACAACGGCATTTCGACACATTGATCGTCCTCGGCACACCAGCAAAGCCTGACGGCACCCCTTCGCCAGAGCAGCGAGAGCGCGTGCTGGAGGGCGTTCGCGAGTACAGGGAAGGCGTTGCGCCGAACATCATCATGACCGGCGGCGCCGCGCATAACACCTTCACCGAAGCTCACGTCATGGCTCAATTTGCCCTCACCCAGGGCGTTCCCGCCGCGGCCATCCTTGAAGAGGATCATGCGCAGAACACCATCCAGAACATCTTCTACTCGGCCGAGATCATGCATCACCATCACTGGTCGTCGGCCGAACTCATCAGCTCGCCCAGCCACCTGCCCCGTGCCTCGTTGATCGTGCAGACCTTCGATCGCGTTCAGCCGGCGCTCCGCATCGATTGGCACACCCATCCTGCCCTGTGGCCGCGCGAGTACAGCCCCTTGCGCAAGCTTGCCTTCTACAGCGCAGAGGCCGCCTATTGCCTCCGCCTGCGCCTTTTCGGCTTCCCACGCTCTCGATTTCTTCCCACAAGCTAGCTGCGATACGCCTGCCAGGCATAACCGCTATCATCATCGAGCAAGGAGAGCGCAGCCCCATGATCATCGTCAATGACGAGTACGTCACCCTTGACACGCCAACCGGCCCCATGCGGACCCACATCGTGCGACCCGCGGCCCCGGGCCGTTATCCCGGGATCGTCTTCTACTCCGAGATCTTCCAGATAACTGCGCCTATCCGCCGTACTGCGGCCATGATTGCAGGCCACGGCTACATCGTTGCCATGCCGGAGATCTACCACGAGTTTGAACCCGCGGGCACGATTCTCGCGTACGACCAGGCCGGCTCCGATCGGGGCAACACCTTGAAGACCTCGAAGGAGGTCTCCGCCTACGATGCCGACGCACGCGCAACCCTCGATCACTTAAGCGGCCGCCCGGACTGCACCGGCAAACTTGGCGCACTCGGCATCTGCATCGGCGGCCATCTCGCCTTTCGCGCAGCGATGAACGTCGACGTCCTCGCCACAGCCTGCTTCTACGCCACAGACATCTACAAAGGCTCCCTCGGCAAAGGTGGGGACGACTCGCTCGCTCGCGCAGCCGACATCAATGGGGAGCTGCTCATGATCTGGGGCCGGCAAGATCCACACATCCCGACAGACGGCCGCACCAAGGTGCTCGCTCGCCTCAACGAGCTGAACGCGCGACTCAGCTGGCACGAAGTCAACGGTGCCCATGCCTTCATGCGCGACGAGGGTCTTCGCTACGATCCGGAGCTCGCCTACAGCCTGTACGGTCTTGTCTTCGACCTCTTCCACCGCAAGCTCGGCGAAGGCGATCTAATCCCGGTCCAGTCCGCCAGCGCAGGCGAGACCCGCCACTGAATCAAAGAGTGGGCTGCCATTAACTACCAGAATCAGATAGGAGCCTTTATGGCGAACCAAGAACAGAGCTATGCAGCGGCGGAGATCATCACCGCCGCGCGCGACTTGCAGGATGCGGCAGGCTCGCCCGAGAAGCCGATCGAGGTCTCGAGCGAGCACAGCTACACGCTGGAACAAGCCATCAACCTGCTCAGCGCGGAGATCCGCATTCTGCGTGAGCGAGGCTTCTCCGACGAGCGCGTCGCGGACCTCTTCACCAGCTTCGATATCCAGGCGACCGCAAAGGATATCGGCGCCTTCTATCAACCGAGTGATGACGCATCCGAGTAGCTCACCGCCAACTCACCGCTAGATGCCATCGCAGGCCTGTCTCCTCTGTCTTGCGAAGAACACGGGCGTACTCATCGAGCTCCGTAACAACCTGCGCGCCCTCGGTCCCGAGCTGCTGCGGCTCGTCACGCAGCGCTTGCAGCAGGGCTTCTACCGTAGCGAGCCCATCTCCGGCGGCGTACCACTGCGGTGGTGGCAGGCGCTTCATCAACTCCGGATTCCCTGCTCCCTCTTCAATCAGCAGCGACATCGAGTTCTCATCGGCAGAGAAAAACTCGATCAGCGGCCGGACACCCAGGCGTAGCGCCAGCCGCTCCAATGCGTCTTCGTTGCGAGCCAGCGATCTACCGTTCACGAAGATATCGTACCCGGGATCCTCACCCTCCACCACGATGTACATCGAAGCTGCCATGTAAGCCCAGTGTACTGCGGTCCGCTTCTGAAATCTTCACCTGGTTCCGAAGTGATATCGTCACCTCCTTGGTTCAAGCCCAAGTCCAGGCATCGTCTCCGACTCATCCACTTCACTCCCAAACAACAGGGCGCCACTGGCGCCAACGATCAGAAGGATTCCTAGCCCCATCCGCCACTCGATTGGGGAGCGCAGCAGAACCGCACCCTCAATCGCAGACAGCAGCGGAATGATCAGGAACCGCACTGCCAGTCGCGTCGGCGGCAGCTGCTGCAATAGCCAGACGAGGAGAAGCAGAAGCGGAAGATCCAGCACCGCACCCCGAAAAAGCACAAACGCAAGATCGCCTGCGGAGGGCATGACCGCACGTTGCAGCGAGGCGGCCAACGCAAGTACTACCGCATTGCTCCCGCACAGAATCGCAAGCCCGAAGGCGATGTCGCAGTCCTGGAGCAAACCGCGCATCCATATGCTTCCCACCGCAGTCAGCAGAACCGCCACGATCGTAACGCCGTAGAAGAGCGCCGCATGAACACTCAGCGGGAACTGGAACGGCAGCAGCAGCAGCACGCCCGACAACCCCACGAGTGCTGGCATCATCATCGTTCGCCCCGGCGGAACGCCCGCCTCTTGGCCGAACGAGGCAACAACGACCACCACCAGCAGCGGGACCAGCGCGAAAAGAGCCACACGTGTAGCGCCGGGCACCTGATGCGCCACCTCCCCAAGTATCGATGGCAGGCCAAGCAACAGAACACCAGCCGCGGAGAGGCGAAGCCACAGTCTCCTCCGATGGAAGGCAGGCCGCTTGCGAAAGAGCAGGATCGCAAGCGCCACCATGCCAATCACGGCGTAGTGCAGACTCTCCTGCTCAAACAGCGGCAAAACGGCAGGCACCGCACCGTCAACGAGCCACCGGCTCCCGCCCAGCAGGCAGAAGACCGCAAATACAACACCCTGGCGACGCTTCATAGGCTCTCACAAACACCAAGGGACCGCGTCATCACGCGGCCCCTTGACGATTCCTACGAAAGATCAGCTGCGCGAAGCCCCGCCCTGCGGTGAACCACCGCCCGAACCGCCACCTGGGCCGCCCGCACCCGAGCCCGGCCGCCGACCGCCGCGACGTCGCCGTCCACCCGGCCGCCGCTGACCCTCAGGCCGTGCTCCCGGCTGACCCGCCTGACCTCCCTGGGCAACGACGGGCACACCATCCGCACGGTTGAAGTTAGGCTCATCGATACCCTCATCGCCGTCGTCCCCGTCTTCATCGTCGAAGTCCTCGTCACTGACGCTTACCTCGTCAGGCGGCGCAAGGTCGCCCTGCGGAGCACTTGCGGCGATGCTCTGACCTTCAGCACTCAGCTCCGGCAGACCTAGCTTGGCGCGCTGCTCCCGCAGTACCGCTTTGCGCGAAAGCTTGATCCGATTGCCCTCCATCGAAAGAACCTTGACGAGGATCTGGTCTCCCTCACGCAGCTCGTCCTTGACCTCCTTAACGCGATGTTCCGCAATCTCGGAGACATGGAGCAGCCCGTCGGTTCCCGGGAAGATCTCGACAAACGCGCCGAACTCCGCAATCCGCACGACCTTACCTAGATACGTCTTGCCAATCTCAGGAACGGCCGTCAAATCGCTGATCATCTGGATCGCGCGCGCCAGGCCATCGGCATCGCTCGAAGCCACATTCACCCGGCCCGTATCGTCGACATCGATCTTCACGCCGGTCGCATCGATAATCCCGCGGATCACCTTGCCACCCGGCCCAATCAGATCACGAATCTTGTCGGTCGGAATCTGGATCGTGTGGATGCGCGGAGCAAACTGCGACTTTTCCTCGCGAGCACCAGACAGCGTCGCGTCCATCGTGTCCAGCAGCGACAGGCGATTGATGCGCGCCTGCTCGAGCGCTTCACGCATGATCTGCGGCGTGATGCCCATGATCTTGATATCCATCTGCAGCGCTGTAATTCCTTTGCGCGTACCGGCAACCTTGAAGTCCATGTCGCCGTAGTGATCTTCCGCGCCGGCGATGTCGGTCAGGATGGCATACTTGTCGCCATCCTTCACCAAGCCCATCGCTACGCCGGCAACCGATCCCTTGAGCGGGATGCCGGCTTGCATCAACGCAAGCGACGCGCCGCAGACCGTCGCCATCGACGACGATCCATTCGACTCGAGAATGTCCGAGACAACGCGCAGCGTGTACGGGCTCTCGTCCTCACCCGGCAGCACCGCTTCGATCGCTCGATACGCCAGTGCACCATGACCGATCTCGCGCCGGCCAACACCCGTCATACGCCCCACCTCGCCAACCGAGAACGGTGGGAAGTTATAGTGCAGCATAAAGCGCCGCTTCTGCTCGCCTTCATAGCTCTCAAGGCGCTGCGCATCGTCCGTCGTCCCAAGCGTCGCCGTTACCAGCGCCTGCGTCTCGCCACGCGTAAACAGCGCCGACCCATGCACCCGCGGCAGCACGCCAACCTCGACCGTAACCTCGCGGATCTGATCGAATGCCCGATGATCCGGCCGACTCCGATCGTTCAGCACCTGCTCGCGGAAGATGTTTTCACGAAGCAGCTCATAATACTTGCTGAGCTTCTTGCCGGCTGCGGCATCCCCTTCAGGAAGATCCTTCTTCAGCTCATCCTTGACCGCCTTGATCATGGCGTAGCTGTCGAACTTCGGGTACTTCTTCGTGTCCAGCGCATCCTTCACGCGATCGCCCACCTTGGCAGTCAGCGCACTCAGATACTCCTGATCAATCTCAACCGGCGTCACCGTCCGCTTCGTCTTACCCGCACGACTTACCAGATCTTCAATTGCCGCGCAGATCTTCTTGATCTCCTCATGTGCAAACTCGATCGCGCCGACAACACTCTCCTCAGACGTCTCCTTCGCGCCCGATTCGACCATCACGATGCCGTCCTTGGTCCCAACCACCATGATGTTCAGTGTGCTCTTCGCGCGCTCCGCATACGTTGGGTTGACGAGGTACGCACCCTCAATGTGGCCGACGCGCACTGCGCCTACAGGACCATGGAACGGGATATCGCTCAGCGCCAGCGCGCAACTTGCACCATTGATCCCGAGCACGTCCGGATCGTTTTCCTTATCAGCCGAGTAAACAAACGCCACAACCTGCGTCTCGTTCCGGAAGGCCTCCGGGAACAATGGGCGAATGGGCCGGTCAATCTGCCGGCTGGTCAACACTTCCTTCTCGCTCGGGCGTCCCTCACGCTTGATAAATCCGCCGGGAATACGTCCACCCGCGTAGGTAAACTCGCGATATTCGACCGTAAGCGGGAAGAAGTCGATGCCCTCTTTCGGATCAGGCGAGGCGACCGCAGTCGCCAAAATTACATTGTCGCCGCTTGAGGTAAGTGCAGCGCCCGAGGCCTGCTTGGCCATGCGGCCCGTTTCAAACTTGATCTGCTTGCCACCGGCAAGCTCTACTGTCACGTCCTGCTTCATCGTGCGTCCTCTTCTCTCTTCTCAATCAATTGGGAGCTGCTGAACACGCGCGCTGTCGGTGTATCGCCAACGTACGCGCACGAAAAAGTGCAGCTCGACCGGGGAACCGTCCCAGCGATCGAAGGCTGCACTTGTCGAACTTGCCAGATGTACCTGTGAAACGTAGACCAATTGGTCTTCCGAGCGTTCGTTTCGGGCTGCGATGCGGTTGCCCATCGACCATCCTCAACGTCGCTGCCGTCGTCTCACAACGGATCATGCAGATTGCCACGATGAAAACGATGTCTTCGGGAATACTGGACCTACTTACGGATTCCGAGCTTGCCAATCACGTCGCGGTACCGGTCGCTGTCGCACTTCTTCAGGTAGTCGAGAAGGCGACGGCGCTTGCTGACAAGCATCAGCAAACCACGGCGCGATCCGTGATCCTTCTTGTGAGTCTTGAAGTGCTCCGTCAACTCACCAATGCGTTCGCTGAGAATCGCGATCTGGACTTCAGGACTCCCGGTATCAGAGTCATGCGTGCGAAATTTCTCAATAATGTCTGTCTTTTTTGCGGATGCCAACACAGCTGTTCTTACTCCTAGATCTCTGGTTCACTCTCGTATAAGTGTCTCTATAACCATAACACCGCTTCCAGAGCCCGGCAATGAAAAGCCGAGACCGGAAGCGGTGCAGCAGAAGAGAAACCTGACCCTGCCCTTACGCGATGTTCGCCTTCAGAAACTCCAATGATCGCTCCCGTGCGATCTTCGCAGCCTCCGGGTCATAGCTCGTCCTCGAATCATTGGCAAATCCATGCTCAGCCCCGGCATAGGTAAAGATCTCCACCTCGGGATGCGCCGCTCGAACCGCATCAATCTGGTCCGATCCGACATGCGAGTCCGCCGTGCCAACGTGAACCATCACCGGGCAAACCGGCTCTTCAGCCGCAGCTCCGCCAATCCCGCCAGGATAATAGGCAACCGTGCACGCCGGCTTCAACTTCACCGTCTCGCCACGGGTCGCCGCCATCCAGCTCGTCAGACCGCCATAGCAGAAACCGATCACGCCGACATCCTTGCCGGACTTCGCCTTCGCCTCTTCAAAAGCCGCCGCGACATCAAGCAGAACGGTGTCCATGTTCAGCTTCTGCATCAAGCCGAACGCCCTCTGCATGTCTGGACCCTCATACCCAAGCTCAACACCCTTCTCCGTGCGATCGAAGATGGCCGGCGCTACAGCTACGAAGCCGTCCTGGGCATAGCTGTCCGCCACCTTGCGGATCGATTCGTTGACACCGAAGATCTCCTGTACCACCACCAATCCGCCGATCGGCGCACCTTCGGGCAATGCAACGTACGCCTGCAGTTCCTGCCCGTCTGCCGCCTTCAACGTGGTAAAGCTACCCATAACAGTCTCCTTCGTACGCTGCATTCCATCAGCACCGCTGCGCAGCCTTCATACTAAGTCCCCGGGATGACTAACAGTTCAAGGCTTCTCGTCCCATCAAAATCTGCCGGCGCCCGACGCTCGAGCTACTTCTCAGAGGCCGCGGCATAGCTCCGCATCTCGCCGACCCATCCCAGAAACCGTAACAGCTGGCGCCGCTCCGTGCACACAAGGTGCCAGAAGTCCAGCAGGCCCACCTCCTGCGCCTTCTTTCCCGTGTACGTCTCAAAACGCCAGCGCAGATAGGGGCTCCGCCAGGGGCGCAACCGGTAGCCACGTGTCGCATTCCAAAGAAACCGTATCGCCTCAAACATCGATCGCCCGCCCTTAGTATAGCGGCGCGGAGGATCACCTGCTCCGGCTAGATCAGCTACTGCGTGAAGTCAAACAGATCCGTCTTGCCAAGGGCGGTAATCACGCTCAAGAGCGCCTGCCGCTGGGTCTCACTCGCGCTCAGCTGCGTCGCAATGTCAGCCGGATCAGAGGCGACTAGCGCACTTTGCGCCACCGTCGCGTTCGCCGTCTGCGTCTGCACATACGTGCTCGTCGATTGCAACCGGCTCAACGAACTATCGATCACCGATCGCTGGTCCGAGACATTCCCGAGAGCCGCCGTTAGCGTCGCACTATCCGCCGCCACCGCCGTGCTCGCGTCAGGAGCCGAGAAGTCCACAATTAGCTGGTTCAGCGTATTCAGCACCGGCGTAAACACGGCCGCACCCGGCAGGTTCACCTGGATCGACTGTCCCGTCGGGGTCACGACAGACTGGACCGCTGCATCGCCCGCATACGTCGTGGTCGCCGGAACCGTACTCGTATCCACCGTGAACGGTTTGGTCGTCCCCTGGCTGCCACTGAAGAGATACGTCCCGGTGTAGCTCGTGTTTGCCAGCGAGACGATGGTGTCGCGAATCCCGGTCAACTGCGCCAGGGACGCGCTCTGTGCAGCCGCCGTCTGAACCCCGTTCGAGGCCTGGGTCGCCAGGCTGATCGCCGCCGTGAGCTGGGTCACCACCTCACCCAGCGCACTATCGGTGGCCTGCAAACGGCTACCCTCGCCCGAAGCCACTTGCACATAGGTATCCTGCTGGCTGATCGCCGAGTTTAGGAGGGAGCTCTGCGCCACAGCCACCGGATCAACCGAGAGCGAGGTCACCCGCAGACCGCTCGAGAGTTCTGCCGTCAGCTGGGCCTGGACCGCGCTTGACTGGTCGAGCGTACTGGAAAGCTTTACAAGGTAGTTCGGATCGACACGCACGCTATAGCTCCTTCGGTTCCTACGATTCCTTCTTGAACATCCTGCAACTTCAAGACGACTGCCTCTAGCTCACAGCGGAAGAGACTCCAAGATTGAGGGCATCGGCAAGCAGAGTGTCGACGATTGAAAACACCTTCGCCGCTGCCTCGTACGATCGCTGATACTGCGTCAGGTTAGCCGCCTCCTGGTCGAGCGATACCCCGGAAGTCGCATCGCGCAGCGACGTCAGCTGCGTCAGCGCAGCCTGCTGCACCGTGTTGTCGGACGTCGCCGATGAGACCGCATTGCCGATCTGCGCCAGCAGCGATCCGAAGAAGCCCCCAGGCGTCTGCCCGCTCACCGAAGCAGCGCTGGCCAGGCCGGCGATCGCGACGGCATTCCCATTCCCCGTCGTGCCTTGACCAATCGAAGCCGCAGCAATGCTCGCCGGATCACTGGTCGCGAGCGCAATCGCGCCTGCCGCGCCTGCCGCGGTCCCGGGCAGCGTGAAGATCGCCGCGCCTGGATTCCCGTTCCCATCCACTCCCGCAGCATTCTGCGTATTTACCTGGCTTCCAATGGCGTAAGCAAGGCTGTCGAGTGCGCCTGAAAAGTTCGAAAGCTGCTGGTCACGTGCCTCGAGCTCACCCCCCAGGCTGCCTCCCGTAATCGTCGCCGTCACATCAACAGCCTCCGGCCCGGCCTGGACGTGGGTCACGCCCGCAACCTGGCTCGTCTGAAGCGCATAGGACTGACCAGCGCTCACCAGCACCGCACCGCTGCTCGTTGTCAGCGTGATTCCATTCTGCTCGGTCGTAATCTGATCGAGACCGATCAGCTGCGACAGCTGCGCAATCGATGCCTGCCGCTGGTCTTCGAGCGTACCCGCATCGCTGTTCGGGCTAGCCGCAGCAATCTGCTGATTCAACGTCGCAATGTTCGCGGTGATCGAGTTGATCGAGCCGACGCTCGCCGTCACCTGGCTATTCAACGAAGTCGATGCGCTCGACAACTGCGCCGAGGCCGCGTTGAATGCGTTCGTCAACGCCGTGGCCGCGGTCAGCACACTCTGCCGCGTTGCCGTGTCCGATGGATTGGCCTCGAGCGTCGTAAACGAGTTATAGAAGGAATCGATGGCCGTGCCCAGCGTGGTCGCCGCCGCCGAGCTCGCCGTCGCGCTCAGCTGGAAGACGCTCTGCACCGACGTCAACGCCGACTCAACCGCGCTGCTCTGTGCCTGCACTTGGGTCTGCTGCTGCACCCGCCGTTCCAGGATGCGGTCGCGCACCGACGTCGCTCCACTCCCTGTCGTCACACCCTGGCCAACTGTCGCACTGCCGATGGTGATCGAATCCTGTGACTGGAAGTTCACGACCTCGCGCGTGTAGCCAACCGTATTCTGGTTAGCCACGTTGTTCGAGGTCACGTTCAGCGCCGCCTGTTCAGCCAGCAGCGCGTTCGACGCAATACTCATCAGGGAGGTCAGGGTACCCATAGCTATCGCAGCTCCGTTCTTGCCTCAAGGTTCAGCACCGATACCAGCACCTTCAGATTTGCCGCCGTCACCTCCAGCAGTTGTCCCAGCAGCGCATGCTTCTCGACCAACTCCGGCAGCTGCTCGCGGCGATGGGCAAGGTGTTCGGCCGTCACCGCACGAATGCGCGCTTCCATCGCCTCAAGCCGATCGATGTCGAAGACCGTCAGCGCCAGCACCGTCCGCTCCAGCTCGCCGGTAAGCGCCTTTGCGTCCAGGTGTGCGTGGTCGTGCGCAGTGCTCTGGAGGCTGGTTTCGACGCGGGTCTGGGCGTGGGTCTGAACGCGAGTCTGGACGCGGGTCATAGGGCTAGCCGAGGAGTGACTGGAGCAGTTTGTCCGCTACATCCGCGGAGGAGACGCTGTAGGTTCCGGCAGCGATCGCCTGCTGCAGGCTGGCGACCCGGTCGGTCCGAACATCGGAGAGGCTGAGAGCCTGCGAAACCAGGGTGCTCGCCACACTCAGACTGGTTTGGTCGGTCACGGCGGCAGGGCTCGCCGTCACCGTCTTGTCAGCTCCACCATTGGTGAGCTTCGCATCCGCAGCGGTCTTCGCCACAGAAGCCGTCTGCTGCAGTTGTGAGAGAGGAAGATTGCCGATCGCATTCGAAGTCATAATGTTTTGTCCGTCCTACATCAATCAATCGGCGTTCATTCCAGAAACTTCAGTTTGAAATCGCTACCTTTGGGCACTACTCCCCTGTTCAATAGTCACCTTTTGTACTATCTGCCGTGCGATTCCCACCCCTCCCCCCTTCGCGATGGCCCTTGCCACAGCCTCGGTTCCGAAGCTCCGCAGGGTGTCATTACTGCCGTCCGCCGAGTCATCCTTGTCCTCGCCATCCTTGCCGCCCTGCATTCCCTTCAACATTTCCTGCAGCAGCATGCCCTCAAACTGCTGCGCCGCGTCCACCAGCTTCGCATGCTGCGCCGTGGCCTTATCCGCAACAATCGGTTGGGTCGTTCCCATGGTGATGTTCATAGCACCTCGATCTCCGCTTCCAATGCTCCGGCCGATTTCATCGCCTGCAGGATCGAGATCACATCCCGCGCCGACGCTCCGATCTGCTGCAGACTCCGGACCAGGTCATCGACCGTCGCCCCCTGCTTCAATTCGATCCGGTTGACCGCCTTATCTTTCGCCTCCACATGCGTCTGCTGCACCACCTGCGTCGTGCCTGCGCCAAAGGCATTCGGCTGCGACACCTGGAACTCATTCACAATGTTCACGGTCAAGCCCCCGTGGAGAATCGAGACCGGCTGCAGCACCACCGTACCGCCGATCACCACCGTGCCCGTGCGTTCATTCACGACCACCTTCGCCCGCGGATAAAACGGCACCTCGATCGCCTCCACCCTGCCCAGCAGCGCCGGGATCTCCTCGCCGCTGCTCACCGCGAGCGTGATCCTGCGGCTGTCGACAGCACGCGCCGCATTGCGTCCCAGCTCCTTGTTGATCGCCTGCGCCATCGCCTCCGCGCTGCGAAAGTCAGCATCGTTCAGCAGCAGCGAAAATTCGTTACGGCCCGCGAGCTCGAGCGGCACCCCGCGCTCCACCATCGCCCCACCCGGAATCCGTCCCGTGGTCGGGTGATTGACCTGCTTCACATTGCCGTTCGCCGTGACCGTGTATCCGCCCAGCACCAGCGGGCCCTGGGCCTGCGCGTAGATCTTCCCGTCCGGCCCATACAGCGGCGTCATCAGCAGCAGCCCGCCCTCAAGACTCCGCGCGTCGCCGGCAGAGGACGCCGTAATATCCAGCTTCGTGCCCGGCCGTGCAAATGGCGGCAGCGTCGCTGAGATGAAGACCGCTGCCAGGTTCTGCACGCGAATCGCAGCCGCCGGCACGCTCACCCCCATCCGCAGCAGCGTCGCCGCCAGCGTCTGGACCGGAAAGCTGGTCTGCTGGCTGTCGCCCGTGCCGTTCAGCCCCACCACGATCCCGTAGCCCACCAGCTGGTTGTCGCGAATCCCTTCGATCGTTGCAATATCCTTAATGCGCGCCTCCCTTGGCTGGCCCACCGGCGCGTCGACCGAGATGGCGGCGGCAAAGGCGGCAGCAGGAACAAGCCAGAGCACCCCAAGCACGCCCGCCAGCAGCATCAGGCGCAGCGTCAGCTTCCTGCCTTGGCTCAGCTCCCTGGTTCGGTCCATCGTCTCCAGCCAGCCACTGTGTTCCATTACATCTCCCTAGAAGATCAAGATCCGTTCCAGCAGCCGCACCAGCGGGTTCTGCCGGTAAGTCGCATCGTTCACGATGCCTTTCCCGCGCACCTCGAGCTCAAGGCTCGATATCGCTGTCGACAGGACCTGATTCTGCTGCGAGATATCCTCCGGACGCACCATGCCCCGCAGCACGATCGTCTGCGTCTGTTGCGAGAACTCAACCTGCCGCGCCGCCTCGATCACCAGCATTCCATTCGCCAGCACATCCACCACCTGTCCCCCGAAGACCGTTGTCAAACTTGAATTCGTCGCGCTTGCACCCTGCGCGCTCAATGCCTGTGCGGATGTCTGCCCTACCAGGTTCTGCAACGCGTTGCCCGCCTTCAACAGACCAAACAGGCTTGTAATCTGCGAGCTCGCACTGGATGCCCGCGAGTTCTTGACCGTTCCATCGGTCGATGCCGCCAGGTTCTCAACCACCACGATCGAGATCAGGTCATTCGGCCGCATCGCCCGCACATCCGTATTCATCCGCGTCAGCCCGCCCCCCGCCATCTAGACCGAAGGAGGCGTCGGCAGCGCATCGAGCGACGCGACGGCCATCGCGCCATCGCGGC
>CAXTLS010000009.1:71021-76225 GCA_964245235.1 uncultured Acidobacteriaceae bacterium
CGCGTCAGCCGCCCGCTATCCGTCCAGATCGCCCCCGGCGTCGGCAGCGCATTCGAAGTCTCCGTCCGCACCCGCGAAAGGTACGTCGCCAGCGAGTTCGTCGCCACGTTCGGCTTCGGCGTCAGCTGCAGCTTCTGCGAGAGCGAGCTCTTGGTACCCGGCTGGGCGGCTCCTGGCTGGATCGCTGGCTGGGTCACCGCCGGCGCATAGGGCTGGGCGAGGACCGGCATTGCTCCCTGCGCCTGGGCCGCACTGGCCTGCAGCAGCACGACAGCCAGCCCCGCGATCACCGCCAGCCGCAGCTCGCACAACCTGGCCTCTTCAGTCTTTAGGAAGTCGCTCACCGTTCCATCTCCACGTCGTTCGGCCCGCGCACGACACCTGCCAGAAACTGCGTCGGGCTCACCCGGCCATCTATCGCCTGCGCCGCAACCAGCCGCACCCGCACCCGCGCGCCGACCGCGCCGTTCTCCTCTGACGTTCCCGTCATCTCGATACGCGCATAGCGGTCGCTCTTCCACAGCCGAACCAGGTCCCCGACATGAACGATCAGCACCATCGCGGACGACCGGTCCGCTGGCGTCCCCGCCATCGTTCCCGCGGCCATGGCGCTCGCAGCAGCGTGCGGCCCCGGCAGATCCGCCAACATCGTGAACGAAGGCCAGGCGAGGTGATCACAGCTCCGGATCACCGCCCAGCTCTGCCGCAGCAGCGGGTCCCAGCGAACTGTGTCGACGCGGTACCCGTGCGTCTCGCCAGCCGCAGAAGCACCTGCACCGAAGCCCTTCCGTGCGGCCACCAGCGCCGCCGCCGGTGTACTCGCGCAGCCGCCAGGCTCGAGTTCTGCAGCCCGCAGGCCCGCAGCCCCCGCCCACCATCCCGCAACCACGACACCAGCCACCCAGCGCTTCCGATTCATAACGCCCCTAGCGAATCATCCCGTTGATCTGCGAGTACATGTCATCAGCCACATGCACTACCTTCGAATTGCTCTCGTACGCCCGCTGGGCCAGGATCATCTGCACAAACTCGCCCACCACGTCCACATTCGAGTTCTCGAGATAGCCCTGCTGCAGCGTTCCCATGCCGCTCGTGCCGCCCGGCAGATCTGTAATTGCGTTGCCCGAAGACTGCGTCTGCTGAAACAGGTTGCTGCCAATCGAACTCAGGCCGCCCGGGTTCGCAAACGTCGCCAGCTGCATCGTTCCCAGCTGCGCCGCATTGGTCTGCCCCGGGATCGTCGCCGACACCACGCCATACTGCGAGATGGTCACCGCCGTCGCGTTCGAAGGAATCGTAAGATTCGGCAGCAGCATGTCTCCCGTAGCCGTCACCAGCGTTCCCTGGTTATTCAGGTGGAAGCTCCCATCGCGTGTAAACGCGATCGTTCCATCCGGCTGTTGCACCTGGAAGAATCCCGCACCCTGGATCGCCAGGTCGAGCGGGTTCGAAGTCTGGTTGAAGTCACCCTGCGTCATGATGACCTCGCTCGCCGCCGTCCGCGTTCCCAGCCCGATCTGCAGACCCGCCGAGACCGTCGACTGGCTCTGCGCCGAGCCCGGCGTGATCAGGTTCTGATAGATCATGTCCTGGAACTGCAGCCGTCGCTGCCGAAAGCCCGTAGTCGCCGAGTTCGCCAGATTGTTCGCCACCGTGTCCAGGTTCGCCTGCTGCGCACTCATACCACTTGCCGCCGTATATAAAGCTCGTATCATCACCTCTCCTTTGCCGTTGCCGGCTACCCTAAGCTCTCAACCCGCTGCGCCCTGCCCTAAACCCGCGGCAACTCCTCCGCCGCCGTCTTATCCAGATCGTTGTTGAACGCGCTCAGCGCCTTTTGCATCATCTCGGCCTGTCGCTGCACCAGGATCAGCTGCATCGATCCGTGCACCGCATCGCTGTTCGCTCCTTCAAGCGAACCCTGCTGGACGGTCGCCGTGCTCACAATCGCCGGGTTATCCGGCGAAGCTACAAACCGGTTCGTACCCTCCGCCGTGAGCGAAGCGTCATTCGCAAAGTCGAAGATCCCGACCTGCCCGGCGATGTTGCTGCCATCGGCCGTCGCCACCGATACCGTTCCATCCGGCGACACCTGCACCGCGCCCGAAGGAATCGTGATCGGCAGCAGCTTCTGATCGAGCACCGGCTCACCCGCTCCCGTCTCAAGCACACCCAATGCTGACCGGCTGAATGAGCCATCGCGCGTGTACCGCACACCCTGCGCGGTCCTGACCGCGAAGAAGCCGGAGCCATTCAGCGCCAGATCGAGGGGGTTGCCCGTAGGCGCAATCTGGCCCTGCCCCGTATCCAGCCGGTTGCCGCCCAGCACCCCAAAGCCGTTCACCGCCGAGCCCACCTGCGACAGCGGCTGTTCCGTAATCCTGTCCGTCAGCACACTGCGAAAGTAGTCCCGCTCCGCCCGGAAGCCATTTGTCCCCGCGTTGGCCAGGTTATTTGCGGCCGTATCAAGCGCCTGCGTGCGCGCCAGCAAGCCGGTATACGCTGCGTAAATGCCACTGTCCATGCCCCTGGAAAAGCAGGTAGGGGGCCGAAGTCGCAGGAAGATTGGTTAGAGAGCTATAACCGAGACTCCGGGCAGAACCCCTGCCGCCGCTCCACTCCGCCCAATAAAAGACCCCGGCCATCGCCGGGGTCTTTGCCATCGCAAGTTACGTCGAAGCCGCTACCGCACAACCGACTGGAACAGCGGCGAACTCAGCAGGCTCGCAAACTGGCTATCCGAGGAAGAATAGTTCACCGACAGCGTTCCCGCATTGGAATCGATTCGCGTCTGCTCGAGCGCCGACTTCTCGAGCGGCGTTCCCGTGTTCTTCTTCAGCAGCGCCGCTCCCTGCATCAGCGTCGCCACCGTCGCCGCAGTTACCGTGTCGGACATCACGACCGCCATCTCGAACCGTACCCCGTTCTGAAAATCCATCGTGTACCGCGAGCTCCGAAAGCGGTTCTTGATCGTGTCATAGTCCGCCAGCTGCGCCGCCTCGCCAAGCGCGCCCTTCATCATCGTCTGCGTGCCTTTCTGGTCGAGCAGGCTCCAGACCGCGCGCGAATCGACGGCCGCCATCTCGTTCACCATCTCGCCGTCGCTCAGAAAATTCGGAATCATGCCGTCGCGTGCATCGAGTGCCGCACGCACCGCATCCCGATCTCCAAACACCATTGTCGTCTGGTTCAAAAATGCAACCACGCTTCCCGACGCCATCGGGTAAATGCTGTTGTTGCGCAGAATCACCGGTTTCACCTTGTTCTTCGCAAAGTTCGCCAGGATCGCGCGCGTCTGGAACTGACCCTGTGCGATTCCGACCGTCCGCGTCCCCGCATCCGACCGCGTCGCATCGCTCACCCGAAACGCCGCAAACGCCAGCACGTCCGCGTCCTGATCGACCTTCATGCCCGAGTTCTTCAGCGCCGTCTCGAGCCGCTTCAGCTCCGGCGGCAGCACGCGATCCTTCAGGCTCATCGCCGCCGACGAGTTCTGCATGGCGCGGTAGTCGACCACGATCAGCTGCTGCACATCATGAGGGATAGCGGACTTGCCGTCGCTGCTCAGCTGCGCCGCAAACCCCGCGGAGGAGCTAAGCACGAGAGCAGCGAGAATGAAATTCTGTCGAGTCAATATACGCAAGGTAAACTCCAGGTACCGCCCAGCTTCACGAGCGGAGGGCACAACCCTTTTATTGTTCAGTGAAACCGGCTAGGAGGCAAGTAAATCCGCCTACTTTGTTGGACGATCGGCACCCATTAAGGTCGTGTTCCGACCGATACCTGTACCTACAACGCTCTGGCCGGCACCGCGGATTCACCCTGCAGCCTTCCTCGGCCAATCGCCCGGCCCGTACACATCCCGTCCCCATTACCGGTCCTTACCCGTAAACGGCCGCAGCCGAAGAAACACCGCAACCCCCACCGGATCACTTCCATAGATCCCCTGCAGCGGCTTACCCACCCCATACGTCGTCACCTGCGCGCCGATCGCTGACGCCACGTGCGGCAGCATCGCCACGTCCCGGTCATAGCCGAAGGTATACGCCTGCACATGGGTCAGCGGAACCTCGACGAACCCGGCCGGCAACGGGTTCTCGCCATTCAGCAGCTCATTCGATCGCCCCGCGTTCTCGATGCGCGTCCAGGCATGGTTCAGATCTCGAAACCGCACCGTCGACTCCAGCAGATAGCTGTTCTCCTTGCTCCCATCCTCGAGCGCCCGCGTTCTGCCCCACAGCGCCGTACTCGCCCAGTTCCCCCGACGGAGCGGCTTGTTGTACATCACTGAAGCCGTCATCCGCTCCTGGTTCTCCGCCGGAAGCAGTTGCTCCGGACTCGTCAGCCGCGCATACGAGTACTGCCCGCTCCAGTTCCGCCCCGGCTGCACCGTCAGCCGCGTCGACCAGGAATCAATCGCCGCCTGGTCCACATTCCAGCGAAATTCATCCGGCTCCCGTCCATGGAAGCCGCTCGCCTCCACCCGCACCATCCCGTGCGTCAGCCCCACCGTCACCACATCGCTCGCGATATGCGTCGAGTCCTCCTGGTGGTGCCCCAGCGTTCCCACTGGATTCTCGAGCGCCGAAGCCCGGTGCGGATACGCCGTCGGCCCGATCGACGGATCACCGATCGGCGCCGCGTAGAACGACAGCAGCGTCCGCTCACCCAGCGGCAAATCGTACAGCGCGGCGAGCTCCATAAAGAAGTCATGTGGATGCTGGCCGTCCGCAATCGGCACGCCGAAAGCCGTCTCTCCCTGCTGAAAAAGCAGCGGGTAGCGCCTCCCCGTAATCGTCGCCGGCTCGAGCGAAAACATCGACCGGACCGTCAACTGCCCCGGTCCCAGGCGACGCTCCGCCATCGGCATAAACCAGTTGGTCGAGAAAAGCTTGTCCCCACCCCGCGGGCTCGTCTGCTGCTCCTCCGTGATGAAGACGTTTGCATGGAACATCAGCATCCACGCTCCCTTCATCGTCATCAGCATCGGCACCGGTGTCGAGTCCGGCTCGGCGCTCGTCCCCGACGCTCCATGATGGCGTATCTCCTGCAGAAAGCTCCCCGGATGCATCTGCTCCATCAACTCCGTCATCCCGCCCTCCTGCATGCCTGGCAGCTGCGGGTTTATGGCCGGCGCGGCCGTCGGCTTGCCCTGAGCTTGGCTCGCCCCGGAGCTGCCCGGCATCGCCTTGCCCGGCATCGCC
>CAXTLS010000009.1:76325-84708 GCA_964245235.1 uncultured Acidobacteriaceae bacterium
TGCCCGGCATCGCCTTGCCCGGCATCGCCATCCCCGGCATAGCAGCCGGCTCCTGTGCACCGCTCACCAGCGGGCATACACACACCATCAGCATCAAAAAACGTAACACCTTGAACCTGAGCTTCCAGCCGGAGCACCCGGCAGCTTGACCATCGCGATCCACACGCCACGCCCGAAAAGGCAGCAGCAACATGCAAGCTGGATCAGGTCGTATCTAGACGCGCAACGCCACAAGCAGCGGTCGAAAGATCGTCGCGCGCTCAGGCGATTCGCTCTCCCCGTACCACCCCGACCCACCACCCGGCGGCATAGGTATCTCCAGCGTCGCCCCCACCAGCGGGCTCGTCAACACGCGAGCCACATCATCACTCGCCCGCTCACCAGCCACCACCGCATGGCCGCACTGCATCGGCGAGCACACCGCATGCACCACCGCGCCCTCACAATGCCCACACCTCATCAGCATCGCCGGCTCGTTCATCGAGCCAGCAGCGCACACCAACTTCATCCCGCCAAGCTGGCACGTAAGATCGCACACCGACGCCCACGCCGTGCCGCAAACCAGCAGCACAGCAAGCAGCACGGCGGCAACCTGTCTCATCCTCAAGCCGGTTCTCCAACTCCAGAATACCGCGGCCAGCTCATCGGCTGATGCAACTTTTGTTCCAGCACCTTGGCCTCTGCTTGAAATCCCGGAATATCGCTCACCCATGCCGCTGCCGGATCAAATGCATCCTGCGGAATCAGTCCGATCAGCTCGCCCTCTGCCATCCGCGCGCCGTTCTTTCGCGCCAGCTCCTGGACCTTCGCATGCACCACCCGCACCGGCGTCATCCGGAAATCGGTGATATTCATCGCTACCTGCGCCCGCCCATCGCACAGCACGCCAATTGCCTTTACCCCATGCAGACCGCCGTTCGCGGATCGAATCTCCCGCGCAATCGCCCGCGCCACCGCCACGTCCGGCTCCGCCAGGTAAATGTTGTACGCGATCAGGAAGCTGCGCGCTCCCACCGCACTCGCCCCGGCCGTCTCATGCAGCTCCGGCCCGCCAACATCCGGCCGCCGCGCCGTGTCCTTCTGCGACGCAATGCGCAGCCCTTCAAACTCGCCCCGCCGCACATCCTCCAGCAGCACCCGGTCCGGCCGAGCCGCCGCAGCCCCGTAGAAGTACACCGGCACCCCGTACCGCCGCCAGATCTGCAGCCCCGCCTGCCGCGCCAGCATCGCACACTCCCCCAGCGACAGCCCGCTCACCGGCACAAACGGCACCACGTCCGCCGCCCCGATCCGCGGATGCACCCCGCTCTGCCGCGTCAGATCGATCAGCTTCGCCGCCATCCCGACACCCCGCACCGCCGCCTCCACCACCGCCTCCGGCGGACCAGCCAGCGTCACCACCGACCGGTTGTGTGCGCCATCGAGCGACCAGTCCAGCAGGTGAACCCCCTCCACCTGCATCTCCGCCACGATCCGGCTTACAACCCCGCGATCCGTTCCCTCCGAGAAGTTCGGCACGCATTCAATAATGGAATCGGTCTTCATCCGTAGCCCCAGCATCCTACAAGGAAGCTACTTCCACCAGCTATACCCAAGCGTAAACTGCACGCTCGCGTTCACGCCCGGGTTCTTATCCCCAAGCGATGCACTCGAAATATGGACAGCATTCGCCCCCAGGTCGATCGAGTGCCGCGGCTTCACAAAATAATGCAGCCCGATCCCGCCCTGCGGTGTGAAGTTCCACACACTCGCCTCCGTATTCGGGCCGTCCGCGCCCAGGCTCGGCGACGGTGAGCCGAATGCCGGATACTTATGGTTCGTCCACAGCAGGCCGCCCGCCCCCTGCGCCCAGAAGGCCACCCGCCTGGTCCCCGAAAAGTTCCATCGCAGGATGATTGGCGTCACCGTAGTTCCCGAGAAAGTACCGCCGACCGTGTAAAACGGCGAGCACTCGATCGTATTCGGAAGCGATGTCGCCACGCAGCTCGTCCGCTGAAACTTCGGCGTATACGACTGCCAGAACGGAAACAGCTCCATCGCGTATTCGAAGTTCCCGTGCAGCAGCCCCCGGCCCATGTTCGGCGTCAGCACCTTACCCGCGTGGACGCCAGCCATAAAGAATTTGAAATCGTCACGATTATCGGTGACCCCGTTGCCGCCCTGCACCACCGCCCCAAACTCCAGCGGCTTGCGGGCCGCACCGGCGTCAGAGAAAAGCGGATTCGTCGCCTCCTGCCCCGCTGCATTCACCGCGCACACCGCGCCCAGCAGGCAGAGCGCTACACCCAGCAGGGCGGTCCTGCCGGAACTCCATACCATCATTGTCAAAATGCACTCCAGGTTCATGCTGTTGTCGCGCAGGCTCGATCCCGAGCCACACGAGACCATAAGAAAGCCGCCGGCGAACGGCGGCTCCCTGCAGATCTATTCTACCTGCCTCAGTGTCCGGCAGCAGTCATCGCCGCCTCATCCATATCGAAGTTCGAATAGACATTCTGGGCATCATCCAAGTCCTCCAGCACCTCCAGCAGCCGCATCATCTGGTTCGCCGGAGCCCCTTCGAGCTTCGTATACGTCGAGGAAATCATCGTCACCTCGGCATGCTCCGGCGTAATCTTCGCCGCCTTCAGTGCCAGCGTCACCGCCTCATAGTCGGCCGGCGCACACAGCACCTCCCACGTATCGCCCTCATCCGCCAGGTCTTCCGCACCCGCGTCGAGCACCACCTCCGTCAGCTTCTCCTCAGAGACAGCCGACTTCGCCACTACGATCACGCCCTTCTTCGAGAACATCCACGACACCGAGTGCGACTCCCCCAGGTTCCCGCCGTTCTTCGAGAACGCATGGCGAATCTCGCTCACCGCCCGATTCTTGTTGTCCGTCAGCACGTCGACGATCACCGCCACCCCGCCCGGCCCATAACCTTCATACGTGATCTCGTCGTAGTTCACACCCTCCAGCTCGCCCGTTCCACGCTGGATCGCCCGCTTGATATTGTCCGCCGGCATGTTCTCCGCCTTCGCCGCCGCGATCGCCGTGCGCAGCCGTGGGTTCCCATCCGGATCGCCCCCGCCGCCCTTCGCCGCAATCGTGATTTCCTTGATCAGGCGCGTGAAGATCTTGCCCCGCTTGGCATCCGTTGCGCCCTTTTTATGTTTGATTGTTGCCCATTTTGAATGGCCTGACATGGTCTTCCCTCTGCAGATGATCTATGCGCGCCGCCAGCTTCCACGGCTCTTCAACCCTGCGAGTTTAGCATGACGGACAAGCGCATTTCTCGCTCCTGTAACGTGGCCATCCCCACCCGCGGCACTACGCTCAGGACAGCACTTCAGCCGCAAAAAGATCCTTGAAGCTCTCCCGCCGCCGAATCAACCGCGCCGCCTTACCCTCCACCAGCACCTCCGCCGGTCGCGCCCGCGTGTTGTAATTCGAACTCAGGCTCATCCCGTACGCGCCCGCATCCAGCAGCACCAGCAACCCGCCCGGCTTCGTTCCCGCCAGCGCTCGATCCCGCGCAAAGAAGTCCCCCGACTCGCACACCGGCCCGACTACATCCACCACCTTATCTGCACCAGAACCAGCCTGCCGCACCGGCAGAATCTCGTGGTGCGCCTGGTAGAGTGCCGGCCGAATCAGGTCGTTCATCCCGGCGTCCGTAATCACAAACGTCTTCCCGCCGTTCTGCTTCACCTGTAGCACTCGCGTCATCAGCCCGCCAGCCTCAGCGACAATAAATCTGCCGGGCTCGAGCAGCAGGTGCAGTCCCCGCTCGCCCAGCGCCCCTTCGAGCGCCGCAGCATAACTCTCCACCTGCACCGCCGGGTCAAACGGCCCTGCACCGTACTCGATCCCCAGCCCACCCCCGGCGTCGACATACCGTATCGCAGCGCCATCCTCCACCAGCTCGCCGATTAGCGAGACCACCCGTGCCAGCGCCGCCGCAAATGGCTCGACAGCCCGAATCTGCGACCCGATATGCACACTCACGCCCGCCGCATCCAGCCACCGGCTCCGCCGAGCCCGGCGATAGATTGCCCGCGCCAACCCGATCTCCACCCCGAATTTGTGCTCCCGCAGCCCCGTCGATATATAAGGATGCGTCTCCGCAAACACGTCAGGGTTCACCCGCAGCGCAAATCGAGCCCGCTTCCCCATCGCCTCCGCGCGCGCCGCCAGCAGCGCCAGCTCCGCCTCGCTCTCCACGTTGAAGATCAGGATCTCCGCCTGCAGCGCCGCGTCAATCTCCCACACCTGCTTTCCCACCCCGGAGAAGACAACACGCTTCAACGCAGCCCGGCTCGCCCGGCGCACCCGCTCCAGCTCCCCGCCCGAGACAATGTCAAAGCCCGCACCCAGCTCCGCCAGCATTCTCAATATAGCCAGCGCCGAGTTCGCCTTCACCGAATAGCAGACCGTATGCGACCGTCCCGCGAACGCCTCCGCGAACAGCGAAAAGCGACGGGCAATCTGGCCCCCCGAATACACGTAGAGCGGCGTCCCATGCTCCTCCGCCAGCGTCGTCAGGTCGACACCATCACAGGCAAGCCGGCGGCTACGATACAGAAACGGTCGATGCGGAACCGTCAACGCGCCGCGCTCTCCGCAGTCGACGTCGATGGTGGAGGCGGCGGCGGAGCCACAGCAGACGGCAGCGCATACTGCCCGTCGGGAATAATAATCCACGCGACGATATACGCGATCAGCGTCACGCCCGTCAGCAGCGTCACCACCACGGCGATCAGCCGCACCAGGTTCAGGTCCCACCCATAGTGCTCCGCAAACCCCGCACAGACACCCGCAATCACCCGCGGCGATCGTGGCCGGACCAGCTGACCGTTTCCGCGAAACACGCCCGCAGACAGCGGCGGAACACTCGAGACCACCTCACGCGCACTCCCGCACATCGAGCAGAAACGAGCACTCGCATCAAACCGACTTCCACATTTGGAACAAAACATGGCGAAGCTCCGAAGACATCATCTTTACATACGCGACGCTCTCCCGGAAGGTTCCCCAGCCCCCGGGGGTGGGTGCAGCTTAAACCCTCTTGCACCTCCCTTGAAAGGCTGAGAGCATGGCAGCATGCAACACAAGTCACCGCTTATCTATGGGTGCCTCGTCGCTCAGTTCGTAGCGATCTCGGTCGTTGTCTACCGTGAGAACTTTGCTGCGTCCGAGAATCGATCCGCAGGGCGACAGCTCACGAACCTCAAACGCGCAATGTACGCAATTTGCCTGATGACTTGGCTGCTAATCGGCCTCGCGGAGTACCTGCACCCGTAGGACTTCCAAACTGCCCCCGCTACCCCACAGCACCGTCACTTGCCCGCGTACGGCGACTTCATATACCGCCGCGCCGCATCCGCCTGCGACTGGTCCCCGCCACTCGCCGCTGCCAGCTGGTACTGCTTCATCGCGTTGCCGTGATCATGCAGCAGATCCAGCATCTCGCCCGCATTCAGCTGCGCCCGCCGCCGTAGCCAGTCACTGCAGTTCGGCTGCTCCGACGCCTCCAGATAGTGCTTCGCCGCATTGGTAATGTCGTTCTGCCCGCGCTCCGTATCCGCCAGCCCGAACCACGCCAGCTGCAGTCGCGCATCCACGAAATATCCCGGCCGGCGCGCATCTGCCAGCACCTCCCGGTACGCCGCAATCGCCTTCGGCCCGTTCCCTTCATCCTTCGTCAGGTTCGCCTCCTCCAGCCGAAACAGATAATCGTGCGGAAACTCCTGCGCCAGCCCATGCTGCACCGCAAGCGCCTCGGGATAGCGCCCGTCATGCCGCAAAAAAAGCGACAACGCCGTCCGCGACTCCACCCGCGTCACCAGCCCATGCTCCCCCGCCTCGCGCAGCAGCTGCAGCCCCTTCTCCTTGTTCCCATCGACCCCCGCAATGCCCACCATCATCCGCACCATCCGCGGCAGGCTTGCCACCGCAAACTGCTGGATCCCGACCGCCATCTTCGCATCCTGATACTCCGAATCGAGCTTCAACACGTGCTCGCTGTCATTCCGCGCCGCCAGCCCCTGCCGTGCCGCCGTCACGAAGCTGTGGTCGGCCAGCGTGATAAACGCCGCATGCATCCCCCGCGCATACCCCCGCGCAAACAAGGCATTCGTATCATTCGGATTCGCATGAATCTGCTGGTCACACAGCGCCAACGCCGCGTCCGTAGTCGACTCGATCTGGCGTCGCGTCTCCTCTGGCACTGTCACCGTGCGCTTCGAGCTTAGGAAAGAGTCATGCGCATAGTACGTCGTATCCAGCAAATCCTGGTGGTACAGCTCGCGAAAGATCAGCACCATCAGCACGTAATCCATCGCCATCGCACTCTGCGGATGTGCCTGCTCGACCGTCTCGAAGATAGCCAGCGCCCGGTCATAATCCAGGTTGTAAAAGTACGTATGCGCATCCCGAACATCCTGCTGCAAGTTGATCGGATCCGTATGCCGCGCCATCTCCGCCGGCACGTCCGCCGCCCCCGCAGCAACCCCCACGCTCGTCCCCAGCAAAGTCAACACCACCAGCACCGGCAAAGCCCGGCCACGCCCCACACACCTCATCCTGCTCCAAAGCAAATTAATATCACCTCTGAATTCTCTCTCCTGCAAACTCCCGCACGTACACTATAGTCACGACCGGCGTGCTCACGCAGTCTGCCGGAGGAGGCGTTAAGGTGTTCCTCCATGACCAGAACTGATCTGCTCCAGCTGCTTGTGGGCCAGGCCCGCGCGAACGGCTTTGAATTTCGCCGCTGGTACATCGGCCGGCTCGGTCTGCCCTGGCACAGCCCCGCAGACGCCGTCCAGACCCTCGTCGAACAGCGCCGCTACTACGCCCTGCTCTTCTCCCACGAGTTCGCCGTCAACTTCTGGAAGGCCGGCGGCCAGATCACCTTCCAGGTACCCCCCCAGACCTTTACCCGCAAGATGGCCGACGGCCGCATCGGCACCGTCATGCGCAAGGGCTACATGCGCCGCACTGCCCGCGAGCACGCCTGGCTCTACCACCTCCGCGAGATGGCCGCAGCCGAAGATCCCCTCCGCTACATGCGCCGCTACCTCCGCGTCGTCGAAGACGTCGAGCCCGAGCCGGACCCCACCGCCATCCTCGCCCAGGACTAATGAGTCCAGATGATGAGCCCAGCCTAATGAGCCCAGCCTAAGTCACTCAGCCTAAACCCCGTGCCCCGCCCGGATCGCCGCAATCTGCCGCAGGTGATGCCGCCCATGCGCCAGCTGAAACCGCCGCCATTGCCTCGCGCTCAGCGGCCCCAGCACCGCATGGCTGATCGCCCGCCGCCTCCCGAAGAGCGCCTCTGCCGCAGCCGTCACGCCATCAAAACGCCGCAGCAACTCCTCGGCCCGGCCCGCCAGCACCTCACCCGCAGCCGCCTCCACCTCATCCGGAGGAGCAACCATCGCCGGCGACTTCCGGCCCATCGGAAAATAGCCGCACTCGAGCACCGCCCACTGCCCCACCCGCTGCACCAGGCTCGGCGAAGCCCTGGTCGGCGAGCCTTTCCCCACCCGCTCCTCCACCACGCCGCAGCTCGACGCATACGTCAGCAGCAAATGTTCCATCACCTGTTGGATGCTCCACTTCGCCGGAGACTTCACCGGCCGCAGCTGCGTTTGCCCCGCACTCAGCCCCGCAAGCCCCGCACGAATCTCCCGCTCCAGCTGCTCCAGCGTCCTGTCCATGGCTGGCGCAAGCTTACCCCGACCGGCCCACCGCAGTCACCCTACAGTCCGTCACCCTACAGCCCGTCACCTACCGCAACACCTTCAGCGCCCTCTCGGCAGCCGCCGTCCGATCCCCCGCCGGATCAAGCTTCAGATACATCGAGTACTCCGCGACCGCTTCGTCCTTCTTCTTCAGCTTCTCCGCCGCCTGCGCCAGCGCAAAGTGGCTCTCCGCATCGTCCGGCATCGCCTGCGTCGCATCCTTGCTCCGCATGTACGCCGCCTGGAAGTTTCCCAGGTCGCTGTAAAACTTCGCCACCTTCAAATCCTCCGTCACCCGGTCATCCGGCGACTGCGCCGACACCTTCGGCATCAGCCGGCGACCCCGCGGCGCCGGCGCCACATCATCCGTCCCTCCAGCTGTCTTGCCCGCATCGTCCCCACCCGCAGGCACCGGGTCATCGCTCGAACTCGAGCTACTGGAACTAGAGCTGCTGGAGCTGCTGCCATCCCCCGCACCATCCCGCCGCCCCGCAGGCGCCGATGCGGGTGCAGGGGACCCAGGCGCAGGCGAATCCGGCACATACCGCGGCGTATCACCCTCCGGCACCGCATCCGGCGACTTGCTCGTCTCGCCCGGATACGGAAACTGGTCCCCGGGCGATCCCGCCTTTGCCGGAGCAGCAGCCGCCGGC
>CAXTLS010000009.1:84808-88443 GCA_964245235.1 uncultured Acidobacteriaceae bacterium
GCCGCCGGCTTCACCGTCTCACTCCCCGCAGCCTTCGCCGGAGCCGCATCCCCGGGAAACGGAAACGCGTCGGCCGCTGACGGCGTCGTTCCCGCCGGTACAATCGGCGCAGCAGCCGCAGGCGCAGAGCCCGGCGGAGGACACACCACCGGTTTCGCCTTCGGATCAGGCGCCACCGGGATCTTCGGATTCGCCTTCACCGCGCACGGATCAACCACCAGCGGCGGCGGTGGCGGCACATACTTCTGCGCCAGGCCGACGCCCGGAAGCATCAGCAGCGAAAGCAGCACCCGGCCCTGCACAACACGCATCATCGCTCTCATCTTATCCCGTCCTCCCTCGCCAGGCACCACCACCTCAGACACCCGGCCAGCGGATGTTATAGTCGGCTCCAGACCCGCCAGAGAACCCCGATCACCCTCTATGCCCGCCTCTATGCTGCCAGGACTCATCATTCGTTCGTCCACCATCCACGCCGCCGGCTGCTACACCACGCGCCCCATCCGCAAGGGCAAGCGCGTCTGTGAGTATGACGGTCCCCGCATGACAAAGGAGGCGGCCGACGAGCGCTACACCGACCGCTTCGTCACCTACCTCTTCGGCTACGGCGACGGCAACATGGTCATCGACGGCTTCGGCGCCGCCATGTTCATCAATCATTCCTGCAGCCCCAACTGCGAGACCGAGGACGACAACGACCACATCTACGTCAGCGCCCTCCGCGACATCGCCGCCGGCGAAGAGCTCACCTACGAGTACAACCTCTACGACTCCGACGAAGAAGAAGGCACCTGCCACTGCGGCGCCCCCAACTGCCGAGGCACCATGTTCTCCGACCTCGAACTAGCCCGCCGCGCCAAGCAAGCCAAAAAAGCCGAGCAAGCCGCCGCCAGAAAGTCCAAAGCCCCACCAGCCAGCAATAGCCCGTCTACCGATGGAGACGCGGTACAAGGCAACTAAGCGGGACACGTTACCGTCCCTGAACGCCCGTCTCACGAGCAACAAGCCGGACCTCACACCGCCTTGAAAGGGATAGTCCGATAAGCTCCGGCCGCCGAAGTATGTAGTAACATCGCTACAATGCACTACGGAGGCCAACCATGGTAATCACGACCCTCTCCAGCCGGGAGTTCAACCAGGACACCAGCCGGGCCAAGAAGGCCGCTTCCAGGGGACCGGTGTTTATCACCGACCGGGGCAAGCCTGCCCATGTGTTGCTCAGCATTCAGGAGTACCAGCGCCTCTCCGGCCAGGGTCGGAGCATCCTGGACGCTCTTTCCATGCCCGGCCTTGCAGGTATCGAGTTGGATCCACCGGAGCTCGAAATCGCCATACGGCCAGCAGACCTCTCCTGATGTTCCTGCTCGACGCCAACGTCCTCTCCGAGCTGCGTAAGGCGGGCGATGGCAAGGCCGACACCAACGTCATCGCTTGGCTGTCCAGCGTGGATGCTGCAACCCTCTATCTCTCCGCGATGACCTTAATGGAAGTTGAGTTGGGCATCCTTCGGATCGAGCGACGCGATGCCTCCCAGGGCGCTCGGCTCCGGACTTGGATGACCCATCACGTGTTGCCAGAGTTTCTCGATCGGATCCTGCCCGTCGATGCTGCCGTGGTGCTTCGCGCTGCGTCCTTCCACGTGCCGGATCCACGAGCTGAGCGGGATGTCCTGATCGCGGCAACGGCTCTGGTGCACGGCATGACCGTCGTGACCCGGAACATCGCGGACTTCGAAGCTACCGGCGTACCGCTCCTGAACCCCTGGGATGCTCGCTGACCGTCGACCCTCGATTCCGTTGAGAGCCCTCGCGAAGCGGTCTCCGCTTTTCCCACAATGCCTTCTGTCGAAACGGCTTAGTAAGCGCCCGCTTCGCATCTGCCGTGGCACTCCTCTGAACGGAGCTTTCAACGAGTACAACGAGCCAGTTCCAGGCTGTACCCTCCGTTTCAGGAGTAACAAGCCGAACATCACCCTCTTAGAGGTGGTTTCAGTGAGTACAAGGGCGAGCGGGAGGCAAGCGGCGCTTTCGTAGAATGAGGCCATGTCTATGCGGTTAGGGATTGGGATTGCTGCTATAGCGGGCGTCGCTGCGTGTGGCTTCATCTCAACGCTTGTCCATGGTAAGATGCTGAACCAAGTGAACAATGCGCTCCCAGAAAACCTTCATTTTTCAAGCTTGGGCTGGTATTTCTCCAAGACCCAGTCTCTTCATCGTGAGTATCGGCGGCTCTTTCCTGCAGGGCCGTTGCTCTGGCAGAGGCGCGTTCTCCTAGCCATGATGCTGAGTGGTCTATTGGTGTGTGCCTGGGCGTTGAGCTTCTTCGGTTAGTGAGCAGGAGCAGCATTCACGCGACGGATAGCGCAGCTACGTCCACATACGATAACGTCCTTTATCGCATGTATTCCGAGCGGACACTGCGTGTGGAATCGAGTGTCCGAGAAGCCCGTTTGGTGACGTACCATCCCGATATGCTCTCCATCTTGCGCGAGCCGGAATATGAAATGGTCGGCGATCTCGAGATCCGGAAAGCGGACTGGCTAAGAATTCGTGCTCTAGGCCCATTTCGCTTTGCCTTCAGTTGCTGCCGATCATCTTTTTCTGGTCGCATCGGAGCTCTGCTGATGCTCTCTTCTCTAGCAGGTATTCATGGTCTTCATGCGATCACTGGATCAGCCTGGTTTCTGTTGACATTAGGAGCCTTCGGCGTCTGTCTGAGCCTGCTCTATGGTTGGCGATCTTGGTTTCGGATGGAAAGTACCTTCACTCGGTAGGGCGCTTGAGTAAACGTCTGAAACGTCCGTTTCAGGAGTAACAAGCCAGCGTGTACTCGTCTTCAATGGTCGTTTAAGAGAGGCAAAGCACTTTCGACCCGCTATTTGAACGATTCGATCATTTCTGGGGCAGTTCAATCATCGAATCTCGATTGCGATCGGCGTCGCGGTAATCCTGCCTTTTGCCACTAGTGCTTTGTCATCAGGCAAGTTTACGGACCAGCCCATCAACTCTTCAGTACTCAGGTATTCCGAATAGAGACAATACCGACCACGAGGAATCGCTTTCGTTGGAAGATCAATTTTCCACGTGCGGATCTCGTCAGGTTTGAGTTTGACGTATGTGATCTTTGGAGTCCCACCTGCATAGGCGCATCCAGGCTCATTGGGATCGGCGGCTTTACCTTGGAGGGTTAATATCTCAGCCGCAAAGCCGTGACTGCATGTTTGTTGGAAAGCCTCAAAGAAATCTGGTAAGTAGACGCCCTCATGGCCAGCTCGAAGAGTCAGGATGACATGAATTAGCATGCCCCAATGTGTCGCGACACTCTCTAGCTCTACGAGCGCAGGGCTGACTTGCGGAGCACCAAACACCGTGCAGCCGTTTTTTGATTGTGTGAGGGCTAATCGAGGAGATGACACGGCCAGCGCTATCCACGCGGCAGCCAGAGCAGGTCTACTCCTCTGCAATCGATGGTGACTTGTTCGCATCGGCTTTACGGGGCCTCATATCTATAGACACCCTACTCTGTTCTATTGTTCCTCTAAGACGCTCGGTGAACGCGACGTTTCGAGCATCTGCTTTTCCCCACGACAACTCCGGTTGTCGGAGGGAGGTGAGCCTCGCTTGGTCCTCATAAAC
>CAXTLS010000010.1:0-34783 GCA_964245235.1 uncultured Acidobacteriaceae bacterium
TCAGCACCGGGATCGCCGAGATGTCCATCGTGTTCCGCGTGTACGTCTCGTAAGTGCGAATCCCGCGCTCACACAGGATCAAATCGTAGTTGCCGCCCGACAGGATGTACTCCGCGCTCAGCAGCACCTCTTCAATCGTTGCCGAGATGCCGCGCTTCATCAGCACCGGCGTCCGCACGTGACCAAGCTCGCGAAGCAGGTTGAAGTTCTGCATGTTCCGCGCACCCACCTGGAAGCAATCAATGTACGGCAGCATCAGCTCGATCTGCGAGATCTCCATCACCTCGGTGATCACCAACAGGCCCGTCTCATCGCCCACCTCGCGCAGCAGCTTCAGACCTTCAAGCCCCATGCCCTGGAAGCTGTAAGGCGAGCTGCGCGGCTTGAACGCTCCGCCCCGCAGGAATTGCCCGCCCGCCGCCTTCACCAGCTTCGCGCTCAGTTGAATCTGATCGCGCGACTCGACCGAACACGGCCCGGCCATCATCACCACCTGCTCGCTGCCAATTACGACCCCGTTCGCGAAGGTAACGGTCGTTCCTTCCGGACGAAAGCTCCGGCCCGCCAGCTTGTACGGCGAGGAGATCCGGTAGGCGTCATACACGCCGCTGCTCACCTTGAACTCCGCCACGTCGAAATGGCCCGGATTCCCGACACCGGCAAGGATCGTCTGGGTCGTACCGGTCGTGCGGTGGACGTTGAAGCCGAGCTCCACCATGCGCTGGATGACCTGCTGAATGTGTTCCTCGGTCGCCTGGTCCTGCATTGCTACGATCATCGTCGACTTCGCTTTCTATACGAAACTCAGTGTGTTACAAACTCTAGCCGCTCCCGCAGTCATAAGGTGTCGCGGCGCTGCAGCGTCCGCATGACATCGATAATTCGTTCATAGACGTGCATCATCTCGGCATCGGCTAGCGGACCCGGGTTCACCGCCTTCACATGCGCGAAGACGTCCTGCTCGCGCTGCGGCTCGTATACCGGTATGTCCGTCATCCGCTTCAGGTCGCCGATCGCCTTTGCGGCCTGCGCACGCTGACTGATCAAATGCACTATCTGCTCGTCCATGTCATCGATTTTCCTGCGCCAGTCCAATATGTCCACGCCGTTCCTCACTGTACCTGCGCCGGCCCTCATAGGCCCGTACGCTGCGGATCTTCGCAGGCATTATCATAACCGCCATCAGGTCCTTCGCCGCTCATGCGCGGAGCCCTGCGATAAAGCTGCCCACGGCCGCCGCCGCTCCTGCCGCACCGGTTTTTTCGATCAGCGCGACCAGCGCACTGCCGATCACCGCCGCGTCGGCAAACTCGCCAACGGCGTGCACGTGTTCCGCATTCGAGATCCCAAAGCCCACAGCAATCGGCAGCGTCGTGTACCGGCGAAGCCGCTCCACCAGCATCGCCGCATCGGAGGCTACCTGGTGCTGCGTCCCCGTGATGCCGACCCGCGAGATCGCGTAGACAAACCCGCGCGACACCTCGCCGATGGCCTTCAGGCGCGCATCGGGGCTAGTGGGCGCGGCAAGAAAGACCGCCGCCAGCCCGTTCGCCTGCATCGCGACGAGATACTCCGCGGCCTCTTCTACGATCATGTCCGTCAGCAGCACGCCATCGGCGCCCGCCTCAGCCGCCTTCGCACAAAAGGTCGCCAGACCCATCCGGACGACCGGGTTCAGGTAGGAAAACAAGACGATTCCCGCCGCAGGTCGAGCCGCCCGCAGCTCCTTACTCAGCGCCAGCACCTGGGTCAGCGTCGTACCCTTCGCGACCGCCCGCTCGCTCGCCCGCTGGATCACCGGACCGTCCGCCAGCGGATCGCTGAACGGCACACCCAGTTCGATCACATCCGCACCGTTATCGATTGCCGCCAGCGCGATATCCCGCGTCGTCCGCAGGTCGGGATCGCCCGCCGTCAGGTACGCCACGATGCCCGGCCTGCGCCTGAACTCGATTGCCACTACGCACCCCTCAAGTCAAGCTCGCGCGCCAGGATGCCCATGTCCTTGTCGCCGCGCCCCGAGAGATTCACCATCACGATGGCCGTCTTCGCCATCAGCGGCGCCAGCCGCATCGCCTCCGCCACCGCATGCGCGCTCTCGAGCGCCGGCACGATTCCTTCCGTTCGCGAGAGCGCCACCGTAGCTTTCAGGGCCTCGCTGTCCGAGCACGACACATACGTCGCCCGACCAGAATCATGCAGCATCGCATGCTCCGGACCGACCGACGCATAGTCGAGCCCTGCGCTTACCGAGTGCGTGTTCGAGATCTGCCCGGCCTCATCCTGCAGCACGTACGAGTACGTTCCCTGCAGCACGCCCGGAATGCCGCCGCCCTGCTTCTGAAAGCGCGCCGCATGTTCTCCTAGGCCATCGCCGCGGCCACCGGCCTCCACCCCGATCAGCTGCACATTCGCGTCCGGCAGAAACTCGTAGAACGCCCCGATCGCATTCGACCCGCCACCCACGCAGGCGACAACGATCGTCGGCAGCGTTCCTACCTCCTCCAGAAACTGCGCCCGCGCCTCGCGGCTGATCACGCGATGGAAGTCCCGCACCATGGTCGGATACGGGTGCGCTCCCAGCGCACTCCCCAGGATGTAATACGTATCGCGCACGTTCGTGACCCAATCCCGCATGGCCTCGTTGATCGCGTCCTTCAACGTGGCCGAGCCCGCACCGACGCCGCGCACCTCCGCGCCCAGCAGGCGCATCCGGTAGACGTTCAACTCCTGCCGGCGCATATCTTCTTCGCCCATGTAGATCACGCACTCCAGCCCGAAGAGTGCACACACCGTAGCCGTCGCCACACCATGCTGACCCGCCCCGGTCTCGGCGATAATGCGATGCTTCCCCATCCGCCGCGCCAGCAACGCCTGCCCGAGGGCATTGTTGATCTTGTGCGCGCCGGTGTGCAGGAGGTCTTCGCGCTTCAGGTAGATCCTCGCGCCGCCGCCCTGCTCCGTCAACCGCTTCGCAAAGTAAAGCGGCGTGGGCCGGCCGCAATAATGATGCAGCAGGTTATCGAGCTCCGCCTGAAACGTCGGGTCGGCCTGGGCGGCGGCATACGCCTGCTCCAGCTCTTCAAGCGCCGCCATCAGCGTCTCCGGTACATAGCGGCCGCCATACGCGCCGAACCGCCCCGCAATCATACGTACACTCTCAGTCGCATTCATCGCCAAACCTCCCGGGCAAGACAAAGCCGCGACTGGAAACGTCGCGGCTCGTGTGGATCTCGAATCAACTGAAGCTTACGAAAGGTTCAGATGACCTACTCCGCCGAAGCCGCTATTGGCGCGCCAATAGCAGAACGTAAACGAGAATCGGCTGAAGTCGCGTGTCATCTTGGCTTTGACGATACACGGACGGCGCAGCGACTGCAACCCGTCAGGGTCGTCCTGGCGTCCTCTGCAAGCTCCCTTCGCATGCATGAGCACGCAGAATAGATTCATTAATATTGGGCGAAATCCACCGTTTCCGGCAGCGCTTAAGCCAAGCAACAGTTGAATCCAGCACCCACCTTGGGGCGTCACATAAATGCAAGCAGAAGGGACGTAGTCATGAAGCTCAACCTCGCACTGGTACTCGCACTCCTCGTCGCAGCAGCGCCGGCTTTCGCAGAATCAGGACCGCATACCACCAGTGCTCACCTGCGTACACAGACTTTCCATGACCGCTCACCGCGCATCCATGACCGCAGCGCGCAGCCCCACCATCAGGCGTAAGTCTCAGGCCTTTGGGAACGAGCCTCATCGCCCAGAGGCGATTTGAGGCTCCTCTCGCAGAGCCTCCTCTCCTTCGACTGAAGCCTTTGCTCTCTCGATAAAAAGGGCCAGCTTTTCCGGATCTTTCCGCCCTGCAGAAGCCTCCACACCACTCACCACATCAACACCCCAGGGACGTAGCAGGTCGATCGCTTCCTCAACATTCTCGGGCCGCAGTCCGCCCGCAACAATCAGCTCCAGACTAACCCGCTGCTTCGCGAAGACCCCCTGCGCGGCGCGCCAATCGAAGCTGGTTCCCGTTCCGCCCAATGCAGCACCCACCTTGGCGTCGATCAGCACGCGATCCGCCCTGCGCACAAGAACGATCTTCCGCGCGATGTCGAGGAAGGTCTCCTCATCCATCTCCTCTGACCAATTAAGGACATGAATGATCCGCAGATTTCCCGCAAAATTATCATGCAGCTTCCGCGCCAGCTCAGGATCGGGAGTGCCATGCAGCTGCGCCGTCGTCACACCGGACTCGCGCACCGCAGCCAGGATCTCCTCCGCACTCCACGCAGGAAAAACGCCCACGCACTCTACGTCCTCCGGCAGGTACGGCGTGATCTTTGCAACCTGTGCTGCTGTCATCTGCCGCACACTCGGCGCGAAGACAAACCCCACCGCATCCGCACCAAGTTCAGCCGCGAGCAGTGCGTCGCGCAGGTTGGTATTGCCGCAGATCTTGACCCATGTGTCGCTACGGTCCTTCGGCGTAGAGGAGTTCGTAGTGCGAGCCGCGCGAGTCCTGCTGCGAACCGTGCGGCCAAGCATCTTCGCCAGCCCGAGCCCCGGATGCGGCAACCGCATCAGCGCCTCGCCGACCAGGAAGGCCTGGTACCCCGCAACACGCAGCGCCATCATGTCCTCGTGTGAAGCGATGCCACTCTCCGCCACACGGACGACCGCGGCCGGAATCCGCTCCGCGAGCTCCTGCAGCGTCTCCGGCCGCAGCGTAAAGTCCCGCAGGTCGCGGCTGTTCACCCCGACCGCCTCGCAGTCCAGCTCGATCGCTCGCGTCAGCTCCTCGCCGTCGTGTACCTCGCAGAGAACGTCCAACCCGAACTCCCGCGCTGCCTTGCGCAACAGCCGCAGCTGCTCGTCGGTGTGCGCCGCCACGATCAGCAGGATCGCATCCGCCCCGCTCGCCCGCGCCTCCAATATCTGAAAGGGATCGACAATAAAGTCCTTGCGCAGGCAAGGGATCCCGACCGCAGCCGAAGCTGCCTCAAGGTTCCCAAGCGACCCTTGGAAGAACTCCTCATCGGTCAGGACCGAGAGCGCGGCGGCGCCTGCAGCCTCAAGTACCGTGGCCAGCCAGGCCGGCTGAAAATCTGCGCGAATCAGCCCCTTCGACGGGGAAGCCTTCTTCAGCTCAGCAATCACAGCGGGACCATGATCCGCAACCTGACGCAGCCCGGCTGCGAACCCTCGGGGCGTATGCGCGGCCACCCTCAGCTCCAGTGCCGACAGGTCAGCCGCGGCCTTGCGCCGGGCAACGCTCAACCGTGTCTGCGCAAGGATGTGATCGAGTTTTGTAGTCGTTGTAGTCATGGCATTCCGTCCAAAGGCAAACGGCGTCCTCACTTAGGACGCCGTCTCATTCAACTAGGATCTTTGGTGCCGAAGGGGGGACTCGAACCCCCACACCCTTGCGAGTACATGGACCTGAACCATGCGCGTCTGCCAATTCCGCCACTACGGCAACTTTGCGTACCCCAGCCAGGGCGGGAGCACCGCAGTCGTGAAGCTTCAGTCTTACAAACACTCCCCGCGCTGTCAATTCAGCTTGCCCTGACTTACACTCGGTTATAACCTGCTGCAGCCGCTGGAGGCTCACTTCTCCCTCATGACTGATTCGCTGAACCCGATTCACCCCACAACCGTTCCCGCCGAAATGATGCCCGAGGAGCTTGCCCTTGAAATCCGCAAGCTTGCGCACGATCTCAGCAACGCTCTCGAAATCATCGTCCAGACCAGCTACCTGCTCAGCACCGTCGAGCTCAAGGAACCGGCCACCGACTGGCTGCGCATGCTCGACAGCGGCGTGCAAAAGGCGCTCGACATCAACGTCTCGCTCCGCAACTACATCAAGCAGCACACCTCGAATTAGCCGGCCCGGAGTCAGCACACCGCAGTCAGCGCGTGCGGGGCAGCCGGCGTGCCACCTTCTTTGCGGCTGCCTTTGAACTTGTCTTCCTGGCCGCAGGCGCTCTTCGAGCCGTAGGCGTCTTCTTCCCCACAGCGGCCGCCTTCTCGACCACCGTCTTCCCAGCCGAAGCCTTCGCCTCTGTTGTTGTACTCGCCGCCGCCACTCGTCCATTCTTCAGCGATGCCAGCAACGCCTCGAGCTTCGCCTCATGCTTTTGGAGCAGGGCATCGATCTGTTGGAGCAGCACCCTGGTCTGCATCGGCTTCATCAGAACTTCCACCTTGTCCGTGTCGAGCTCGTGCCAGTCCTCGTCACCCACTGGGAACGCCGTCAGCAGAGCAAGCGCTGGGTGGTACTCCGCATTGCGCGCCGCCTGGATTACCTCCGCGCCCGCAGCATCGTTCTCCATCCGCATGTCGGTAATCACCATCGCGTACTGGTGCTTCTTCAGCTTTAACTTAGCGTCCCTCGCCGATGCCGCCGTGTCGACGTCGAAGCCGCTGATCTCGAGCACCGCCTTCAGCGTCAACAGAACGGCGACCTCATCATCCACCAATAAAATTCTTCGCTTCATAGACATAGCTCCTCACTCGCATCCACACAGAATGCGTTTCCCCGGCGTCTCTCATCTTGCCTCTTGCAGGCCCCCATGTCCAATAGCGGTCGCTCCTGGTCCGCCCACGGTCCGCCGCCTCCTGGCCAACCCTTCCCGAGCTAAGTAAATGCTATACTTGCCAATACGACGCAGGCCTAATGGCTCACGCCTGCCCACAACCCTAAACCCATGCATGGCGAGGTCCAGGTTGGCCCGCTGTGGAGGCGACCCATTCCACCGATCGATAAGCGTTCCGCAAAGTCTTTTATCCGTACCAACGAACGCATTCGCGCACGCGAAGTTCGCGTCATTGACGAGAATGGCGAGCAGCTTGGTGTCATGGCTCCCTTTGACGCTCTGAAGATGGCGCGAGAGCGCACCCTTGATCTCGTCGAGATCTCGCCCAATGCCGTCCCGCCGGTCTGCAAGATCCAGGACTACGGCAAGTTCCTCTACGAGAAGGACAAGTCCGATCGCGCCGCACGCAAGAAGCAGAAAGTCATCGTCATCAAAGAGGTAAAGTTCTCCGTTACCGTCGATGAGCATGACTACCAGACCAAGAAGAATCAGGCCGTGCGCTTCCTCGGTGAAGGCGACAAGGTTAAAGCTTCCCTTCGCTTCAAGGGCCGCCAGATGGCTCATCGCGACCTCGGCTACAAAATCATTAATCGTCTGATTCTCGACATCGGCGAAGCTGGCCTGGTTGAATTCATGCCCCGCATGGAAGGCACGACGCTCCACGCCATCATTGCTCCCGCGAAGAAGGCGGAAATCCAGCAGCCCTCCGCTCCAAAGAAGCCCGTAACGCCCCGCCCGCCAGAGACCACGAGCGAGCCCGCGAATCTGGCCGTTGAAGCTTAGCCATTCCTTTCCCGGATCGACTAAACCCTACTGCGTCCGCAAGTACCTAACCGCGAAACGACTGCAGCAGCGGTCGACTCTTCTCCCGAAGCTCCCGGAACATCCTGGTCAGCGTTTTCCATAGCAGGCACGCAACCACCACCGCGATCACCAGCAGCGCGCCCGCGATCGACGCCCCGATCACCGGGTGCCGCGTGGCGAACCACGTCAGCCCCACCGCAACCACATCCTCACCCGCACTCAGCGCTACGTTCGACACCGGCTCAGGGCTCGGCGTCACCAGCACCCGCAGACCGGTCTTCGAGCTGTGTGCGGCAAGCGCCACCGCGGCCCCTACGGCAGTCGCTACCATCTGCATCTCGGGCGTCAGCTGCGAGCTTGCGTGGTACGCCACCAGCGCTGCGATCGGGATGCGCACAAACGTGTGCAGGCTGTTCCACACCAGGTCGAAGCCAGGAATCTTGTCCGCGAAGAACTCCACCGCGAACAGCACTGCGCAGGCTACCAGCACCCATGTGTGCCCCAGTGAATCCAGCCCCGGCGGCAGCGCCACCCACCGGGTCCGGGCCAGAATGCCCAGCGTCAGCACCGTCGCATAGATATTCAGTCCAGCGGCAAAGCTGGCTGCGATCACAAGCGCCGCAATGTTTCCCGAGAAGTTCATAGAGCGCCTCCAGAAGATTACGCACCAGACGAAGCTCGCACAGCGAGTCTACGCGCGTCCCTACGAGAGATGCAGTTGACCTGCACCCCATACCCGCATAGCGTTAATCCATGCTCATCACCCCGCTGCAACTTGAAAATGAGCCGCTGCATATCGCCGAGTCCTTCGCACCCGGCAGCATCGACTTCACCACTGGCATCGTTCAGATCGGCCTCCTTCCCGTCAACGGCGAGGCCGACCTCCTCCTCGAGCATCGCGAGAGCAACCAGCAGATCGCCGACATCCGCGTCCGTGCCCATTACGCCGGCAACTTCGAGATGGAGTGCGCCCGCTGCGTCGAACCAGTCAGGCTGCCGCTCGACAGCACCTTCGACCTGATCTTCCGCCCGCAGGAGGCAGATGCCGACTCCGGTGAGCGCGCAATTACTGTCGACGAGACCGAAATCGGGTATTATGAAAGGAACGGCCTGCTGCTTGAGGATGTCGTGCGCGAGCAGGTGCTACTCTCCCTGCCTGGACGTGTCCTCTGCCAGCCGGACTGCAAGGGACTTTGTCCGCGCTGCGGGCAGAACCTGAATCAGGCAAGCTGTTCCTGCGATGAGACACCGGCCGATCCAAGGTGGAACGCGCTCGCCGGACTGGCTGACAAGCTTGAGCTCAAGCATTAGGGTCTGCTGCAAAAGACGGCTTTGAAGTCTGCTGTAAACAAGTTCTCTTTCGCTGCCTGCGCGTATCGCGGTATCGAAGACTCTGAAAGGTAACCGCAATGCCTAATCCGAAACGGCGCCACTCCAAACAGCGCACCGCCAAGCGCCGCAGCCACGACTTCCTGACCCCGACCGGCCTCTCCGAGTGCCCGAACTGCCACGAGCGCAAGTTGCCCCATCGTGCCTGCCGCAAGTGCGGCACCTACAAGGGTCGCGAAGTGCTCGCGGTCAAGGAAGCAAGCTAGCTCCGTCGCCAACACAGCCACCCCAGCAAGATGCCGATAGACATCGTTGTCGATGGTATGGGCTCTGATAAGGCGCCCGAATCAGAGATTCGCGGGGCCGTCCTCGCGTGCCGGCAGCTTGATGTCCGCATCCATATCGTCGGACCGGAAGAGATCCTGCGCCCCATCCTCCGCCAGCACCTCAACGGCCAACGACTCCCCATCTTTATCGTTCCCGCCTCCGAGTGGATCACCATGGACGATAAAGCCGCCCAGGCCGTCCGCTCAAAGCGCGACTCGACCATGCGGGTCGGGCTCAAGATGGTCCGTGAAGGTCGCGCCGCCGCCTTCTTCACCGCCGGCAACACCGGTGCCGCCATGGCGACCGCAAAGATGGTCCTCGGCATGCTCGCCGGCGTCCACCGCCCCGCCCTCTCGACCATCCTCCCCACCACCACCGGCAGCCCGTCCCTCTTGCTCGATGTCGGCGCGAACGTCGACTCCGACCCCGACGACCTCGTCCAGTTCGCCGTCATGGGCAGCATCTACGCCCAGAACGTCCTTAAAATCCGCAATCCCCGCGTCGGCCTGCTCTCGATCGGCGAGGAGGACTCCAAAGGCAACGCCCTCACCCGCGACACACTGCCGCTCCTGCGCGTCCTCCCTTCAATCAACTTCATCGGCAACGTCGAAGGCCGAGACCTCTACAACGGCCGCACCGACGTCTCCGTCTGCGATGGTTTCGTCGGCAACATCGCCCTCAAGACCTCCGAAGGCATCGCCAAGCTGGTCAGCATCTCGCTGCGCGATGCGCTCAAATCGACCGTCACCTCGCAGGTCGGCGCGCTGCTCTCCCGCAAGGCCTTCAACGACTTCAAAAAGCGGCTCGACTACTCCGAATACGGCGGCGCACCCTTGCTCGGTGTCCGCGGCGCCTGCATCATCGGCCACGGCTCCTCGAACGAGAAAGCCGTCATGAACGGCATCCGCGTCGCCGCCGAGTACGCCCAGGCCGAAGTCAACACCGGCATTGAAGCCGCACTGCTCCGCGGCGGCTGAGCTATCATCCAGACACCATGAGCTCGGGCATTCTATGACACGCTGGACCGTAGCCGACATCCCGTCCCAGACTGGCCGCCGTGTCCTCATCACCGGCGCCAACAGCGGCATCGGCTACTACACCGCGCTCGCGCTCGCCCGCAAAGGAGCCTACATCCTCTTCGCCAGCCGCGATCGCACCCGCGGCGAGAAAGCCCTCGCCCGACTGCACAAGGAAGCGCCCGGCTCCTCCGCCGACCTCATCAAGCTTGACCTCGCCTCGCTGCAGTCCGTCCGCGACGTCGCCGGCCAGCTACTCGCAGACGGCCAGCCCCTCGATCTGCTCATCAACAATGCCGGCGTCTACGCTCCGCCAAAGCGCCTCGGGACCGCCGACGGCTTCGAACTACAGTTCGGCACCAACGTCCTCGGCCACTTCGCGCTTACCGCCCTGCTCATGCCCGCCATCGAGAAGGCGCAAGGCGCACCGCGCATCGTCACTGTCGCCTCGATCGCCCACAAGATGGGAAAAATCAACTTCGATGACCTGCAAAGCAAGTCGCACTACAGCCCCTCACGCAGCTACCAGCAGTCGAAACTGGCCAACCTCATCCTCGCCCTTGAGTTCGATCGCCGCCTCCGCGCCGTTAGCTCACCCGTCCTCAGCGTTGCCGCCCACCCGGGCGTCGCCAACACCAACCTGTTCGTAGCTGGAGACCACACTCCTTTTGAGACCGCCGCCCGCAAAGCCGTCGGCCACCTCATCGGGGCCGCACTCAACTCCGACGTCCAGGGCGCGCTGCCCACACTCTATGCGGCCACTGCATCGGAGGGCGTAGGCGGCGGCTACTACGGCCCGCAGGGCTTTCAGGAGATGCGCGGCGGCGATGTAGGCCCTGCAAAGATCACCCACGACGCTCGAGACGAAGCCACGGCCACGCGCCTCTGGCAGACCTGCGAGCAGTTGAGCGGCGTCACGTTCCTGTAGCCGTCAGCTTCCAGCCGGCACTCGCAGAGTCGCCGGCACCAACGCCGAACTCAGCGTGCGCGGATCGCCCGTCAGGTAGTACGTCGGGATCTCCGGATACTGCTCCTCCACCAGGATCAGCGTGCGAAAATCGAAGCTCTGCACCTCCGCCCGGCCCTCCATATGGTTGCGCTTGATCACCCCGCCCAGCGTCTTTACGAACACCTCAGGCCTAACCGTGTGGTTGCCGTCCGGCTCACCCGCCATCTTCGCCAGCGCCGGCGGCAGCTCGGGCAGTATCTTCGTCTCAAGATTGAACCGAACCTTCTCCGCGTTCCGCCAGCGCGCCGCGGCGCCCGGCGTACCCTTGCCAGCGCCGTCCTTGTAGAAGTGCGCATAGAAGGCCGCAAAGCGAAAGAGCTGCTCAACGTAGGTCGGCACGTACGGGCTGATCAAGTGCTCCTGCTTCGCAAACGCGACCGCCACTGGCGACAGCGCTAGGTCGTTCTTCTGATCTGGCCCGAAGTGCAGCTTGTCGCAGATGAACGTCTTCTGCGCGTCGGTCGAAGAAATGTCCCGCGTGTACACCTTGTTCTCAAACGTGTACGCCGAGCCATCGGCCTTCCGGCACGATTGAGGATTAAGGAACTGGTCGTGCCAGATCAGTGATACCCCGTCCGTCGTCACCCCTGTATCCGTCTCGAGCGTGTTCGCCAGCTGGTCCAGCCCGCTCTCGAACGAAGGCAGCGTATTCTCCGGTCGCAGCCCGCGTCCCCCGCGATGCGCCGCCACGTCGAAGCTCGCAAAGTAAGCCGCCGCCGTAGCATCTCCCGCCGCCGCCGTCCGCTCTTCCCGGAGCACCGCCTGCAGAATGTCCGGCCGATCCGAGATGATGCCATCGACCCGCAGCGCGATCAACGCGCGCATCTTCTCCGGATCATTCGTCGTCCACGGATCGACCCGGAAGCCGGCCGCATGCAGCTCGGCGACGTTCACCGCCGGATTCGCCCCCAGCAGCGTCGCATCGTTCGGCGACAACACCGGCGCCACCTTCGCCCCGTGCGCCGCCGCATGCGCCTGCGCCTTCGTCATCAACGCCAGAAATGGATTCATTCGCTGGTCCGCCGTCTGCTGCCCCCACGCAGTCGAAGCCGTGGCCGCAAGCAGACCTATCCCCACAAGAAACTTCATCAAGCGCAACTCCCTACCGCAGCAGTCACCCGAGCCTAGCCGTTCAACATTGACCAGCCATGAATCGGCAGCTAGCCAGGCCGCTACTGCGCCATCAGCTGCCGCAGCACATACTGCAGAATCCCCCCATGCTGGTAGTAGAGAATCTCCTGCGGCGTATCGATCCGCAGCGTCGCCGGAAAGCTCTTCGTCATGCCCAGCTCCGACTCCGCCACGATCGTCAGGTTCTTTCCACTCGCAAATTTGCTGTCGAGCATCGCCTGTAATTGTCCCGGCTCATCGCCGATATGGAAGATCTCCTCGCCCGTCAGCCCGAGCGATTCGGCGCTCTCGCCCGGCTCGAACTGGAACGGCAGAATACCCATCCCAACCAGGTTCGAGCGATGAATCCGCTCATAGCTCTCCGCAATCACGAAGCGGATCCCCAGCAGCTTCGGCCCCTTCGCCGCCCAGTCGCGCGACGAGCCCGAGCCATACTCCTTGCCCGCCAGGATGCACAGCGGCGTCCCCCGCCGCGCATACTCTACCGACGCCTCATAGATCGACATCTCCGTTGTCTCCGGCAGCAGCCGCGTCACGCCGCCCTCCGTGCCGGGAGCCATCCGGTTCCGCAGCCGCACATTGGCGAACGTCCCCCGCACCATCACCTCGTGGTTGCCGCGCCGCGAGCCATAGCTGTTGAAGTCGGCCGGCTTCACCCCGTGCTCGACCAGGTACTTGCCCGCCGGCCCGTTCAGCTTGATCGAGCCCGCCGGCGAGATGTGGTCCGTCGTCACGCTGTCACCCAGCACCGCCAGGCAGCGCGCCGCCCGTACATCCTCGACCGGCGCCGGCGCAGCCGTCATGCCATCAAAATACGGCGCCTGCCGGATGTAGGTTGAATCCGGCTCCCACCCATAGGTGTCGCCCTCCGGAAACTTCAGCTGCTGCCAGTTCGCGTCCCCCTCTGTAACCGTGCTGTACTGCGTCCGAAACATCTCGGAGTCAATACAGCTCGCCACCGTCTCGTTCACCTCCTGCTGGGTCGGCCAGATATCCCGCAGGTACACCGGCTCGCCCCTCTTGCCGTGGCTCAGCGGCTCGGTGTCAAAGTTGTGATTGATCGTGCCGGCCAGCGCATACGCCACCACCAGCGGTGGGCTCATCAGGTAGTTCGCCCGCACCTCGGGTGAAATCCGCCCCTCGAAGTTCCGATTGCCCGACAACACCGACACCGCCACCAGCCCATGCGCCTCGATCGAGCTCGACACATCGGTCGGCAGCGGCCCCGAGTTCCCGATGCACGTCGTGCATCCATATCCCACCACCTGGAAGCGCAGCTGGTCGAGATACTTCATCAGGCCCGACTTCTTGTAGTAGTCCGTCACCACGCGCGAGCCCGGCGCCAGCGACGTCTTCACCCATGGTGGTGTCCGCAGGCCCTTCTGCACCGCCTTCTTCGCCAGCAGTCCCGCAGCCACCATCACGTAAGGATTCGAAGTATTCGTGCACGACGTAATCGCCGCAATTACAATACTGCCGTGGTCCAGATACTTGTCCGGATCAACACCAAACCGCCCCGCAACACTGGTCGGCGCTACGGTCAGCGTCGCAGTCTCTTCGCCATGGGCGCTTGGCAGCGTTGCTATAGGAACCTCCTCGCCCTCCACCACCGGGGCCGGCGCACCCTCGCCGCTGGTCACATCGCCGGTCGCGCTTGGATTCCCGCCCTCGCCCTCCCAGCGCACCATCTGCCGCAACGCCTCCTTGTTGGCGTTCGGCCCCAGCAGCCCCGGCAGCAGCTCTTGAAAGCTGGCCGCCGCGCCCGACAGCAGCACCCGATCCTGCGGCCGCTTCGGCCCGGCAACGCTCGGCTCCACCGTCGCCAGGTCAAGCGTCAGGCTCGCTGAATACACAGCCTCCGGCGCATCGGCCGTGTGGAACATCCCCTGCTCCCTGTAGTACGCCTCGACCAGCGCAATCTGCTCTTCAGGTCTTCCTGTTAGCCGCAGGTACCGCAGCGTCTCCGCGTCCACCGGAAAGAAGCCGCACGTCGCCCCATACTCCGGCGCCATGTTCGCAATAGTCGCGCGGTCCGCCAGCGGCAACTCCGCGATACCCGGCCCGTAGAACTCCACAAACTTACCCACCACCCCCAGCTTGCGCAGCTGCTCCGTCACCGTCAGCACCAGGTCCGTCGCCGTCGTCCCTTCCTTCAACCGGCCCGTCAGCTTGAACCCGACCACCTGCGGGATCAGCATCGAGACCGGCTGGCCCAGCATCGCCGCCTCCGCCTCGATCCCGCCCACACCCCACCCCAGCACGCCCAGCCCATTCACCATCGTCGTATGCGAGTCAGTCCCCACCAGCGTGTCCGGATACGCCATCGCCTGTTCTCCTTGCGCCGGCGTCGTCGTAAACACCACCCGCGCTAGGTACTCCAGATTCACCTGGTGACAAATCCCCATTCCTGGCGGCACCGCCGAGAAGTTATCAAACGCCGTCTGCCCCCACTTCAAAAACGCGTACCGTTCGCGATTCCGCTGAAACTCGAGCGCCGCATTCAGGTCGTATGAATTCCGCGTGCCAAACTCGTCCACCTGCACCGAGTGGTCGATCACCAGCTCCGCCGGCTGCAGCGGGTTGATCTTCTCCGGATCACCACCCAGCGCCCGCATCGCATCCCGCATCGCGGCCAGATCGACGATCGCCGGCACGCCCGTAAAGTCCTGCATCAGCACCCGGGCCGGCATGTACGCGATCTCGCGCGAGGGCTCGGCCTTGGCGGCCCACGACGCCAGAAAACGAATGTCGTCAGCCGTCACAGTACGGCCGTCCTCATGGCGCAGCAGGTTCTCGAGCAGCACGCGCAGCGAAAACGGCAGCCGCGCCAGGTCCGCGCCCAGTCCCCCGGCCCGTTCAGCCAAGGCCTGCAGCCGAAAGATCGTGTACGTAGCGTCGCCGCTCGTCAGTGTGGATTGACTACGAAAAGAATCAGGGTGCGGACTTGGCATGAAAATATCTCCTGAAGCTGGCCAGGCGAAACGACGCAGCATGGCACTTTGCTGTCCGCCTGCAACTACCTCAACAGCCAAGGAGCAGCAGGCGAGCGGTAACGTTACGAAGCCTAGCAGAGGGAGGAAACGAAGACTAGGATCAACGACACTCAGGCAAATCCATAGGCAGGTAACCTATAGATCAGCGCAGCGGCCGCGATCGCGCCGGCCATGACGAAACCGCTTCACCAAAGGATAGCGCCCCATAAGGCGGTCAGGCGAGCACAGGAAACAGGAGCTCATCCCTCAAGTCTACCGTTACCACCGTCAGGAATAAAGCCTCCGTCCGCCGCAGCCACGTACAATAGCGCATCTTATTGCGGTGAAGTGGGTTTACCCATAGCGGTACGTGATAGCAGGAGACGAACAATGCTGGACCTTAGAAATTTCGCAGGAAGCCATCTCACGGGACGCCGATTCACAGGACGCACCTACCTTCTCGGCGCTGTAGTCGCACTCGCAGGACTGGCCGGAATCTCCGGCTGCAAAAAAGACGCCGGCACGGTGCAGACGGCCAATAACACCGCGGGCGATCCCGCCGACGCAAACCAGGCGCCCGTCGACCCCAACCAGCAGTATCTTGCCCAGCCCGCACCAGCGCCTGCCGCCCGCCAGCCCGCCCGCACCCGCGTCCTCGGCCAGAGTCAGCAGAATGAACCCCAGCAGCAGGCCGAGACCTATCAGAACCAGGCCCCGATCGAGCGTGCGCCCGACCCGCAGAACTACACCCCGCCCGGTGGCGATCCCAACCAGCAGCAGGGCCAGCAAGGCTATCAGAATGACCAGAGCTATCAGCCTGGGGACGAGAACTACGACACTACTTTGAACCAGTACGCTACCGAGCAGGCGCCCCAGCCGCCACCGCCCCTGCCCGTCTATGAGCAGCCGCCCGCTCCCGCGCCCAACTATCTCTGGACCCCCGGCTATTGGAGCTATGCGCCCGCCGGCTACTTCTGGGTTCCCGGCGCGTGGTGCGCCGCTCCCTACAGCGGCGCCCTCTGGACGCCCGGCTACTGGGGCGGCTATGGCAACGGCTACCGCTTCTACCACGGCTACTGGGGCCTGCACATCGGCTTCTACGGCGGCATCAACTACGGTTTCGGCTACATCGGTTCGGGTTACCACGGCGGTTATTGGAACGGCAATAGCTTTTACTACAACCGTTCCGTCAATCGCATCGACGGCAACAATATTCACAACGTCTACGAGCGCAACGTGACCATCAACAACACCGTCATCAACAACCGCGTCAGCTACAACGGCGGTCATGGCGGCGTGCAGGCCCGGCCCGCAGCGTATGAGGTTGCCGCCATGCGCGAGCAGCACACCCCGCCCATGGCCGCCCAGCAGGCGCTTCACCAGCAGGCGCAAAACAACCGGCAGCAGTTCTACAGCGCCAACCAGGGTCGCCCCGCCGCCGTCGTTGCCCAGCGTCCTCTCGTAGCCGACCGCGGCATCGCACCCCCGCAGCGCCAGCAGGTCCAGCAGGCAGGCCATCCCGGCACCACCACCGCCGGCGGCTTCAACAATCCGCAGCAACGTAACGAACAGCAGCAACAGGCCAACGTAAACCAACAGCGCAATCAGCAGCAGGTCCAGCAGCAGCAGCTTCAGCAACGAAACGCCCAGCAGGAGCAGCAGCGCAACACCCAGCTGGAACAGCATAATCAGCAGCAGCAGACGCAGCAGCGCAACGAGGCTCAGCAGCAGCTCCAGCAGAGAAACACGCAACAGCAAGTGCAGCAGCATAACCAGCAGCAGGCAGCCGATCTACAGCAAAGAAATCAGCAGCAACTGCAGCAACGAAACGAGCAAACCCAGCAACAGCAGCAACTCCAGCAGAGGAACACGCAGCAACAACTTCAGCAGCACAACCAGCAGCAACAGGCAGCCGATCTACAGCAGAAAAATCAGCAGCAACAGCTGCAGCAAAGAAACGATCAGGCCCAGCAACAGCAGCGGGTTCAACAACAGCAGCAGGTTCAGCAACAGCAACGCGTTCAGCAGCAGCAGCAAGTCCAGCAACAGCAGGCGCAACAGCAACAGCGCGCTCAGCAGCAAGTCCAGCAGCAGCAGCGCAACGAACAACAGCAGCAGCGAGCACAGCCAGCACCACAACCGCAGGTGCAGCAGCACCAGCCTCAGCCGCAGCAAGCCCGGCCTGCTCCTCAGCCTCAGCAACAGCAGGCCCGTCCCGAGCCTCAGCAACAGCAGGCCCGTCCCGCTCCTCAGCCTCAGCAACAGCAGGCCCGTCCCGCTCCTCAGCCGCACGAAGCAGCCCCGCACGAAGAACACCACTAAATAGCGGTAATTTCCCAAAGCGGTGCCGGCGACCCCGGCACCGCTTTTTGTTGCCTCTCCTGCCGTCGTTACAGCCCCAGCATCAGCTGCCCAACCAGCACGGCATTCAGCCCGACGATCACGCCCACCGTAATCCATCCCGCAATCCACGTCCGCGGCGCGCTTTGAAAACTCCCCATTACATTCTGCCGACTCACCAGGATCAACAGCGGCACCAGCGCAAAGGGCAGCGTAAAGCTCAGCACCACCTGCGACAGGATCAGGATGCGCAACGGGTCCCACCCAACCGCGATGACCAGGATGGCCGGAATGATCGTGATCAGCCGTCGCAGAAAGATCGAAAACTTGATGTCGAGAAATCCCTCGATAATCACTTGCCCCGCCATCACGCCGACCGTCGACGACGAGAGCCCGGAGCACAGCAGCGCCACGGCAAACACCGTCGCCGCCGCCGCCGCCAGCAGCGGCCCCAGCGTCCGATACGCCTGCTCGACATCAGTCACTGGCGCGCCCAGCCGGGTAAACGCAACCGCCGCCATCACGATCATCGCCGAGTTGATCAGCCACGCCCCGTTCATCGCCACAAACACATCCACCAGCTCAAATTGCAGATAGCGCCAGCGAATTCCGTCGCTCATCGTCTCCGTGTCCTCCCGCGGCGACAGCACTAGCGGGCTCATCCCCTCCGCTGCCATCGTTCGCAGCCGCGGCTGCACCAGCGCCGAATGCAGGTAGATCACATGCGGCATCACGGTCGCACCCAGCATCGAGACCGCCAGGTAAATGCTGTCATGAAAGCTCGTAGCCGTTCGTGTATCGAGCGTCGGCACCAGTGTCCGCAAGGCCGCCTCGCGCCAGTCCGGATGCACCAGCAGCACCTCGAACCCATAACAAAGCCCGATCACCCCTACGAACACCATGATCCCGCGCTCGAGCCACTTATACCCCCGCAGATCAAGCGCCAGGATCAGAAACACCGCTACCGCCGAAGCCACCGCCGCCACAAGCAGCGTTCCCGTGCGCGTCCAGCCCTCCGCCAGCAGCGCCGGCCCGCACAGCAGGTACAGCCCCAGCGCTGCCCCCAGGAACTCCGCAAGGTCAGTCGCAATCGCCGCAACCTCGGCACACACCCAGAGAAAAATCGTTAGCGGCCGGGCAAAATGGCGCCTGCAGTTCTGCGGCAGCGTCAGGCCCGTCACAATCCCCAGCTTCGCCGAAAGATACTGGATCAAAATCGCCATCGCGTTCGACCAAAGCAGTACCCAAAGCAGCCGATAGCCGAACTGCGACCCACCCGCGATGTTCGTAGCAAAGTTCCCCGGGTCAATATAAGCGACCGACGCCACAAAGGCCGGCCCAAAGAAGCTCAGGAGCTGACTCTTCTTCGGTCCGCTATATAACTTTGCCGACCTAATCTCAGTATTAGGCATGCCTAAATCATAACCCAGTGCTAAGCTAAGTCAAGGTTGCTCTATGTCAAAACCTCAGACGAAACCCCGAGCAGTCCCGGACACCGGCCCCGCACCCCCGGCGAGTGAAGCCATCGACGACTACCTCAAGGCCATCTTCCAGCTCGGCAGCCGTGAAGAGCGCCTGGTCTCAAGCACCGAGATTGCCACCCACCTCTCCATTACCGCCGCCTCCGTCACCAACATGCTGCAGAAGCTCTCCGCCGCCGACACCCCCATGGTGCTCTACAAGAAACACCACGGCGTCCGGCTTTCAAAGGCAGGCAAAAAGCGCGCTCTCGAAATCATCCGTCACCATCGCCTCATCGAGACCTTCCTCACCCAGGTCCTCGGCTACCCGTGGGACGAGGTCCATCAGGAGGCCGAGCGCCTCGAACACTTCATCTCCGAGCGCCTCGAAGAGCGCATCGACGCCAAACTTGGCCACCCCGAGTTCGACCCCCATGGCCACGCCATCCCCGCCCTCGATGGCTCACTGCCCGGCTCAGAGCCGCAGGCCCTTACCCAGCTCCAGCCCGGCCAGGCCGCAAAAATCGCCAGCGTCTCCGACAAGGACCCTTCCATGCTCCGCTACCTCGCCAGCCGGGGCATCCGGCCCGGTGTCCGCATCACCCTCGGCGAGCAGCTCCCCTTCCAGGGCGCATTCCAGGTCCGCGTCGGCAAATCGACCGACCTCACCCTCCTCAGCGAATCCCTCGCCAGCGCCATCCTCGTCGCGCCGCGCTGAACCCAGCCTCGTTGACTTCCGCACCGAACCTCCCTAGCCTCGACCACACCAGGAGTAACTCCCGATGAAGGTTCTTGTACTCGGCGGCGGCGGCCGCGAACACGCCGTCGTCTGGAAGCTCCTCGAAAGTCCGCGCGTCACCGAGGTTGTCTGCGCTCCCGGCAACGGCGGCATCGCCCGCGAAGTCCGCTGCCTCCCCGTCGACCTCGTTGACCTCGAAGCCACCATCCGCCTCGTCCAGACCGAAGCCCCCAACCTCACCATCGTCGGCCCGGAGCTTCCCCTCTCGCTCGGCCTCGTCGACCGTCTCCAGGCGGCCGGCCTGCGCGTCTTCGGCCCCACCCAGGCCGCCGCCCGGCTCGAATCCAGCAAAGCCTTCGCGAAATCCTTCATGCTGCGCACCGGCATCCCCTCTGCCGCCTACACCATCTGCTCCAGCCTCGACGAAGTTCGCCGCGAGCTCCACCACTTCGCAGTCCCCCTCGTCGTCAAGGCAGACGGGCTCGCCGCCGGCAAAGGCGTCGTCATCTGCCAGACCCGCCACGAGGCCGAGGCCGCCGCCGCCCAGATGTTCTCGGGCGTCCTGCTCGGCACCGCCGTCAACGAGCTCGTCCTCGAGGAGTTCCTCACCGGCGAAGAGCTCTCTTTCTTCGCCCTCTGTGACGGCACCCGCGCCATCTCCCTCGCCGCCGCCCAGGACCACAAGCGCATCGGCGAAGGCGACACCGGCCCCAACACCGGCGGCATGGGCGCCTACTCCACCGACGCGCTGATGCCCTTCGCGATGCAAGCCTGGCTCACCCGCAACATCGCCCAGGTCGTCGTCGACCGCATGGCCGCCGACGGCGCCCCCTTTACCGGCATTCTCTTCTGCGGCATCATGCTCGTCCCCGACCCCAACGGTCCCGTCCTCGGCCGGCGAGGCTTCGTCCAGCCCATGGTCCTCGAATTCAACACCCGCTTCGGCGATCCCGAGACCCAGGCCATCCTCATGCGCCTCGAAAACGACCTCCTCGATCTCTTCGAAGCCGCCATCGACGGCACCGCCGACCGCCTCGCCATCCGCCTCCGCCCCGGCGCCGCCGCCTGCGTCATCGCCGCCAGCGGAGGCTATCCCGGCAAGCACGCCACCGGCAAACCCATCACCGGCCTGCCCGAGCCGGCCGCCAACCTCAAGGTCTTCCACTCCGGCACCGCCCTCACCCCCACCGGCGAGCTCGTCACCAGCGGAGGCCGCGTGCTGGCCGTCACCGCCACCGCCCCCACCGGCCTCAAAGACGCCCTCGCTCTCGCCTACACCGCCCTTAGCCAGATTGCCTTCGACGGCATGCAGTACCGCCGTGACATCGGCTGGCGCGCCCTCTAACCCGCCCGAGCTCCCCGCGTAGCTAGTTCACCCTGCGCACACATCGCTCATCCTGCGTCGTCGCATAGTTCACCAGGATGTACCCGCCAGGCCGTTCCTCAATCGCGTAGAACTGCGCCCCGCCCGGCTTCGCATCCATCTCCACCTCATACCGGTCCTTCACCAAACACGCCCGCACCGGCCCATACGCGTACGTCACCGCTGCGTCTTTCGCTCCCTTCTCGAAAGCCGCATGAGCCTGCTCGAATCCAGCCGCCCCCTCCGGAAGACTCCACCGCTGCGCCTCGCTCCAGGGCGCCTGCAACCATGCATCCACAAATCCGCGCCCATCCACCGCAATCGGCGCTACCCGCTCCACTCTGTCCCCGTCCACGCGATACCGGAAGATACCCTTGCGCACCATCTGCTCCGTCTCGATGGTGCCTACATCCACGCGCAGCTCAAACCCGTCCGGCCGCGCCACCATGCGCGGCTCGGATTCCAGCACGAAACCATGCTGCTGATGCCACACTACGCGCGGCTTACCAGCATCCGGCGTTGGAGCAAGCACGTCGATAGCAAACGAGCTCCAACGCGACGTGCACCAGTCCGTTCCATGGGCCACCGCGATCTTCCACGGTGCACCCGGCACCACGGCATACGCAAAGAAGCCGCCAAGCGCCCCCGAGATCTCCTCGTAGACCGGGCTCTGCCATCGCAGCGTCCGTTGCCATCCTTGAACGCGCGGCTCATAGACCAGCAGCATCGCGTCCGTCCCACACTCGATCCCTAAACTCACCACCACCACACGCAGGTCAGGAGCATTCGCGGGGGCCGTCACAGCGACCTTGAGATCCCCACCATAGATCCCGTCCTCCACCGCAGCGGCCTGCCTCGAAGACGGCGTGAAGGGCTTCTCCGGCTGGTTCGCCCCCAGCAGTTTCGCAAACCGCTCCTGCATCACCGGCGCGCTCTCGCCGAGGGACCCGCACTCGATGATCCCATCGACCGCAAGCGCCAGCGCGTCCTTGAAATTTACAAGACGCGGCCGCAGTCGGAGTGGGACGTCGGTGCTCATCTCCGGCACCTCTTCTCGCAGCAAGTCCTTCTGTCGCTGCTGCACCGCCGCCACGGCCCCGCCCGGGTCACAGCGCTGCGTCTGCGCAGAAGCAGCAGCCGTCATCACCAAACAGAGCAAACCCAGCCATCGCATGTACGCCAAAGCATATCGCAGCGCCACGCACTCGATCTGCTCTCATCCGCGTCCATCCGCGCTCGCCGCGTCCTTCTAGCTCCGTGTCACCGTCCGCAGGCTCAGCTCGCGCAGCTGCTGCTCGCTCACCGGCGTCGGTGCATCCACCATCAGATCGATCGCCTTCGCCGTCTTCGGGAACGCAATCACCTCGCGCAGGCTCGTTGCCCCCGCCAGGATCATCACGATCCGGTCGAGCCCAAGCGCGATCCCTCCATGCGGCGGCGTCCCATATTCCAGCGCATCCAGAAAGAATCCGAACCGCTCCTTTGCTTCTTCGTCAGTCATCCCCAGCGACCGGAAGATCTCTGCCTGCACATCCTGCAGGTGGATACGGATCGACCCCGACCCCAGCTCCGTCCCGTTCAACACAATGTCGTACGCCAGCGCCCGCACTGCACCCTTGTCGCTCGTCAGCCGCCCCGCCTTGATGTCCTCCTCGTGCGGCGACGTGAACGGATGATGCGCCGCATCCCACCGCTTCGCCTCCTCATTCCACTCATACATCGGAAAGTCCGTCACCCACAGAAACTTGTAGTCCGCCTCGGTCCCGGTCTGCGCGAACAGCCCATGCTTGTCCGCATACTTCTTCGCCAGCTCCAGCCGCAGCGCCCCCACCCGCTTGTAAATCCACTGCGGATCATAGTTCCACAGCGCCGGCGTCCCCAGCTTCGGCGTAATCACCACTTGCAGATCCGGCATGGAAACTCCGGGTACCGAACCCTCCGCCGTTTCAGTTCCGGGCGACGAAGCTCCGGGTGCCCCATCCTTCGCAGCCTCACCGCGTAGGGTGGGACCGACCACCAGCTTCGCCTCAACCGCCTCCGCCAGCCCGGCAAACGCCACATTCGTCTTCAGCCGAACTACATCCAGAAAGTCCAGCCCACACTCCCCGAAGCTGCCGCGAATCTCCTCCACCAGCGCCTTCCGCTGCGTCCCGCTCAGCGCCCCCACCCCCGGAATCACAAATCCAAGCACCGGCAGCCCCTGCTCGATCTTCAACGTCTCCCGCAGCTCCGACGTCAGCTCCTCCGACAGCTCCACCATCGCCGGCAGCCGCATATCCGGCTTGTCGATCCCGTACCGCCGGATCGCCTCGTCGTACGTCATCCGCACAAACGGCGTCGTCAGCTCCACCCCCGTCGTCCGGAACGCCGCCGTCAGAAATCCCTCGACCGTCTTGAAGATCAACTCCTGCTGCGGAAACGTCATCTCCAGGTCGATCTGCGTAAACTCCGGCTGCCGATCCGCCCGCAGGTCCTCATCGCGAAAGCACCGCGCAATCTGGAAATATTTATCGAACCCCGCGATCATCAGGATCTGCTTGAAGATCTGTGGCGACTGTGGCAGCGCGTAGAACTGCCCCGCATGCACCCGGCTCGGCACCAGGTAGTCTCTGGCCCCTTCGGGAGTCGACCGCGTCATGAATGGCGTCTCGATCTCGAGAAATCCAGCATCCGAAAGGTAGTTCCGGATCGCCCGCGCCACCTCGTGCCGCAGCTTGAAGTTCTTCTGCATCTCGACCCGCCGCAGGTCAAGGTACCGGTACTTCAGCCGCACCTCTTCATTGGCAATCGCCTCCTCGGCCGGGGAGAACGGCGGCGTCTTCGCCTCGTTCAACAGCAGCAGCTCCGTCCCTACAACTTCAATGCCGCCCGTGGCCATCTTCGGGTTCTCGAGCCCCGCCCCGCGCAGCCGAACCGTCCCCTTCACCGCAACCACGTACTCCGGCCGCGCCGCCTCCGCCTTCGCATGCGCCTCGGCGCTCACCTCTTTGTCGAGCACCACCTGCGTGATCCCCGACCGGTCCCGCACATCAAGGAAGATCAAATTCCCATGATCCCGCCGCCGATTCACCCACCCCATCAACACGACGTCCTGCCCGGCGTTCTCCGGCCTCAACTCGCCACACATCTGCGTCCGCTGCAAGCTACCCAAAAAGTCTAAAGTCACGATGCGTCTATTGTACGAACTTCCACGCAGTTACGAACTCCAGGCACCCCCGCGAGGCGATCCCCTACTTCGCATCCCCGAAGACCACGTCCGTCTCCAACCGCCGAGCCCGCAGCAGAAACCGTCCCTCTGCAGTACCCCCGTTTCTTGCGGCCGCCAGCACAAACACCGCTGCCGGCCTTCGAACCGGCCAGCCCAGCCACACACCACCAGCCCCCGCAACCAGCTTCAGCTCTCGCCCCGCGGTGTACGCCGGCTGCGGCGTCACCGGCTCAACCACCGGCATCGCAGCCACCGCCACCGCAGGCACAGCTACCGGAGCCACATCAGCATAGCCCTGCAGCCGCAGCGTCTGCGCCCGCAGCTCCTGCCAGCTCAGCACCTGTGGCCCAAAGCTCACAATCACCTCGCCCAGGCTCTGCGCCCGCAGCGCCACCGGCGCCCCCAGCACCATCACCAACCCACCGAGCCTGATCCACCGATACATCCGCCATACGATGCGGCCCGTTGTTCCATGTACTCGCTGCAGCATCGACGCGCGCCTCTACCCCCAAGCTTCGGTCGCAGAGCCGCAACACGCGAGCAACTCAACAAAGAAAGATCCACGATCGGCAACAGCACTGCCCGTTTCGGAACGGCTGATCCCATCACCCGCGCAGATACTCCTCCAGCAACCCGCGCGCCACCGGCTCCTGCACCCCGGTCGCGAATGTCTTCACCTTCACCACCCCCCCGGCCATCTCCTCCTCGCCAAGGATCACGATCCGCCGCGCCACCCGCTCCGCCGCCTCGAAACTCTTTTTCAGCCGGAAGCTCCCATCCCCCACCTCGACACCGAGCCCAGCCCGCCGCAGCTCCCGCGCCATCGCCAGCGCCGCCGCATTCTGCCCCATCCCCATCGGCGCCACATACGCGTCCAGCTTCGTCAGAGCCGTCTCCGCCGCCTGCGCCTGCAGCGTCAAAATCAGCCGGTCCTCCCCGATTGCAAACCCGATCCCCGGAGCCTTGGGCCCACCCAGCATCTCGCTCAGCCCGTCGTACCGCCCACCCCCGAGCAGCGCATTCTGCGTCCCCAGCCCACTTCCATCCGGCACCGTAAATTCGAACGTCGTCCGCGTATAGTAATCCAGCCCCCGCACCAGCCGCGGGTTCACGTGGTACGGCACCCCACACGCATCAAGGGCCGCAAGAACCGCCTGGAAATGCGCCGTCGACTCAGCATCCAGAAAATCCGCAATCTTCGGCAGCCCGTTGATAATCTCCTGGTCCCCCACATCCTTCGAGTCCAGCACTCGCAGCGGATTCGTCTCCGCCCGCCGCTGGTTGTCCTCGCACATCCTCGCCTTCACCGGCGCCAGCGCCTCTCGCAGTGCCGCCACATACCGCGGCCGGTCGCTCGCCGATCCCACAGAATTCACCTCCAGCCGCCACCCCCGCACGCCAAGCTCATCCAGCAGCGACCCCAGCATCTCCAGCACCTCTGCGTCGCGAACAGCACTTTCGGCGCCCGCCGAAACCGGCCCCAGCACCTCCGCCCCGATCTGCCAAAACTGCCGATACCGCCCCCGCTGTGGCCGCTCCCGCCGGAACTGCGGCCCAATATAAAACAGCTTCTGCAGCTGCCCCGAATCCCCCAGCTTGTGCTCGATGTACGCCCGTACCACCCCCGCCGTATTCTCCGGCCGCAGGGTCAGGCTCTGCGCCTTCTCAGACGCCGCCCGCGCCCGATCCTCCCACGTATACATCTCCTTTGAGACGACATCCGTCTCCTCCCCCACCCCGCGCACAAACAGCTCCGTCGCCTCAAACACCGGTGTCCGAATCTCCCCAAATCCATACCGCCCGAACACCCCGCGAGCGGCCGCCTCCACCCGGTTCCACAACTCCGTCTCCGGCGGCAGCAAATCCCGCGTACCCCGAACAGCCTTCAAAATCCCTGACATATCCCTCAAGTCTATAGAAATACAGGTAATAGAACTAAAAGCCGCTACCGCAACGTAACCCTCACCGCCACCCCGTCTCCATCGACAAACCCCACCTCACGGTTCGTCATCGCCGCCAGATTCGCCCCCGCCAGCGGCACCATCGGCGCATGGTCCGCCGCCGCCAGGCACGCCATCCCCAGCACGCACTTCAACTCCCCCGGAACCCCCGGCACCCCGTTCCATCCCTGCACCAGGAACTCCGCCACCGGCGCCACCCCACCTGCCTCGACCAGCACGTCATTCGAGTAGTTGATGAACACCCAGTCCCCACCCTGCTTCACCCCACCCCGGTACACCGCCGCCACCGGATCCCGCAGATAGATCCGCTGCCGATTCACCGCGATATACCCCACAAGCACCAGCGTCAGCAGCAGCAACAGCCTCTTCATCGCTTCTCCTCGTGGTACTCCTGCTCCGTGTTGATCCCCCACAGCGCCGCCTTATCGACATGGCCCGCCACCAGCCCGTCGACAACAGTCATGGCGGTCAGCATGCTGTGGTCCTGGTTGTTGTACTTATGCATCCCGTTCCGGCCGATGAGGAACAGGTTCTCGAACCCGTCCGTAAACTCCCGCAGCTCCTCAAACCGGTCATAGGTCCCGAAGTATGCCGGGTACGTCTTCGGCACCCGCACCACGTGCCCGTCCAGCACCTCGGCCACCTTCAAGATCCCGATCTTCTCCAGCTCCCCCGCCGCAAACGCCTGCAGCTCCTCATCCGGCATCGTCCACAGCGCGTCCGTCTCGTAGCAGAAGTACTCGAGCCCCAACCACACCTTCCCGGGGTCGGCCACCATGTGCGGGCTCCAGTTGTTGAACACCTGCAGCCGTCCCAGCAGCACATCCGGCTCCTGGATATAGATCCACGTGTCCTTCAGCAGGCCCCCATCCGGCTCCGTCACGCTCAGCCGATTCGCCAGGATCCCCACTGTAATAAAATCGCGATACTCCAGCCCCTCCGCCACCTCGCGCACCGCCGCCGGCACCGGTGCATCCATCGCCCCCACAAGCTCCTTCATCGGCATCGTCGAGAAGAAATAATCCCCCGCAAACGTCTGCCGCTGCCCCAGCTCATTCACCGCATCGATCTCGACCACCCGCCCGCCCGCGCAATGAACCCGGTCCACCTTCAGCCCCATGTGGATCTCCCCGCCCAGCCGCACCACCTCCGCCGCCACATGCTCCCACAGCTGCCCCGGCCCGAACTTCGGATACATGAACCGCTCAATCAGGCTCGTATCCGTCCCCTTCTGCGCGACATCGCGGCCAGCATCCGCCGCCCGGCGCTTCGCCGCAAACGTCTTCCGCACAAAGTGCTTCACCGCCGTCGTTAGGCTCAGCCCCTTGATCCGCTGTGCCCCCCACTCCGCCGAGATCTGGTCGCACGGCGTCCCCCAAACCTTCTCCGTATAGCTCTTGAAGAACGTCAGGTAGAGCTGCCGCCCAAACCGGTTGATCAGAAAATCCTCCAGGCTCTTCTCCGGCGTAATCTGCCGCAGCTGCGACCGCACATAGCTCGCCCCCACCCGCACCGTCCGCACCACCCCCAGGTTCCCCAGCGTCTCCGCCGTCAGCGTAATCGGGTACGCGAAGAAACGCCGCAGATAGTAAATCCGGCTCTTCCGCGGCCGAATCAACATCATTAGGTCTCGATCTGCAGGCTCGGTCGCCACCAGGGTCGCCGTCTGGCCGTGCGCCGCCGCATCCAGCCGCCCCGCCCCATCGGTCTCCTCGGTCGCGGTTTCAACGATTTTTAAACCCCGCGCCAGCGGGCGGGTCTCACGCGCCAGCGGGCCAGTCCCCCGCAGCACCGGCTCCTCCTCCAGCCGCGCCGGAACCGCCACCACCCGCCGCTGGCCCTGATAACTGATCTCGCTCCCGACGCCGGCACCCGCCGTCCCGGCCTCATCGTCCGGCGGCATGAGGTCCATCCACCACTGCATCACCCGATCGCTTTTAGAAAAAAAACGATGCCCCCCGATATCCATCCGGTTGCCCTTGTACCGGATCGTCCGCGAGATCCCGCCAATCTCCCCACTGGCCTCCACCACCACCGGCTGGATATCCGTCCGCCGCAGCAGCTCCAGCGCCGCCGTCAACCCCGCCGGGCCAGCCCCGATAATGATCGCCCGCTTGCTCACGCCCGCCTCTGCTCTCGACCTCAAGGCAAGGGCGTGCATGCACGCGTCGCTTCACCTCTCAAACCTCCAGTATATTCGCCCACGATCCAGGCCCGGCTACTACCCTGCCCGCAACCCACGCGGCCCAAGAAAATGTTGTCAAGCCCCCGCAGAGCCCCAAACGCGTCAAACCCCGCGAACGACGCACCTTTCCCATCAAAAGAAGGTTGGCATAGTCACCCAGTCCGAACGACTATAATAGACATATACGCCAAAACTGACCGGCCCCAACGCAGCTCGCCACCTGCGCCGCAGCAAGAACTGGAGCCCGCAATCCTCGCAAGCAGCGTCCGAGAGACTATCAGCTGCATCAGTTGAACCGCGGCTCCCAACTCGCCGCAAAGGGTCGACCCTAATGGCTGCGCGCCAAAAAGCAGTGCTAAGCCTTTCATTTCAAAGAATTTGCGCACAAATGCTCTCGAATGACGAACTTACAAGCTGCCTCGTTCGCAACTCATTTATTACAAAGAATTTAGTAAAAGGGAGGGGGGGTGGGAGTACTGCATCTTGCTAGACTCAAGCGCATGGCAGACAAAGACGCGGCGCTTGGTGTATTGCAGGCTGCAATTGCCGCCTCGCTGCTTTGTGCGTGGCAGAGCGTTTGGGCTGTTCAGGGTGCTCACAAAGCTCAGATGTATCTCTTTTATACATTATAAGATTGTGCTCGCCCTGATTGGGATATACGCCATAAGGGCTACGTTCGATGAGGTCAGATAAGGACGTGCTGATTGGGTCTGACGACAGCGAAGCTTAAGGACTTACAAGCAAAGGAATTCGACAAGTTGTATGAAGGGCATGAAGCCGTCTGGGTAGATATGGCAGCTAATACTCGCCGAGTTCGTTCTCAAAGCGGTTGCTGAAAATAATGTTTACCAGCCAGAAGACCTGCTAGAGCCTCTCACAGCGGCAGTCCGGGCAAACAGCTATTCCGGGATCACCAAGACGACAACCATGCCAAATCATCGCGCTTCGTGGTCTCTTTCGCGGAGTAAATCATTTATAAAAACACGCAGTAATCTTGGGGATCAATGAGTGAACAGCAGAAGATGCACGTTGCTAAGGAATACACCGACAAGCAGATAGAGACGATGAAGACTCACGGGTGTGCGCCATCAACATGAAGTGACAGAGAATACCAATCCATGATCAAGCAAGCAGCAAGGGCGATCCCGCGATAGTTGAGTGTGAGAGAGGGAGCACCCCTCTCTCCTCAGACCGCCATCGGCTCCCGGTCCAGCACCACGAAGTCCAGCCCGCCCGCAGGCGTTGCCGTCACCAGCACATGATCGCCATGCAGCACGCTGCCGTCGAGAATCTTCACCGCCAGCTTGTCCTGCACCATGCGCTGGATCGCCCGCTTCAGCGGCCGCGCCCCGTACGCCCGGTCATAGCCGGCCTTGAAGATCGCCTTTCGCGCCTCGGGCATCATCTCGAGCGTGATCTTGCGCGCCTCGAGCAGTGCCGCCAGCTCCGCGAATCGCAGGTCGATGATGTGCTCCAGCTGCTCCTCGCCCAGCGGATGGAAGACGACAATATCATCCACGCGGTTCAGAAACTCCGGCCGGAAGTGCTCCCGCAGCACGCCCATCACCCGGCCCGTTGCCTCCTTGAAGCCCTCCTCGCCGTCCGCCCAGGCGGTCGACAGGATGTTCGCCCCCAGGTTCGACGTCATGATCAGCACCGTGTTCTTGAAGTCGACCGTCCGGCCCCTTGAGTCCGTCAGCCGCCCATCATCGAGCACCTGCAGCAGGATGTTGAAGACATCGGGATGCGCCTTCTCGATCTCGTCGAACAGGATAACCGCGTACGGTCGCCGGCGCACGGCCTCCGTCAGCTGTCCGCCCTCGTCGTACCCGACATATCCCGGCGGCGCGCCGATCAGCCGCGCCACGGCGTGCTTCTCCATGTACTCGCTCATATCGATTCTGACCATTGCCGCCTCGTCGTCGAACAGAAACTCCGCCAACGCCCGCGCCGTCTCGGTCTTGCCAACGCCCGTCGGCCCGAGAAAGATAAACGACCCGATCGGCCGCTTCGGATCAGACAGGCCCGCACGCGACCGGCGAATCGCGTTCGCCACCGCCTCGAGCGCCTCGTCCTGCCCGACCACCCGCTCGCGCAGACGATCCTCCATCTGCACCAGCTTCTGCATCTCGCCCTCAAGCATCTTCGAGACCGGAATGCCCGTCCACTTCGACACCACCCGCGCGATATCTTCCTCGTCGACCTCCTCCTTCAGCATCCGGTGCGAGTCGCCCGAGCCCGAGTCCTGCAGGTCCGTCAGCGTCTTCAGCTCCGCTTCAAGCTTCGGAATTTCGCCGTACTGCAGCTCCGCCGCCCGCTGCAGATTGCCCTTGCGTGTCTCTTCCGTCGTCTGGAAGCGCAGCGCTTCCAGCCGCTCCTTCAGCTCCGCCACGCGGCCGATCGCGCCGCGCTCCGTCTGCCAGCGCGCCCGCAAAGCTGCCGCCGCCTCCTTCACGCCGGCAAGCTCGCGCTCCACAATCTCCATCCGCTCCCGCGACGCCGGATCAGTCTCCCGCTTCAACGCCTGGCGCTCAATCTCAAGCGAGGTCGCGCGCCGCTCCAGGTCGTCAATCTCGACCGGCACCGATCCGATCTGGATCGCCAGCGCCGCCGCCGCCTCATCCACCAAGTCGATCGCCTTGTCCGGCAGAAACCGGTCCGAGATGTAACGATGCGAGAGCGTCGCCGCCGCCACGATCGCCGAATCCTTGATCCGGATCTTGTGGTGCGACTCGTACCGCTCCTTCAGCCCGCGCAGAATCGCCACCGTATCCTCGACATTCGGCTCGCCGACATAGACGATCTGGAACCGCCGCTCGAGCGCCGCATCCTTCTCGATGTACTTCTTGTACTCGTTCAGCGTCGTCGCCCCGATCGCCCGCAGCTCGCCGCGAGCCAGCGCTGGCTTTAGCATGTTGCTCGCGTCCATCGTTCCTTCGGCCGCGCCCGCGCCGACCAGCGTATGCAGCTCGTCGATGAACAGGATCACCTCGCCGTGCGACTCCTCGATCTCCTTCAGCACCGCCTTCAGCCGCTCCTCAAATTCCCCGCGGAACTTGGCCCCGGCGATCATCGCTCCCAGGTCGAGCGAGCAAACGCGCTTGTCCCGCAGGATCTCGGGCACATCGCCCTGCACAATCCGGCGCGCCAAACCTTCGACGATCGCCGTCTTTCCCACGCCCGGCTCGCCGATCAGTACCGGGTTGTTCTTGCTCCGCCGCGACAGCACCTGCACCACGCGCCGGATCTCCTCGTCTCGCCCGATCACCGGGTCAAGCTTGCCCCGCCGCGCCAGGTCCGTCAGGTCCTTCGCATACTTCTCGAGCGCCTGGAACTTGCCCTCAGGATTCGGATCGGTCACCCGCTGCGATCCGCGCACCGAGCTCAGCGCCCGCAGAATCGCCTCATGCGTCCCGCCCAGCGCCGCCAACGCTGTCTGTACCGCGTCGCCTTTGGCCTCCGTCAGCGCCAGCAGGAGATGCTCCGTCGAGCAGTAGTCGTCCTTGAAGTTCTCTGCCTCCTTGAACCCGCGCTCCACCACCTTCTGGAGCGCAGCCGACATTCCCGGCTGCCCGCCGCCCTGCACCTTCGGCAGCCTGTCGACCGCCGTGTTTACCCCGCTCAGCAGCTGCTCCACCGGCACGCCAACCTTCTCGAGCACCGGGATCACAACCCCTTCGCGGTCCTCCAGCAGCGCCGCCAGCAGATGCAGCGGCAGCACCTCCGGGTTCCCGTTCTCCGCCGCATGCGAGCTCGCGCCCTGCAGCGCTTCCTGTGCCTTCACCGTCAATTTCTCCCACTTGATCGCCATCTCCAACGTCTCCTCGTCAACACTATAAGAACTTCCGTATCGTTCTATAGCGCCGCAGCAACCATGCTCTACTAGCGCTAACCTTCACCCGTGCCCGAAACCGAAGATCCCCAGCCCGACACGCCTCAGTCCGACACGCTGGTCGCCGCCACGCTCCTGGCCGCCACCGGCGGTCTGCTCGACGCCGTCGTCTACCTCAACCACGGTCACGTCTTCGCCAACGCGATGACCGGCAACGTCATCCTGCTCGGCATCAGCACGCTCAGCCACGACCGGCTCCAGGCCGTCCGCCACCTCGTGCCGCTCATCGCCTTCCTCGGCGGCGTCGCCTGCTCACGCCTGCTCCGGGCGCTCAAACCGCATCGCGCCGCCCTCGCCGTCCTTACCCTCGAGATCACGGTCCTCTTCCTCGCCGGCTTCAGCTCGCATGCACTTCCCGACATGCTCTTCACGGCCATCATCGCCTTTGTCTCCGCCTTCCAGGTCTCGACCTTCCGCATAGTCGGACGCTTCTCCTACAACTCCACCTTCATCACCGGCAACCTGCGCGAGGTTGCGGACAGCTTCGTAAGCGGCTTCATCGATCCCGACGCGGCCGAACGCCGCCGCAGCCTCGCCAAGTCGCGCAAGCTCGCCATCATCTGCAGCCTCTTCCTGCTCGGCGCCATGCTCGGCGCCTGGGGAGCGCCGCGCCTCGGCAATCGCACCCTCTGGCTGGCCGAACCCATGCTGATCCTAGTCCTGCTACGCGTCGCGCTCGAGAGAAAGTAGCCACAAGTAAATCCAGCTCCTGCAACCCACTTGATTAGATTCAGCAGCATTGCGAAAAGTCACACAAATATGAGCGCATGTGACTCACATTTCGGCAAAGGTTTCTTCGTCGCACGTCGACTCATCCGTCTCAAAAATAAAACTTACAAGCATCCTTTCGGGAGGCCGAAGGAATCCGCTGCGAATGTCGTGTGCAGGACAGATTACGCCGAGACGTAACTGCTACGTTCCTCATATAGGAACGGCACGATGCAAATGGCAAGCAAAGACGATCGCGCATCGATCCTGCTCCTCGGAAACGATCCCCTCCTGCTCGAAACCCGGGCGTGGATGCTTGAGAGAGTAGGCTTCCGGCTGAACACTACCCTCGATCTCGATGTGCTCGATCAGATCGCCAGCGCGCAGCAGATTGATCTCTTCCTCATCTGCGACTCGTTTCTGCCGGCGATGCGACGAAATGCTCTCGAAGTCATCGAGTCAAAGTGGCCGGGAACGAAGCGTCTTCTCTTTCAGCGCGCCGGCGACCCGATCGACGTCGCCGTGACCGCAACCATCATTCCTGCGATAGAAGGACCGCGTACGTATTAGCAACGATTCACAACCTGATGACAGACGGCGCAGCACCTCCGCACCAGCAGGCGGAAGGTCACCGCTCCATCATCCCCTCAGGAGGGTCCTCATGCTTTGTGCAGTAGGCTCCGAACTACACCAACAATACGAGATCGCCGAGAAGGAGAAGATCGCCAGCAACGGACGAAGACTCCCGAACAGCGAAAAGCTCAGCATCTCCGAGAAGGAGTTTCTTACGGCCAAGCAACGCTATCTCGAAAGCTTTGCGAACTGGCTAAGCCACAAGGCCTTCTGCCACGACTGCAAGCCCAAAGCCTGACTCCGCCACCGGCTCTCATCCAACCCGGCAGATTAGGCACTTCAGATAATTCGTCTCTGGAAGCGTCAGGACTGCCGGATGATCCGGCCCCGCACCCCGCGTCTCGAGCAGCTGAATTCGTCGTCCGGTGTCCGACGCGACTGACGCGACCACCTCTTGGAACTCGGCCAGCGGTACATGGTGCGAGCAGGAGCAGGTCACCAGCGTTCCGCCCGCGCGCAGCATCTTGATCGCACGCAGGTTCAGTTCCTTGTAGCCGCGGACCGCTCCTTCGGCGGCCCGTTTTGACTTTGCGAATGCCGGCGGATCGAGCACGATCGTCTCGTACTGCTGACCCGCCGCCTCGAACTCCCGCAACAGCTCAAAGGCGTCCGCCTCAATCCAGTCCACTCGCGCGGCCACTCCTGGGTTCAACCCGGCGTTCCGGTCAGCCACTTCGAGGGCCGCACGGCTCGCATCCACCCCCGTCACGCGCTCGCAGCACCGAGCAAGATGCAACGCAAAACCGCCTTGATAGGTACAGACATCGAGCGCCGCTCCCCTCCCATATCGGGCCGCCGCGGCATAGTTCAGCCGCTGGTCAAGAAACGCTCCCGTCTTCTGCCCCGACCCCGCGTCGAAGTGGAAGTGCAGCCCGTTGACCGTAAAGACGGTCGCCAGCTTGGGACCATCTTCCGATCCGGCGCGATCAAAGAGCACTCCCGGCAGCGGAGCGGCCAGCTGCTCGAGCTCCCGTATCCGCGGATCGGGCCGCTCGACGATCGTCTCCGGCCGGAGCCGCTCGCGTAGCACCGCCGTCACCACGTCGCGCACATCCTCCTGCGCCGTTCCCTGGGTGAGCAGCTGCACGATCACCAGGTGACCGTATCGGTCCGCCACAA
>CAXTLS010000010.1:34793-85491 GCA_964245235.1 uncultured Acidobacteriaceae bacterium
ACCATACCCCGCAGTCCGTCCGCTTCCGAGAACACCAACCGGCAGGCGTCATTCTCAGCCGACGTCGGCGCCAGCTCCTCCCGCAGCGTCAGCGCCCCGTGCAGCCGCTCCCGCACCAGGTCAAGATACGCCGCACGTGTCAGCCCGGCCTCTGTCGACATCAGCCGCAGCGCAATTTGCGAAGCGCCGCTGTACAGCCCCGTCCCCAGCGGAATCCCCCGCGAATCCACCACCGTCACCAGCGATCCACCTGCGATCGTCTCCGCCCCGAGCGCCGGAAGCAGCTCCTCCACATCGGAACGATAAACCCATAGATGCCCGGCTCGAAGCCGATCCGCAGCCCGTCGCTGCACCACCGCCGCCGGCCCGTGCTCCTGCGGCTGCCCAACCCGCAGAGGCCGCTCCATCACTGTTTTCGCCATCCCTCTATGCTCGCACAGCAGTTCCAACGCCCCGCAAGCGCAGCCGCCCCATAGACTAATCTCATGGCCGCCGCCCAGACCGTCGAAGTCGTCATCCTGGGAGCAGGCGCGGCCGGCCTCATGTGCGCTATCGAAGCTGGCAGACGGGGCCGGAGCGTCCTCATCGTCGACCACGCCGACCGCCCTGGCAAAAAGATCCTCATCTCCGGCGGCGGCCGCTGCAACTTCACCAATCTCCACACGCGGGCCGAAAACTTCCTCTCCGAGAACCCGCACTTCGCCAAGTCCGCCCTCGCCGGCTTCACCCCTGAAGCGATGGTCGCGCTCGTCGAAAAGCACGGCATCGCCTACCACGAGAAGACGCTCGGCCAGCTCTTCTGCGACCACAACGCCCAGCGTGTCGTCAGCATGCTCGAGCGCGAATGCGCCGAGGCCGGCGTCCGCATCCTCCTCGGCACACAGATCGGGGCAGTAGTAAAAAACGGCGCCTTCACCGTCGAAACCTCCCAGGGCACCATCCACGCCAGCTCGCTCGTCGTCGCCACCGGCGGCCTCTCCATCCCAAAGATGGGCGCCACCAGCTTCGGCTACACGCTCGCCGAACAGTTCGGCCTGCGCATCGTTTCTTGCCGCCCGGGCCTTGTGCCGCTCGTGTTCACGGAAGCGGACCGCGATCGCTGGTGCGACCTCACCGGCCTCTCCGTCGAAGTGACCGCTGCCACCGGCAGCGGCCGCCGTCCCACCAGCTTCCGCGAGAAGATGCTCATCACCCACCGCGGCCTCAGCGGGCCGGCGATGCTCCAGGTCTCCTCCTACTGGCAGCCCGGCACCGCCATCCGGGTCGATCTTGCCCCCGATCGCACCGTCACCGCCCCACTCCGAAAGCAGAACGCCCGCCGTGATCCCGCCGCTGCCCTGCAGGTCCTTCGCACCGCCTTCCCGGGACGCCTGGCCGAGCGCTGGCTCGAACAACATTCCCCCCAGAACTGGACCAACGCTGCCCTCGCCACCTTGGAGCAACAGATCCACAGCTGGCAGGTCACCCCGGCCGGCACCGAGGGCTACGCCAAGGCGGAGGTGACCGCCGGTGGCGTCGACACGGCGGAGCTCGACGCCCGGACCATGCAGAGCTGCAAGGTTTCCGGGCTCTTCTTCGTCGGCGAGGTCGTCGACGTCACCGGCTGGCTAGGTGGTTACAACTTCCAGTGGGCGTGGGCCTCGGGCGTCAGCGCAGGCCGCACCGCCTAGCCGCCGTTCAACCTACTGCACCGTCAGGCTCAGGTCCACCGTGCGCACCAGCCCCGCACTCGCAGCCGAGACCACAATGGTCGAGGTACCGGACGGCGTCGGCGTCGGCACTGTCGGCGTAGCCGTTGTTGGCCCGCCTGGAATCGTCCGCGGCGCGCTTCCGCAGCTGGTCGCGACCATCACGCCGCACAGGACTAGCAGGCTGGCCCACCTCCGCAATGGAGACCGCCGCCGTCCAGCGCCCGCGAATCCCAGCCACAAGGGCAACAGCAACGCGACCCACAGCACGTCCACACCTGGCAAAAGAGCCGCGCTCGCCACACCGGTCGCGACCGTCACCGTCGCCAGCACCGTGCCCGTCCCCAGCGCAACCGTCCCCGGCACCACCATGCACGTCGTATAGGCAGGACCGCCGCTGCAGGTAAACACGGCGTTGCCCGGCACCCCGCTCACTGACGTCAGCAGGACGGGATACACCGCAGACTGGCCGCTCGCCACACTTGCCGAGCTGTTCCCGGCCACCAGCGTAAAGTCCACCCCAGTGCCGGTAAGCCCGAGCACCTGCGGCGAGGACGCCGCGCCGTCCGTCACCGTCAGCGATCCGCTCCGAGCCGCCGCAGCCGTTGGCGCAAAGGCCACCTGCAGTGTGCACGCAGCACTCACTGCCAGACTGCTCCCGCAGGCATTGCTCCCCGGCAGAATGACAAAATCACCCGCGACCGCAAAGCCCGTGATCGCAAGCGGCACACCGCCGTTGTTGGTCAGCGTCACAGTCTGCCCCGCGCTCACGATGCCGACGCCCAGCGCGGCAAAGTTCACCGTGGCAAAGGGCGCCAGCGACACCCCGGGCGGCGCCAGCCCGAAGCCGGACAGCGCCACCGTCTGACTCCGGAACTGGTCCGAGACCGTGAGCACCCCCGTCTCGCTCCCAACATTCTTCGGCACATACGACACAGCTATCGAGCACGTCGAGTGCGCATTGAGGGAATTACCGCAGGCATTCACAGCAATAAAGTCGCCACTCGTCACCGCCGCCACGATCAGCGTCAGCGCCACATCCCCCGCATTGGTCAGCGTCACCTGCTGCGTAAGGCTGACCGTATCTACCTGCTGCTTCGCAAACACCAGGCTCGCGGGCGTCAGCGTGTCCGTAGCTGGCGAGGTCGCCGCACCCCGCAGCGAAGCCGTCTGCGTTCCCACAGAGTCGGTCACCGTGAGTGTGCCGGCCCGCGTGCCCGAGACCGTCGGGCTGAAGGTGATTGCCACCGTACAGCCCGTGCTCGCAGCCAGCGTCAGCCCGCACGTGTTTGCCGAAAGCTTGAAGTCGCCCGACACCACCGGCGTTCCCAGCGTAGCCGTCGTTCCGCCCAGGTTCGAGATCGTGATGTTTTGGGCCACCGCCGTCGCGCCCACCACGGTCGTCGGAAAGACCAGCGCAATGGGCGTCAGCACGATCGACGTCGAGGCCGTTGCCGTCCCGGTAAGCGTTGCGGTAGCCTGGCCGCCCGCAACGTTGCCGAAGACCGTCAGCACGCCGCTCCGTGTCCCCGTCGCCGTCGGCAGGAAGACCACCGTCACGGCGCAGTTCCCACCTACCGCCACCGGCGCCCCCGTGCAGGTGTCTGTCTCGTTGAAGTCGCCGGTCACCGAGATCGAGCTTACCGTCAGCGGCGCCGTCCCAGTGTTCGTCACCGTAATGGTCTGTCCCCCGCTGGCCGTCCCTACTGACTGCGCACCAAAGGTAAGCGCCGTCGGATTGAGGCTCATCGCGGGTTGTGCCGCAGAAGTCGCCGTCAGCAGCGGAATCTGCCAGATGCCGCGCCCATACGTCCCCGCCCGCAGCTCGCCCGACCGGCCATCGCCCGTCGCCATCCCCGCCGCCACGGCAAGCTGGACAATGGGCGCATTTGGAAGCCCCACCCCGTAGATGCTCCAACAGTTGGTACTCGTACAGGTCGCGACAGCGTTCGTCACGTAGACGCCCGTGTCGAGCGCGATGTACAGCGTATTGGCGTCGTTCGGATCGACCACGACGCTGCTCGCCGGCGCGTCCGGCAGGTTGCTGCTGATGTTGGTCCAGTGCGCTCCCGCATCAACCGACCGGTAGATGTGCCCGACGCCGAAGCCCATCACCGTCGCGTAGACCGTCTCGCCCGTGGCATCGTGGGCATCGGCTGCAAGCGACGAGATATCGTACCCGTCCGGGTTGAACTGGCCGCCGCCGTTCGTCACCGGCGAGCCCGTCACATCCGTCCACACCGTCATCGGCCCCGCAACTCCGCCCGCCAGGGTTCGGTAGACATGGCCACCAGCCGACCCGCCACCATCGAGCTCCCCGGCCATGCCCGCATAGAGCACCGTTGACCCCGCATCCTGGGCCGCGGTCGCATTGCTCGCCGGACCACCCGCAGCGAGCGAGCGTAGCAGAGGATTCATCGTGCTGCTGCACGCGCTGTTCTGCGGACCGGCGAGCAGCTTGCTGATCGCATTGCCCGCACTCCACGATGTCCCGTTCGCAGCCGGCCCACGCCACACACGGCACGTCCCGATCACGATTTCCTCCGGCAGAACCGGGTCCAGCAGCCAAGGCGGATCGATCAGCGAAGCGTCATTTGAAACCTGCGGCAGCCCGATCGTCGGTGGACCAGCAAAGCTCGCCGTCGTGCACGCAGCCCCACTCGAACATTGCCGGATGCTTACGCCCGCAGTCGTCGAGATGTACCAGTTCAGCGGGTACGCAGGATCGATCGCCACTGTGCCGCCCTCGCCCGCCGCCAGCTGGCCCCACAGGCTCGTCGACCCTGCCGCCGCCGTCCCCGCGCTCCCGTTCGCCCCCACCCCGGCCAGCAGCGTATTGGCGTCCTTCGGGTGTTCGGCAAAGCTGAAGATCTCGGCCAGCGATCCCAGCCCGCCGTTGAGATTCTGAAAGTGGCTCGCGTCATCACTCGAGCACGGAGTCGCCTGCTGATTCACCCCATCCGTCGATCGCCAGAGCCCGCCGTCATTTGCCACATACAGCAGCGCCTGCGACGCCGCACCCAACGTCGCAATCGCGTGCTGGGCGCCGGCAACACCCGCGGGCGCCGCGCAGCCATTCCGCGCATTCGTCGTATTCCGCAGGCTGCAGCCCGCGCTCAGCGTGCACCGGTACAGATCCGTGGTCCCCACGAACAGCAGAGTGTCCGGGTTTGCCGTCCCTACGCCCGACGCCATCGCCGAGAGCGCCAGGTTGTAGTCCGCCTGCGCAATCACCGTGCTTCCACTCCCCACCTCAAGCGGCGTCGACACCAGGCGCTTACTGAAGCTCACGGCACCAGCGCAGCTCGACCCAGCCGAGGCGCACACATCCTGCCACAATCCTTGGTCGAGATTGCCGCTATCGACCGTCAACGCAAATGTATCGCCGCTCACCGGCTGCACCGCTAGCGCCCCGCGAAAGATTGGACAGCTCGCGTTCCCGGTCGCCCCGGGGTTGGTCGGACAGGCGCCCGTTGTGAGCGACGTAGCTGGCTGCTGCGGCAGTCGCGTCCAGGTCACGCCATCAGCTGATTCGTAATAGCCGTGATACCGCATCGCCGCGTAGAACCGCTGCCGCACCGGGTTCCACACCACCGCGGTCGCCGCGTTCCCGCCCACATTACTACCCGCAACCTGCGGCGCCTGCACCGTCGCGGCCCCATCCATCACTACCGACATCTGCCACGTTGCTCCGGCATCAATCGAGTAGTAGAGCCCACGCACGCTGTAGTCCGGATCGGGCGCATTCACGAGGTCGCCCTCCAGCGCGTCCGAGATCGCCACCACCACCAGCCCCGGCGTCTGGTCACTCCAGGCAAACCCCGCTACCCCGAGACCCACAAACGAGTGGTGGATCGTGACCCCGCTGACGACGTCGTTCGAGTACGGGATCAACGTCCATGTTGCGCCGCCATCCGCCGACCGCAGCAGCCCGCTGCCATAGTAGGAATCCGCCGCATCGTTCGGGTCGCCCGTCCCCGCCAGCACCACCCCGTTACGCGCCGCCTGCACGCTAACTGCCCCAATACTGAGCGACGGAATCGACGCTGTGCCGGCATTCGCATTGAAGACCGGTAGCGTGTCCGTGAGCGGCTGAAACGTCACCCCGCCACTCGCGCCAGCCGCGTTGGTCGATTTCCACACCCCACCGCCCGTTGTGCCAAGGTAGACAGTATTTCCCGTACCATCCGACGGATCGACCGCGATCGCCGTAACGCGCCCTGTCACTGCACCGTAGGAGGCGCTCGCAATCTGGTTCGGCCCCACGGCCTGCCAAGCCGCATTCAGGGAACTGGTCGCATTCGCCTGCGCCGCGATCAGCGCTAGCTGCTGCCGGCGTGCCTCGGCCAGCGCCGCTGCCGAAGACCGCCCGCCGACCGGCGTCCGCCCGCCCAGAAACCGTGCCGACCGCGCCCGGTGGACCTCAGGAGTGCCACGCTCCGGAGTGCCACGCTCCGGGCTTGGACTCATCTGCCCCACAGCGTGACCCGCAATCAACAGGAGAACGCACAGCCCGACACAAGCGCCACCGCTGGACAGGGTGCTGATCAGGCCGCCGACCACGCTCTGCAGGCGAACCAGCCGTCTCCGTCGTGTGTGGGCAGTCAAGCGCATGGCAATCGTGGCAAATGCGAGCATCAGATCGATGCTGCAAGCTGACAACGGGAGAGTCAACGCTGGACTGGATGGAGTCTGGCCTCAGGTGCCAGAAAGGGATGAGAGAACTCTTATCATATCTACGGCGATTGTGGCTCTATAGGCCACCTGCACAAAGCTCTCCCAGCGAACAGGTCCGCCGAGTCGACCCATTGAGTCGCGTTACTCGAATCTATCATTAGCGAGCTCCCGGTGACGATCTCCAAGTTACGCAATCCTCCCCCGGTAGCGATATGCACCTAGCTAGCCCACAAACGCTTCTTCATATTGGAGGTGCTTCTCACGAGAGAACGCGCCTATCGATAAGGAACAGGCCAGCCGTCACTAGTCGTGTGCAAGAATCGCAGCATCATCGAAAGAGAAGCCCTCCGCATGACTCCTTCCGCTCACTTCCTGCGTACCATCTTCTCCGTAGCCGCCTGCATGGCGTTTGCGTCCACGATCCTGTCGCAAGAGCCAGCTCCGAAGCACGAGGGTGATGGGTTAGCTGCAACGCTGGCCCAGGCTAATACGCTGCGCGACAAGTTCATAGACTCGTCCACGCCGCGGGGATTTACCTGCCCGATTGATCCCCCAAAGATCCTGGTCGAGGATATTCCGTCCTTCGGCAACTACGATGATGCGGCCAATACGCTCCATACCTCGGACTGGGGATTGCTGCGCCCCGAAGAAAAGGCGTTCTTCTTTCAGCTTGCCGGCTCGAAGGCGGACGAATCCTCCGCCCATGCGCTATTTGAAAAAGCCGCACATGGATGGATCTTTGTTCACGAGATGGGCCACTGGTGGCAGGCCTGCAGAGACTTCACCGCGCATCATTCGCACTACCCAGTCGAGTACGGCGCCAACCAGATTGCCCTCGCCTACTGGCGAGCGATGGACCCGGCCATTGCCACCCCGATGACGTCTCTCTTTCACGGGTTCATTGAGCACATGCCCTCCCCCGTGCCTGCCGGAAACACGGTTGAGGAGTACTTCAACAAGAACTATGAAACGCTTGGGCCGAGCCCCGCCTTCCCTGGTTCCAGGCCCGGATGGGTGTCACCCTGGAACAAGAGAAACCAGATCCCACCTGGAACGCGGTACTCGCCTCGACAAAGAACTAAGCTCACTATTGCAGGCGACTCGCGATCTGCGGCAGAGAGTACAGCACGGCGTCAGTTCACACCGACACCGACTCCGTCCTCGACACTCTCACCGCCCCGAATTCCGCGGAAGCGCATACATCTTGTGGATGTAGAGCTTGGAGTTGAACTTCTTCCCCGTCGAAGCGCCCGACATGTACCGGATCTTCCCAAAGATCGGCCGCGACCCCCAGGGCCGGTCGAACTTGCCTACGATCGCCCACGCAATTCCTGCATAGCCGTTCGGATCGCGCCCATCGAGAAAGTATCTGTCGTTCAGATAAATGCAGTACTTCATCGCGGTCGCCGCGTCGGGCGTCCACTCCAGGATCTTCTTGCCCCAATACATCCGCAGGTAGTTATGCATCCAGCCATGCCGTACCATCTGCACCTGTGCCGCGTTCCAGAGTTCGTCATACGTCTGCGCGCTCTCCAGCTGCTCCAGCGTGTAAAGGTGCTCCCGCTCATCCCGCGCATGTTCGGCGATGGTCGTCTTGGCCCAGTTCTCCGCACAATCGGCTGAATCATAGTTCGGCTGGTAGCGAACGAAGTTGATCGCGAGCTCTCGCCACGCGATCAGTTCATTAAAATAGCTGTCCCGCGCTGACTTCAGCGTTGGATTGTCCTTTACCCCGGCGTCCACGGCCAGAGCAATCGTCTGCGACCCGACATGCCCGTAATGCAGGTATGGCGACATGGACGACGTACCCTCCGCCTCCGGATGGTTCCGCTGCACCTCATACTCACTCAGCAGCTTCGTGGTGAAATGCCGCAAATGGCCAAGTCCCGCATGCGTCCCACCCTTCCACGCTTCGACCGGCGGCACCGACCGATCGAAGTTCTTCCAGTCCTTCGTCATGTCCTCGTGCACCGAGTCTGAAGCAAAGCCCCGCGGCCGTTTCCACGCATGCAGCGCGTCAGGATTCTCGTACGGCTGCAGGTACTCGGGAAGCAACTTATACAGGCGGGGTCGGATCGTATACGCGCCATACTGCGCCCTCTCCATCAGCTTCGAGGGCACAATAACATCCGTGTCCACCGTCCAGAACGGGATATGGATCGTCGCCGCCAGCGCTTGCCGCCAGCGCTCTGGCTCCCGCATCGGATTTTCATCTCCTATCAGGAATGCCGCGCCTACATCCGCTAACAACTTCTCATGCGACTCATAAGGCGCCTTTCGCATCACGAACGTGATGTTTCGAGCAGCAAGGTCCGCCTCAATATCCGGCAATCCCTGGTTCAAAAAGACGTAATGCCGCAGATTTGCATGGGGAAAGTTTGAGATCCCGGCGAAGTAAACGACCAGCGGCAGGCCGAGCTCATTGGCAATCTGCACCGCGACGTTCACGGCGTGATTATCGGCCCCGCGCTGCGCTCGCTGCATCCAGTACACAACGCATCGGCCTTTCGGATTGGGTGCCCCCTCGCGCCGAACACTGATTCGTTTGTTCGAAAGCATCTCCTTCAGGGACGCCGGGAGTTCCGGGTCATGCGGTGTCGGCATCATGTCTCCTCGATTCACCTACTAGACCCCACGGTGAACAATTCAGGCGCCCAGCCACGCCGCAATACCATTACATCCAAAAGGAACTTCATCCAGGCATATTCCAGCAAAGCCTGTTCACGTGTGCCTGACACGTCCCCACGACGGCAGCCTCAGTCCGAGTAAGTGCGAGCCGCCGCGCTTCACCTATACAGCCCTCAAGCAGGGAGCATTAGCGGTTCCCTGTGGCTGCTGCGCATCTTGTGGCTGCATACCCGTAACTACAATCCACAGCTACATTGTCATGTCAGAACTACGGTCTACCAGAGTCCCCATGCGCGGCTCATGTAGTCGCTTAGCGTCATCGTAATCAGAACCAGAAAGGTGAAGAAACCAGCGCCAACAGTCATCTTGATGAGCCGCGACTGATATTTCACATGCATAAAGAAGAGGATGACGACAACGGCTTTGAAGCTCGCAATACCAAGAGCAATTATGGGGTTCAAGACCCCAAGATCGATGTACGCAGCACCTACGGTGATCCCAGTAAAGATCAAGAGTGTCCCAAATACCATCGCATAGTTTAGCGGCGTGACAATGTGATGCTCCCCATGCTCCGGGTTCGTTACGTTCGTGGCGTCCTGCGCTTCAGACATTGCTGCTCCTCGAGGTGTTCTAAGTCAGGCTTCGGCACTAGACCGGATGACGATTAATGAGGTAAAGCAGGGGAAAGAGAAACAACCAGACTATATCTACAAAGTGCCAGTAAAGCCCGAAGTTCTCTATAGGAGCTACATACCCCGTCGTGAACTCACCGTAATGTGCTCGCCAAGTAAGCCAGAAAAGAATCCCAATCCCAATAATCATGTGGAGCGCATGCATTCCAGTCATGGCAAAGTAAAGGAAAAAGAACACCTGGGTTCGCTGCGCCATGTCGGGAGCGAGCGGCGTCTCCTTCAAGCCATATGCATGGGGATTCACGAACTCAGAGACGTCGAAATGTGCACCTGGGATATGGTGCTTCTCCCATTTCTCGTGGTACTCAACCGCCTTCACCCCGAGAAATACGGCTCCCAATGCGGTAGTCACGACGAGAAAAATAACCAGTAAGTTCTTCTTCCGCACCTCAGCGGCCCAGACACCGAGGGCCATGAAAAAACCTGACCCAATAAGAACCGCGGTGTTCAGAGCGCCCAAAGGAATGCTGAGCTGATTTGAGGCTACAACGAAGGCGTCATAGTACCAATTTCGATAGAGGAGGTAGGCAAAGAACATCCCCCCAAAGAACATGATCTCGGTGAGGAGAAAGAGCCACATGCCAAAACTGGCGGCCTCACGCTGCTGCTCTTCCGTTTCGAAGTGATGTCGATGTTGCGGCAGGGCAGCATGTTCGTGCTCTGCCGATACAGCGGTCTCGTGTGTATGAGGATGAGTGATTACGTTATCCAACGGTCGTCACCTCGTGCTGCGTCTTGTGCGCTAACCATTCGTAGTCGTAGGCTTCGTGGTCCACAATGGGCGTCTCAATGAAGTTTTCGGTCAGCGGCGGAGACTGAATCTGCCACTCCAAGCCAGTCGCCTGCCAGGGATTATTCCCTGCGATCGCGCCATACTTCAACGACCAAGCGAGGTACAACATGGGAAGAAGATAACCTACACCGAGGACCGTGGCTCCCGCTGTAGAAAGAACATTAAGAACTTGGAACTCCGGCGGATACGCATGGTACCGACGGGGCATACCAAGATAACCAAGGATGAATTGAGGAAGGAAGGTCAGGTTGAACCCAATAAACGTGACCACCGCTGCTAATTTGGAAAGTGATTCCGGGTACATACGCCCCGTCATCTTGGGCCACCAGAAGTGGACTCCCGACAGGAAGGCCATCAACATACCGCCGACCATGACAAAGTGGAAGTGAGCCACAATAAAGTAAGTTTCAGTTAGGTGAATGTCCATCCCAAGTGAACCCAGGAACACACCAGTTAGGCCACCAATCGTGAACAGGCCCATAAAGCCGAAGGCGTAAAGCATAGGCGTCTCGAAGGTGATTGAGCCTTGCTGAAGCGTAAAGGACCAATTGAAGATCTTGATTGCTGATGGAACGGCGACCAGCATCGTCAACAGTGAAAATACCAGGGCCGAGTAGTTGGACACTCCCATGATGAACATATGGTGCTCCCATACGAAGAATCCGAACAGAGCGATGGCTACCGATGAGAAAGCTACAGCGGTGTATCCAAACACCCGCTTGCGGCTGAAGGTACTAATTACCTCAGAGATGACTCCCATTCCAGGCAGGATCATGATGTACACGGCCGGGTGAGAGTAGAACCAGAAGAGATGCTGGAAGAGCAGCGGATCGCCACCCTTCGTAGGATCAAAGACGCCGATCCCAAACGTACGCTCTAAGGCAACAAGCACGATCGCGATCGCCAGCACCGGTGTGCCCAACACCATGAGTAGCGAAGCAGCATAGTTCGACCAGACAAAGAGCGGCATGCGAAACCAGGTCATACCCGGCGCGCGCATTCGATGGATTGTCACGATGAAGTTCAGGCCCGTAAAGATCGAACTAAAACCTGCGACAAAGATCGCTGTCGCAGCCGTAATTACATGGGTATTCAGATAATGCGTCGAGAGCGGCGTAGTAAAGGTCCAGCCAGTGTCGACTCCACCTAATACCAACGCAGCCAAGGTAAAGGTACCCCCGATCATATACAAGTACCAGCTTAGAAGATTGATCTTTGGAAACGCCAGATCTTTCGCGCCGAGCATGATCGGGATTAAGAAGTTCCCCAGGGTAGCCGGAACAGAGGGCACCAGGAAGAGGAAGATCATAATAATGCCATGCATGGTAAAGAACTTGTTGTAAGTGTCAGACGCGACAAGATCAGGCAGCGGCGTCAACAATTCGAGCCGAATCAAGCCAGCAAACGCTCCCCCAACAAAGAAGAAGAAGGTGATCGAGATCAGGTAGAGCATTGCGATTCGTTTGTGGTCGCCGGTCAGTAGCCAGCTCAACAATCCATGCTCTGCATTAATGTAATTTTTCTTTGGCAAAGTCGCGGTGCTCTGATCCGGAAGGTTCAGAATTGTCGATGATGTAGCGCTCATGGTTTCACCATTCTCGGCGTAATTGGTGCCGTCTGATCGGATTGCGACGTGGTCAGCGTCTGCTGCACACGGAAACTAGTCTGAAGGTTCTTGACGTACTCCACCAGGTCAATGAGACCGTCTTCACTGATCTGTCCCTGGTAGGTCGGCATAATTGGCGCATACCCTGCCGTGACGTGCTGCGACGGGTTCAAAATAGCATCGCGGAGGTAAGCATCGTTGACAAGCACCTCCGACCCGTTCGCCATCTGCAACTTCGATCCGTAGACACCTGCCAGATTAGGACCGCGCGCAGCCGCGTTACCGGAATGGCAGGCGTTACATCCCATGCTGGCGAAAAGCCGCTCGCCATTCTGGGCCAGAGACATGCCGCTTGTAGATTCCTGTGTCCAGTGCTGGTAGTCCTCCGGAGTCAGCACAGTGACCTCTCCGATCATGGCCGAATGCTTGGTCCCGCAGTATTGCGTGCAGAAGATGTGATACGTTCCCGGTGTTGTCGCTTCAAACCAGACCGTCGTATAACGCCCCGGAATAACCTCTCGCTTCACTCGGAAATCCGGAATCGAAAAGCTATGAAATACATCCTGCGAGATCATCGTGAGCTGTACCGGCCGGCCTGTCGGCACGTGCAAGGCATTGATCTCGTGCTGTCCGCCTGGATGCTCTGCCTTCCACATCCACTGCTTGCCAACGACATAGATGTTCATCGCATTCGTCGGCGGATTGTAGATGCGGAAGTAGAGCAGCGCACCCCAGACAAAGCAAACCAGGAAAATTGCTAGCGGAATAATCGTCCACGTTGCCTCGAGCAGCGTCGATCCTTCGATCTGCGTGGCGACCGGGTGCTTCTCCTTGCGGTACATGATTGAGAATCCAAATATAAGAGCACCAACAAGCAGGACACCAACGATCGTGATCAGTATGAGGAAAAAGTAGAGCTCATCCGCATAAGGTGCAATGGTCGATGCCTCGCGCGGGAACAGCGCGGAGGCACTGAGCCACTTCACCAAGAATTGCCACAATACTGGACTAATATGCATTATTACCCTTTAGCCATTCTTTTTCGTGAGATCATGTTCCCGTCCAAGCTTCAAATCCCGACGAAACATAAGAAAGATAAATCCGCCCAATCCCGCCATCGTTACCATGCCGCCGAACTGGACCACACGAGCGACAATCAGGGAGTGCTTATTTGTCTGTGGATCATAGTGATAGCAGTAAGTCAGAATGTTTGCGACTGGCGAGCCAATCTTGTTATCAGACGCATCAATCAGGCCCAGAAGTATGTCCTTGGGTGAATACTCCACACCCAGGTAGTACTGCGCCAGCTTCCCGTCGGTTGTAACGAGTTCAATCGAACTCGCATGGGCGAATTGCGTCAATTTGCCATCAGGGCCGGGAACACGAACATATCCGAAACCCACAGCATTTGTTAATGCATCGATGGCGGGTACCTTGCCCGTCAAAAAATGCCACCCTGACGCCGTCTCGGGATGGCCATACCGTTTCAGGTAAAATTGCTTCTTCTTGGCGGCGTCCGCCGGCGTCTCCGTAGGATCAATACTGACGATCACTACTTCGAAGTCCTTACCAGGTACCAGTCTCACCATCTCGAGCGCGCTCGTTAGGCCATCAAGCTCTTCAGAGCAAAGCATGGGGCAGTTGTAGTAAACGAGCGAGAGGATTGCTGGATGCTTGCCAAAATAATCACCGAGCCTGACATCGCTTCCTGTGTCATCGACGAAGACCGCATCAAGCGGAAGTGCCTGGTTCAGGTGCTGTGAGACACCGACCTTCTGCAGTACCTGTGGCAATTGGTCGCCCGTATTTTCACCACTCTGCTTGTCGCCATAACTGGACACCTGCGCACAGGCAGGTCCGATCATCGCGCAGCACAGCGTAGCGTTGAACCAGAATGCCCGGGCTGTACGCTTCATCTGCAAGTCAAACCTCATACATCCATTCTAGTGGCGCGCCTACTCCACACTCTTCAACTCAGCGTGCTCTGCACCTTCCGCTTTGCCGTAGTTCATCTTCTGAGCCCGTGCTTCCATCACATCGAGTTCATATCCGGTACGTGCAAAGCCAGTCGTCAAAGGAGCTTGCACGGCAGGTTTGAAGTCCTCGGCAAGCTGGATTGAAGGGCCAGCCTGCGTGGTGACTGGCAAACCTTTCTTGGCAATCTCCTCCATCGCCTGCTCGATTGGAATGCGGATCGTTCGGGGCTGGCCGTCCGAGTTGCTGTAATGGTCCAGTAGAAGATCCTCACGCGCATGAAGATCCGCGGTCGACTGGTTGCCATCATCAATGTCCAACCTCGGAGTCGGGAAGGTACTGGTCATCTGCTGCAGGGCCTTCTGCCGCATCTCGGGATCGGTTGCGAGATCCTGGCGCTTTCCCTTCGTTGTCGCTGCTCCTGCAAAGGAAGACATCTGGTTCCACTTAGTGACGGGACCATCACTCTTCTCAATCGCGCTGTTGATCACGCGGCCCATGCCGAAGCAGAAGAGAAAGAAGATCAGCACGAAGCCGCTAAGGCCGCTGAGAAACACGATAATGCCACTTACGTTAACGTCAGTTGTCTCATAGCCGGGCTGATCCTGGTTGCGGCCGTGGAGCTTATCGTCTTCGGATGAACTCCTCTGTTTGCCATGATCGTTAGTGGGCATGTTCAGGCTCCAGCATTTCTTCGAGGTGAGGATCGTTTACGTTGACCAGTGGTCGCAAGTTGAGTTGGGTCAAATAATAAGCAACCCAGAAGGACAGCACGGCAACGGGCACGGTAAGGTACGCGAGGATACTCACGTTTCCCGTGAGGTGCAGATTTCCGGCCGCATTGCGGAAGTTCGGTTCAATCAGCCAGAACATGTCAAGGAGTCGGGCGAAGATCATGAAGCTGGTCAGCCAGATCATTCTCCGCTTGTCCCGCTTCAACTCGCGCGAAAGCAGCAGGCAGAAGGGGATAACCCAATGACAAATGAAGTCAGCTGTGCAAATAGTCCACCAGCCACCGTGAATACGGTTCAGATACCAGGGAATCTCGTCCGGAACATTGCCTGACCAGATGATGAGGAATTCAGCAAACGACAGATAGATATTTAACATCACGAAGGCGAATGCAAACTTGCCCAAGTCATGCTGCTCGGTTGTGCGAAGCAGCGTCTTCATCGGTTCGACCCGCGAGAGCAGGATCACCGTCAGAATACCCAACGCGAGGACTGCATACCCTTGGCCGACGAGAAATTGGAGTCCCCAGATCGACGAATACCACGTCACATCAAGCGACTTAATCCAGTCGATCGCCCCAGCCGTGAGCAGGACGACATATATGAAAATTCCCGGACCACTTAGATTCTCGAACTTCACCCGCCATCGATCATAGCTCCGCTCTGTGCCGCTCGCCGGATCGGCATCGCGCTGGAGCGACCACTTGTTCAGCAGGTACATGAACAAGATCAGGACACCAAAGATGATAATCGTCTGCAGCCATACACTCGCGGGGCTAAGCATCGTACGCTTGGCGCTCATCGTGAGCGCCTCTTCGTGCGTAATCAGATGATTGGTCAGGGCCTGTGCGGTCGTGGCTGCGGTAGGGTACCTGGCCCACAGATACAGATGCTTCCACAACAGGCCAATCGGTAGAAACATTAGCGCAACCAGCGGCAGCGTACGCGTCATCGCCTCGAGAGGCCGCCGGAGCAACAGCCCCCACTTGCCTCCCGAGACATACTGCAGCATCAACATCGCCAGCCCACCACCGGCGAAGCCAAAACAGCTCATATACCCAAGCAGATACGCGCGAAGCATATGCGCCGCACCCCCCGCGGTGAAGAGAAAGAGCAGCGACAGCAGCGTGAAGATGCCGCATATAACAAGGGCCCGCATGCGCCAGGCAAGCAACAGCTCCGGCGAGCTCAGGGTATTCGGGAGCGTGCGTGGCCCGTGATGCCCAGTCGGATGGTGGGACCCAGCCACGCCGTGTTGTTCGTATCCAGATGACATGCGTTTTAAGCCTTTGTCCGGAGCTTCCGGTGTTACTGACTGGGTGCTTCAGGTCCATTCATTGCAGTTGAAGGCAATCCCTTTGCCGCAGGTGTCGGGTTCTTTGTCGAGGCTCCGCCTGGGGTCGCAGAACCGGGGCCAGGCAGAACATACGGCTGATTATCTGGCGTTCCAGTTGCCGCGGTCGAGGGCACAGTCCAATCCTCGGCGAAGTTCGAAGGCAGGCCTTCGCGCTCTGCAAAGGCCGAGAGTGGCTCGACGTGAGCGCCCGCAGGAACGTCGGCTGCGGTCGCGTTCTGGCTGAGCTGCAGCGCCTTGATGTACGCGACGATCGCCCATCGGTCAGCCACGGTCACCTGTGCCGAATAATCGGGCATAGCGCCGTAACCATTGGCAATAACGTTATAGAAGTGGCCGAGCGGCGCAGCCTGCAGCCGAGGAGTATGGAAATTTCCCGCCTGTGCGTAGCCGCGATCCACAATCATTCCAGCGCCGTTGCCAACACGCGAGTGACAGGGCGTGCAGTAGATGTTGTACCGCTCCTGTCCCCGTTCGAGCACCGTCATCGTCACCGGGAACGGCATTGCGTCGCCTTCCTTACCCCCAACGAACCCGGTATAGAAGTAGCTGTCTTCACGGAGCTGGCCGCGACCGACCGTGTTCTCGACCTGTGGCCGTGCCGACCGCCCATCCGCGTAGAACGAAGTCCCGCGCTGTGGGATGAACTTCGGCTGATTATGCATATCCTGACGGCATCCTGCTGTGAGCAGAACCGCGCAGGACGCGGCGGCCGTTACCGCTGCGCGGACCCCTCCGTCTATGTGTCGTGTGTTAATGATCCACCTCCACTACGGAGACTGCAGGGAATCGCTCAAGGAATATCCGCGTCTCCGTAATCGAAAACTGCGGATCAGCCGCTTCAAGGCATAGAAAGAACTTGTCTGTCGTTGCGCCATTCCTGAAGTTAGGCGCGTTGAAGACCGGATGGTAGAGCTGCGGCAGGCCGTTCAGACCAATCATCCCGAAGCCCGCCGCAAGTCCGGCGAAGAGAATAGTCCATTCGTACGCGGGAATGATGAAAGCCGGCCATGAAAAGAGCGGCCGACCGGCGATATTCAAAGGATATCCCCAGACATTGATCCACATCTCCATCAGGAAAGCCGTCGTTAGGCCCGTCAAGCCGCCCAGCAGGCACACCAGGGGAACCCGCGTTTTATGGAACTGCAGCGCCTCGGCAGCCTCTTCGACCGGGTATGGCGTGTAGCACTCCATACGTCGGTAGCCCGCGCGACGAGCCTCTTGCGTGGCGTGGATCAACTCAGCCGGGGTGTTGAATTCGGCAATCAAACCGTAGATTCCTTCACGCGGGGGCATCAGGCGGTCTCCTCAACCACAGTTTCGGAGTCCGCGCCGCCCGGTCGAATCTTTGTCTGCGGCAGCATCATGCGGATCTCCGACATAGGAATCATTGGCAGGAACCGAACGAACAGCAGAAACAGGCACGTGAACAGGCCCATGGTGCCGATGTAGATCATGTAGTCCCACTTAGTCGCGCGGTACGTTCCCCAACTCGACGGCAGATAGTCACGGTAGAGGCTGGTCACGACGATGACAAATCGTTCAAACCACATGCCGGTGTTGACAATCAGCGAGAGGATGAAGAGGTACGTCACATTTACGCGCAGCTTGCGCGACCAAAGCGTCGTCAAAGGAATCGCAATGTTGGTCAGGACTAGGATCCAGTACGCCCAGCCCATCGGCCCGAACATGCGGTTCCACATCATAAAGAACTCCCAGTGACTGGCTGAGTACCACGACATGAAGACCTCCATGCCATATCCATAGGCCACAATGCCGCCGGTCCCGATCATGACCTTCGCCATGTTATCCAGGTGGCGCAGCGTCACCAAATCTTCCAGGTGGTAGAACTTGCGCAGCGGTATAGCAAGTGTGAGCACCATGGCAAAGCCCGAGTAGACGGCCCCGGCTACGAAGTAAGGCGGGAAGATCGTCGTGTGCCAGCCCGCTAGCGCAGCCACAGCAAAGTCGAAGCTAATGACCGTGTGTACTGAAAGTACCAGCGGCGTTGACAGACCGGCCAGCAGCAACGATGCCGTCTCGTAACGAATCCAGTGCCGCGTCGAACCGCGCCAGCCGAGAGACAGCAGGCCATACGACCACTTTGCTATCGGCATCGTAGCCCGGTCGCGCAGCGTTCCCAGGTCGGGAATCATGCCGATGTACCAGAAGACGATCGAGATCGTCGCGTAGGTCGACACCGCGAATACGTCCCAGGCCAGCGGGCTGCGGAACTGCGGCCAGACGTTCATCGTGTTCGGATACGGAAAGAGCCAGTAGGCCAGCCACGGACGACCAACGTGGATAAGCGGAAAGGTTCCCGCGCAGACCACGGCAAAGATGGTCATCGCCTCTGCGAAGCGGTTGATTGAGTTACGCCAGGTCTGCTTAAACAGCAGCAGGATGGCCGAGATGAGTGTTCCCGCGTGGCCGATACCAATCCACCAGACGAAGTTGATGATGGCGAAGCCCCAGGCGCCGGGGATCGTCACACCCCAGATACCGACACCCTTCAGAAAGAGCCAGGTGATGCCGACCACCACGCCGGTTGCGATACCCGCAGCCACCATCAGGCCGAAAAACCAACCCAGCGGCGTGTTGGACGTGAGCACAATGCCCGCGATCTTCTGCGTTACCGACTTGAAGTTGTGCCCGGGCGCGATGACCGCGTACTCACCCGTGCGCGGGTCGATCATCGGGTCGACAACAGGATCATGAAGTGGACCTTTGGTTGCCATCGTTATACCAGCTCCGGGTTCGGGTTGATCACACCAGCCGTGTAAGTGGTACGAGGCTTGTAGTTCAGGTCCGCCAGTACCGGATAATTCCGTTCTTCTGCCTTGCGCTTCGCGACCCGGCTGCCCTTATCGTTCTGGTTGCCGAAGATGATCGCGTCCGTCGGGCACGACTGCTGGCAGGCCGTAACAATCTCGCCGTCCCGAATCGCCCGGTTCTCCTTGTCGGCATCGATCTTCGCGGCTTCGATGCGCTGGATGCAATACGTGCACTTCTCCATCACGCCACGCGAGCGAACGGTTACGTCCGGATTGCGCATGAACTTCAGGCTCTCGGTGTCATAATCCGAGTACAGCAGGAAGTTAAACCGCCGGACCTTGTACGCACAGTTGTTCGAGCAGTAGCGCGTGCCGACGCAGCGGTTGTAAACCATCGTGTTCAACCCCTCGGGCGTATGCACCGTCGCTCCGACCGGGCAGACCAGCTCGCATCCTGCGTTCTCACAGTGCTGGCACGCCATCGGCTGAAAATGTGCCCGCGGAGCGCTCAGATCGCCTTCGAAGTAGGTATCGATCCGGATCCACTGCATGTTTCGGCCTACTTTCACCTGCTCGCGCCCGACGACCGGGATATTGTTCTCCGCATAGCAGGCCACGATGCAGGCGTTGCAGCCGATGCAGCTGTTCAGATCGATCGACATCGCCCACGCGTTCTGGATCTGCTGCGAAGAGACATCCTGGTGGTCGTACCGCCACTTGTCGCCAGACAGGCTGTCTTCGTGCGTCGGATCCTCGCCTTGGACACCGTAGCCAACCTTGTTGACCAGCGAACCCGGTCCGCCTTCATGCGCGAATCCAGGGTTCTTCTTCACCTCATCAAGCGTAGCGTAGCGGATGATCGCTCGCTCCATCGCCTCGTGGCCTGGCAGCGAATAAGTCCCCTCTTTATCGGACAGCGGCTTGTTCAGATCATGCTGCGCAAAGCTGCCGCGATGCTCGATCGAGTGCACCTTCGTCACACAGAGATCGTACGTTCCGGGCATCTTCTTCAACGTTACGCCGCCTGCCGAAAGCGGCTGGTCCGCGGTTCGCAGGGCATACGCATTGAAGCCGACGCCCGCACCAACCCGGCCTGCCTCGATCCGTCGGCCAAGTCCAACGTAGACTGTAATCACGCCTTCCGGGTGTCCCGGGACCATCAGCACGGGCGCAATCACCGTACGGCCGTTCAACGCCAACTCCACCGGCCGATTCTCTTCGAGCTTCAACCGGTCGAACGTCGCCAGGCCAATCAACGCAGCATTGTCCCAACTCAGGCTGGTGACCTGCTTCGGAAGCTCCTGCAGCCAGCCCACATTTGAGAAGCGGCCGTCATACAGCGAGGGATCCGGGCGGAACGAGATCTCAAGCGCATCCTTGTCAACCGTCGCAGCCGGCAGTGCACCAGCGCTCTTCGCCGGAGCTCCCGCTTTCGCAGTAAATGCCGTGCCCTCGACCCAGCCGTCATGCAGAGCTTTCCGCCACGCGGCGGCGACATCCCCCTTGAGGTACGTCTTCGCGTTCGCCTGCACTACATCGAAGGCTCCAGCCTGGGGATCGTCCAGTAGGGCCTGCAACAGATCATGCGCGCTCTTGCCGTTATAAAGCGGGGCAATCATCGGCTGGACAATCGAGATCGTCCCGTCATACGCGCGGGCATCCGACCAGCCTTCAAGATAGTGAGCCTTGTTGATATGCCAATGGCAGAGCGCCCCCGTCTCGTCGACATGCGAACCAAGATGCACCGTAACTGGAACCTTGTTGAACGCTTCCAGGAAGTTCAGATCGGCTGGGGCGGAGTACAGCGGATTCACGCCCATCATCACCAGCCACTCCACCTTGCCGGCATTCATATCGGCGACCAGAGCCTTGAAGTCAGCGACCTGCTCCGAGGGAAGCGGGTTGACCGTCTCCGTGTAAATCACCGTCTTGCCAATCGCGCCAAAGCTCGCATTCAGCGCGTAAGCCGCCGCATGCACGGCCGGCGTAGCCTGCTCGCCGGGAATCACGACGCACCGGCCGGAGTTCTTCCTTAGGTCATCCAGAACCGCCGTCTGGAACTTCTGAGCATCCGGATTGCCGGTCCCCGTGCCCCCGCCTCCGGCAAGCGCTGCTGCGAACGCAGGGATCTCGCTCGGCTTCAATGCCAGGCGATGCTCCGCCTTGAAGCCTGTGACCGTCGGCATCGTCTCGACCACGTACAGCCGATTCGGCGTCTTGCCCTCTTCATAGCGATGCCGCTCTGCATACGCAGCCGACAGCGGCAGGAAGCCTGGATGAGCGATGCCCCCTAGAAAGTCCGCGTCCAGCGACAGGATTACGTCAGCATCTTCAAGCTTGTATTGCGCGTCGGTGTAGGAGCCGAACGCCGTCTTCGAAGCAACACGCGAGGCGTCCTGGTTCACCGGTTCCCATTGCACCAGCTTCGCCAGTGGATACTTCTGCTGCAGCTGCTTCCACTGCACCGCCAGCGTAGGAGACGTCACCGTCTCGCTCAGGAAATAAACACCTTGTCCGCCCGGCATCTTGCCAGCCGCCGTAGCGAACTTACTCTGGAAGTTGCCCCAGCTATCGTTCTGCCCGCGATACAACACATGCTGCGAGCGATCCGGATCGTACAGGTCGAGCAACGTTCCCTGCGTAAACGCGTCCGATTTCCCCCTCGACATCGAGTGATCGGGATTGCCATCAACCTTGATCGGGCGGAAGGCGTCGGCCTTCACCAGCACGGGGATCGCGCCGGTCGGAAACGGGTACGCCGTTGCGAAGAACATCGGCCTGCCGAGAACCAGGTCTTCGGGCTGCTTGATGTATGGATAGATCGTCTCATCCGGCTGCTTGGTGCAGCCAGACAGGCCAGCCAGCGCCAACGAGGCGCCCATCACCTTCATAAAGCCGCGCCGGCTGATCGGATCAACCCATTCGGTCGACTGCCGCGGGAACTCCTCTGACATAAGCTCATGAAACTCGGGATCATCCGAGAGCTCATCAAGATTTTTCCAGAAGCGCCGGCCAGTCTTGCCCTCAAGCTTGCCCTGCACTTGGGCGAGTGTCATCTTCGCCTTGGCAATCTCGGTTACGATCACCGGTCCCGACACCGGCTGGCCGGTTTCAAGTGTCACCCCGCTCTGCAGGACGTCTTCGATCTTCGGTTGTGCCATATCTCCCTGGGTCATCTTCATCGGTGGCACACCTCGCAGCTTGAAAGCTCATTGGCGCCACGAATGTGATACTGCTTCGTTAGGTACTTACCAAGCTCAACCTGACTGCTGAACTTTTGGTAGCTGGCAGGAATGAGTAGCCCGTTCGGTGAACCGTCCGTGACCGTCTGGCCTTCGCCCGACGTCGGTACTGGCTGCATCTTCGTTCCCGAGCCCCCGGAAGGCCTGGGCTCACCCCGGCTACTTCCAGGGCCAGCCTGGAGCATCGCGATCTCGGGATTGCTATTGCTCGGATCCTTCGTGGTGCAGTTCACCGACTGTGCCGTTGGCCCCGCGCTGCCGGTCTGCGTGCACCACACCGGGCGATCGGCAGAGGCGCCAGCCCAGGCCATATTGTAGATCTCACTCGTCGGCCGCAGGTTGACGGCAGGATTGCGATGGCAGTTCAGGCACCACTCCATTTGCAGCGAATTCTGCATGTACATCAGTGGCATCTCGTCGACGCGGCCGTGACAGCTGGCGCAGCCAATACCTTTGTTCACATGGATCGCATGGTTGAAGTAGACGTAGTCCGGCAGGTCATGCACCTTGATCCACTGGATCGAAGCACCCGTCGCCCAGCTCTGGCGGACTGGCTCAAGCAGCTCAGCATTGGTCCAGATTTGCGCATGGCAGTTGATGCACGTCTTGGTCGGTGGGATCCCCGCATAGGCCGACTTCTCGACAGAGGTATGACAGTACTGACATTGCAGGCCGAGACCCTCAACATGGTGCTTATGGCTGAACGGTACCGGCTGGTCCGGCCGCTGACCCTGCCGCGTTACCCAAGGGGAGCGTTGCAGGGAGTCCAGCGCCACGCCGAGCGCAATGACGATCAGGCCCGTCAATACCAGGCTCGCCCGAGCCAGCGCGTTCGAACTGCGGTCAAAAACTTGCGCCATGTTTGCGTTCCTGCTTCCTCTCTGCTGACCCATCAGGGCTGAGAAGGTGTTTCAATCTATGACCTGCAACGTTCGGTCGATCAAACCTATCCGGGATGGAGCGGCAATCGAGGTACTCGCTAACACCGGTCTGTCTTAGAAGCTCAGAGTATAGCAGTCAGAAAAACTTTCCAAGCTGTCCGCCAAAGCACATAGCAACTTTTATCATTGGCGCTTCGGTAATCGGAATGCCCTCATTATCCAAACACAACATCTCGTATGTTTCCTCGATCGGAGCGCATCCCCTATACAGAAGCGAGTTCATGCATGCCGATCGATTAGCGCCGTGCCTTGTGCGATATTCGTGAGTAGTTCCTACAGCTGGCCCGCGTTCAATCCAACTCGCCCCTCCCATTCAGAACCGCTGCGGACAAAGGCGACCAGCTGCTCTGCTGTGCGCAACCTTTATAGATGTAGAGAAAGAAAAGCGTACAGAGCAGTTCCACAGAAAGCGCTGCTACCCGATCAGAAAGCCGAAGCACCATGCCAAGAGCCCTCAAGAACCCACGCCCTCCCCGCTATGATGCCGCATCGGCCTGTAAGGCGCTTGCGCTGGCAGATCCCAAACTCGGCCGGCTCATCGCCCGGGCCGGTCCCCTTACGCTACGCATCGCCAGCGCCCAGTCGCCCTTTCAGGCCCTGGTCGAAAGCATCATCTACCAGCAGCTCCATGGCAAGGCCGCCGCGGCCATCCATCACCGACTTATCGAAAGCTTCCATCCCGTCTGCGGCATCGGCGTCCATCCCGATCCGCAACACCTGCTTGATTGTCCGAACGAACAGCTGCGCGCTGCAGGCCTCTCGCACAACAAATCGCTCGCCCTTCGCGACCTCGCCCTCAAAACCATCGACGGCACCGTGCCCACCCTGGCCCGCATCCGCCGCATGTCGGACGACGCCATCATCGAGCACCTCAGCCAGGTCCGTGGCGTCGGCAAGTGGACGGTCGAGATGCTGCTCATCTTCCGGCTTGGCCGCCCTGACGTTCTGCCCGTCGACGATTACGGCGTCCGCAAAGGTTTCGCCCTTACCTTCCTCGGCCTCAAGCCCACCCAGAAGGTCACTCCCGACCTGCTCCCTAAACCCGACGTCATGCTTAAGCGAGCGGAGCGCTGGAAGCCCTGGCGCTCCATCGCCAGCTGGTACCTGTGGCGTGCCTGCGATCTCGCATCGGGAAAACTTCCGTCAGCTTCCTTAACCTGACGATCGCATCCGCTTTAGAACGGCCGATATCGTACATGCTGCTTTCCGTTCATCTCCCCCGCGATACCCTAGGGAGCAGGGCCGAGTACGCAGGCGCCCGCGAGAAAGATCATGGCCAAGTCAAAGAGTTCCGTAACGAATCTGCAGCCCTCATCATCCGCAGAGATGGCGCAGCCCATCGCTGCGCCTCGCTACGTCTGCATCCACGGCCACTTTTACCAGCCACCGCGCGAGAACCCCTGGCTCGAAACCGTCGAGGTCCAGGACTCCGCCGCCCCCTATCACGACTGGAACGACCGCATCACAGCCGAGTGTTACGCCCCCAACGGAGCCTCCCGCATCACCAACAAGCAGAACGAGATCATCCGCATCATGAACAACTACGCCCGGATGAGCTTCAACTTCGGCCCTACCCTCCTCAGCTGGCTCAACGATAAAGCACCTCGCGCCTACCGCATGATCCTCGACGCAGACCAGGCCAGCGCCGCCCGCTACGGTGGGCACGGCTCCGCCATCGCTCAGGTCTACAACCACATGATCATGCCGCTCGCCAGTGAGCGCGACGCCATCACCCAAATCCGCTGGGGTATCGCCGACTTCGAGCACCGTTTCGGCCGCCGCCCCGAAGGCATGTGGCTCGCCGAGACCGCCGTCAACCGCGCCGTCCTCGACCTTATGGCGCGCGAAGGCATCAAGTTCACCATCCTCGCGCCCAACCAGTGCGCCCGCGTCCGCAGACTCCCCCCAGCCTCAGACCCCACCGACTCCGGAACCCCGACCACCCCCGAGCCCTGGACCGCGACCACCAACGCCACCGTCAATCCCACCCATCCCTACCTGGTGAAGCTGGACGAGGGCCGCACCATCGCTCTCTTCTTCTACGACGGCCCCGGCTCCCGCGCCATCGCCTTCGAAGGTCTCCTCAACAGCGGCGACGACTTCGGCCGGCGCCTCCTCGGCGGCTTCCACGCCACCACGCCCGGGGATCACGACGCTGCCCAGCTCTCCCACGTCGCCACCGATGGCGAAAGCTACGGCCATCACCATAAGCACGGTGAGATGGCGCTCTCTTACGCCATGCACTGGATCGAAGAGAAGAGCTTCGCCACCCTTACCAACTACGGCGAATTCCTCGAGCGGTTCCCCCCCATGTGGGAGGCCGAGGTCGAAGAAAATACCTCCTGGAGCTGCGCCCACGGCATCGAACGCTGGCGCTCGAACTGCGGCTGCAATGGCGGTAAGCTGGGCTGGAACCAGGAGTGGCGCAAGCCCCTCCGCGATGCCCTCGACTTCCTCCGCGACACCACCGCGCCCCTCGCCGAAGCCCTCGCCACCGGCCTCCTCAAGGATCTCTGGGCCGCCCGCGACGCCTACATCGATGTCGTTCTCGATCGCTCCCGCTCAACCATCCATCGCTTCTTCCTCAAGCAGCAGGCCCGTATTCTCAGTCCGGCCGAGCGCATCACCGTCCTCTCGCTGCTCGAGCTCGAGCGCCACGCCCAGCTCATGTACACCTCCTGCGGCTGGTTCTTCGACGAAATCTCCGGCATCGAAACGGTACAAATCATCGCCTACGCCGGCCGCGTCCTCCAGCTCGCCGCCGAGCTCTTCGGCGAACCCGGCGCCGCCCTCGAACCCGAATTCCTCCGCATCCTCGCCACCGCAAAAAGCAACGTTCCCGACCTCAGCGATGGAGCCGAGATCTACCGCCGCTACATCACCGGCATGAAGATCGGCCTCGAACAGGTCGGCGCCCACTACGCCATCAGCTCCATCTTCCGCAACTATCCCGAGAGCGGCGAGCTCTTCTGCTTCGACCTCTTCCGCGACGCCTACGAGGTCTTCAACTCCGGCCGTGGCCGCGTCGCCCTCGGCCGAGCTCGCATCCGCTCCCGCATCACCGAAGAGACCGAAGAGATCTGTTTCGCCGTACTCCATCTCGGCGACCAGAACCTCTCCGCCGCCATTAAGCGCTACACCCCGGACAACCTCGCCGCCTTCACCCTCTTCTGCACCGAGGTCCGCGCCGCCATCGGCCACGCCAATCTTCCCGAGGTCATCCGCCTCATCGACCGGCAGTTCGCCACCGGCGACAGCCCTGACCCCATCGCGTACTCGCTCACCTCGCTCTTCGCCGACGAGCAGCACCGCATCCTCCGCACCATCCTCGACCGCACCCTCTCCGAGATGGAAGACTCCCTCCGCAAGATCTACGAGGACCACGCCTCGCTCCTCCACTACCTCACCGAGTCTGGCATGGCCGCTCCCCCAGCCCTCGCCCTCGCCGCCAGCTTCGCCGTCAACGCCAGCCTGCGCCACGCACTCGAAGCCGAGATCTTCGACCCCGTCGAGATCGAGACCCTATTCCAGCGCGCCACCTCCGACCAGATCCCGCTCGATACCGTCCTGCTCAACTTCGCCGCAGGCATGCGCATGAAACGCGCCATGGTTCGCCTCGAAGCCGCCGCCGCCGGCGAGTCCTCCGCTATCGCCGCCCTCACCAGCGCCACCAACATCGCCATCGCGCTCCGCACCATGCCGCTCGAGGTCAACCTCTGGCAGTCGCAGAACATCTGGAACGACCTGCTCCGCCGCAGCGACAGCAATTACTGGGACGCCACCTGGAAGGAAGGCTTCAAGAAGCTCGGCGAAGCCATGAACATCTCGGTGGACCGGCTGGTCATCGAAGAAGGAGTTACCGCGTTCTAGGCCTCCGCGCCCTGTGCACCAACCAGGTCCTCGCCGTAACCAATCTCGCGCCGATTAGGACCAGTCCCTCTTATGAAGATGACCGTCATCACGCCCACCTTGGCGCAGCTCACCCGTTACGGCCTCGTCAACTGCTACTTCGTCAAAGAGACGGACGGCATCACCCTGGTCGACACCGGCCTGCCCGGCTCCGGCGACGATATACTCGCCTGCGCCCGTGTCTTCGGCGGAGAGATCAATCGCATCCTGCTTACGCACGCTCACCTCGACCACATCGGCTCGCTCGACGACCTCGCCATGAAGCTCGGCACAGTCGACGTGGTCATCAGCCGCCGCGATGCCCGCCTGCTCGTCAAAGACCTCTCGCTCGATCCCGGCGAACCGCAGACAAAGATCAAGGGCTCGACCCCCGGCGCAAAGACGAAACCCACGCACTTCGTCGAAGATGGTGAGCTCTACGGCTCACTCCGCGTCATCGCGACGCCCGGCCACACCCCGGGCCACATGGCCTTTCTGGATGAACGTGACAACAGCCTCATCGCCGGCGACGCACTCTGCGGCATTGGCAACCTTCGCGTTACTGGAGACGCCCCGTGGTACTTTCCACTGCCGAACATCGCCACGTGGCACAAGCCGACCGCTTACGCCAGCGCCCAACACCTCACCGACTTCCCCATCCAACGCTTCGCCTGCGGCCACGGCCAGGTCCGCACCGGCAGCATCCCCACCCTCGAAACCGCCATAACGCACGCTGGCAATCTCGCTGGCTGAGCCGGCTACGTAGGCTCGCCCACTTCGCCTTCGCCTATCTGAGCTTGACTTGTGCCCGTTTTGACGAGGAACGAGCCGCACGCTTGTTTACGGCGGTCCTGCGAGCACCGTGCGACGCGGATCAAAGGCATAAAACCTGTATGGTCTGCCCTCGTGCTGATGCGCAACTCGCGCATATGTGAAAAGCTCGAATCCGCGATTCCTTAATTCTGTGGATTTGAAAGTGTCGGATCGAGCTGCTCCAGCTTTTCAACAGCACGTGCAGCGATCGCGCTTCATATGTCATTCCGCAGCAAGCCGAGCATCTCCCCTCTACACACCACGTCGCCTCAAAAAGCAGTCGTTAACTGCGCCACCGCAGCACCACCGGCCCCTGCAACGGATGCTCCCCAAAACCCTTCAGCCGGGCCTGCTTCAACGCAAAGTACCACTTCGCCGGCTTGTCCGCATCGTCAATCAACATGAGGGAAGGATTCGACCGCAACCCTTCTGCCTGCTCGATCATCGTCTCCTGATCCTGTTTCACAAAGCGTGCGCCAAAGAATGTAGCGATGGAGGTTACAAAAGGAACAGCATAAAAGATGTTCCATGCCGCAACCACATCGATGCGGCACGTCGACGCCGTCACCGGGGTCACCGTCGTCAGGCTCGAGAACCACTTCGCACCGCACCGGATCGTCTCGTACCGGCGATTCGGCAGCACGAAATCGATTGTCGTCGTGATCGGCTCCCCATAGACGCCCAGCAGTTTGTACGGTGCACTGTTCCCCGAAGGAGCATGCGCCGACATACGAAAGCCGGCGTTCCGTCCCTTGTTCTCGTCATCGTTTAACGGCTCGAAGTGCTTCTTCTTTTCGTGGATACTCGCCTTCGATCGCCACCACCAGGCCTGATGCACGAACGGTCCATGCGCCGGATCCATCAGCCCGATGATGCCGTGATCCACATTGCACGGCAGGTCGGCCACCAGATGCGCGCCGCGAAACTTCGCCGAGAACTTCGGCAGCTCCGGCACCGGCGGCAGGCTGCCCCCGACCCGCCCCACACCCGCACTCGGCACGTAGACCCAGGCATAGCCGTCGCGCTCCTCGCACGGAAACGCCGCTGCATAGATCTTCGTCACATCGAGCGATTCGTTCTGGATCTGCGTCAGCGACGGTATTTCGACGCATTGGCCGCCGCATGGCTCGAAGCGCCACCCATGGTACTTGCACTGTACCGTCTCGCCATCGAACCAGCCGGCTGACAGCGGGATGCCGCGATGCGGGCAGAGGTCGCGCATTGCGAAAAGTCGGCTATCCGACTTACGCCCCAGCAGCAGTGGCAGCCCGAGCAGCGTCGTCGTCACCATCCTGCCCGCGCGCAGCGTCTCAGCCCGGGCCGCCGGGTACCAGTCGCCGAAGAGCAGCTCGGTCGGCGGCCCCGCCGCCGGCCGCATACGATCATCTATGTTAAGACTCACTTCTCAATCATAGAAGACGGCGAGGTGCGTCACGTAGACTGGGCACATTACCATGAGCCAGCTTGTAGCCAGCCAGGAATCGACTCGGAACCGGCTCGTGCTGGCGGTTCTCTGGTTCGTCTTCTACGCGAGCTTCACCCTCTTCCTTCCGCCGCTGCTCGACGACGCCGACTCCGTCCATGCCGAGGTAGCGCGCGAGATGCTGCTTCGCCACGACTGGATCACGCTTTACGCCAATGGCATCCGGTACCTGGAGAAGGCTCCCTTCCTCTACTGGTCGATGGCCCTCAGCTTCAAGCTATTCGGGGTCAACACGGCAGCCGCCCGCTTTCCGATCGCGCTTACGGTGCTGGGGCTGGCGCTTCTGGCCGAGCGCTTCGCCCGGGAGGCTTTTCGGAGCGCGCACGCTGGCCTCTACGCCGGGCTGATCCTGCTCTCTAGCTTCGGCATCTTCATCTTCTCGCGCATCCTGCTGCCCGATGCCGATGTCTGTCTCTGGCTTATGCTGGCGCTCTACTTTTTCTGGCAGACGGAGCAGGAAGAGACGCCAGGCCGCGGCGCCTGCTACGGCTTCGCCGCCTGCTGCGCCATCAACGTGCTGACCAAGGGATTGATCGGCATCGTTTTTCCAGTCGGGATCGTCCTTGCATATTTGCTGTTGACAAGGAATGTTCCACGTGGAACATTCCGACGACTGGGACAACTCTACCCCGTTTCAAGCCTGCTGGTGTTTGGGATCATCGCGGCGCCGTGGCACATCCTGATCGGGCTGGCGAACCCGACCGCGGGCCGGCCGGGGGAGCTCGCCTTCATCAATCGCCACTGGACGGTTCCGCTGCCCACGGACGGGAACGTTCATGGCTGGACGTGGTTTTACTTCGTCAACGAGCAGGTGCTGCGCTACCTGAACCTTCGGGTGCCTCGGGACTATGACACGGTACCGCTGCTGTTGTTCTGGGGGTTAATACTCTTCTGGTTAATGCCCTGGAGCGGGTTTGTCTTTCCTGCGTTGAGAACGATTCCAATCCGGAAGACGCTGCGGCGGACGCTCGGGGGTGAGGACCGGACCCTAGTCCTGCTGGGGCTCTGGGCGGCGATCCCGATGCTCTTCTTCAGCTTCTCGACGCGGCAGGAGTACTACGTTCTGCCGGCGCTGCCGGCGCTTGCTCTATTGAGCGCACGATGGCTGGCGCAGCCGGAGGCAGAACGAGGCCGAGCCAGCGGATTACGATGTGCCGCGGTCCTGGCAGTGCTGGGACTGGTTATCGCTGCTGCGTGCCTGTACCTGTTTCTGCATACCCGGAGGCTGGATGGTGCGGTCGATCTTGCCTCGCTCCTGCAGCAGCATCCAGGAGACTATGCGCTCTCCTTCGGCCATTTTCTCGACCTGAATGCGCAGGCCATGGGCGCGTTCCGGCTCCCGCTTGGGCTTACGGCGGTCGCCTTCGCAGTTGGCCTACCGGGCGCGTACCTGCTCCGCGCGCAGAGCCGGGTGCACGCGGCAAACCTGACCACGGCGGGCGTGGCCTTCCTGTTCCTGCTGGCGGCGCATCTTGGGCTGCAGACCTTCTCGCCGGTGCTGAGCTCGCACCGGCTGGCGATGGCCGTGGCGCCGCAGCTTCGGCCGGACGACCTGATCGTCATCCATGGGGAGTATGAGGCGGCGAGCACGCTGGGGTTCTACCTTCGGCGCAGCGACCTGCACATCCTTGAAGGCCGCAGCTCGAACCTCTGGTACGGCAGCTTCTTTCCGGACGCGCCGAAGATCTTTGAGACCCCTGAGAGTCTCGCCCGGCGTTGGCCAGGGCCGCAGCGTGTGTTTCTCTGGCAGGATCTGAACAACGATCCTGGACCGGTGCCGAGCCTGCCCGGGCCGGCATACCTGATCGTCAAGTCAGGGGGCAAGGAGATCCTGAGCAACCAGCCAGAGCGGTAGGTGGCAGCGATTGCCGATTGTCGAGACGGAACTGAACAAGAAGCGGCAGTTCCCACTGTGATTCTTGCAACCGGCAGAGGCTTTGGCACAGCAGATTCACGAGTGCGAGTGCACCCGAAGGTATCGCCGTCGATCCGAGTGTGCAGCGTTGCGGGGCGCTTGTAGAAGCGCCCCGATTCAGGAGATGGCGGATTGAACGAGCTCCGGCTCCGGCGCTGTCTGGCTCACTTTTTCCCAGAGATAGATCTCATTCCCATCGAGGTCCTCCAAGGAAGCGAAGTTGCCGGGCTCACTTCGCGTGATACTTCCCTTGATCGTGACACCGTGCTCGAGAAGATGGGACACAGCTTTCTCGACCGATACATCGATCTCGAGCCCGAGGATGATCGCGCCCTTGGTGCCTGGGGAAGGATACCTGGCGGACGCAGGATGTATGCCGATGGTGAGACCCTCGCCCGCGCTTACGGTTGCCCAGTCATTGCCGAAGCGATTGGTGAGCCTGAGGCCTAATGCCTCGGTGTAGAACTGAATCGACTTGTCCATGTCTTGAACGATGATGGTTGCATTGCCGCCTGAGACCATGACTGAAATCCTCCTAGCAAATGTTGCTCCAGCCGGGTGAGAATGAAAAGAGCCACTTTATAGGACCACATATGAAGAAGAGTATCGTCTTCCCGGAGATCAGCTTGGACCGGTCAGCGGCGGCGCCTACCCTGCGGAGACAGATCGAACGGCAGCTTGCTTCTGCTATCCGTGGAGACAGGCTGCCCTGCGGCTCCCGCCTGCCTTCATCACGCTTGATGGCGAAGATGCTCAACGTCTCACGAGGTACCGTGGTCGATGCCTGCGAGGCTTTGCTTGAGACAGGATTGCTGGTGACGGCTGCGGGAAGCGGCATCTATGTAGCTCGTTTCTCGTCAAAGATCCCGAACTTCAGCAACTTGAAACGGACCGCGGCTGCCGCCCACTACCCGGCCCGCGTCTTGCCCTTCGAGGATTCCGATGGCATCCCGCTCTATCTTAATGTGAACCGCTGAAAACGCCTGGTGTCGTGCACGGAAGACTTACCTTGCGGTTAGCTGGGTCGAGTCGACAAATTGTTTCCTGACGGGTGGCGAAGGGCGCGGAGCAGCTTTTTGCCACGGGCGCGCATGGCGGCGGTGCCAGTTGCGGTGAGCTGTTCGAGGATGGGGATGAGGCGGGCGCGCAGCGGCGCGTTGTCGGTGGCGAGGTTGGCAAGGGCCTGCATGGCGAAGGTTCGCTCGAGGGCGCTGCCGCTCTGTAGGCCGTCGAGCAGCAGGTCGACGGCTGCGGCCCGGACCGGGCCGTTGAGGGTGACCATGCCGAGCAGGAGCGTGAGGTTCCATCGCGCGTGCAGCGCGCTGCTGGTGCGGGCGGCGTTGAGAATTTGCCGGGAGTGGGCGTCGAGTGAGCCGGGCCGGGCGGCGGCGATCTTGCGGAGCGCGTTGGCGGCCCGGGACTGCACGAGCGGGTCGGGTGACTTGAAGCAGCGGACCAGCTCGGCGATGGGGGCTGGGTCAGCGAGCGCCTTGCTGAGGAGTTCGCGGACGACGGCGTTGGTCTCGCCGAGGGAGCGTGGATTGCCCAGGGCGAGTCGTTCGGCGATGGACTGGGTTGAAGGTTTGAGTCCCATGGTTGTGGCGATAGCTGGGCGTTACGCGCCTGTGGGGATGACCGGCTCCTGCGCGTAGAGGCCCTGGATGCGGGCGATGTGGCCTTCGTGGAGGCGGAAGCGTTCGCCGCGCCAGACGACAGTGTTGCCGGCGAAGCTCCAGACCCAGAAGATGAGGCCCCAGAAGTCGCGCAGGGGCAGGAGCCAGAGGTCGCGGAGGACCTGGGGATCGTGCAGCACGCCGACCCCGACGGTGAGGGCAACGGCGACACGGGCCAGCAGGACGACGCTGAGCAGGGTAAAGCTCCAGAGCTCGAAGCCGCTGGCGATCGACGTCATGAGCGCCCAGGGCAGGGCGTAGGTGATGCCGAGGCCGACGTAGCCGAGCTTGCGGGAGTCGCGGGTGGAGCGGGCCCAGCGGAGCTGATGATCCCAGAAGCCGCGAAAGTCATAGGCCGGTACGGTGGTTTCGACGACCTCGGCGCAGAGCTCGACGTGGTAGCCGGCGGCAGCGATGCGTTTGCCGAGCTCGTAGTCATCGGCGAGGAAGTCGACCAGAGGGGTGAGGCCGCCGGCGTCTTCGAGCGCTGACCGGCGCATGGCAAGGGTGGAACCGAGGCCGAAGCGCAGGCCGCTCTCGAGCTTGCGGGCGGTGAGGACGCCGGGCATGAAGTCGGTGGAGATCCCGAGCGCTTCGAGCTTGGACCAGAGGGTGATGCGGCTGCCGGTGGGGACGGAGCGGCCGAGGTAGGGGGCGGTGACCATGCCGACGCGGGGGTCGGCGAAGGGCTGCATAACGCGGGTGAGATAGCGGGGCGAGACGCAAATGTCGCTGTCGTTGACGAGTATGTGGGCGTAACTCGCCTCGCGGAGCATCTGGACGAGGTTGCTGACCTTGCCGCTGGTCCCGAGGCGTTCGCGGCAGACGACAAGCCGGATGGTGCAGGCGGGGAACTCGGCCTGGAGGCGCTCGATCTCGCCGACGGCGGGGTCATCGAGGGTGCTGACGCCGAAGACGAGCTCGACGTTGCCGGCGTAGAGCTGGGTGCAGTGGCTGACGAAGCCGGCGTACATGCGCGGGTCGACACCTTTGACGGGCTTGAGGATGGTGACGTCGGGGGCGTGGTCGGGGGCAGCTGCGGAGGGTCGCCAGCGTCGTGCGAAGTCGCGGGCCGACCAGAGCGCGAGGAGCAAGTAGGCGAGACCGCTGAGCGTGATCAGGGTCGCGAGCGCCTCGATAGCGGTAGCCATCTCTTGAGTCTATCGAAGGCAACGGCGGAATCGTTCGGGAAAGTGGCTTTGACAGCCCGAGAGGTGCGTCGTGCTACTCCCGGGGACTGGGTCCTGCTATTCGTAGCGGAGGGCTTCGATGGGGTTGAGGTTGGCTGCCTTCCACGCTGGATAGATGCCGAAGAGCAGGCCGATTGCGCAGGAGCTGGCGAAGGCGGTACCGATCCACAGCGAGGAGAGGATGACCGGGAGGAGGAACTTGAGCCCGAGCGAGATGAGGCTGCCGACCAGTACGCCGGCGACGCCGCCGACCGCGCAGAGGGTGATGGCCTCGAGCGTGAACTGGGTGAGGATGGTGCGCTTGGTGGCGCCGATGGCCTTGCGGACGCCGATCTCGCGGGTCCGCTCGGTGACGCTCACGAGCATGATATTCATGACGCCGACGCCGCCGACGAGCAGGGCGACGGTCGAGAGCGCGAAGAGCAGGAGGAACAGACCGCCGGTGACCTGGTTCCAAAGGCGAGTGAGCGAATCAGTGCCGAAGATGGCGAAGTTGTCGGGTGCGGCGTTGAGGACCTTGCGGCGGCGGCGGAGCAGCTCGGTGAGCTCATCCTCGACCAGCGGGCGGTTTTTGGGGTCGTCGTACTTGAGGGAGATCCAGTAGTCGAGGCTCTCCGGGTGAAGCTTGTGGTAGGTGGTGATGGGGAAGATGGCCTTGTTGTCCTCGGGATTTTTGCCGCCGCCGAAGGCCTGCTTCTGCTTTTCGAGGACGCCGATGACGGTGAAGATGATGCCGCCGGCCGTGATCTCCTGGCCGATGGGGTTGATGCCGGGGAAGAGCTCGTCGGCGGTGTCGCTGGCGAGGACGGTGACGTTGGCGGCGCGCGCCATGTCCATCTCGGTGAAGAAGCGGCCGGCAGTCAGGTTGAGCTCGTTGACGTCCTTGACGGCGGGCGTGTCGCCTTCGAGCTTGGTGCTCTGCATGGCGTGGCCGTTTGCCTTAATGGAGGTGACGCCGGCGCGGCCGGGAGCGGTGTTGTCGACATACTGGAGGACCGGGGAGACGGCGACGACGTGGGGCAGGTCGCGCATGGCCATGGCGTCGTCGTAGGTGAGCTGCTTGCGGGTCAGCATCTCGGTAGTGGGGCGGGAGCCGAAGACCGGAAAGCGGAAGACGAAGAGGATGTTCGAGCCGAGCGAGGAGACGAGATTTGCGACGCTGGCGTTGAGACCGTTGATGACGGAGGAGATGGTGATAACGGTCATGACGCCGATGACGATGCCGAGGATCGTCAGGCTGCTGCGCATCTTGTTCGCGCGGAGCGTATCGAGCGAAATCTTTACTGTCTCCTGCAGATCGCCTAGTCGCATGGGCTTACCTCAAAGAACTTTTGCTGAACTCACTACATTTCGGACCGGAGCGCCACGATCGGATCGAGGCGGGCGGCCTGCCGGGCCGGGTACACGCCGAAGAAGATGCCGGTGGCGGTCGCCATGACCAGCCCCATGACGACGCTCCAGAGGGCAATGGAGGAGGGGAAGCCGATGGCCAGGGTGACGACCTCAGCAACCCCGATGCCGAGCAGCACGCCGAAGGCTCCGCCGACCAGGGCCATAGTGCCGGCTTCGATGAGGAACTGGGTGAGGATGTCGCTAGGGCGTGCACCGAGGGCTTTGCGGATGCCGATCTCGCGGGTCCGCTCGGTGACGCTGACCAGCATGATGTTCATGATGACGATGCCGCCAACGACGAGCGAGATAAGAGCGATTGCCCCGGCGACGACACCGAAGGATTTGGTGAGCGTGCTGGCGAAGCCGACCAGGGTGTTGTTGGTGTCGAGTTCGAAGGACTGCGGGGCGTCAGGCGCGTCGTGGCGGCGGGAGCGCATGAGCACACGGACCTCATCGGCTGCGGCCTCAAGCGGCGGCCCGGAGGATGCGGCCTTGATGTAGATGGTGACGGTCTTGGCGGTACCGTAGCTCTTCTGGTACGTGGTGAGGGGGACGCCTACCCAGTTATCCTGGCTGGCCCCGAAGGTGCTGCCCTGCTTCTCGCTGACGCCGATGATGGTGTAGGGGACGCCGTCGACGCGCAGCTCCTGGCCGAGTGGATCGACGCCGGGCAGGAGATGCTCGACGATATCGGTGCCGACGATGCAGACGTGCGAGGCGTGCTCTTCGTCGGCGTCGGTGAAGTCGCGCCCCTCGGTGATGTTGAGGTTCTGCAGCGAGGGCATCTGCCAGGTGTAACCGCGGATCTGGGAATCGGTGACGGATTCTGTACCATGTACGATCTTGCCCACCGTGGCCTGCTGGGCGCCCATGCCGGTGCAGAGCTTGCAGTTTTCGAGGACGTAGCGGTAGTCCGGCAGGAGGATATCCTTGCGCTTCTCCATCTGCTGGTACTGCTCCGCGCTGGTGATGAAGGCGGGGGCCTTCGAGACGGTGAAGACGTCGGCGCCGTAGCTGGAGAACTTGGTCGCGATGAACGCGTTAGCTCCATTGACAAGTGTGACGACCGCGATGACGCTGGCGACGCCGATGACGATGCCGAGCAGGGTCAGGATCGAACGCATCTTATTCGACCAGAGGGAGGAGACGGCGAGCTTGAGTGCTTCCTTGAATTCCATCGTTGGCGACCGGAGAGCGACCATCTTGAGAGTAGCAGTCGGGCTCCGGCAAAAGCGAGCATCTTTGCCGGCGTGTGCCTGGACGGGCCTATGTACTATGGGCGAGGGAGTGGGAGCCGTGACCAAGCGAGAGACGAAAGTACAGGCGCAACTCGGCCCGGCGGCCGCGCAGATCTTTGCCGCCAGCGATCAGATTAACCAGCTGCTGATCGAGCATCTTGATCCTGCCGCCTGGACAGCGAAGCCGCCCGGCGGGGTCCGCACCATCGCGGCGATCTTTACGCATATGCACAATGTCCGGTCGAAGTGGGTGAGGCTTACGGCTCCGCAGCTGCAAGCTCCGGCCCAGCTGAAGCGCGGGAGCTGCACGCCGGAGCAGGCCCGTGCGGCACTGGCCGAGAGCGCGGCTCGCTGCACGGAGATGCTTGCTGCAAGCTCTGAGGGCAGCATTACGACGTTTCGCCGGGATGGCTGGGCGGCGGCCTGGCCGACTGGGCTCGAGATGCTGTGCTACATGCTGGCTCACGAGGCGCACCATCGCGGGCAGGTGTTGCTGCTCGCGCACCAGCTTGGAAGCCCGCTGCTAAAGGACGTGGCGGATGGCATCTGGAACTGGGAGAAGCTGTGGAAGGAGCGCGGGGCGGTGATGCGATAGCTCCGGCGGCAATCGGTGAAGGGCTTTCGCAGCTGCGCGGGTTCGCTGCGGTACACTGGTTGGGCAGGCGGCTGGATGATCGCTGCCGTCTTCATCTTCATCGCAAGGTGTTTGACGGGGGAGGAAAGTCCGAACTCCGCAGGGCAGTGTGCCGGATAACGTCCGGGACGGAGGGTTCAAGCCCTCTGGACGGCCAGTGCAACAGAGAATATACCGCCTCCGGTCGATGATGCACGTGAGTGTGTCATGTACGCGACAGAAGGTAAGGGTGAAAAGGTGCGGTAAGAGCGCACCGCGTCCGGCGTAAGTCGAACGGCAGGGTAAACCCCACACGGAGCAAGACCAAATAGGCAGGGAATCGGCCGCTCCTCTCCAGGCGGACGAACGCGTATCGGCCCGATGCGCCCAGGCGGAGAGACCTGTTTGTCGTGAGGCAGGCAGGAGCCAAAACCTGCGGGTAGGTTGCTGGAGCGGCCCAGTAATGTGTCGCCTAGAGGAATGATCGTCTAAAACAAAATTCGGCTTACGGGCCGTCTGCAGACCGATGGCCTCGGTAATCCTCACGGATTACCGGGGCCACTTCTTCTGCGACCTTGCCGCGCGCCCATGAAGGGTCTACCGGAGCGAGCGGTTCCACCACATGATGAGGCCAGTGGCGAAGAGGGCGGCGGGCAGCATGCAGACCGGCGCCGTCTGCAGGAAGCCGGTGCCGTAGAGGCCGATGACTGCGGCAGGCCGAGCCGGAGGTAGCGGAAATTGTTGCGAATGATCCAGTGCTCCGATACCTGCGACTGGAACTGGGTGGCGCCGAAGTACTCGATCTCGTGGAAGTTGTCGTAGGCAGGCTCGGAGTCGAAGAAGCTGGTTCCGATTTGGCCGTTCGGGTTGGGCACGATCTTGCCGCCGGCGAGCGTCATGCCTTGCGCGGGAAGAAAGGCGCCGGTTGAGCCGGTCTGCAGGTCCAGATAATTGCCGAGGACGGTCAACGAGGTGCGCTCCGAGGGCTTCCAGAGCAGCGAGGGAGCGATGTACGACTCATTGTCCCGGACGTATTGGACCTGTGTTCCCGCGCCCCGGGCGAGGCCGTTGACGCGATAGAAGAGGTCGTGCGAGTGGAAGAGCGGCCCGGGGCCGTACGCTGGAAGCGGCCGAAGGTGCCTCCTTCGAAGCGCATCGATCCCTGAGCGCCTTCGGTCGGCCGCTTGGAGGTGAGCTTGACGAGGCCGCCCGGCTCTGCTTGGCCGTAGAGCACGCTCGATGGTCCCTTGAGGATGTCGACCTGCTGAAGCGAAAAGGGGTTGGAGGTGTAGGCGGCATCGGCGCCCGTGATCTTGGGTACAGCGAGGCCATCAAGAAAGAGTCCGTCGAAGGTGAGACCGAAGCCGCGGATGAAGAACCAGTCGACGCGGGTATCGATGCCGTAAGGTTCGGCGTCAACGCCGGCAGCATAGCGCAGGGTATCGGCGACGGTCTGGGTGTCGCGGGCCTCCATCTGGGCCTGCGTGACGGCGGTAATGGATTGCGGCATATCGATCAGCGGCGTGGGCGTCTTGGTGCCGGACTCGTCGAGTGAGGTTACGTAGTCAGGACCGGCGGTCACGTTGACCGTCTCGCCGCCGGACGCAATGCCCAATCGCAGGTCGACGCTGGTGATTCCCTGTTGCACGGTAATCGCCTGGGCCTGCTCGGCGAAGCCGGTGGACGCGGCCCGCAGCGTGTACTGACCTGCCGGTACACGCAGGCTGTATCGCCTTGCGGCGTCGGAGGATGTCTGCCGGAAGAAGCTGCCGCACTCCATGCTGAGCGTGGCGCGGGGAACGCTTGCGCCGGTGGGATCGGTGACGATGCCGCTGAGTGTCTGAAGGGGGCTCGAGGGGGAAGGTGATTGGCAGAGGGCAGGGGGCTCCGCGGCGGAAATTGCGGAGCTGACGGTAGAGGCGCTTGCTAAAAGGCACTGGCGGAGAGCAGGGAGAGAAAGAGGGGTAAAACGTACAGGGATCTGCTGCGAATCATGAGAAAGCCTTTCGGACTGATCCTAGATAGATATACGACAGGATTTAGTCCGAATTCACCTGACTAGCTGAACCCGAGTGTTGCGTGGGGGATGTAGGGCTCCTCAAGGGAGGAGATCTCTGCCGGCGTGAGCTGGACGGAGAGCGCTGCTACGGCGTCCTGCAGGTGGCCGGGCTTGCTGGCGCCAATGATCGGCGAGGTGATGACCGGTTTGGCGAGCATCCAGGCAAGAGCCACCTGCGCCTGCGGGATGCCGCGGGCCTGGGCGATCTCACCTAGCCGGTCGACGACGGCTTTGTCGGCGTCCTCGGTCGGCCCGTACATGGTGTTGCCGAACTTGTCGGTCTCGGAGCGGCTGGTGCTTTCCGCCTTCCAGGGCCGGGTGAGCCGTCCGCGGGCCAGCGGCGACCAGGGGATGACGCCGATGCCCTCGGCCGCGCACAGCCCCATCATCTCGCGCTCTTCTTCGCGGTAGAGGAGGTTGTAGTGGTTCTGCATGGAGATGAAGCGCGTCCAGCCGTGCAGGTCTGCGAGGTAGAGCGACTTGGCGAACTGCCAGGCATGCATGGAGGAGGCGCCGATGTAGCGGACTTTGCCGGCCTTGACGACGTCGTGCAAGGCTTCGAGCGTCTCCTCGATCGGCGTCTCCGGGTCCCAGCGATGGATCTGGCAGAGGTCGACGTAGTCCATCTGGAGCCGGCGCAGGCTCTCGTCGAGCTCAAAAAGAATCTCCTTGCGAGAGAGGCCTTTGCCGTTCGGCTCGTCGCGCATGACACCGTGGACCTTGGTCGCCACGACGACTGATTCGCGCTTGACGCTAGCCTTGAGGAAGCGGCCGAGCACCTCTTCACTGGCGCCGCTTGAGTACACGTTGGCGGTATCGAAGAAGTTGATGCCGAAGTCAAGCGCCTGCTTGAGAAACGGCTGGCTCTGCGCTTCGTTCAGCGTCCAGGCATGGCGCCCGGCCTTTGACTCTCCTGTTTCCGGCTCACCGTAGGTCATGCAGCCGAGGCAGATGCGCGATACCTTAAGACCGGTCCGGCCCAGATTCCTGTATTCCATGTGTGATTCTCCTGCCCGTCTGATGCAGGATGAACTGGGGCGACCGGCAAGAACGATCTACTTCGCCTGACTACTTCTCGGGCTTCGGCAGCTCCATCAGCAGGCCGCCGCTGCCGGTCTGGACGGTCGGCAGCGCGCCATTCCAGCGCTCGATGAGGGCCTTCTGGTTTTTTTCGATCTTCCGGAGCTCGAGCAGCTGCGGGGTCAGAGAGGTCTGGCGGATCCTGTTCGCCTCGGCTTCACCGTTCGCGCGGGTGACGGCGGCTCTGGCCTCACCCTTCGCTTCGGGACCGTCTTTGCCGCCTCGGCCTGGGTCTTGGCGAGCTCATTGCGGGCGCGCTCGGCATCCTGGATGGCCTGTGCCTTGGCGGTAATGGCGGTCGCGATGACGGCCGGGACGCGGGCCTCGGTGTCGTCCTGCTGTCGCTGACGGAACGCCTTTACCTTGTGGCGATTGCCGCAGGCCGCCATGCTGCACCAGCGACGCCGGTGCGACTTGGTGCGGTCATAGAACCAGAGAATGCAGCCGTTATCCTCGCACTTGCGTACGAGATTGAAGTCGCCATCGACGAGCAGCTCGGCCGCGGCTTCGGCGACCGGCGCGAGCGATTGTTCCGGAGCTTTTTCTGCGCGCAAGCGCACGATCTCCGGCCTCCGGGCACCAGTCCACACCAGATGCGGGTGGCTGGCCGTCTTCGCCAGGAACGCGTTGAATGCCTTCACGTCGGCATGGCTGCCGGCCTTGCGTTTGGCCACGAGAACGCGCACGATCTCGCGCAGCGACCGGGCGGCATCGACCAAGGCATGCCCTCGAAAGTGCGCGGCCGTGTCGACGTCGGTGTTGTTACGTTCGAGCCAGCGAAGGACATCCGCATTGGTCTGAAGGAAGTCAATGGCCCCGCCATCGACCATGGCCACAGTGTTCAGGAGATCGAGCGCGAGATGATCAGCAATGAGTGGCGGGACGGAAAGAGTTGCGGGGGCGCTGGATTGCCTTTGAGGGAGGGGCTGTGCGACGGCTTTCAAGCTTTTATCGTAACCCTTGAACTAACCGTTGACAAGTTACACAAGATATCGTAACTCTTATGAAGTGGTTTTAGCAGTTACGGAGAGTCAAACATGATGCAAGTCCAGCCCGCCACCCCCACGCTTACGCAGTCTGCCCTTCGGCGCGTCACGCATCACACCATCACCACTGACGGCATCACGGTCTTCTACCGCGAGGCCGGCCCGGCGGACGCCCCGGTGCTCCTGCTGCTGCATGGTTTCCCCACCTCGTCGCTCATGTTCCGCGAGCTGATGCCAAGGCTCGCTGGCAAGTACCATGTGATCGCGCCCGACCTGCCGGGCTTCGGCTTTACCGAGGTTCCGGAGGAGCGCCATTACAGCTACACCTTCGACGCGCTGGCGAAGACGACGCTCGCGTTCGTCGACGCGTTGGCGCTGAAACACTATGCGCTGTACGTCTTTGACTATGGCGCGCCTACGGGCTTCCGGCTCGCGCTGGCGCATCCGGAGCGCGTGACGGCCATCATCTCGCAGAACGGCAACGCCTATAAAGAGGGGCTCGGCGACGCGTGGGACCCGATCCGGGCCTACTGGAAAGAGCCGACGAAGGAGCACCGGGACGCTCTGCGGGCCTTCCTTACGCTCGATGCGATTCGATGGCAATATACCGTCGGCGTGCCTCATCCGGAGACGGTTGCGCCGGAGACGTGGACGCTCGATGCGGCTCTGCTGGAGCGGCCGGGCCATATCGACATGCAGCTCGACCTGCTGCTCGACTATGCCTCAAATGTCGCCCTCTATCCAAAGTTTCAGGAGTATTTCCGCACGTCGAAGCCACCGCTGCTGGCGATCTGGGGCGAGCACGATCCGTTCTTCATCCCTGCGGGTGCAGCGGCTTACAAGCGCGACGATCCGAGCGCGGCCGTCGAGATGCTCGACACCGGCCACTTCGCGCTTGAGACCCACGTGGAAGCGATTGCGGTGGCTATTGATCGACTGCTCAGCCAAGCGCCTAAGTGACGACAGCGGGTCAAGCTCAGGTCGTGATGATACGCAGCGCAAAGATCGCCATGACGACGGCTAGAGAGTCTTCGCAGACGGCAATGACCCCGTCGGGTGCCCCGGTTCGCTGCACCAAGTCGCGCCGCAGATGGTAGCCGACGAAGGTGCCGAGCAGGGCTCCCAGCGCACCGAGAATGATCCCTTCGAGCGCCGCTCCCTTGAGGGCGGTAGCGGCAATCGCGCCGACCAGACCGCCGAAGACAAGCCTGGTCGCCAACCCGAGCGGCGCTGTGCGGTTCGGCGTCTTCGGCAGCTTGTCGCCTACGTCTTCACCGACGGCGAGCAGCGTAAAGATAGCGACGGAGATCAGGTTCGCCGTCCAGAAAGCCCAGCTGTGACGAACCGGTAGATGCGCCATGTAGGCGAACCAGCAGAGCACGGCCATGGGCGTCAGCGTTCGCAGACCTGTGGCGAGGCCGAGAAACGGGATTGCTACCAGCCATGCCAGCATGGCGTTGGCCATCAGATTGACCTCTCTCGAAGCCAGCCATACAAGGGGAATTTCTGCGCGAGTTCCAGCACCTCGCCGCGGATGCGCGCAAGCCGGTCAGCGTCATTGCGATGCTCGAGCGCCTGGGCGATCCATCCAGCAATGACGCGCATCTCCGGCTCCTTCATCCCGCGCGTCGTGAGCGCCGGCGTGCCGATACGGATGCCGCTCGGCTTCATTGGCGGATTGGTGTCGTACGGGATCGCGTTCTTGTTGACCGTGATGCCGGCCTGCCCCAGCGCGTGCTCTGCTTCACTGCCGAGCATGCCCTTTTGGAAGACATCGATCAGCATGAGGTGGGTGTCCGTGCCGCCCGAGATGACGCGATAGCCGGCTGCCGCCATCGCCTCCGCGAGCACCTGCGCATTGGTGACGATCTGCCGCGCATAGGTCGCGAATTCGGGCTGCATCGCCTCACGAAAAGCAGTCGCTTTCGCAGCAATGACGTGGACCAGCGGGCCGCCCTGCTGTCCGGGGAAGACACTCCGGTCGACGCTGGCGGCAAACTCCTGCTGGCAAAGGATCATGCCGGAGCGTGGCCCGCGGAGTGTCTTGTGGGTCGTCGTCGTCACCACGTGGGCGTGCGGGACCGGCGAGATATGCACGCCGCCGGCGACCAGGCCGGCAAAGTGAGCCATGTCGACCAGCAGACGCGCGCCGACCTTATCGGCGATGACGCGCATACGTTTGAAGTCGAAGATGCGCGGATAGGCGCTTCCCCCGCCGATGATCATCTTCGGGCGTTCGCGTTCGGCGATGGCTTCGAGCTCGTCGTAGTCGATCGTCTCCGTATCCTTGCGGACCTGGTAGCCAACGACGCGATAGAGCTTGCCGGAGAAGTTGAGCTTGTGGCCGTGGGTAAGGTGGCCGCCGTGCGCCAGGTCGAGCCCGAGGATCGCGTCGCCTGGCGTAAGAAGTGTCATGAAGGCGGCGGCATTCGCCTGCGAGCCGGAGTGCGGCTGCACGTTCACATGTTCGGCACCGAAGAGCTGCTTGGCTCGATCCCGCGCGAGGTTTTCGACTACATCAGCGAACTCGCAGCCACCGTAGTAGCGCTTGCCGGGATAACCCTCGGCGTACTTATTCGTGAAGACACAGCCTGCAGCCTCAAGCACGGCGCGGCTGACGAAGTTCTCGGAGGCAATCATCTCGAGGCCTTCGTGCTGCCGACGTATCTCGTTCTCAATCTGTACGGCAATCTCCGGATCGGTCACGGGGAGTGGTGCGTTGAAGTCGATCGACATCCCCCGATTCTAACCCGCAGTGGCCGCTGCTCATTGACGCAATCACAATGCGCGGCGTGTGCCGGTGTGCCGCAAACCAAGCGAACTTCAGGGCCCTGCGATAGAAGCTGCGGCTCTGGTAAATCAAGCGTATCCTCAGGCTTGACCACGACCTTCCACTCATGTTGTTAGAAAAGACGTAGAAGATGGGGGATAGTCGGGCCAGCCGCACCAGTCGTAGAACATCGGTGGGGATCACTTGGAGCCGTCAGGCGCCTTAGACTGTTCATCCTGAATCTGAAAGCAGGGAAGAATTCTGTGACATCTTCGTCTTCGATTCCATAAAGGCGTTCAACAGCTTCGTGAACACTGGTTGGCAGTTCGGTGCACAATCCACCGTGGCGGCCAAGGCAGGCGACAAAGGTGGAACGAAGACAGGCGCCGCGTCCGTCTCGGATGGTGTCTGGATGTACCAGCTCACCGATAAGGTCCGCTGCCGAGATCACGGGCAAAAGCACCCAAGTATTACAAGGATGGCAACCTGAACTAACCGGGTGTGCTCGAGTAGCCGACGCGCTTGTCGGCTGTTATGAGCGGTGGCAGCCAGCGCACGATGCTCAGACTGTACGGCCTTCTCGCAGCCGCTTGAACGATTCGTAAATAAATGAGCCCAAGAACCATCCATCCATGTACTTGTAGGGGGTCTCGCCGGTAGTGTAATGTCCGCAGGGCAGCACTTTCGACACGTAGTCAACGCCGAGCCGGTCGAAGCTTGCCAGCACCTCGAGCGAAAACTCCCGCAGAAACGTCAGGTCGTACGTTGCATGCACTACCAGCGCGCGCTTGGGATGGGCCGCGAACTTCTCCATGTAAGCGTTGGGGCTGCATGCGGCAAAGACGCTTCGCAACTGGTCATGTGTGAGCCCGGCCTGCTCAAAGGCCGCCCGCACGTGCCGCGTGCTCTGGCCGGTCCAGACGACATCGCCAAACGAGGTGGACGCGTGGTTAAACGCGCAGACCTTCAGCCGCGGGTCGTGGGCGGCGGCGATGAAGGCGTAGCACGAGCCGAGGCTGGTACCAAGCACGCCGAAGTGCTCATACCCCTGCGTCTCCAGCCAGTCGATGCAGCTTCGGATGTCGACGACTGCCTGCCGGCACGCGGACATGGTCCGACCGATGTTCGAGCTGACCGCGTAATCCGATCGCTCGAGTTCGAGCGGCCGGCGCACGTCGTGGTATGGCTTTGAAAGCCGCAGCGCCGACACGCCAAAGCGGTTGAAGAGCGTACACAGCGCGTTATGGCTGAAGGCGTCGGCGTTCCACTGCGGCATGACGATCATCGCCTGCTTGGGACGCTTTGGATCCTGATGGTCAGGCGCGGGATACCAGCGCGCATTGACGACATCGTTCTCGGGATAGGGCGTGCGCACCGGCGAGGTAAACCGAAGGAACGGCACCCGCTCGAGGTCACCTACCGCAGCCTGCCGCTTCAACTCCGCATCTTCAGCAAGCGTCTCAGGGCGAACGTTGGTCGGATACAGCAGCGGGAAATGTTGCTCCAGGCGAAAGTCAACTGGCGTCGCATAGCCGAAGAACTCATCGGAGCGCGCGGTGATCGCCTCGCTCGCAGCAATCATCCTCGCCCGTGAGTTAGCATCGCAACCCGGATCGCCAGCTGGCTCTTCCGGCGCCGGGGCAAACTCCGCAAGCCAGTCGAAGCCCCACTCTAGCGGCCGCACAATGCGATTCGTGTCGCGCGTGGTCAGCGCCGTCTCCCAGGCAAACATCCACTTCGCATAAAGCTGTGAGAGCACACCTTAGTCTACCCGGCTCCAACCAATTATCTCGGGACCACCCCTCTGCCGCGCACTAGAGCTCTGACAGCAGGATGCAGACGCGCCCCACAATATAGTCGGCCGGCGAGTCGTCCGCGCCTACTGTAAGCAGTTGGATGGGGAAGGTTCGCGAATAAGGGCGCAGAATCATGTGGCCTTCGTCAAGGTCGACAAAGCGCAGCAGCAGCGCACCGCCGAAGCGCACCGCGTAAAGCGTGGGCTGATGAGACCGATAGGGCGCGAGCGAGTTGTAGTGCCGGTCCAGCACGGCGATCGTCCCTGCTGCCAGCATCGGCTCCATCGCTGAGGCTTGCTGGGCGTCGGCGCGGATCGCCAGAAAGCGCTGCCAATGCGAGCGCTTCGCCGCAGGTCGGGCGCGACTATCCTGCAGCCGTGAGGCCGACACCTGGATCGTCTCGATGACCGACGAGGATGTCGCGAAGACGCTCTCCATTGCTGACGATGAAGAGACCACCGGCACCGTCTCCATTGCGTCGCCCATGGCTGCTGCCGCCCCTGCATCAATGCTGATGGGCAGCAACTGGTCGACGGTAAGGTTTTGTGCGGCCAATACCCTGTCCAATCCTTCAAGCGAGAGCGATCGCTTCTTATTCAGGAAGTTGGAGATGTGGGCTTGGCGAAAGCCCGCCTGCTGCGCCAGTTTCGTACCAGTCAGGACGCCTTGGTCAATGCGGCGCAGCAATTCCAGACGGAGGAGTTCATGAAGGTGCTGAAAATTCATAGGTGGAGTCTGAGCGCAACCATATCATCTAGCAATGCGAACATCGAGCGAAGCTTGCTAAAGCATATGTCGGAAAAGCGACACAGCGCGCAGTTCAATCACTTGACATCATATTTAACAAAAGCGCAGATGGAGCTTGACACGTCCATTGTCGAAAGCTATAACCGTGGAACTTTCCATTGTGGGAATAGCCGAAGGTAAGGGAGCAGTCTGCGACGAGGAGCAGACCTTCTACCGCGGAGAACGCCCTGCTTGGAGCAAACGAAGTGTCGTGACTGCTTCTCCCGGATACGACACTGCTTCCACCTGACAACGTGCGTTTACGTTGGTACCGACGGGGGCCATCCGAAGCCCTGCGGTTCAGCCGAGACGCTCCATAGCAGCCTGAGGGAGCCCATCCGACCGCTGAAAAATGCCGAGGCTCTCCGGGGGAGATCCACGCCTACGAGGGAACAGATGAACGACTTGCGCCTTGATCTAAAAGTATGCGAAGCATGCGGAGCCCTGTGGCTTCGTGGGGGAGTCAGAGCCGGTGTCTACTGTCGGGGCTGCGCACAACAACTAGCGCAGTTTCCGGCACCAAAAGAGAAGCACCCAGGCGGTCGCAAGCCGCGGCTCGCCCGGGCGATGGGATGTGCAGCAGTCACCGGCCACGGAGGTGCGCGATGAGCACAGCATTGGCGATTCTCCCGAGAATACGGGCCTGTGAGGCTCCTCAACTGGTTGTCAAACCGGCTTCACAGCCGGAGCACAAGCTGGTACCTGCCCAGCCTGTGCAACCCCGGCTCGCCTTCTACCGCAAGTACACCGAAGGCATGCTTCGGAGGTATCTGCGATTCTCCATGGAGGCCGGTCGCGTCCCGTCGATGCTTGGCCGCGAGATGTTCCGTGGGAAGGTCACCAGCTACCGCGTCCATAGTTTCGAGGATGTCGTCATCTTCGTGCATGACGTGGAGAAGTGCCTGGCGCGCCTCGACCGGATACAGCAGCTGCTCATCATGCGCATCGCCATCCAGGAGTACAGCCAGGGCGAGACCGCAGTCATGATGAAGGTGCCGCTGCGCACCATCATCCGGCGCTATAACCAGGCGATCGATGCCCTGACCGCCATTTTCCTGCAGGTCCGCTTACTCGAGCCGCTGATTGCGTGTCAAGGGGGCGATACTGCCAAATAGAACGTAAGTCACTGAAAGCGAACGAGATAAAACTTAAAAATAGTTGGCATAGTAGTTCTATGCAGAATGCTATTCTTGTAATAGAAGCAAATTAACGGGAGGGTGCCACTACGGCGCTCTCCCGTTTTGCTTTGTGCAGGCAAACAAGGAGGTGGCATGGCATTAGCGGATGGGCTGCATCGGCGAAGCATGAGGGCGGGTTTGCCTGGGATCTCGGAACGTCTGGCGGCATTACAGCCCCGAAATGCGACAACCGGCGCAGTGACAACCAGCACAGCGGCGGTAAGGAATCACACGCCACGATCCTTCGGCAATGCGCTTCGGTCTTCGGCAGATCGCACGGCGCTTCAACTTCGCGCGATGGCAGTCGACTTTCCCCATGTGGAAGGACATCCCAATCGGCTTCCCTTCGAGGGCGTGCTGACGCTGGTCGACGTGCCCAGCGACAAAGCGCCCAGCGGCTCGCGCGGCCATCGGGTCGTGCTGACCCGTGAAGCGGCGCATGCAGCGCTGCCCAGCCTGCTCGGCATGGCGGTCGATTACAAGGTTGGCTGGGATGGCCATGATGCGCGGCAGAAGTGCGGCATTATCACCTCGGCCGAGATCGCCGGCAAGCAGCTCGCCGTGGCCGGCTTTCTCTTCGCGCGGGACTTTCCCGAGCTCGAGCAGAAGGTGCAGGTCGAAGGCGTGATGGGGATGAGCTACGAGCTGGCCGATGCGCATGTAGCCGATATGCGCGCGCCGGTCTGGATGCTGACGCGCGCCACCTTTACGGGCGCGGCCATCCTGCTGCGCGACAAGGCCGCGTATCGCAACACAAGCTTTCGGCTCAAGCAGCAGCCTCGCACCTGCCGCTGAAGCTGGACCTCACTCAACAGCAACCAAGGAGAGCTATGACGTTTACCGCAGTATTGCAGGCAGTTGGCCAGGGATTCACCAAGGGCCTGAAGTGGGCAGTTGAGTACGCCGTGCCAGTTGAAAAGCTGACGGCGCTGCTGTTCCCGACCGCAGCGCCGGAGCTGACGGCGGTCGCCGACGCGACCCAGCTCATCCAGAACGCAGTCATGCTGGTCGAGCAGAAATGGGCCGCTTCCGGCGCCCAGAGCGGCACCGGTCCGCAGAAGCTTGCCGAGGTGATCCTTCTTGCCGGACCGGCCGTCAGCTCGCTGCTGACCGCTTCCGGACTTACCCCGAGCCCTGCCTACCTGCAGAACCTCGTCTCGGCCGTCGTGGCGATTCTGAACGTGCAGAACATCTCGAGCGGTGCCGTCGTGGTCAAGGCCTAGCAAGCACTTCAGCAGCAGAGGAGAAAATATGGATCTGGAAATGACGAATGAGTTGACCGTGACCGTAGAGCGCCTCGCCGCCGCGGCCGGCATGTTGCAGCAAGCAGCAGAGCGGCTCACCGAGCGCGAGAGCAGCTTCGCCCTCGAGGCCGAGGCGACCCTTGGCCGCGTCGTGGCGTCGATCGAATCCCGCAACGAATCACAGCGCGAGGCGGAGCTCGAGCAGAAACTCGCCGCCGCGGAAGCGAAGATCGCAGAGCTCCGCGCGTCTGCTCCTACAACGGTTACAAGCCCCGGCCGCAAGACGCTGCCAATCGCCATGGTGAATCTGCTGGCGAAGCAGGGCGTCAGCGTGGAGTCGGTAGAAGCCGGCGCGATCGATGCCGCCCTCGGCAGCCTGTCGATCGAGCAGCGCATCGCCGTGAAAGCGCAGCTCATGCGCGCCGGCCTGCTCGGTTAGACCATCGCGCGTGCAGCGGGCTGGAGCCCTCCAGGCACAGCCTTAACGGGGAGACAGGATGCAGCCAAGGCTGCGTCCTTTTCTGTTTTGAAAGGGAGAATACATGAACGCGAAGTTTACTGAGATCCATGCAGCGGCCGACTATCTGGGACCTGGCGCAGTTGAAGTCCCGATGTACCAGTCCGAGATCACCGATCTCGTGCGCCGCCGCGGCATCTTCGGCCAGCGCATCAAGCAGGTCCCGGCCACCGGCCATCCCTCGCGCTTCTTCGAGGAGGTCTCCATTCCGGCGCCTGCCGCTTCGAGCGGATTCGTAGACCCGCGCAACATCGTCGCCCCGCTCGTCAGCCCCACGCGGCTTGAGCGCAGTGTTCCGCTGAAGGCCCTCGTCGCCCAGATCAACTACAACCTGTTCGATATCGAACTTGGCCAGCAGCAGAGCCAGTTCGCCTATCTCCAGGCGAAGGATCTCGCGGATACGGTGAACGGCGTCCTGCGAACGCATGATGTCGCTCTCTGGAACGGCAACGACACGTCGCTTAGCGCTCCGACGACCGCGCAGTATTTTGGTGCCGGCGCGCAGATTGCTGCAGGCGGCAACACGGTCACCATCCCCACGACCGGCAGCATCGTCGATGGCCTGAAAACGACCATCGCCCAGATGGTCGCGAACAGCTCGTTTGGGGTTCGCCCGACGGCCATCTACGCTAACCCGGTGCTACTCGACCTAATTGATCGCGAGATGAAGAGCGAGTTCAACGTTGTCCTCGGCTCGAAGGAAGTAACAAGCGGCTTCGTCGTCAAGATGCTCTCGACGCAGGCCGGCGATATTCCACTCATTCCTGAGTGGACGCTGGGCTACACCGGCACGCCTGGCTCCGGCTCGGCTGTGCTTCCCGCCTACATCGTTACCGAGGACATGATCGAGTACCACTGGCTCTCCGATCCGAACCCACGCATCTTCCAGCTCGGCGTACCCGGTTCGCTCGCGAATCAGTACGTTGTGGTCAAGTTCGGCGGCCTGGTCGTCAAGGGCGCGAACTACGCCCACTACC
>CAXTLS010000011.1:0-59301 GCA_964245235.1 uncultured Acidobacteriaceae bacterium
CCGCCGTGCTCGGGGTACACCCGCGCACTCTGCAGCGCATGGTGCTACGCGGGCAAATTGCAGGGGTCCAAGTTGGTAAGTTATGGCGCTTTCGCGCTTCTGCCATCGACCAGTGGATCGACCGCAAGCAAGCTGGCTGAACCCAAAAAGCCCGTGTTTTCCGCAGATTGATCGGCCCGCATCGGCTACCCTTGAGTCAGCCATTCGTGCCGTGAGTCAAGGAGGAAACTTGATACCACGCGCATGTTACCAATTCGGAAGTCTGACACGAAAGAAGCGGGAAAAGGGACCAGATTCCTGGGAGTTTCGGTACTACGAAGCGACCGAGCAAGGCGAGAGAAGACGCAAGTCTTGCATCGTCGGCACAGTCGAAAAGTTGCCCACCAAAGCTCATGCTCAAAAGGCGGTCGAAGCCCTTCTCCTAACCCTCAACTCTGAAACTCCGCAGCAGCGTATGGCCGCAGTGACATTTGGTGCAATTTGCGATCGGTATGTGCAGGAAGAGATGCCCGAGCGGTACTCCACTGCGAAGTCTTACCGATCAAACATCAAGAATCATTTGAAGCCGCGCTGGGGTGACTATCTGCTCGAAAAGATTCGACCGATGGCGGTCGAGGATTGGTTGAAGAATCTTCCTATGGCCTCGAAGTCCAAGGCGCACTTGAGAAGCGTGATGCACCTGATGTTTCAGTGTGCCGCACGCTGGGAACTCTTCAACGAGCAAAGAAATCCGATCGCGCTCGTTCGCGTAAAAGGCGGCTCTAAGCGCCGGCAACGTCCAGCGATTTTGACTGCGGACCAGTTCCAATCCATCGTGTCTCAGCTCAAAGAGCCGTTCCGCACGATGGTTCTTGTCGCCCAATGCCTCGGCCTTCGCGTAAGCGAAATCGCGGCGCTTCAATGGGAAGACTTCGACTTCGACCGTAATCTCTTGCTCGTTCAGCGCAGTTTCGTAAACGGGCGGATAGACGATGTGAAGACCGAATACTCTCAAGACCACGTTCCGGTGCACGATTCACTGCTGCAAGAGTTGCTCAACTGGAGCAAGGACTGCCCACCCACGGAAGAGGGATGGGTTTTCGCGAATCCAGTTTCCAGCCGTCCGTATTACCCGACCGAGATCCAGAAGCGATACATCAAGCCTTTGGGCGTCAAGATGGGCATAGCCACGATGGGTTGGCATACGTTCCGCCACACGTACCGTTCGTGGCTGGACGAGACCGGAGCTCCTATGAAAGTGCAGCAGGAGTTGATGCGACATGCTTCTATCCAGACGACGATGAACGTCTATGGGCAAGCAATGTCATCATCGAAACGGGAAGCAAATGGGAAGGTTGTGGAGATGGTGCTCAAGCCGATGCAAGCGAGCGCCTAAACCCAATTTTCCTTATTGGGAGATATCGGGAGTCGATCTGTTTTGCTGATCTTCTCTAAGTTGTTGATTTGATTGGTTGCGGGGGTAGGATTTGAACCTACGACCTTTGGGTTATGAGCCCAACGAGCTACCGGGCTGCTCCACCCCGCATTCCAACTATAACGCTGCTGTGAATTCGGGTCAACCGCGGGGGTGGTCCTATGGGCGGTAAACAGCATTGCATGCGCGGCAAGCGTAACTTTTTCCGTAAAAATGAGTCTGCATTGTTACGGGGTCCGGTGGCGCCTGACTGCCTTATCCCGTGCGGAGGATGTATGCGGCAAAATGGTTACAGAGCAGTTCGAGGAATGGGACTGGCGGTAGTGAGCGCGGCTCTTTTTGGTAGTCAGGCGTTCGCGCAGGTGTCGCCCGTACCCGACTCGCAGATCGAAGCGAATGTGTTGAAGAGTCTGGCCGACGCTCCCCAGCTCGCGAACGAAAACATCACGTCGAACACGGCGTACGGCATGGTGACGCTGACTGGCACGGTGAGGGATGAGCCAACGCGGCATATGGCGGAGACGCTGGCCGCGAAGTCTTACGGTGTAAGGAAGGTTGTCGATGAACTCACGTTGAGCACGGGCGACTCGGCGCAGGGCACGAACCCGCTGCTGCAGTCGGATGGGACGATGGCTCCTGCGCAGGGGCAGGCCGGGCAGGAGCAGGCGCCGCCGCCGGGACAGCCTCAGCATGCGCCCGATCCGGATACGTATGCGGCGCAGCACGGCCTGACGCAGGCAGATGGACAGGGCGCGCCCCAGGGCAGTGCGGCAGTGGGCGGCCAGCCTGCGAATGGCCAGCCTGTGTACCGCCAGCCCTACGACGGGCAGAATGGCGCGGCGCAGCAGACAGCTCCGCAGCAGTACCCACAGGGTCAGCCAGGCTATCCGCAAGGCCAGCAGTATCCGCAAGGCCAGCAGTATCCGCAAGGCCAGCAGCAATACCCGCAGGGGCAGACTTACCCTCAGGCTCAACAGCAGTATCCGCAGGGGCAAACCTACCCGCAGGGCCAGCAGTCCTACCCGCAAGGCCAGCAACCATATGCGCAGGGTCAGCAGTACCCCTATTCGCAGGGCGGCTACCAGGGCCAGCCGCGCAACGCTCCTCCTCCGTACGGATCGCAGGCGGCAGGCCAGCCGGTTACGGTCCCGCCGGGCTCGCTGTTGCGCATCCGCATCAACGAGGGACTCGACAGCAAGCACTCGCAACCGGGAACGCCCTTCGACGCGGTGGTCTTGAACGACGTGGTTGCTGATGGCGAGGTTGCCATTCCTCGCGGCGCGAGCGTGCAGGGCGTGGTAACCGAGGTGAGAAGTGGTGGCGCTCTCTCGGGTCACGGCGAGATTGCGCTTCAGCTCCAGCAGGTGATTCTGGGCGGGAAGCAATTCCCGATCACCTCGGATGTCTGGATGCGCAATAGCTCAGACAAGAGCGGGCAGACCATTGGCAGCGCAGTAGGGCTAGGCGCCTTCGGCGCGCTGGTCGGGGCAGTAGCGGGCGGCGGACCAGGAGCGGCGATCGGCGCGGCGGCTGGCGGTGCGGCTGGCGTTGGCACCTCGGCGGCGTCGGGTAGCCGGCAGGTGATGGTTCCGCCGGAGGCGATCCTGACCTTCCATTTGACCCAGCCGGCCCCGATGACGACCATCTCGCAGGCAGAGATGGACCGGCTCTCGAGCGGTGTACCTACGGGCGGGCAGATGCAGCGTCGCCCACCGCAGCCGTACTATGGTCCGGCCTACTATCCCCCTCGTCCTTACCCGTACTAACGATTGTGCGACTGTGAAGACCGGAGAAGCGGTTCGCTCTCCGGTCTTCACAGTCGCCGACACGATTGCCGCCGCACCTGATTTATACTCATCTCTTGCCCTGCAATCGCCGTGGCGGGCGTCTTGACGCCTGTGCGGTCGTGCAAATTCCGGGTAGGTGCCTGCATTCCATTGAATGTGGAGAGCTCGAACAAAGGTCTTTAATCAAGCATGATTCGCATTCTGCAGCAGGACAGCCGCATCATCAAGATCATCTTCGCCGTTATCATCGGCCTCGCCGTTGTCACGATGGTGATCACACTGGTTCCGGGCATATTTGATAATACGGATGCCGGTAATTCGAACGTTTTTGCGATAGTACACAGCCCGGGCTTCCTTGTTCGCCTGTCGGGTGACGGTACGCCCATCCAGACGACGGAGGTCAATCAGCTGGCGCAGCGGCAGCTCCAGCAGCAGAAGCTGCCTGATTTCCTGCTGCCGTACATGGCCAACCGTGCCGGTCAGATTCTGGTCCAGCGCGCAATCCTCAAGCATGAGGCGGATCGCATGAGCCTGCAGGTGAGCGATCAGGACCTTGCCCGCGAACTGAAAACCGGGCCATTCGCGCAATATCTCTTCCCGAACGGGACCTACATCGGCGACGACGCCTATATGAACTTCGTGCAGGCTGCGTTCCAGACCAGCCGCAGTGACTTCGAGTCACAGGTGAAGCAGGATATGGAGTTGAACCGCCTGCAGGCGCTGATCACGGGCGGGGCGTCCGTGTCGGATGCGGCGGTGCGTGAAGCGTATCGCGTACAGGGCACGAAGGTGAAGTTCGACTACGCGGTGATTTCCGCCGAGGACTTGCGAAAGACCATTAACCCAACGGACGCTGAACTGCAGACGTTCTTCAAGCAGAGTGCGACGCGCTATGCGACGGCAGTTCCGGAGACGCGAAAGATCGAGTATGTGGCGTTCGATGCGTCGAACCTCCCCGGCGGCAAACCGCAGGTAACGGATGCTGACATCCAAGCCTACTACAAGCAGCATCAGGCGCAGTACCAGGTCAAGGAGCAAGTCAAGGTTCGCCACATCCTCATCGCCGTGCCGCAGGGTGCGGATGCCAAGACGGATGCGGCCGCAAAGGCTAAGGCTGAGGATATCCTGAAGCAGCTCAAGGCCGGCGGCAACTTCGCTGATCTTGCCAGCAAGAACTCGGACGACCCGGGCAGCAAGACAGCTGGCGGCGAGCTTGGCTGGCTGGATCGCGGCAAGACGGTGCCGGAGTTCGATAAGGCGGCGTTCACGCTGAACCCGGGGCAGACTTCTGATCTGGTCAAGACGCAGTTTGGTTATCACATCCTGCAGGTGGAGGAGAAGAAGACAGCGCATCTTCGTCCGCTGGATGAGGTGAGGTCGGAGATTGTGCCGGTGCTCGAGCAGCAAAAGTCAGGCGCTTCTGAGCAGACGTTTGCGCAGCAGCTGGCAGCGCAGGCGCAAAAAGACCGTATTGACAAGACGGCGGCCGCTCATGGGCTACGGGCAGTGACGACGGACTATGTTGCCAAGGATGGCGTGATCGCAGGACTCGCGGATGGCTCGGGGCTGCTGACGCAGGCGTTCGGCGCGAACAAGGGTGCGGCTCCGGCGACAGTCTCAACCGGTGATGGCTATGCGGTCTTCCAGGTGGTTGACATCAAGGCCGCCCATGCGCCGGACTTCGCCGACTTTCGAACGCACATCCTCGATGACTACCGGGAGCAGCAGGTGCCGCAGCTACTGAACGCGCAACTGCTCAAGTTGGACGAGCGGGCCAAACTGACGAATGATCTACGAAAGGCTGCGGCGGAGATGAACATTCCGATCAAGTCCAGCGACCTGGTTGGCAAGGACGGACAAGTTCCGGATCTCGGCGCGATGAGCGGGCCGGGTGCGGTCGCGTTCACCCTTGTCAAGGGAGCTGTCTCCGGCCCGATCAACGCTGGACGGGTCGGCATCGTGCTGAGCGTGACGGATAAGCAGGAGCCCAGCGCCGAGGACATTGCGAAAAACTTCGCAGCGACACGGGAGCAGCTGCTGGATCAACAGCATGAAGAGATCTTCCGGGTGTATATCGCTGGACTGACGGAGAAGTATGAGAAGTCGGGATCGATCCGCTACGCCAAGAAGCAGCCAGCGCCGGGCGCTACGCCCTTCGGCAGCTAGACAAGTTGTCGCGTGAAGGGGCCTGTTCCTTTGTAGATTCCTACGAGGGAGCGGGCCCCTTTCTCGTTGCACCACGAACACAATTTCGCATCACACACGAAGCGAAACGCAGGATACTAGGAACGACCGCGAGGGGATCTGATGGGTCAGGATCGGCTGTCTGGAGTACTGCTGCACGTTACATCTCTGCCTTCCTACGGGGGGGTCGGCGACTTTGGCCCGGCTGCTTATGCGTTTGTAGATTTTCTGGCGGAGGCCAAGCAGCGGCTCTGGCAGGTGCTTCCACTCAGTCCTACAGGCTACGGCAGTTCGCCCTATTCAGCGCTATCTGCCTTTGCGGGGAACCCACAACTGATCAGCCTGGAGCGTCTTGCCGAGGACGGCTGGATCGCGTGGGAGCGGATTCAAGGCCTGCCGGGCCATGGCGGGCCAGCTGACTTCGAAGCGGCGACCGTGCAGAAGATTCCGTTGATTGAAGAGGCTGCGGGAGTCTTTCTCGATCGCGCCGGAAGAGAGAAGCGAGCAAGTTTTCAGAAGTTCTGCCAGGACAACATCTCGTGGCTGACAGACTATGCGATGTTCAACGTGCTGCGCCGTATCCACAACTACGCAAGCTGGAACGAGTGGCCCCTGCCCTACGCCCAGCATCAGCCTGATGCCCTGACCAGGCTGCTGAATGAGCGTGGCCGCGAGCTGGCAATTGAGCAGGTAATTCAATTCTTCTTCAGCGAGCAGTGGTGTGCGTTGAAGAGCTACTGCGGCAGCAAGGGAATTCGCGTGCTCGGAGATGTGGCAATCTTCGTCAACTATGACAGTGCAGATGTGTGGACTCATCCGGAGATCTTCGAGTTGGATGAGGAGCGTAAGCCTACCCGCGTCTCCGGTGTACCGCCGGATTACTTCTCGAGCACGGGGCAGCGGTGGGGCAATCCGTTGTACAAGTGGGGCCTGCTGCAGGAGCGTGGCTTTGACTGGTGGGTCGCGCGCATCCGCCGCTCTCTGACGCTTTACGACATGATCCGGCTAGATCATTTCCGCGGCTTCGAGGCGTTCTGGTCGATAGCGGCCGACGAGGAGACAGCGATCAACGGGCAGTGGGTCAAAGCTCCGGGCCAAGAGTTGTTCCAGCGCTTAAAGGACGTTTTCGGAGACCTTCCATTTATCGCGGAGGACCTGGGGCTGATTACACCGGAGGTTGACGAGCTGAGAGAGCACTTCTGCATGCCGGGGATGCGCATCCTTCAGTTTGGCTTCTCCGATCGTGGAAGCCATCTCTACCTGCCGCATCGCTACGTGCCAAACACGGTCGTCTACACCGGGACGCACGACAATAACACAACTTTAGGATGGTGGACGGACGACTGTGGTGAGGCGGAGCGAGCAAACGTGCAGACGTACCTGCAGCCGATTGGGGAGAGAAGCAGCGGCGATGTGGTGTGGCCAATGATCCGCCTGGCTGCGCGGTCGGTGGCGAACATCTGCATCTTCCCGCTGCAGGACATCCTGCACCTCGGGAGCGCCGCACGGATGAATCGGCCGTCGGGCATGTCCGGCAACTGGACCTGGCGCTACGACGCAGGTGCGCTGCACCCGGACTTCGCGATCAAGCTGGCGGCGTTGATGGAGGTGACCGACCGCGACGGTTATGAGGAACCAGTAATCGGGGCGGAAGCAGGGAAGCCGACCGATGAGGCGCACGAGCGGGCGGTCCTTGGGTCTACAGTCTAGGGCCTACAGTCCAGTGAGAATGCGGGAGTCTCCCAAGTCCGGGCAGCGGAAGTTTAGGCCGAACGGGTTAGACTGAGTATGAGAAAAACGAAACTAGGAGTTCGAATGCCTCTTTCCGGCGAAGCAATCCGTACCATGAACTATGTCGACGATATCTCAGTAACGCTGCGCCGCATTCTTGCCGTGCTGCCATCGCTTACTGACGAGGACAAGCAACGCGTCGCGGAGCATTTCCGTGTCTCTGAGCCCAGCTACGAGTCTGTACTGACTGCCGTGGCGAGCAAGAAGTAATGGCAACGCCCGCTTTCTCCGTACCCGAGTTCGCTGTCATCATCAGGACAGTCGCCGTGATCGGGGCGGGGAAGGCGGGTCGCAACTTTGCGCTTGCATGTGCAGCGGCCGGCTTTCACGTGGTCCTCGAGGACGTGATGCCGGCGAACCTGCGGCAGGCAAAGGCCGACTTCTTCGACATGCGAGTTCGTGCCGCGCCTGGCCGCCTCGATCTTGTAGACACGGTCGAAGATGCGGTTCACGCCGCGGACCTCGCCATCGATTTTGTGCCGGACGAGCTTGAATCGAAGCTCGAAATCCTGAGCCTCCTGGACCGCATGGCGCCGCCGCGAGCTATTCTCTGCACGCCCACCAACGGCATCAGCATTACCGATCTCACCTCGTGCATCTACCGGCCGGAGCGGTGCTTCGGGCTGCGGGGGACATTGGGCGGCGCGATACGCTTGCTCTATCCCGCTACGGCCGACCTGTCGGCGCTGGCAGCTGCGGCGGAGTTTCTTGGAGCTGCAGGGAGCGAGGTCGAGACGGAGCCCGATCCGGATCTGCCCATGCTCATGAAGAACATTGTCTATACACGGTGATGTACAGCGTGTGAACGGAACTCTGTTTGCCTGCTTTACGTAACGCACTGGAGAGTGGAGTCTAACTACCGTATGCGCGCTACCCTCGACATCTTCAGCCAGGTCTTTCGTGCGATCGGCGCCAACAAGCTGCGTTCGTTTCTCACGATGTTCGGTATCGCGTGGGGGGTGGCGTCGCTGCTGCTGCTGGTTGGGCTTGGCGAGGGTTTTCGCTCGGGCCAGCGTCGAGGTCTGGCGGAGTTCGGGGACGACGTCATCATGATGTGGGGAGGCACGATTCCCGCCTTGCCGAGCCAGCACACGGGCATGCGGCCCTACAAACTTACCTTGGCGGATGCGGTTGCCGTCCGGGAACATGCCTCCCATGTGCGCAACGCTACCGCTCTGATCAGTCGTGCCGATCTAAAGCAGGTCAGTGAGTTCTCGAGCTCGGGTGGGGCGGTCTTTGGAGTCGATCAGAACTGGCCGCTGATCCGGCATCTGCCCCTGGCGCAGGGAAGATTTTTCGATCATGATGATCTTACGCAGCGCCGCCTGGTTGCGATTCTTGGTCAGAAGAACAATACGCTGCTCTTTCCCGGGCGACCGTCGATCGGCTCGTACATCACCTTGAATGGGTCTCGATTCCAGGTCATCGGGGTCGCCGCGAAAATCGGCCGCGGCAACAATGACGGTGATAACCAGAGAGTCTACGTTCCCCTGACAACGATGATGGAGCTCTTCCCCATCACTGGTGAAAACGTTCCCCAGGACTCGCTGTCATCGATTCAGTATCAGCCGGTCGTCGAGGGGCAAAATGAAGATGCGAAGGCGGATGTGCATCGCCTCATCGCCGCAAACCATGGATTTTCCTCCGATCTGAAGGACGCCTATGAGGAGTGGGACACGATCAAGTCGAACCAGATGGTCGGCATGATCTTTACAGCGATGGATTTTTTCCTGGGTGGCGTGGGGATCGTGACGCTCGCACTTGGCGCCGTGGGGATCGTCAACATCATGCTGGTAACGGTGCAGGAGAGGACGCGCGAGATTGGTTTGCGCAAGGCGCTCGGTGCGACCAGCCGTAGCATCATGACGCAATTCTTTCTGGAGGGGCTGATCCTTACGGGTATGAGCGGACTGATTGGGATCACCGCAGCCGCGGGCTTGATGGCATTGCTTGGCTCACTGCTGGGCAATAACCAGATGGGCATGGACCCGCCACGGCTGGTGCCCTGGTCAGCGGCAATGTCGATCGGTATCCTCACTCTTTGCGGCATCATCGCGGGGGTTTACCCGGCGAGTATCGCGGCACGGCTGGAGCCGGTGGAAGCCCTGCGGAAGGAGTAGTGCCATGTTGCGAGATATCTTCGGGCAGGCCATGGAGGCCATGCGGTTCAACGGACGGCGTACCGCAATCACCATCATCGGCATGGCCTGGGGGATCGCAACCGTGGTGCTTCTACTCGCCTTCGGAGCGGGATTCGGACGTGCCTTCGAGGCGATCTTTTCGCAGTTCGGAACCAACATGATTGGTGTCTTTCCAGGGACAACCAGCGAACAGGCGGGCGGCGCGAAAGCCGGGGTCAAGGTCCGGTTCACGCAGGATGACGTCGAGCGGATCCAGGAGAGTGTGCCCGGCATCGTGCGCGTCTCGCCGGTCGACTTCAAGACGGTACCGGTCTCGAACGAGCTGCACAACTATACGTGGGAGGTCGACGGGATTACGCCGGCCCTGCAGCAGATCCAGGTGATGGACCTGAGCTCAGGCCGCGCGATGACCGAGGCCGACCTGGTTTCGCGCGCGCACGTGGCCATCATCGGTGCCGAAGCCAAGACGAAGCTCTTCTCCGGAGTCTATGCGATTGGCGAAAATATTCACGTAAATGGGGTGAGTTTTCAGGTGATCGGTGTGCTCAAGCCAAAGATGCAGGAAGGTGATGATAACGATAATCGCATCATCAACATCCCGCTGAGCACGATGAGCGACCTGAAGGATACGAAGTACCTCGGCGGCATCTGGATGAGCTATCAGGGCGACCACATGGCGGTAGAACACGCGCTGCGAAATACCTTGGCGGCGGCGCATGGCTTCCGGCCTTCGGACAAGAATGCGATCTTTGTCGCCAACCTGATGGAGCAGCTCTCGCAGTTTCGTGCGGTGAGTATCGGGCTGCAGGTGCTGCTACTGTTTATCGGTGCGCTGACGCTTGGTATCGCGGGAATCGGCCTGATGAACATTATGCTGGTCAGCGTGCAGCAGCGGACGCGGGAGATTGGCGTGGAGAAGGCGCTGGGCGCACGGAAGCGGCATATCCTGCTGCAGTTTCTCGCGGAGGCGCTGGTGATCAGCAGCGTTGGCGGGATTACCGGAGTAGCGCTGGCCTATGCGGTCAGCAAGGCGATCGGCACCGTGAAATTTTACAGCGCCATCGCAGCCAACGCTACGGACGCGGACATTCACCTGCTTATCTCGCCGAACATCGTGCTCATAGCCACCACGATCCTCATTATCGTGGGAACCGTAAGCGGGATGATCCCGGCGATGCAGGCTGCAAATCTTGATCCGATTGAAGCGCTGCGCTATGAGTAGCGGCTAATTGTCTGAGGTTTTGGGACGCTTGTATGGGTTCTGCATGGAGGCACGCGCCTCATTGATGCATCCCTGCGTGTTGTCATTCGTCTGAACGCCAAGCCGGTATTCGTTGACGGCTCGGTCCCGCTGCCCCGTGACGTCGAAGACCCGGCCGAGCTCGATATGGCTCCAGCACTCGGTCCAGCGAGGGTCGCCATCGCCGCGCAAGGCGTCACGGAAGGCGTTGGCTGCGGACTGGTAGTTGCGTTGCGTGAAGAAGATCTCACCGATTCGGTAGCTTGCAAGTGAGCTGGTCTTGTTGACGTCGAGCGCCTTCTGGTATTCCGTAAGTGCGCCGGCCATGTCACCCTGGGCCACAAGCTGCTGACCACGAAGGACGGCTACGCGGACGGCAAGATCTGGAGTGCTCTTGAGCAGCCAGTTCTGCGGGTCGATGCTGATCTTGCGGGGTCGCCCGAAGGTCTCGACTGAATACTGCGACTCGGTGCCGCTGACGTCGACGCGGCGAACCTCCGTTTTACCATCGGTCTCGATCCGCAGCTCGACGGGCATACGGAAAAGGTCGAGATCCTGCTGGACTGCGCCAACGGTGCGGAAGCCTTTGTTGTTACCCAGGCGGAAGACGCTGAATTTGTCGGTAAATGTGGGGGCGCCAGTACCATCGAGCCATTGCGCGAAGAAGGGCTCGAGCTGCAGGTCGGACTGCGACTGGGCCAAGGTCTGAACGTCGCTGGTACGGATGGACTTGTCTGCAAATTGCTTAAGGAGGCCGCGCAGGAACTTAAGGAAAACGTCGTCACCCATTTCCCAGCGAAGCATGTGGAATACCATCGCACCCTTTTCGAGGGTCATTGACTGGAACTGCGGCGAGAAGGGGTCAAGGCGGCCGACGCTGGTGAGCGGCTCGGTGTCGTAGGCCAACGCGCCGGCAGAGACGTCGGTGACGGCGGTCTGGAATGCTGTCTTGCCGGCAGAGTCTTCGAGGTACATCATCTCGGCGTAACGGGACATGCCGTTGGTAATCCAGGCGTCGTTAAGGTTCCCAGGGGAGACTTCACTGCCCCACCATTGGTGGGCGAGGGTGTTCGATAGCAGCCGCTGACTGTTGCGATCGGCGATGCGCTGCCCGCTGATGGCGGCGATCTCAGGACCCCAGGCGGCAGAGACGGCGTCGTCAGGAAGTTCGACGACGTTGATCACGCCGGTCTCGGGCTGGCCGAAGAGGCTGCTGAAGTATTCAAATTCGCGGGCGGTGGTGCGGACATAATCGAGCGCGAAATCCTTGCGCTTTTCCGTTACGAAGACGCGGATGTTGCGAACGCCGGGGGCCGTGACGGGCTCCAGGAACTTACCGGCGATGATGGTGCCGGGAAAGCCGGGCTTGGTCCAATTGAAGCTGTACTCCTCCTGCTTGTTGGGCAGGGACTTGTGACCGGTAGCGCCGCTGCCAACGACGCGCTCATCGTTCGGTACCCGGATGTGCATTTCGGCCGTAAAGCGATCGGTGAAGAGTCCGGTCATGGGGAACCAGCGGCCGGCGTAGAGGAGGATGCTGATCGGATCGGCGACGGCGGCGAGCTTGATGCCTTCGACTGGACTGGTTTCGGAGCCGATGAGGGCGCCGCCATACTCGAAGTTGAAGGTGGTGGAGCTGCCCTTTGCGACCGGGGTGTTGAGGGGTATGCGGACAGTGGAGGTAGTGGTGAGGCGCTCGGGCGTGAGGACCTTCCCGGCTCCGTCGGTCAGCCTGGTGATAGCAAGGCCATTGTTCAGCTCAAATGTGGCGGTGGTGAGGTCTTCGAGGGCGGTGAGAGTCACGGCGGCCCTGGCGGTGAGCTGGTTTGTCGTGGGCTCGAGATTGGCCGTGATGACGTAGCCGGTGATCTGCATCTGGGGGCGGGCAGGGGCTGCCCAGAGGCGTGCGCCGGTGGCGGTGGCAAGCAGGATTACAGCTGCGATCTTGATGGCAAAGGGGTTAGGGCGGGAACGCATGCAGGCAGAATCCTCAATCCATCGTTACTCTATCGATACTTTAGACGTTTCCAGGGGCGTTTGGGCGGTCGCCTGCTAGTAGAGACTGTACGGCATCGCAAACGCTGTGGATTGGGTTTGATTCGGGGGTGGGGAGGAGGCTTTGGCGGACGGCGGCCAGATCGGCCAGCATGGTCGTGCGGGCAGGAGTGTCGGCGAGAAGCGGGCGCAGGGTGGCGGCGACGTTTTCCGCGGTGAAACGGGACTGGAGGAGCTCAGGGACGATGCGTCGGCCGGCGATGAGGTTGACCATGGCGATGGGAAGATGGCCGTCCTGATCGCGTGCAGCGGAGATCTCCGGGGGGTAGCGGACGAGCCGCTTGGCGAGTGTAAATGTAACATTCGAGACCTGATAAACGACGATGAAAGGATTGCCGATGAGGGCGGCCTGGACGGTCGCGGTACCGCTGGCGACGATGCTGGCGCGGGAGTGCTGGAGGGCGGAACGGGCGTCGTCGACAAGGGTTATGGGGAGGTCTTGGGCGGAAAGCTCGATGAGGGCGGTGCGGACGAACTCAAAGCCTACGGTGCTGGCGACGGGCAGGAGGAACTCGTAAGAGTGTTCTTTAAGGAGCAGGGCAGCGGCTTTCACCATCTCCGGGAGGTTCAGGTGGACCTCCTTGCGGCGGCTTCCTGGGAGGAGCGAAACCCATTGTTTTGAGGGATCCGGAGCGTATTGTGAAGCTAATTGTTCACGGCTGATTGTGGGTGGGGGCAGGGTGGCGAGAGGGTGGCCTACGAAGGCGGCGTCGACGTGGCGGGCGCGGTAGAACGGGGCTTCGAAGGGAAAGATGACGAGCATCTTCGAAACACGCTGCTGGACCCAGCGGATGCGGGAGCGCTTCCAGGCCCAGAGCTGGGGGCTGACGAAGTAGAGGACGGGGATATTGAGCTTCCTGAGCTCGCGGGCGAGGCGAAAATTTACGTCGGGAAAATCAATCAGGACAGCAACTTGCGGGCGACGGGCGCGGATGGCGGCGACCAGTTTACGGTACTCGCCGTAGATGCGGGGCATGTGGCGGACAACCTCGGTAATGCCCATAATGGCGACGTCTTCTGCCCGGACGACGCGATCAAGGCCCTGTTTTTCCATCTCTGTGCCCCCCAGGCCGAAGGTGGTGATGCTTGACAAACGGGAGCTCAGAACGGCCATGATTTCGGCGCCGTAGTGGTCGCCGCTCGCCTCGCCGGCGGAGAGGAAGATGAGGGGATCGGGCATGATTTCCGAAAAGTACTACAAATCTGTAGTTATAAAAAGGGCCATTGTAGCTACAACTTTGTAGTACTATAACTACAACTTTGTAGCTACGGATTATCCACAGGTTTTGCTTGACAGCGGCCTACCTGTTTGAGGGTACACGAAGCGAGTTTCTGGGTTTGGTGTGGGAGCTGTGACGCCTGCTGCTTAATGGGTTTGCGGAAGGAGGAAATGCAGGTCCTTCGGCTGCGCTTCTCGCGATGGGGCTCGCGAGAAGCTTCGCTCAGGATGACAAGTCTTGGGGTGGGTGAAGAACAGGCAACGGCAAAGGCGGAATGCTGGGGTCTCTCCACTGTGGCGCAAGGCGCGCCTTCGGTCGGGATGACGGTCGGTTGTGGGTGGGCAAGAAGGGGCAAGTGCAAGGTCGTCGGATGATGAAGTTCTGCGGTGTTGTGGAAGCCGGCCGTGTTGTCAGGCCGGCCGGTGTTGGGATCAGGCTGGCTGACCGACTCGCTCGGTTTCGGTTTCGGGGGAGGACGGTTTGATGTCGGTGCCGGAGGAGCCGCCGAGCCACTTGGGGTTGTTGGCGGTGCCGTCGAAGATGCTGGAGGTTTTGAAGGGTTCGTACTTGCCGGTCATAGCGGCTTCGCGGGTCTTGGCGAGAAAGGCCGTGGTCTGGTCAGGGGTGAAGGGTTTGAAGCTGCTGGCGGCAGTGAGTGCCTGGGTGAGGATCTCGGGCTTTTCGATGCCGGTGATGACGACCGCTACCGGCTGCGACAAACCGTAGTGGAGGGCTTCGATTGGGTCGATGGTCTTCGAGCGAAGGATGTAGCCGTCGCCGAAGGTCTTCATGGCGAGGACGGCGGTGCCGGCTTTTTGAGCGACCGGGATCACGCTGTGAGTAAACGACCGGAAGTGGGCGTCCATGGCGTTGACCGGCATCTGGACGGTGTCGAAGTGGAAGCCGTGCTGGGCAGCGACCTCGAACATGCGGAGGTGGATCTGGGGATCCTTGTGGCCGGTGAAGCCGATGTAGCGGATCTTTCCGGCTTTGCGCGCGGCCATGGCGGCGTGGATGGCGCCGTCATCGGCGAAGATGCGATCGGGGTCTTCAAACCGAAGGATCTCGTGAAACTGGACAAGGTCGATGACGTCGGTATCCATGCGGCCCATGGATTGTTCGAGCTGCTTGTCATAGTCCTTGGCGGTGCGGGCGTCGAGCTTGGTCATGACGAAGGCCTTGTGGCGGTAGCCGTCCTTGAGGGCCTGGCCGAGCCGGACCTCGGAGATGCCGTCGTTATAGTCCCAGCAGTTGTCGAAGAAGGTGATGCCGTGGTCTGAAGCGGAGCGGACGAGGCGGATGGCGTCCTGGGCGGTGGTGCTGGGGTCTTTCGCGAGATGGAAGCCGCCCATGCCGATGGCAGAGACGCGCTCGCCGGTGGTGCCGAGCTCACGGTAGATCATGGCGGGATTTTCAGGGCGGCTGATGGGGGACTCCTTTGAGGTGGGCGAGTTGGGCTCCGGCTTCTGTGCGGAGGAGCTTGCGGCGGCCAGGCTGGCGGCTGTGGCAGAGATGATGAAGTCGCGGCGTTCCATGGGAAGCTCCTGTTGCTTTCGCGGGTTGGATGCCTTGGGGCGGGGTTGTGGTACTTGAGCTGATGGGCGGGTGAAATGGCGAAAACGCAGGTCCTTCGACTGCGCTTCTCGCGGTGAGGCTCGCGCGAAGCTTCGCTCAGGATGACAGTTCCTGGGGGTGGTTGGAGGGGGACAGGCAACGGCAACAGCAAAGGCTAATGCGGGGGTCCCTCCGCTGCGGCGCAAAGAGCGCACCTTCGGTTGGGGTGACGAGCTTTTTGGGTGAGTATGGGATGGAGTGGGACAACGGCACGGGCAAGAGCAAACGCAGGTCCTTCGGCTGCGCTACTCGCGGTAGTGCTCGCGAGAAGCTTCGCGCAGGATGCCAAGTTTGGGGTAGGGTGGGGAAAGATGACGAGGGTGAGTGATAGCCGGTGGATGGGCGGGTTAGAGGGCGTCGGTGAGTTGGGGTTCGGGGATGAGGGTAGCGCCTGATTCCTGGTCGCGGTATTGGAGTTCGTAGAGCTTCCAGTAGAGGCCGCGCTGGGTGAGGAGCTGCTGGTGGGTGCCGCGTTCGCGGAGCTGGCCCTTGTGCATGACGAGGATCGAGTCCGCGGTCTGGATGGTGGACAGGCGGTGGGCGATAAGGACCGAGGTGCGGCCGGTAATCATGCGCGCGAGGGCGAGGCGGACGCGGAGCTCGGTTTCGGTGTCGACCGAGCTGGTCGCCTCGTCGAGGATGAGGATGCGGGGGGCATGGGCGAGGGCGCGGGCGAAGCTGATGAGCTGCTTCTGGCCGGTGGAAAGGGTAGCGCCGCGCTCACGGACGGGTTCTTCGAAGCCGAGGGGCTGGGCGCGGATAAAGTCGCCGATGTTGACCTCGTCGGCGGCGTGCTCGAGCTGCTTGTCGGTGATCCACTTGGAGCCGAGGCGGATGTTGTCGGCGATGGTGCCGGAAAAGAGGAAGGGGTCCTGCAGGACGACACCGAAGCGGCGGCGGAGCTGGTTGAGGTCCTGGTCGCGGACGTCGACGCCGTCGATGAGGATCTGGCCGTGTTGGATGTCGTAGAAGCGCATCATGAGGGCGGTGATGGTGGTTTTCCCGGCTCCGGTGTGGCCGACGATGGCGGCGGTCTCGTCGGGCTCGATGATGAAGGAGACGCCGCGGAGGATCCACTCGGTGGCGGGATCGGGGGTGAAGGGCGAGGTATCCGTTGCTCGCTGCGAGTTTTCCGCGATGGGGGTGTTGTAGGCGAACCAGACGTTGCGGAACTCGATGCGGCCGGAGTTGTCGCCGGAGGTGGGGTTGGGGGGCGAGGTGATCTCGGGGGCGGTGTCGAGGAGGTGGAAGACGCGCTCGCTAGCGGCCATGGCGGCCTGGAGGATGTTGTATTTGTCGCTGAGGTCCTGGATGGGGCGGAAGAAGCGCTGCGCGTACTGGATGAAGGCGATAAGGACGCCGATGGTGACGGTGCCGAAGAAGCCTGGTGCACGGTCTAGATGGAGGTTGGGGAGAGCGGCGAGGAAGCCGGCGTTGTGGAGGACTGCGGAGCCGCCGCGCCAGAGGACGAGGGCGATGGCGACCGAGCTGAGAAACTCGACGATGGGGTAGTAGAGGGCGTAGGCGAAGATGGCGTCGGTCCAGGCCTGCTTATTCTCGGCGTTGACGGCGGAGAAGTCGTCGAAGGCGCGGCGCTCGCGGTTGAAGAGCTGGACGATCGACATGCCGGAGACGTACTCCTGGGTGAAGGAGTTGATGCGGGCGGTGGCGTGGCGCTGGCGGCGGTAGCTTTCGCGGACATACTTGCGGAAGATGCCGGTGACATAGAGGATGGCGGGGATGACGGAGATGGTGATGAGGGCGAGCGGCCAGGACATGCGCAGCATGATGATGACGATGAAGGCGAGGACGAAGACGTCCTCGAAGATGGCGAGGACGCCGGAGGTGAACATCTCGTTCAGGGCGTCGACATCGGAGGTGACGCGGGTGACGAGCTTGCCTACCGGGTTGCGGTCGAAGAAGGCGGGGGACATGCCCTGGATGTGGCGGAAGATCTGGCTGCGGAGGTCGAACATGATCTTCTGGCCGGTCCACTGCATGAGGTAGGTCTGGAGAAATTCGAGAATGTAGGTGAGGAGCAGCGAGCCGAGGTAGAGGGCGGCGACCTGGGTGATGCCGGTCATCGGGACGGGGCTGAGCTGGCGCGCGAGCCAGGAGGGATGGGGATTGGGCTTGCCGGTCATGTACTGGTCGACGGCGACCTTGACGAGGTAGGGCCCGATGACGTCCGAGCCTGCTTTGACGATGATGGAGGCGGCGGAGGCGGCGGTCTGGAGCTTGTAGGGGCGCAGGTAGGTGAGAAGACGGCGCATGAGGCGGCCGTCGTAGGCTTTGCCCAGGACGTCGTCTGCGGGGGCGTCGGGGGCCTTCTTCTTTTCCTCTTTGGTCTGTTTGGGCATGCGGTGTCTTTATTCTAGATGCTGCGGGGTGGGCGGACCGACCAGAAGATTGGCTGACGGCGGTGGCCGGGTGCGTTTTCTGCATCGATTGGTGGAGGCGAATCCTTATGGAGCGAGAGGCTGGGGAGCGGCGGACGCTGGGTGATCTGCTGGGCGAGGAGCTGCGGCGGCTGGTGTCGGCGGATAGGGTCGTGCTGCGGGCGCTGCCGCGGCTGGCGAGGGAGGCTCATACGGGGGAGCTGCGGGAGACGTTTATGGCGCGTGCGAGCGAGGCGAAGGAGCAGGCGGTGCGAATGAAACAGGTGTTCAAGCTGCGGGGGATGGCGGCGGGTGAGGGAGCGTGTCCGGGGATGGAGGGGATCCTGGAGGAGTGTACCGGGGCGGTCGAGGCGTACGCGAAGGGGAACCTGCGGGATACGGCGCTGCTGGCGGGGGTGGAGCGGATGGAGCAGTACCGGGTTGCGGGGTATGGCTCGGCGCGGGACCTGGCGAAGCTGTTGGGCGAGGACGAGGTGGTGAAGCTGCTCGAGGAAGTGCTGGCGGCGGACACGCTGGCGGCGAAGAAGTTCGGGCAGATCGCGGTGCAGGTGAACGCGGAGGCGTTTGTGGATACACAGAGCCCGGATTGCTTTGGGAAGTGAAGCCGCGTTCGTTGCTAACGTGTCGACGCTGCGGGCGGGTTGATCACGCTGCTTGACGCTGCCCCGAGGATTGGGCCAAGGGTGGCGCCAGCGGTACGCTGCTGGGCGAAGACGACGAGCTGCATGGTGGTTGGTATCGCACCAGCAGGCGCGGTGAGCGTGAAGCTGAGGGGTCCGCGGGCCAGATCGCGTGTGGTGCCAACGCGGGCGAGGGTACGGACGACAGCGACGTGCTGAAGGCGCCGGCCGGAGTTCTCGCCGCGCCGCACCTCGGTGCTGTCCATAGGATCGATGAGTGCGGCGAAGAGGTCTGCCGGTTGCGATGAGGTTTGCGCAGAGACCGTCCCTGTGACGTGATTGCCGCTGAGGGTGAGCGGCGAAAGGCTAAGGGGAAGCTTCGGACTGCGGGCAGCTGCCGCTACGGCGCGCCATGCCTGGACCTGGTCGTTGCCGACGAACTGGGCCGTGCCGTCGACGACCATCTGCGGGGTGTAGATGCTGTCGAGATGAAAGGCGGCGCCGTACTCATTCTGCCGGTTGGTGAACTGCGGGGAGGAGAAGCGGTCGTGCCAGCCGAGACCGTCCCAGTAGTCGACGTGTTCGCCGAGAACGATGATCTGGGCGTTGGCGATGGGCTGCTCGTGGAGGAGCCGCGAGAGGAGCGCGTCTGCGGGTGGGCAGCTGGAACAGCCTTCCGAGGTGAAGAGCTCGACGAGGATAGGGGTTCGCGTGGCGCCGCTGGCGGCTGTCATCTGTGGTGTCGCTTGTGCGGCGGCTGCTTGCGCTATGGAGAGGATGGCCGCGACGAGGAAGAGGCGCATGGTGGGAACTCCTGGGGGTTGGAGTCGTTTGTTCCTCGAAGGTTACATGGCGCGATTGGACGAATGGATTGCTTCGCCGTGGAAGTGAGTGGGCCGTAAGCGACGTGAAAGAATCAGCAGATGGAGTCGTTGGGCGTTTATATCTCGGTGCCGTTTTGCCGGGCGAAGTGCAGTTTCTGTAACTTTGCCTCGGATGTCTTTGGGGCGGGGCGGATGGCAGGGTATGTGGCACGGCTGTGTGGGGAGATTCGAGCCGCGCGGGGGCGTGCGGCAGCGATGGGGGCGGTGCTGCCGGAGCGGGTGGATACGATTTACTTCGGTGGGGGGACGCCGAGTCTGCTGGAACCGGAGATGATGCGGGAGATCTTTGACGCGCTGCGGGGCGAGTTTCTGGTTGATGCCGGGGCGGAGGTGACGCTCGAGTGTGCGCCGGGGCAACTGGGGGATGAAACGCTTGCGGAGCTTCTGGGCCAGGGGCTGAACCGGGTGAGTCTCGGGGTGCAGAGCTTTGTGGATGCAGAGGCGGCGGCGGTGGGGCGGCTGCATACGCGGGCGGTCTGCCTGGAGGAGATTCGGCGGCTGCGCGCGGCGGGGGTGGTGGATCTTGGCGTAGACCTGATTGCGGGGCTGCCGCTGCAGACGGCGGCGAGCTGGCTGTACTCGGTCGCCGAGGCGGTAGCGACGGGGGTGCCGCATGTGAGTGTGTATATGCTGGAGGTCGATGGAGAGTCGCGGCTGGGGCGCGAGTCGCTGGCCGGCGGGACCCGGTATGGGGCGGGGACGCTGCCGGCGGATGAGGCGGTAGCGGACTGGTATCTGTCTGCCTGCGTTGAATTGGCAAGGGCTGGAGTGGATCAGTATGAGATTTCGAACTTTGCCCGGGCGGAGTTTCGGTCGCGGCACAATCTGAAGTACTGGCGGCGGGAGGCCTACGTGGGGTTTGGGCTGGATGCGCACTCCATGCTGACGGTTGGGAGCTCTCCGGCTTCGGCTTCGACGACTGGCGCAGTACGGTTTCAAAATTCGGAGGAGCTGGACGGGTACATGGGGGACGGGGTGTTGCCGCTGCTGGCTGCGCGTGGTGAGCCGGTGCTGGTTCGGGGAGATGAGGCGTTCGAGGAGGCGGTGTTCCTGGGGTTGCGATTGAACGAGGGGGACGGGGTGGGGAGCTTGGGAGGGGGGGTTGGGGCGTGGCTGGTGACGGGCTTGGTGGACGGCCTGGCGGAGATGCGGGAGGCTGGGCTGGTGGGGGTGGATGGGGAGCGGGTGTGGCTGACGGGGCGGGGACGACTTTTGTCGAATGAAGTATTTGAGCGGGTACTGGTGGCTGGCTAGGTCGGGTGGGTTCGATCCCACCCTTCACGTAGGGCTGGGAAGGATGGGGCACCCGGAGTTTAGGGATCACATTGTCTAGGAGATGCGAATGTACCAGGGTAGTGGTGATGCGGTGGCGGGCGTGATCGATCTGCGGAGCGATACGGTGACGAAGCCCACGGCGGCGATGCGGGAGGCTATGGCTTCGGCCGAGGTGGGGGACGATGTCTATGGGGAAGATCCGACGATCAACCGGCTGGAGCGGCGGGCGGCGGAGGTCTTTGGCAAGGAGGCGGCGATCTTTGTGCCGACCGGGACGATGGGGAACCAGATCGCGATCCGGCTGCATACGGAACATGGGCAGGAGGTAATCTGCGAGGCGCGATCGCACATCATGGATTGGGAGATGGCGATGACGGCGGCCTTCTCGGGATGCCAGGCGCGAACGGTGGCGGCGGAGCGCGGGATGCTGACATGGGCGCTGATCCGGCCGGCGATCGGGGCGAAGATCTATTATCGGGCGCAGACGGGGCTGATCTGTCTCGAGAATACGCACAACATGGCGGGCGGGACGGTGACGCCGCTGGCGGTGATGGAGGAGGTGTGGGAGGGAGCGAAGTCGGCGGGGCTGCCGGTGCACCTGGACGGGGCGAGGGTCTTCAATGCGGCGGCTGCGCTCGGGCTGGAGGTGGGCGTGATAACGCGGGGGTTCGATACGGTGAACTTCTGCCTGTCGAAGGGGCTGGGTGCTCCTGTGGGGTCGATGCTGGTGGGATCGCGGCAGCATATTGAGCGGGCGCGGATCTTTCGCAAGGCGCTGGGCGGCGGGATGCGGCAGGCGGGGGTGCTGGCGGCGGCGGGGCTGATTGCGCTGGAGGAGATGCCGAAGCGGCTGGGTGAGGATCACGCGAACGCGCGGCTGCTGGCGAAGTGCGTGGCGAAGTCCGACAAGGTGGCGATCGACCTGGGTGGGGTGCAGACGAACATTGTGATCTTCGAGCTGACGGGCGGCGGGGATGCGCCGGCATTTGTGGCTGGGCTGAAGGCGCGGGGGGTGCTGGCAAGCGCGATCGGACCGCATGCGGTGCGTTTTGTAACGCACTTCGATGTTGGCTGGGAGGATTGTGAGCGGGCGGCGGGGATTGTAGGGGAGGTCCTTGGGGAGCTATAGGAGCGGACGCAGGCTCTTTGGGAAGGGGCAGAAGACCAGAGGCTTAGGGGCGCTTCATCTCCTGCTGGCGCATGGGCATGCTGTCGATGGTGTCGCGGAGTTTGTCGAAGGGGATGGGGTGGTTGGAGCGGAGCTTTTCGCCGCCGTCCTTGCCGACGAGGATGACGGTGAAGTCCTGGGGGGCGACGTGGAAGCGGCGGCGGGCGGCGGCCTGGTCGCTGTCGTCAGGGGTGGGATGGCCGACTGTTTCGAGGATGAGGACCAGCTGGCGGTCGTCGGCTTCGGGCTGGTTGGTGCGAATGACGCGCGTCTGCTCGACGGCGCGGGGGTCGTTTCCGGACGGGGTGAAGACGTAGAGGGGGCGGGTGTTCTCAAGCGGGGGCAGGGCGAAGCCGAGGAGCATGGCGGTAGCGAGGAGGCTCATGTGAGATGGATGCTCGCCGACGTGGATTTGGTTTCGGGAGTGTTGGATGGACGATGCAAGTTCTTCGGCTGCGGTCCAGGGGTGGTTTTGAACACTTCGCCAACGAGGGCGGCCTGGGACACGAATGAATGACTTGAATTTAGCGCGGAAGAGATTGTTAATGGTGTGTGACCGTGCATTTGCTTTACAAAGGAGGCAGATTCACGGACTGTTAGCATTCCGGGATAGCGGGTGCGCTAGGCTGTACACGGTACGTTCCTGGTACGAACGAGGTAAATCCTTTGACGCAAACGATCTTCGTTCTGGAAGATGACGCAGATATCTCGCGGCTGGTGCAGTATCACCTGGAGAGCGCCGGCTTTGCGGTGCGACCCTACCTGGCGCCGAGCCAGATTATTGCCGATGCGGAGCGGCAGCCGCCGGCGCTGTTTCTGCTGGACATCATGGTGCCGGGCGGCGATGGGCTGGACCTCTGCCGACGGCTGCGGCTGAACCCGAGCCTGAGCAGCATCCCAATCATCTTTTTGACCGCCCGCGCGGCGGAGAACGACCGCGTGCATGGGCTGGAGCTTGGCGCGGACGACTACATAACGAAGCCGTTTGCGACGCGTGAGCTGGTGGCGCGGATAAAGGCGGTGCTGCGGCGGTTTGAACGGCCGACCGGGCCGTCGCTGATCAAGTTCGAGACGATCGAGATTGACGCGAGCGCGATGCAGCTGCGGGTGGGTGGGGAGCTGGTGACGACGACGGCCACGGAGTTTCGGCTGCTGGACTACCTGGCGCGGCACCCGGGGCGAGTCTTCAGCCGGGATCACCTGCTGGACGCGGTCTGGGGCGACGCGCGCTTTGTGACGCCGCGGTCGGTCGATGTGTATGTGCGGCGGATCCGGGAGAAGATCGAGGCTGATGCGGAGACGCCACGGTATCTGAAGACGATGCGCGGGGCGGGGTATCGGTTTGAGATTCCGAAGGGGGCTGCGGCGGCGGTTTAGAGGGATGCTTCACACGGATCAGGGCGGATGAAGGCGATCAAGGCGGATCTCTTTGAGCTGGATCGGCTTAGATCGGTGTCTGGTAGTTGGTGCTGGGAGTCTTGTGAATCGCAGTTTCTTTCTGGTTTTTGCGAGCCGGCTGGTGGCGGTAGTGGCGCTGGTGGCGGTGGGCTGCCTGGCGATTCCGCGCGGGGCGTGGGTGTTTTACCTGCTGTTGATCGTGGCGGGCGGCATGGGGGCGGCGTTCTGGATCGCGCACTCCCTACGGGCGGCGATACTGCCGGTGCGGCAGGCCGCGGCGCCCGATGCGGGGCATGAGCAGGCGGTGCAGGCCTCGCTGTTTCGCGATGTGAACGACCTGGCGGAGGCGATGCGGACGGCGTTTCTGCGGGCGGATGGCTCGTTTCAGGCATCGGTTGAGGCGCGGCAGGAGCTGGAGGCGATGCTCGACAGCATGCAGGATGCGGTGGTCGCAGTAGACGCCGGCGGGCGGATCCAGTGGACCAACCAGCGGATGCAGCGGCTGGTGCCGGGAGCATCCTTTTCGACCGCGATCCGGATTGGTCATGCGCTGGTGCAGACGATCCGCGACCCGGATGTGCTGGATTGTATGAAGAGTGCGCTGATCGACCGGGTGGTCTGTGAGCGGCGATCAACCTCGCTGATCCCGGGAAGGATCTTCGAGGTGAGCGCGGCGCCGACGCCGGGCGGAGGCGCGGTGGCGGTGCTGCACGACATTACACGGATTGAGCAGATGGAGCGGACGCAGCGGGACTTCGTGGCGAATGTGTCGCATGAGCTGCGGACACCGCTGACCTCAATCACGGGGTATGTGGAGACGCTGCTCGACCATGAGAGAAGCCTAAGTCCGCAGGCGCGGGAGTTCCTGGGGACGATTCTCAAGAATGCGACCCGCATGAACCGGTTGACCGAGGACCTGCTGGTGATGGCACGGGTGGAGGCGGCTGAGGAGAAGCTGCATCCGGCGCCGGTCTCGGCGGACGTACTGGTGCGGGACGCAGTACAGGGTATGAGCGGTCTGGTGCAGGATAACGACGCGGTGCTCGAGATCGGCGACGTGACGGCCTGCCAGGTGTATGCGGATACGGACGCGGTGCTCCAGGTGCTCAGCAACCTGATCGAGAACGCGATCAAATACGGGCGGGCGAAGGGGGCGGCGCAGTGCCGGGTGGTGGTGACGGCGCGCGAGGTGGTCGACCCCTACGAGGCGGTGGAGTTCAGTGTGCGGGACTTTGGGCAGGGGATTGCGTCGGAGCATCTGAACCGGATCTTCGAGCGGTTTTACCGGGTGGATAAAGCGCGGTCGCGGGAGTCGGGCGGGACTGGCCTGGGCCTGGCGATCGCCCAACACATGGTGCAGGCGCAGGGGGGCTGGATACGGGCGGAGAGCGAATTGAACGCGGGAAGTACGTTCCTGTTTGCGCTGCCGAAGGCGTTGTACCCGGTGGGGTAGAGCGGCCATGTTCTAGGGGAACGCTTCGATCAAGGTCATGCCTGCGGGGCCTGTGGGCTTAGATTTCTTGCAGCTACGCGAGCTGTTCACGGAAAATGTAATGCATCCTTTGGGGCGCGTTTCTCCAGGTATTGACTGGTATGTAACCTTCCCGTAACACCAGCACCTGACACTGATCTGGTATGTTCATTCGCGCTGCGCGCGCTTTGAATTCCAGGGGGACACGTGAGATTGAAGGCAGTTTTGGCGGCAGCATTCCTCGCGGTGACCGCAGCAGCGGCATGCGCCCAGAATATTAATGGAGCGGGTGCGACCTTCCCGAACCCGATCTACTCGCGCTGGTTCAGCGAGTACAGCCAGCAGCACCCGAATGTGCACATCAACTACCAGTCGATTGGATCGGGCGGCGGCATTCGGCAGGTATCGGAAGGAACGATTGACTTCGGTGCGACGGACGGACCGATGAACGACCAGCAGATTCACGACGCCAAGATCAAGACGATGCATGTTCCCACGGTATTGGGTGCGGTGGTGCCGGTCTACAACTTGCCGGGTGTCAACCAGGAGTTAAAGTTCTCGGCGGATGTGATTGCAGACATTTACCTGGGCAAGATCACCAAGTGGAACGACGGACGGATTGCACGGGACAATGTGGGCATGAGCTTGCCGGATAAGGCGATTCTGCCGGTATATCGGTCTGACGGCAGCGGTACCACCTATATTTTCACGGATTTTCTTTCGAAGGTGAGCCCCGACTGGAACAGCAGGGTAGGCAAGAGCACGTCGGTGAAGTGGCCGGTGGGCATCGGGCAGAAGGGTAACGAGGGTGTGGCCGGCATGGTGCGCCAGTCGCCGTACTCGTTCGGGTACGTGGAGCTGATCTACGCGGCGCAGAACAAGATGCAGTTCGGCCTGGTGAAGAACGCTGCCGGTCAATTTGTGAAGGCCTCGCCTGGCGGTGTGACGGCGGCGGCTGCGGCGGATGCAAAGTCGGTCCCTGCCGACTACCGGGTGTCCATCACGAATGCTCCGGGTGCGGACTCGTACCCAATCTCGAGCTTCACGTGGCTGCTGATCCCGGTGCAGTCGACTGATCCGGCCAAGGGCAAGGCGCTGGCGGATTTTCTGACATGGATGCTGGACAAGGGCGAGAGCGAGGCGGCGTTGATGGCCTACGCTCCGCTGCCGAAGCCGATCCAGGATCGGGTTCGGGCGACGATCAAGCAGATCAGGTAGCTCCCGGTGTGGGCGCGAACCTGTTGAGGAGTTCGCGCCTTGTGTTTTGGTATTTCAAGCCGCATCTATATAGAGAAACAGAGAAGTGCAGGACCAATGATTTGCCTCCCACCCGCATGAGTCTCGAATCTGCACCAGAGTCTTCGACATCAATGCCCATCACCGTGCCTGTGACGGTGATGGCGTCGTCAGCACCTGCGCCTGAGGGTCCGCCTTCGGTGGTGCGGGCGTTTCTGCGAGCCCGCGGCAGTGGACAGGCTGCGGACACGGCGTTTGCTGCGGCGATGCTGGTGTGTGCGTTGAGCATCTTTGCCATCGTGCTGTTTATCGCGAGCATCCTGATCCTGCGATCAAACCTGAGCCTGGCGAAGTTTGGATTGAAATTTTTTACCACCGCAGAGTGGGACCCGGTCTCCGGGGAGTTCGGCGCGCTGCCGTTTATCTTCGGGACGCTGGCGACATCGTTCCTGGCCCTGCTGATGGCGGTGCCGCTAGCGCTCGGTGTGGCGATCTTTCTGACGGAGCTGTGCCCCCACCCGCTGCGGGCGCCGATATCGTTTCTCACGGAGATCCTGGCGGCAATCCCAAGCGTGGTGTATGGGCTCTGGGCGGTGTTTGTGCTGGTCCCGATCATGCGCGACTCGCTGGGACCATTCCTCTCCAAGTACCTTGGATGGAGTGGATTCTTTGAGGGGCCGAACTTCGGCGTGGGTATGCTGACGGCGAGCATGATCCTGGCGGTGATGGTGCTGCCGATCATCTCGTCGCTGACGCGGGACATCATGACGGCGGTGCCGAATTCGCAGCGTGAGGCGGTTCTGGCGCTAGGCGCGACCCGGTGGGAGATGATCCGTATGGGCGTGCTGCGCAACTCGCGGATCGGCATTGTCGGTGCGGTGATGCTTGGGCTGGGGCGGGCGCTGGGTGAGACGATGGCGGTGACGATGGTGATCGGCAACCATCCGGCGATCTCGAAGAGCCTGTTTGCGCCGGGGTACACGCTGGCGAGCGTGATTGCGAATGAGTTCTCGGAGGCGACCGATAACCTCTACCTGAGTGCGCTGATCGAGATTGGCCTGGCGCTGTTTTTAGTGACGATCGTGGTGAATGCGATTGCCCGCCTGCTGGTGTGGGCGGTGACGCGCGGCGCGCCGGCAAGGGTGGCCTAGATGAGCACAGCACCGCTGAGCTTTCAGAGTAAGCCGATGCGCCTGAACGCGGCTTACCGGACGTGGATGAACTATTTTGTGACCGCGCTCGCGATCCTGAGCACGGTGCTGGTGATCCTGCCGCTGGTCGCGATCCTGGTGTACCTGGTGTATAAGGGGGCGAGTTCGCTGAACCTGGCATTCTTTACGCAGATCCCGAAGCCGGTGGGCGAGGCGGGCGGCGGGATGGCGAACTCGATCCTGGGGTCAGGCGTGATCCTGGCGCTGGCGAGCTCGATGGGAGTGCCGATCGGGATCGCGGCGGGCGTGTACCTGGCGGAGTTTGGCCGAGGCAAGATGCTGGCGAATGCGATCCGGTTTACCGCAGATGTGTTGAACGGGGTGCCGTCGATCGTGATGGGCATAGCGATCTACTCGCTGGTGGTGATGCAGCAGAAGCATTTTTCGGCCTTTGCGGGCGGACTGGCGCTGGCGATCATGATGGTGCCGACAATTACGCGAACGACCGAGGAGATGCTGGCGACGGTACCGTTCGCGACTCGCGAGGCGGCGCTTGGACTTGGTGTGCCGAAGTGGCGGACGGTGCTTTCGGTAAGCCTGCGAACGGCGTCGCCGGGCATCATCACGGGCTGCATGCTGGCCTTTGCGCGGGTGGCGGGCGAGACGGCGCCGCTGCTGTTTACGGCGCTCGGCAACGAGTTCTGGAGCTTCAGGCTGAACGAGCCGATTGCAGCTCTGCCGCTGCAGATCTATAAGTACGCGACGTCGCCGTATGACGAGTGGCACAGGCTGGCGTGGGCGGGTTCGCTTGTGCTGATTGTGCTGATCATGGTTTCAGTAACGCTGGTCCGCATCTTCGCCAGTCGTGGTGCGTTGAAAGGAAACAGCTAGTGGGAGTCGGCATCCAAGTTGAAAATCTGAACGCCTGGTACGGGACGACACATACGCTCCAGGACATTAATCTCCACGTTCCTGCGAACAACGCCACGGCGCTGATCGGGCCCTCGGGCTGCGGCAAGTCCACCTTTGTGCGCTGCCTGAACCGGATGCACGAGACCAACCCAACAGCGCGGGCAACGGGCGTGGTGAAGATGGGCGACGTGAACATCTACACGAGTGCGTCGCCGGTCGAGATACGGCGGCGGGTGGGGATGGTATTCCAGAGGCCGAACCCGTTTCCGACGATGTCGATCTATGACAACGTGGCAAGCGGGCTGAAGCTGAATGGCTTTCGGAACCGCAAGGTGCTGGACGAGACGGTAGAGCGGTCGCTGAAGCAGGCGGCACTGTGGGAAGAGGTGAAGGACGATCTGAAGAAGAAGTCGGGGGCGAGTCTCTCTGGCGGGCAGCAACAGCGGATGTGCATTGCGCGGGCGCTTGCGGTTGACCCCGAGGTGCTGCTGATGGATGAGCCGGCGTCGGCGCTCGACCCGGTCTCGACCTCGAAGATCGAGGACCTGATCTTCCAGCTGAAGCGCCAGTATACGATCGTGATCGTGACGCATAATATGCAGCAGGCAGCGCGCGTAGCGGAGAATACCGGCTTCTTTCTGAACGGCAAGATGGTCGAGTTCGACTCGACGCACAAGATCTTCACGAACCCTAAAGATAAGCGCACCGAGGATTACATCACCGGGAGGTTCGGCTGATGGCGCGAATCAAATTCCAGCAGAGTTTGGACGACTTGAAAGAACGGCTGCTGATGATGGCGGGGATGGCAGAGCAGGCGATCCAGCGGTCGATCGAGGCGTATCGATCGCGCGATCTGAGTATCTGCGAGCTGGTGTTTCGGTCGGAGCCGGCGATCAATCGTCTGGAGCGGGAGATCGACCAGATGGCGCTCGACCTGTTGGCGATGGAACAGCCGATGGCGATCGATCTGCGGTTCATCCTGTCGGTGATCCGGATCAATGCGGACCTGGAACGTGTGGGTGACCAGGCGGTGAATATCGCGGTGCGGGTGCGTGAGATGGGGGCATTCGCGAACATCGATCTGCCGGTCGATATCCCGAAACTGGCATCGCTGGCGTCGGCGATGGTGCGGAAAGCGCTGCAGGCGTTCATCGAGGCGGATGCGGAGCTGGCGCAGTCGGTGCTGCGGCTGGACGACCAGGTGGACGAGATGAACGATGCGGCGTTCTACTCGCTGAGTTCGCTGATCAAGGAGCGGCCAGAGCTGACGCCGCAGTCGCTGAATGCGCTGATTATCTCGCGGAACCTGGAGCGGGTGGGGGACCACGCGACAAATATCGCTGAGGACGTGATCTTCTGGGTGCGTGGGGCGGACGTCCGGCATAACAGCAGCGTTCGCTAGAGCTGCCGGCATTTGACAGGCAGGGGCGTACCTAGCGGGGTGCGGCTCCTTTGACTGTGCTTCCAAGTGGTGGACTCGCTCGCCTTCGGGCGTTCCCGTTTTGGCATGCTTTTGAAAGCAGCCGCGTGATTTCTGTTGCGCCTCTCCTCGTGAAGCACGAAGGTAATTGAACAGCACCCAGGATAGTAACCGAGGTGGTGTAAGAAGCCGTTTGTGTCATACGCCGATCGAGGGACCACCGATGCGAATTTTGATTGCTGAAGATGACGCTGCCCTGGGACTATTTCTGCAACGGGGATTACAACTGGACGGCCACACGAGTGACTGGGTGGGGGATGGAGAGGCGGCACTGGCGCGGTTGGCTGCCGGCTCTTTCGACCTGATTGTGCTGGACCTGGGGCTGCCGCGCCGGGATGGCGTCGAGGTGCTGGTGGAGCTGCGCAGCCGCTGCCAGCGAACGGCGGTGCTGGTGCTGACTGGGCGCAGCGATGTAGCCGAGAAGGTGAAGTGCCTCGACCTGGGCGCGGATGACTGCCTGCTGAAACCGTTCAGCTTTCATGAGCTCCGGGCGCGGTGTAATGCGCTGCTGCGCCGGCGCGAGCAGTTTGCCGACCCGGTGCTGCGGCAGGGCAATGTGGAGCTGAACCGGATGACGCACAAGGTGACGCGCGACGGCAGGACGGTGGAGCTGACAACCAAGGAGTTCTCGCTGCTGGAGTTTCTGCTGGCGCGTGCCGGACAGTGCTGCTCCCGGAGCGAGCTGCTGCGCGAGGTATGGCAGATGGCGCCGGACGCGGGGACGAACGTGGTGGATGTGTATATCAACTATCTGCGGAAGAAACTTGGCTCGAACCTTCTGAGCGAGCAGCCGGGTGAGTTTCTGATCGAGACGGTACGGGGCGCGGGGTATATGGTCGGTGGTCCGGGACCGAAGAAGCCGGTGCGTGCGGTGCGACCGGAGCTGCTGTTCGGACAGATGCCGTTGCGCATGGCAGGGCAGCAGGCAGGCGCCTGATCGCGACCAGGGTAGAGCGGGCGGAGCACGAGGAGATGCTGGCGGAGATGGCCGACCGGCTGCATGAGATGTGCCAGCCGTTGACGGCGCTGCAATGCCGGCTGGAGATTGGCCAGATGAACGAAGCGGCGGCCGGCCAGAACGGTGCGCCGGAGCGGACGAATGCACTCTGGGCGGAGTGTCTCAGGGAGTGTCACCGGTTGAGCGGCACGGTGATTGCGATGCGGGCGGTGCTGCAAGAGGCGCAGGCAGGGGAGCAGGGAAGGAAGCGGTGACGTCGTGATTGCAGGACAGGCTACAGCGGGAAAGCTCGTTACAGGACGGGAGTTCGCGGCGGCACGGACGGTGGTGCTGGTGAGCGCGGATGCGGGGCTGCGGGAGCGGCTGCGACGGACGCTGACCGGCCTCCGGTGGCAGGTGCGCGAGGCGAACGGCGGCGCAGAGGCGATGGTCCAGCTGGATGCGGCGCGGGCCGAGGCGATGCTGCTGGATAGCTGGCTGCCGGATCTCGAGGTCGGTGAATTTGCAGGGCAGCTGCGGCTGCTGTACCCGGCGATGGACCTGGTGCAGGTGGACGGCGGTGTGGAAAGTGGCGCGCGAAGTCCGCGGCGGAACGAGCTGCTGCATGCGCTGCGCGAGTCGCAGGGGGAAGAGGATAAGGATGGCGGGGCAGGCGGCGCTCCCGAGCGTTTGGCGCCGGTGCTGCGGGGGCAGCCCGTGTTGCGGGGTCTGCCGCGGGGTCTGCCGCCTGTGGGCGGGCTGCAGATGCCTCTGCCGGACGAGCCGCGGCAGAGGCCGGCGGGGTTGCCGGATCTCCGGGGTGATGAGGTCTTTATTCCGGGCATGGTCGGCAGGAGCGAGCCGATGCGGGAGCTGGCGCGGCTTATCCGCCTGGTGGCGCCTCGCTCGGCGACGGTGCTGATCGAGGGCGAGACGGGGACGGGCAAGGAGGTTGTGGCGAAGGCACTGCACCGATTGAGCGCGCGGGCGGCGAAGGGCTTCACGGTGCTGAACTGCGCGGCGATTCCGGAGACGCTGCTCGAGGCGGAGCTGTTCGGGCATGCGCGTGGGGCATTTACCGGGGCGGTTCAATCGCGGACCGGACGGATCGAGGCGGCGGACGGCGGGACGCTGTTTCTCGATGAGATTGGCGAGATGCCGCTGGCACTGCAGGCGAAGATGCTGCGCTTTCTTGAGAGCGGCGAGCTGCAGCGAGTGGGGGACAACGAGCTGACGCGGGTGGATGTGCGGGTGATCGCGGCGACGCATCAGCCGCTTGAGCAGCGAGCGGCGGAGCGATTGTTTCGCCTGGATCTCTACCATCGGCTGGCAGTATTTCCAGTCGAGGTGCCGGCGCTTCGGGAGCGGATGGAAGATCTCCCGCTGCTGGTCGAATATTTCCTGGAGCAGATGGGCAAGGAGATGCCGCGCAAGCGGATCGCTGCGGCTGCCCTTGCGCAGCTAACCGGGTATGCGTGGCCGGGCAACGTGCGCGAGCTGATGCATGTGCTGGAGCGGGCAGCGATTCTGGCGGAAGATCGGCCGGAGATTGGGGTGGAGGAGATTCGGCTTCGGCGGGCTACGCAGATCAACATGGTGTAATCGGACATAACTTAGCCGGGAGTAAACTGGCGACACTTCCTGGAAGGTTTTCATGTCCTACGCTGCGGGTCTGGCTGCTTTGCTGTTTGCACAGGTTGTGGTGTCGTCTCTACTCCCATGCGGGCTTTATGGGGAGGTGGTGAGCCCGGTGCAGCCTTTGCAGACTGAGCTGATTGTGCCCCTCGATCTCTCGCATGTTCATGTCGGATCTCCGGTGCTGGTGCGCGCGGCTCGGGATTGGACGGGCTCCAACTGCACCTTGCGGACGGGCAGCATGGTGCAGGGGCATGTCGTCGAGTTGGTGAAGCGTTCGCATACAGTCAGGGATTCGCAGGTGCAGCTAGCGTTCGACGCGGCGGACTGCGAGGCGCACCATGAGGCTTCGTTCCGCTTGACGCTGGTTGCCCTGATTGGACCGGTGAGTTCGACTGGTCAGTCGGGGGTGAGCGAGGCGTCTCCGCTGGCGGATGCAGTCGGCAATGCGATAGGGAGCGGTCTTCGCAGTGTCGGGACAGCTTCAGCGATCAACGCAGGCTTCAACTTTCCAAACCAGAACCTGCCCTCGCACATTGCGCCGGGCCAGGTTATCGGTATGCGTAAGATGACCCTGGGCGTTGCGGCGGGATTGGATGGCGCTACGGTCGTCACGGCGGTGGGGCATGATCTGCGGCTGGAGCAGGGAACGAGCCTGATCCTCACCCATGCAGCCGCTAATGATCCAACTGGCGGGAAGACAACGCTGCCTGCGAATCGTGTGGCGAATGCACCGGAGCGTCAAGGGTTTAACGTCTCGGGGACGGTCGGTGGTGGCAGCGAACTCGTGGGCAGCGTCCACGCGAACAATGGAGATACGGTGCCACCAGTGAAAACGGCACGTCGCGCGGCAGACGTGGTGGATGAAACGGAGATCTGTTCCGGGGCTTGCAACGTGGTGGATGATCTGCAGGCCCGGTCGGAGCTGCGCGAGAGCTCAACTGTGGCCAGCCTTGAGCTGAAACGGTATGGCTATGCGCCGCGGGAACACCGCGAACTCCGATCATTCGATCATGAGACGACGCTGACGTATCTCGATGCCGGGCACCTGCTGTGTACGTTCGATCCGCACCGGCTGCGGGAGCGGGCCGGGTCGGGGGAAGAGGCGGTCCGCAATGTTCGCGCAGTGATGGTTGATCCGATGACTCACTCCGTACAACGCGTGGTGGAGTGGCGGGTGAGGGGCGAGGAACAGTATCTCTGGCAGCTTGGCGGAGGACGCGTCCTTGTGCATATGGGGCGTGAACTCAGGCTGTTTGACGTTCATCTGCGGGCGCTTCGGTCGATCAATGTTGCAGGAAAAGTGGCCTGGGTTGTCTCTTCGCCTTCAGGCGATCACGTGGCGGTGGGAACGGTACACGAGCGTCACTCTGAACCAGTCCATCGTGACCTTGAAGCGGTGTTATCGGAGGCGCCAGAGGAAGACGTCGAAGTGCGCGTGCTGGATGAGAACTTTGCCGTGGTGTTGACGGCGCAGCAGTCCTCAAGAACACCGGCTCCGGTTCTGTCGGATGCAGGCGAGCTGCTGATCCATGGGGACGGTCATACACACTGGAAGATTACGGAGTACCACTGGAACCGGACGGAGCAGACGATCGCTTCGACCAGGTCGGCCTGCCGGCCGCTTCTGTCGACCCCGGAGAGCGGCCTCATCTTCGCCGTCGGGTGCACAACGAGCGGCGGCCACTGGTACCGCATGTTGCGGATGGACGGTCATCCGTTGCTGAAGGGCGAATCGGCGTCCGATGAGATTCAACAGGCGGCGCAAGCGGCGGGCGAAGGTACGTTTGCCGTACGGATTGTGAAGACCGTGCGGGCCATGAGCTATGGCCAGGCTTTCTCGAGGCCTGATCTTGCTCAAGAAACGATCACTGTCTATCGGAGTGCAGACGGGACCAGTGTTGCCGCTGTGACGACCGTCGACTTCACGCTTTCACAGATGGCTTTTGCGCTCTCTCCCGCTGGCGATCAGATTGCACTGATGGGCATCAACTCGGTTCTGTTTTATAGGGTGAACCTGAGGCGTAACTGAGAGGCTGGGGAGACGGCGGCGGGTACAAACGCGGTTTCGCTTCAGCTGCGATCCTTTCCGGGATGGCGGGCGAAAAAGAGCCGGAGCGACGCGGGGTCCGCTCCGGCTGCGCAAAGTGGGGTGCCGGTCAGGCGACGGCGCGGCGGTTCTGGGCAGTGTCGCGACGGCTGAGATTGACGCTGACGATTTTGCTGACGCCGGGCTCCTGCATGGTGACGCCGTAGATGATATCGGCATGGCTCATGGTGCGTTTGCTGTGCGTGATAACGACGAACTGGGTGGTGGCGGACATCTCCGCGATAAGGCGGGCGAAGCGGCCGACGTTGGTCTCGTCGAGCGGCGCGTCGACCTCGTCGAGGACGCAGAAGGGGGCGGGCTGGAACTGGAAGATGCCGACGAGGAGAGCGAGCGCGGTGAGGGCTTTTTCGCCGCCCGAGAGCAGGAGGATGCTCTGCAGCTTCTTGCCAGGTGGTGAGGCGAGGATGTCGATTCCGGACTCGGCGGAGTTCTCGGCGTCAGTAAGCTTCATCGAGGCCTGGCCGCCGCCGAAGAGCTTGGTGAAGGTGACGCTGAAATTCTCATTGATGATCTTGAAAGCCTCGTCGAACTTGATGCGGGAGACGCCGTCGATCTCCTTGATGGAGGACTGGGTGTTCTCAATGGCGTCGAGGAGGTCTTTGCGCTGGGTTTCGAGGAAGCTATGCCGCTGGGCGGACTCGGTGTACTCATCGAGGGCCATCATGTTGACGGGGCCCATGGCTTCGAGCTTCTGCTTGAGGGCGCGCGACTCAGCCTCTTCGAAGGTGAGAGTGTCGCCGGCGATGCGGGCGAGGGTGGCATCGGCGCGGAGGTCGGTGGCGGTCAGACCGAGGTCGTTGAGGCAGGTAGCTTCGATGTGCTCGATATCGGAGGCGAGGCGGGCGGCGCGGGCGGTGAGGGCGGCCCGTTGTTCGCGCAGCGCCTCGGTCTCGTGACGGAGGGTGCGGAGGCGGGTGTCGAGGTCGGCCATGAAGGTGCGGAGAGCGGTGGCCTCTTCGGTGAGGCGGGCGGCATCGGCGACGGCGGTGGCGCGGGTCTCGGCGAGTTGGCCGTGCTGGGCGGCGAGGGTGGTGGTCTCTTCTTCGCGGCGAAGCTTCTCGGTGCTGGCGGCGGTGAGCTGCTGGACGAGCTGCTGGATGCGCTGGTCCTGGCCGGTGTAGAGGCGGGTGGTCTGGTCGAAGTTGGCGGCGGCATTACGGCGACGTTCTTCTAATCCGGCCAACGCGGCGGCGGCTGCTGAGGCGGCGGCCTGGAGCTCTTCGCGTTGGCGGCGGAGGCCTTCGAGCTGCTGCTGGAGGTCGGCGAGGGTGAGTTCGGCGGCGTTGCGATCGGCTTCGAAGCGGGCGGCCTCCTGCTGGCGGCGGGCGATGAGGTCTTCCTTCTGCCGGCAGGCGTCGCCGTTGCGGGCAATGGAGAGCTGCCACTCCTGCATGCGACGATCGATGCGCTGGACCTCCGCTTCGAGCTGGCGAAGGGCGGCGCCGGAGTTAGCGGACTCGCGCTCGAGGTCGCGGCGTTCGTGCGTCTTGCCGTCGATGTCGGTGTTGAGCTGGGCGATGCGGTGCTGAAGGGTCGCGGTGGCCTGGTCGGTCTCTTCGAGCTCGCGCTCGGCCTTTTCTACCTTTTGCTGGACGTCGTGAAGCTCGCGCTTGAGGGCGAGGGGGCCTTGCGCGCTGGGCCGGCCGCCGGTGACGGTGAGGTGGTGGAAGGTCTCGCCGGACGGAGTGAGGAACCAGGCCTCGGGGTGCTGGAGGGCGAGGGTGCGGGCGGTAGCGGCGTCAGGGGCGATGTAGCCGTCGCGTAGGCGGGGAAGGGTCTGGTCGAGGGAGTGGGTGAAGGCTTCCTTGACGCGGATAGCGTTGCGGAGGACGGTCACGCCATCGATCTGGAGAGGGGGTGCTTCGGATCCCAACCTTTGCGATGGCGCTGCAAAGGATGGGGCACCCAGGTCTTTGGGGGTATTCTCGGACTCGCCGTGGATGAGGAAGGTGGCACGGCCGGCTACTTCTTTCTGGAGGAGCTGGATGCCTTCGTCGGCGGCGTCCCAGGAACGGACGACGATGTAGTTGAGTTCATCGCGAAGGTATTCGTCGACGATCGACTCGTACCGGCTGTCGACGTCGAGGAAGTCGGCGAGGGTGCCGATCGGGACGACCGTAGCAGGGTTCTGCTTGAGGCGATTGCTGGTAGCGCGGAAGATGTTGCGAACGGTATCGGTGGAATAGCTGTGCTCGCGGATGAGCGACTCGAGGGAGTTGCGGCGGCCGATGAGGGTGGCGCGTTCGCCGCGGAGCTGGTCGCCGCGCCGGCGGGACTGGGCCTCCTCGTTACGGGCGGTGGTGACGTGGTCGCGAAGGACGTTGAGGTCGGCTTCGAGTGACTTGAGGCGGGCGGTGACGTCTTCGAAGCTGAGAGCGAGCTGGCCGCGCTGGAGGCCGAGGGTTTCGAGCTCCTGGCGAGCGCTGCCGGACTCGCGGGTGAGGCGGTCGGCTTCGGCGACGAGGCTGGCGAGCGCGGCGGCGGCCTGAGTCTCCTCGTTGCGGCTCTGCGCGGCTTTTTCCATGAGCTGCATGGTGACGCGGCGATTTTGCTCGGCGGCCTGCTCGGCAGCGGCGAGCGACCGGACGGCGACCTGCGCCTCGGCGTGCTGGCGGTTGGCGTGATCGCGGGAGTTGGCGGACTCGGCGGTGGCGGTCTCGACGAAGCTCTTATGAGTTTCAAGGTCGCCGGCAAGGGCGGCGAGCTGGACGCGGGCGTCGGCCAGGTCGGATTCACCCTGCGCGAGACGGGCGGTGAGCTCGACGACGCGATCTATATTAGAAGCGGTGCGTGCGGCGGTGCGTTCGAGCTCGACGGCGGACTGGTTGGCGGCGGTGTTGGCTTCGCGGATGCGGGAATCGAGGGTGTAGCCGTCGCGGACGCCATTGGTGTGGGTAGCGTCCATGATCTCGGTGTCGGCGGCCTGGGTGTCGATGCTGGCGGAAAGTGCGGTGATCTGGATGGAGGTGGCCGATTGATCGGCGTCGAACTGGCCCATACGGCTGGCGAGGACGACGCGGAGGCGGCCGCGGAGTTCGTCGCGAATCTCGCCATAGCGCTGGGCTTTGGCGGCCTGACGCTTGAGCGTGCCCATCTGCTTGGTGACTTCTTCGAAAATGTCGTTGACGCGTGAGAGGTTCTGTTTGGCGGACTCGAGGCGAAGCTCGGCGAGGCGCTTCTTGGTCTTGAAACGGGTGATGCCGGCAGCTTCCTCGATGATGCTGCGCCGGTCGTGGGGCTTGGAGCTGAGGAGCTGGCCGATGCGCTCCTGGCCGATGATGGCGTAGGACTCGCCGCCAAGACCGGTACCCATGAAGATGTCCTGGATGTCGCGGAGGCGGCAGATTTTGCCGTTGAGCAGGTATTCGGAGTCGCCGGTGCGGAAGAGGCGGCGGGTGATGGTGAGCTCGCCGGCACGGATGGGGGCGCGGCCGAACTTGCGGCGGCGGATCTTGAGGGTGACGCTATTGGGATCGGCGGGAGCGGAAGAGTCTGCGAGGGCTTCACCTTCGAGGAGGATGCCGGGCTGAGCTTCGGCGACGGCCTCTTCGGTCTCGGCGGCGTGGTGGGCGCGGAGCGAGGTCTCGTCCCAGTCGCTGGTGCTGTCGATCGAGACGACGCTGCTGTAGCTCTCGTCGGCCTCGGTGCCGAGGTCGGCGCCGTCGTAGATCTCGGGATCGACGAGGGTCAGCGAGACTTCGGCCATGCCGGTTGGCTTGCGGTCGCGGGTACCGGCAAAGATGACGTCTTCCATCTTGATGCCGCGGAGGGACTTAGCGGACTGTTCGCCCAGGACCCAGGTGATAGCGTCGGCTATGTTGGACTTGCCACAGCCGTTGGGGCCGACGATCGCGGCAATGCCTTCGCCGGCGAGCTGGACCTCGGTGCGATCACAGAAGGACTTGAACCCGAGAATCTGAACCTTCTTGAGTTTGAGCAAAGCGGGACCTCACGGACAGTGTGCCGAAGCGATTTGTGCAGCGGCAATACTCACCTTAGTCGCTCCCGAGGGGGGAATCAACGCTAATAGCCCCACCTGTTGTGGATAAGGCGGCGCAAACCCCAGCAATGGGCAGAGCGTGCCATATCCCAAGGACGTGCGCGGCTACGTTCCGGTCAGTCACGCTCCACCTTGGTGAGACGATGGCGCACTATGACGCTATGAACAAGATTGTAGATGTTGGCTGGGTTGTCGTGCTGTAGAGGTGCCAAGTGTCTGCGCGGAGGTATAGCTTCATCGACGGTACGGTTGAAGCCGTACCGCGAAAGAGGAGAATCATGCCACAGGAAGCACACAAGAAGGCAGCCGAGCATCACGAGACTGCAGCCAAGGCGCACCACGAAGCGGCGAAGCACCACGAAGCGGGCGACCACAAGACCGCCGCGGAGCATGCGGGCAAGGCTCATGAGCACTCGACCGCCGCACACAGCAAGTCGACGGAAGCGCACGGCAAGTCTTCCGCACACAAGTAGCCTGTAGCTGCGTTTTGAGAGATGCCCTCGCCCCGAGTCTTCGGTGCGGGGGTTTCGTGCGTTTAGGGTTGTCGCTGCGCGCTGCGGCTACTTAAGATAGGCGCGGACGAGGTCGATGAGCTCTTCGCCGAGGTCGGGGGTGAGCGGGGCGTGGCCGTCCTGGAGCAGGTGCAGGCGGATATGGTCTTCAAGAACCTCGCCCATCAGCGAATTGATGCCACCGCGAACGGCTGCAAGCAGCATAAGGACCTTGGTGCAATCTTCCTCGGCGGCGAGAGTGCGTTCGATGGCGTCCATCTGGCCGCGAATCCGCTTGACGCGGTTGAGGAGCTTGGTGCGTTCACGGGGAATCTGGGCCATATTCATCTCGTGTTCATCTAGACTGGATACCCAAGGGGGGTATACTACAGCTATTCAGTCACACGCCTATAGTAGTCCCTCGGGGATGTAGGTGCCCGGAGCAGTCTGGATGATGCAGCCAGAACGATGCAGCGATCTTTGGACGAGTCTCACTCCGGTAATGAAAAACCCCAACATAGCAGCTTCATGACGATGTACAAACACACCGGGGGATACGGGTTCATCCTGCTCGTCCTTACCCTCTGCAACGATGCACGCGCGCAGCATGCCCCTGCCCAGGAGGCCAACAAGGACAAGGCGGCGCAGCACACGTTTCCGTCGGAGACTTCGCCGATTGCGCCGCCGCTCGATATGCCGGAGCCTGCGACGCCGGTGACGATGTTTCCACACAATGACAACTCGCGCTTCCTGATCGAGGGGCAGGCGAATATTGTCTTCCAGTCGCACGGGCCGATGCACTCTTCCTACGAGGGAACGAACAGCTTTCTTAGCCGGGGCGAGTATAAGACGTCGCTGCTGGAGACGCTGTACCTGGGGGCGCAGGTGCGCGAGGATCCGCAGAGTGCGACCGACGTGATTCTCGATGTGGAGTCTGCCGGCGGGCGCGGGCTGAGCGAGGCGCTGGGGCTGGCGGGGTTCACGAATCTGGACGTGGTGCGTAATCCCAACCTCGGCTCGGCTCCGTATATAGCGCGGGTCCAGCTGCACCAGACGATCGGTCTTTCGAGCCAGCTGGTGGAGGCGAGCCGCACGCCGTTTTCACTGGCGACCATCGTTCCGGAGCGGCGGTTCGAGGTTCATGTCGGCAAGATGAGCCTGCCGGACTATTTCGATATCAACAGCATCGGGTCGGATAGCCACCTGCAGTTTCTGAACTGGACGGCTGATAACAACGGCGCGTGGGACTATGCGGCGGATACGCGCGGGTACACCTATGCGGCGGTGGCTGAGTATATCGATCGCAGCTGGTCGGCGCGGTACGGCGTGGGGCTGATGCCGACGGTGCCGAACGGCATCGATCTGGACTGGATGTTGACCCAGGCGAGCGGGCAGAACATGGAGGTCGAGCTGCGGCGATCCCTGCTGGGCCGCCTGGTGCGGTCGGAGCGCAAGGGGACGCTGCGCCTGTTGACCTTCGTGAACCACGCGCATATGGGCCTCTACCGCGACGCGATCAAGGCGTACGAGGCGGGCATCGACGCCACGCCGAATGTCGACAAGTATGCGGTGTACGGCGCGGTGAAGTATGGCTTTGGCGGCAACTTCGAGCAGGAACTGACCCCGAATCTGCGGGCGTTCGGACGCTTCGGCTGGAACGAGGGGCAGCACGAGTCGTTCGCGTATACCGAGATCGACCAGACGATCGAGGCGGGCGGCGATTATTCGGGGCGGGCATGGTCGCGGCCAGCGGATAAGCTGGGCGTGGCGTTCATCACGAACGCGATCGGCAAGGATCACCAGACGTATCTAAAGGATGGCGGACTGGGATTCCTGCTCGGGGATGGCCGGCTGAACTACGCGCGCGAGGACATTGTCGAGGGCTACTACAACCTGCATGCGTGGCGCGGGATGTTCTATGCGTTTGACCTGCAGTTCGTCGATCATCCCGGGTACAACCAGGACCGCGGGCCGGCGCTGGTCGAGACAGTACGGCTGCATGTGGACTTCTAGCGCCGGCCGTATACTGCAGGCGTGATCTCCGTGTGGATGTTTGAGGCTGCCGGGCTGCTGGTGGGCCTGCTGCTGGGCAGCTTTCTGAACGTCTGCATTGCCCGTGTGCCGAAGGGTGAATCCGTGGTGACGCCGCGGTCGCGATGCATGGCCTGCGGCAAGCCAGTGCGGTGGTACGACAATCTGCCGATTATCAGCTGGGTGGCGCTTGGGGGACGGTGCCGGGACTGCCGGCAGCGGATTGCGTGGCCGTATCCGGCGGTGGAGCTGGCGGTCGGGGCGTGGTTTGCGGTGCAGGCGCGGCAGCTGTGGGAGGGCTTCGCGTTCTCGCTGTGGGGCGTAGGGCACCAGGGCACGGCGTTCGATGTGGCTTCGCAGGTGATCCTCCATATCGGGCTGGCGGTGCTTGGCTTCCTGCTGATCGGCCTGCTGGTGATGGACTGGCAGACGATGCTGCTGCCGGACGTATTCACCTTTTCGGGGATGGCGATCTCGTTCCTGCTGGTGTGTGTGCAGGCCGTCTTTCTTGGGCCGACGGAGGACCAGGTGATTCTAGGGGCGCATCACCTGCGGCTGGCGAGTCCGGGCAATGTGGTCGATCACGGGAACGTATTTCTGACCGGGCCGGAAAACATGCTGGGGACGTGGCTGGTGGCGACAGTCGGGGCGGCGGCGATCCTGCTGGTGGTGCGCTGGCTATACAGGGTGGTGCGGCGTCGCGAGGGAATGGGCCTTGGCGACGTGAAGCTGCTGGCGATGATCGGTGCGTTTCTGGGTTTCTGGCCGGCGGTGCTGTCGCTGTTCCTGGGGGTGGTGTTGGCGAGCGGCTACGCGCTGGTGCTGCTGGCCAAGCGGCAGGCCGGCGGTGCGACGCGGTTGCCGCTAGGGAGCTTTCTCTGTGCGGGCGGGCTGATCGCCGCGCTGGTCGGCGGTCGTCTCATCGATACGTACACGGCGCTGCTACGATAGCGCCAACGTGGTGTTCGATCACCGGCGTGCGGTTCCCGCAATTGCTTGACTCTTGCCAGCGACAATCTTAGAGTCGAAACTGCCATGCAAAGCTCCTCCTACCCGTACATCTGGAACTATCTACCGCTGGTGCTCCAGATCCTGGCCGCTGTTGGATTGGCAGGAGGTATGGTGGGTGCTTCGTATTTCGTCGGCAAGCACAAGAATTCACGTACCAAGGGTGGAGCGTACGAGTGCGGCATGGATCCTGTTGGGGATGCGCGCGGGCGGTTCTCGGTGCGGTTCTACATGGTGGCTATGCTGTTCATCCTGTTCGACGTTGAGGCCGTCTTCATGCTGCCGTGGGCGGTGATCTTCAAGCAGCTGCCGGCGATTACCGGGTCGAAGATGTTTGGCTTCTGGGAGATGTTTGTGTATCTCGGCTTTGTGGCGGTAGGACTGTTCTACGTCTGGAAGAAGGGCATTCTGGACTGGGCGAACGACCGGGGAGACCTCTAGCATGTACGATCCTGCCTCTGCAGTAAATGGACTTGATGCGGTGACGGCGGCTCATCCTGAGGACGCGGCGCTGAAGGCGCTGGCTGGGCTTGCGGTTGACGCGACGTTTGATCGCGACGAGCTCACAGTCGTCATAGCGCGGGAGAATATTGTCGCTGCATGCCGGGCAGTGCAGCCGGTCTATAACTTCTTCGAGGATGTGACGGCAGTCGACTGGTATCCGTCGGAGCCGCGGTTTCAAATTACGTATCACATCCTGTCACATACTCTGAAGCAGCGGGTGCGGTTGGTGGTCCGGCTGGATGGAGCGGACGCGGTGGTCGACACGATTACACCGGTGTGGCCGTCGGCGAACTTTTACGAGCGTGAAGTCTTTGATCTCTTTGGCGTCCGCTTCAGCGGGCACCCGAACATGGTCCGCATCATGATGCCCGAGGACTGGCAGGGGCACCCGCTGCGGAAGGATTACCCGGTGGAGGGCTACCGCTAATGTCACCTACGCTTGCTCCTGATGAAATAACGCCTGAAGAAGCTGGAGCCCAGGCACCAACTGTGCAGACGCCTGCCTCCGCAATGATGAACCCGGGCATCAACGACCTCATAGCCGACGCGGCGCGGCACAACGCGAATACCGATGCGTCGGCCGATAAGACGATGGTCCTGAACATGGGCCCACAGCATCCGTCGACGCACGGCGTACTGCGGCTCGTGCTCGAGATTGACGGAGAGACGATCGTGGCGTGCGCGCCCGACATCGGCTACCTGCACACGGGGATCGAGAAGACCTGCGAGGCGAAGTTCTACCAGCAGGTGGTGCCGCTGACGGATCGCATCGACTATCTCTGCCCGATGACGAACAACCTGGCGTACTGCCTGGCGATCGAGAAGCTGCTAGGGCTTGAGATCCCGGAGCGGGCGGACTATCTGCGCGTGCTGCTGAACGAGCTGACCCGGCTGCAGTCCCACCTGGTCTGGCTGGGCACCCATGCGCTCGATATCGGCGCGCTGACCATGTTCCTCTACTGCTTCCGCGAGCGCGAAGAGTTGATGCGGATCTTCGAGAATGTCTCCGGCCAGCGCATGATGACGAGCTACTTCCGCATAGGCGGGGTGTCGCTTGAGCCGCCGCTCGACTTTTACAAGCAGGTGCAGAATTTCCTCAAGATTATGCCGGGCCGGATCGATCAGTACGAGAGCCTGCTGACGGGCAATCCGATCTGGATGGGTCGGCTGAAGGATGTCGGCTACTTGTCGGGTGCGGACGCGATTGCGCTCGGTGTGACTGGGCCGCCGCTACGGGCAAGCGGTGTGGATTGGGATCTGCGGCGGGATATGCCGTACTCGGGTTATGACAAGTTTCAGTTCGCGGTGCCGGTCTCGCAAGTAGGTGATGTGTGGGCGCGGTACGTGGTGCGGATGGTCGAGATGCGCGAGTCGGTGAAGATCTGCCAGCAGGCGCTCGACGGGATGCCGACGGGCCGGATCGTGGCGGATGCGCCAAAGATCGTCCTGCCGGATCGCGAGCAGATGAAGACGCAGATGGAGTCGCTGATCCATCACTTCAAGATCGTGACGGAGGGCTTCGGGGTGCCGGCCGGCCAGGTGTACCAGGCCGTCGAATCGCCCCGCGGCGAAATGGGCTATTACGTGGTTTCGGATGGAACTGCAAAGCCCTACCGGGTGCACATGCGCAACCCGTCGTTCGCCACACTGCAGGCGCTGGAGACGATGTGCAAGGGACGGCTGCTGGCAGATGTGGTGAGTGTGATTGGGTCGATTGATATTGTGCTTGGCGAGATTGATCGGTAGAGGTTTCAAGGGCAGCGGTGTACGAGGTTAAGTTTGAACAGCGGACGCGTCTTTACAGAACTCTGGACATCGTTCGCATCGCAGATTCGAAGTTATGCAGCGGCACATGGTTTGAACAGCCGGCACCATGCGGTGGTGGAAGTGGGCAGTGACCGGATTATTGTTCGCGTCAACACGCGCTGGCTTCAATTTACGCACAGCGCGATGACGGCAGACGACAAGGACGCGCAGCCGTTCGAGATTCACGAGGATGGCCGGGTAACGATCGGCACGGTGACAGAAGATATGGACTTTACAGCCGAGCGGCTGACGCGGGAGATCATGCATTGAGCACAGTGGCCAACACGATTTTTTCGTCGGAGCTGGCGGCGCGCTTCGACCACCTGGTAACGATCTATCCGCTGCGCCGGTCGGCTCTGGTGCCGATGCTGCTGTATGCGCAGGACGAGGTCGGCTATATCTCCGATGCGGTGGTGACGGAAATTGCCGAGCGGATCGGCATCTACGAACTCGACGTGCGCAACGTGCTGAGCTACTACTCGATGCTGCGGACGGTGCCTGCCGGGAAATACAACGTGCAGGTGTGCACGAACATCTCGTGCATGCTGCGCGGCGGGTACGAGCTGCTGGACCACTGCAAGGCGCGGCTTGGGATCGGGCACAAGGAAGTGACTCCAGACGGCATGTTCTCCCTGGAAGAAGTCGAGTGCATTGGGGCCTGCTGCTGGGCGCCAGCCATCCAGATCAACTACGACTTTCACGATGAGCTGACGCCGGATAAGGCGGATGTGCTCTTCGAGATGTACCGCGCAGGGCAGGGAAGGGATGTGAAGTAATGCCGCATCTTGTATCGCATCCGGATGAAGTGAGAGTGCTGTCGCGGCGCTTTGGCCAGGGCGCGGCAGAGATCGACAAGTACATCGAGCTGGACGGCTACAAGGCCATTCGGCAGGCGATTACTGAGGGGCCGGAGTGGGTCATCAACACGATGAAGGCTTCGGGACTGCGCGGGCGCGGCGGCGCCGGCTTTCCGACGGGGATGAAGTGGAGCTTCGTGCCTAAGCAGTCGGAGAAGCCGAAGTACGTGCTCGTGAACGGGGATGAATCGGAGCCGGGGACGTGCAAGGACCACGTGATCTTTCTCGAGGACCCGCATGCGGTGATCGAGGGCACGATGATTGCCGGGCTGGCGATCGGGTCGAAGCTCGGATTCATCTACCTGCGCGGCGAGTATCGCTACCTGCTGAAGATCGTGGAGAAGGCGGTGGCGGATGCGTACGCCCGGGGCTTTCTGGGCAAAAACATCTTCGGGACCGGCTTCGACTTCGACATCGTGACCCAGACGGGCGCGGGCGCGTACGAGGTAGGGGAAGAGTCGGCGCTGATGGAATCGCTTGAAGGCAAGCGCGGCATTCCGCGGATCAAGCCACCGTTTCCGGCGGTGGTCGGGCTGTACGGCGGGCCGACCGTGATCAACAACGCGGAGACGATCGCGAATGCGCCACACATCCTGCTGATGGGCGGTGAGGCTTACGCGAAGCTGGGTACGGAGCGGAATGGCGGGACGCGGCTGTTCGGTATCTCCGGCCATGTGGAGCGGCCGGGCGTGTATGAGCTGCCGATGGGCTACTCGATGCGGAAGGCAATTTACGATGTGGCGGGTGGGATCAAGGGCGGCAAGAAGCTGAAGGCCGTAGTGCCCGGCGGGGCGTCGTGCCCGGTGCTGACGGCGGACGAGATTGACGTCGGGCTTGACTTCGACCAGATGGCGAAAGCGGGCACGATGCTGGGGTCGGGCGGGATCGTGGTGCTCGACGAGACGGTGTCGATCGTGGAGTTCGCGCTGCGGACGATTGCGTTCTACCAGCATGAGAGCTGCGGCTGGTGCATCCCGTGCCGCGAGGGAACGGACTGGATCAAGAAGACGCTGACGCGGGTGCATGCGGGCGGCGGGTCGAAGAAAGATATCGATAACGTGCAGTATCTCGCGGAGAACATGATGGGCCGGACCTTCTGCCCACTTGGCGACGCTGCGGCGATGCCGACGATTGCGTTCGTGAAGAAGTTCCGGAAAGAGTTTGAGGAATATATTGAGGGCAAGCGGGTGGCGCACCCGTTGATCAAGATCAAGCCGGTTGGTGAAGTGGAGCTGGCGGGAGCGCACTGAGATGAGTACGTCAGAAGAGCAGAAGACAGTTGCCAAAACCCTCAGAGACTTGAGCGATCCAACCTTCCCCATTTCTCTGAAGCACAATGGTAATTACATTGTTCTTGAAGAGCAAATGGGCGCATCTCAGAATCACAAAAACGCAGTTAGCATATTGAAAAATCGCGTTTCATTTATGGTCGCCGATTGGGATGCGGATGCGGAAAAACAGGCTAACCAGCTTGGACTTCCAACTAGCAGAAGTGAGAAGTTTGGGAAGCGTCTCGAATTTCCGAAACTTACCTCATCGGATATCGAACGTAACTCACAACTGTTCAAGACTCTGCTTAGTAGTGCGCGTACAGAGTCTAGATCTAGGCAGGGCATGTGATGGCAGATGTAACTTTTATCGTAGATGGCAAAAAGCTGACCGCACCGGCGGGGACGCTGTTGATTGAGGCGTGCAAGACGGCGGGGATTGAAATTCCGGCGTTCTGTTATTACCCGGGGCTCTCGCTGCAGGCTGCGTGCCGTATGTGCGTGGTGCGCATCGAGAAGATGCCAAAGCTACAAACGGCGTGCACCACGCCGGTGGCCGAGGGCATGGTGGTTGCGACGGAGACGCCCGAAATTGCCCAGGCGCGCAAGTCGACGCTACAGTTGCTGCTGGGGAACCATCCGCTTGACTGCCCGGTGTGCGATGCAGGCGGCGAGTGCGAGCTGCAGGATATGACGTTTAAGTACGGTGCGGCGGACAGCTTCTACGCAGAGCCGAAGAACCATCGCGAGGAGCAGAAGTGGTCGCCGGTGGTGTACTTCGATCGGCCGCGCTGCATCCTCTGCTACCGGTGCGTGCGCATGTGCGGCGAGGGTATGGACGTCTTCGCGCTGGGTATCCAGAACCGCGGCAGCTCGAGCGTGATTGCGCCAAACGTTCCGGCGCAGATGTCACCGGATGACCTGGCGCATGTGGACTGCGAGCAGTGTGGGATGTGCATCGATGCCTGCCCGGTCGGCGCGCTGACGTCGGGGACCTATCGATACAAGACGCGGCCGTGGGAGATGAACCACGTGGCGACCATCTGCACGCATTGCGGCGATGGCTGCAAGACGACGCTCGGGGTGCGGTCGACGTCCGATGGCAGCGAGATTGTGCGAGGCGATAACCGAGATAAGTCGGGTATGAACGGCGATTTCCTCTGCAACAAGGGGCGGTACGCGTTCGACTTCGCGAACAATGAGGACCGGATCACGCAGCCGCTGATACGCCAGCCCGACGGGAAGTTTCAGGCCGTCAGCTGGGAAGTCGCGCTCGACCACGTGGGTAAGAAGTTTCGCGAGCTGCGGGACACGCGCGGGGGTAAGAGCATCGGCGTGGTGGGCGGCAATCGCCTGACCAACGAAGAGGCCTACCTGCTGCAGAAGTTTGCGCGGACCGTACTTGGCACAAACAACATCGATCATCATCGGACGGCTGATTACGTGATTTTTGCGCAGGCGCTCTCCGGGCATCCGGGACGGACGGCGTCGCTGCGCGATACGTTGACAGCGCCGGCGATCATGGTGCTGGGCGGCGACCCGACGAACCAATCGCCGGCGACGGCATGGAACATCCGCACCAATGTTCGTAACAATGGCGCGAAGCTGTTCGTTGCGAATACAGGTGAGATCAAGTTGCGACGCCAGGCGCGTGCGTTCGCTCATGTCGCGCCGTTCAGTTATGGCGCGCTGGCCAGCTTTCTTGCAGGTGACGATGCAGCGGCTGAGACCGCTGCCTTCAACGGGGACACAGAGAAGCTGCATCGTTTCCGCGAGGCTGTCCGGGCTGAGGAGCAGCTGTTGGTGCTGATCGGGCCTGAGTTCCACGGGGCGGACTTGAAGCGGCTGCTTGAGTTCGGCCGCACGCTGCCGAACCGGAAGTTTGCGCTGCTATCCGATTATGTGAACTCGCGCGGCGCGGCGGATATGGGTCTGCTGCCGGACATGCTGCCGGGCTACACACCGGTTGGCAGCGACAGCCTGCTTTCAAGTGAATACGGTACGGCTGCAGAAGCCGGGCTCGACATGCTGGAGATGTTTGACGCCGCCGGCCGCGGGGAGCTTGCTGCCCTCTACGTCGTCGGTGCAAATCCCGTGGCACGGTACAGCGTCGATCCCGCAGCGTTGAAGGGTACCTTTGTCGTGGTGCAGGAGATGTTCATGACGGAGACGGCCGCGCTTGCCGACGTCGTCCTGCCGGCTGCAAACCTGTATGAGAAATCTGGCTCGGTGACGAATCATTATGGCGACCTGCAGCAGGTGAAGAAGGCCGGGGATCGTGCCGGGGCGCGGTCGGATTTCGAGATGATCGTCCGCATCGCCGACAAGATGGGCACCGCGATGCGCAAGCTGGTTCCGTTCGGCAAGGGGCTGCGAGCGGACATGGGACAGTCGCGCGGTGCGCAATCGGGCGAGGCGGATCGCCACGCTGTCTGGCTGACGGCAAACAACCTGGAGCCGCGCCTGAGCCCGTTCGACCCGTACGCCATCCTTGACGAGATCCAGCGCCTGGTGCCGGGCTACAACCTGCTTCGGCTGCAACTGCTGTCGGGTAACGATCAGCATCTTTCGCCGGCCGCACCGGCGGAACTCGTCCAGATTACCGACCGTCGCGACCTGGTGATGCCGGCGAACGATACCCTGTTTACCTCCGGCACGCTTGGGCGCTACTCTGCCATGCTCACCGATCTGCAGCAGAATGAGACACGTACCCTGCCTATCCTTGACCAGACTGCCGCGGACTGATGTCCGCGGCGGATCAGATGCAAACGGCACTCGGGTACATGCCCGCAACGCATCTCGGGTATTCTAGGCACTCCGCTAGCTTTCAGGCCGACACGCGAGGAGTCCACTACAAGCCGTGACCCACCTATCTGATTTCCCAGTGTTTCTCCTCGTCTCCGTTCTGAAGGTGGTCATCGTGCTCGTGATCACGCTGACCGCGGTCGCGTACACGGTGTTGCTCGAGCGCAAGGTAATTGGCCGCATGCAGAATCGCTGGGGACCGTCCCGCGTGGGTCCGTTCGGCCTGCTGCAACCGCTGATGGACGGCGCGAAGCTCTTCCTCAAGGAAGACCTGCTGCCGCTTGCGATCCAGAAGCCGCTGTTTCTTGCAGCGCCTATCATTGCACTGAGCTGTGCGCTGGTGTCGATTGCCGTGGTTCCTTTCGGCGCGGTGACACGGGTGAGGGGCATCGATCTTTTCCAGATCGCCGACCTCAACATCGGCCTGCTGGTGATCCTCGGCGTGACGTCGATCGGCGTCTATGGCATCGCCCTCTCGGGCTGGTCCTCGAACAACAAGTACGCGCTGCTGGGCAGCCTGCGGGCGACCTCGCAGATGGTGAGCTACGAGCTTGCGCTTGGCCTGTCGCTGGTAGGCGTGGTGCTGCGCGCGCAGTCGCTTTCGCTGCGGGATATCGTCGCCAGCCAGTCCGCACATGGTCTGCTCTCGTGGAATTTTTTCGGCGGATTCCAGTTTGTTGCTTTCTTTATCTATCTGATGTCGGCGTACGCCGAGACAAATCGCTCGCCGTTTGACCTGCCTGAGGCTGAGTCCGAACTGACCGCCGGCTACCACACCGAGTATTCCTCGATGAAGTTCGCGATGTTCTTCATGGCTGAGTACGCGAACATGATCACGGTCAGCTGCGTGGCCACACTGCTCTTCTTCGGCGGCGCATCGAGCCCGTTCGGTCACCTCATCCCGGACTTTGGCGGCCCTGTCATCCACGCTATCCTGCCAATCTTCTGGTTTGTGGTGAAGATCTTTTCCTTCCTCTTCCTCTTTATCTGGGTCCGATCGACGCTGCCTCGCTTCCGGTACGACCAGTTGATGGCGTTTGGCTGGAAGTTTCTGTTGCCCGTGGCGATGGCGAATATCATAGTTACGAGCCTTGTCATGGCCTTGCGCGGATAGAACGACAAAGCTGTTTTACAATCAGCAGAAGCCCTGATACTTTCGTTCGTCACGAGATTCAAGGAAGATTCTCCGGATCAGCATGCAACTTGCACTCTTCATCATCTTCGGCGGACTGGCTGCAGGAGCGGCACTCAACCTGCTGCTGCAGCGCCATCCGATCAACTCTGCCCTGTCGCTCGTGGTCGTGATGATGTCGTTAGCGGTTCTCTACTGGTCGCTTGGGGCGGAGTTTCTTGCCGCTGCCCAGGTGATCGTCTACTCGGGCGCAATCATGGTGCTCTTCGTCTTCGTCATTATGTTGCTGAACGCCGGGGAAGAGGAGCGGACGACGGGCAGCCGCGCGGCGTATATCGCAGGTTTTCCCGGGGCTGCGGCGATCTTTTGCCTGCTCAGCTTTGTCTTCCTTTCGGAGAGCAAGGCGCTTGGCACTTCGAACCTGGGCGGCTATCTTGGCGGCGCCGTTAGCAACATTTCGCAGATCAGCCATACGCTGTTCACCAGCCTGCTGCTTCCCTTCGAGGTGACGTCCATCCTCATTTTGGTGGCGATTCTCGGGGCGGTCGTGCTTGCCCGGAAGGAGCAGTAGCCGTGGTGCCTATCGCGTACTATCTCGTGCTTGCCGCCATACTTTTTTCAATCGGGGTTGCCGCTTTCCTGATCAAGCGCAACATCATCACCGTCTTCATGTCGATTGAACTCATGCTCAATGCTGTCAACCTGACCTTTGTGGCGTTCGCGCATATGTGGAACCAGGTGCAGGGCCAGATCTTCGTCTTCTTCGTGATGGTTGTCGCCGCCGCTGAAGCCGCGGTGGGCCTCGCGATCATCATCGCCATCTTCCGTACGCGCCAGACATTGAACGTCGACCAGATCAACCTGATGAGACTGTGACCACCATGAATCCTTCTTCTCTCTGGTTGATCCCGCTGCTGCCGTTCCTCGGCTTCCTGGTGAATGGGACGATCGGCCGCAGGCTGCCGCGCGCTGCGGTCACCGGCATTGCGCTCGTATCTACCGCGATTCCCGCCATCATCGTCGCTTACCTTTGGACGATCATGAAGGGTGCCGGTGCGCCGGAGGTGCTGCGGGTTGTCGGGCAGCCGTGGATCGCGATTAGCGGCTTCGAGGTCAACTTTGCCTTCACCGTCGACCACCTTACGCTGATTATGCTGTCGATCGTTACCGGTGTCGGCTTCCTGATCCACCTTTACTCTGCCGGCTACATGGCGGAGGAAGAGGGCTACTGGCGCTTCTTCGCCTACCTGAACCTCTTCATGTTCTTCATGTCGGTGCTGGTGCTGGCGGAGAGTTTTCTGCTGCTTTTTGTGGGCTGGGAGGGTGTCGGCCTCGCCTCCTACCTGCTGATCGGCTTCTATTTTAAGAAGGACGCAGCGGCGAACGCCGGCAAGAAGGCATTCATCGTCAACCGAATCGGGGACTTTGGTTTTCTCTTGGCGATGTTCCTCTTGATCGCGCACTTCGGCAACCTCAACTTCACGCAGGTGTTCGCGGCGATTACGGCGCACCCCGAGTGGCATGGCGGTTTTCTCACGGCGATTGCGCTCCTGCTTGTACTCGGTGCGGCGGGCAAGTCGGCCCAGATCCCGCTTTATGTCTGGCTGCCGGACGCGATGGAAGGACCGACGCCGGTCTCGGCGCTGATCCATGCTGCGACCATGGTGACGGCCGGCATCTACATGGTCGCCCGCTGCCATACGCTCTTCGATCGAAGCCCGTACGCGCTAGGTGTCGTCGCTATCATTGGGGCCGCGACGGCGATCTTTGCTGCGTCAATCGGCATGGTCCAGCAGGACATCAAGCGGGTGCTGGCCTACTCGACGGTCTCGCAGCTCGGCTACATGTTCCTCGCCTGCGGAGTGGCGGCCTACTCGGCTGCTATCTTCCACCTGATGACACATGCCTTCTTCAAGGCACTGCTCTTCCTTGCGGCTGGATCAGTCATCCACGCCCTTTCCGGCGAGCAGGATATGCGGAAGATGGGCGCGCTGCGCAAGCGCATCCCGATCACCTTCTGGACGATGACGGCTGGTGTCTTTGCCATAGCCGGGATCTACCCGTTCAGCGGCTTCTTCTCGAAGGACGAGATCCTCTATCAGGTCTTCACGTCGGCGAACCCGCTGGCGAAGCTGCTCTGGTTTGTTGGCCTGGTCACGGCGGGACTTACGTCGTTCTATATGTTCCGGCTCTGGTTCAAGACCTTCTTCGGCGCATCGCATGTTGAGGAAGCGGGAGCGCACGGGCACACGGCGCATGCTGGCGCTCATCAGGACACGCAACAGGGTAAGGATGAACACGATGAGGGGCAGGCCGCGCATCCGCACGGTGTCCACGAGTCGCCGTGGATCATGCTTGGGCCTCTGGTCATCCTCGCCATCCTGTCGGTTGTCGGCGGCTGGGTTGGGATCCCTGGAGCGCTCGGCGGCCATAACGAGTTCGAACATTTTCTTGCGCCTGTCTTCGAATCTGCTCCTGGAGTCCTCGACGTCGCCGCGAATGCAGCGCAGACCGGCAGCCACGGCCTCGAATTCGGGCTGGCCGCGATCTCGCTGCTGACGGCCCTTGCCGGTCTCTTCGCCGCCTATCTGCTCTACGTCAGGAAGCCCGGCAGTTCCACCGCGCTCGCGCAACGGGCGAAGCCGCTCTATGCGCTGCTTGAGAACAAGTTCTACGTCGACGAGATCTACCACGCCTTCATCGTGCTGCCGCTCTTCGTTCTCACCCGCATCGTGCTGTTTGGCGTGGTTGACTTTGGTATGGTCGACGGCTCCGGCAAGCTGGCCGGCGCGACGACGCGCGGACTAAGCGCCCTGACGCGCCGCATCCAGTCCGGCAACATCCGCTCCTATGCCGGGTGGCTGGCGCTCGGCGCTGCGGCCGTCCTGACCATCATGATCTTCGGCCGTTCGCTCTGGATTCACTGAGATGACTCACGAACAACGTTTGCGCGTCGCACCGTACCTAAGGACCAGATGAATTTAGACCACTCCATTCTTACCCTCATCACCTTCGTTCCGCTGGCCGGCGCGCTGTTGCTTGCGGTCCTGCCGGATAAGGGAAAGGCGATGCAGTGGGGCGCGCTCGCCGTCACGCTGGTCACGTTTCTGCTGACGCTCCACCTGCCGACATACTTCAACTACGGGGCGGCGCCGGGTGCGTTCCAGTTCGCAACGGATCACGAATGGATGCCGTTCCCACAGATTCGCTATCACCTCGGCGTCGATGGCATGGCGATGTGGCTGGTCGTGCTCACTGGCTTCCTGGCGCCGCTTGGAGTACTGATCTCGTGGCGCGCGGTCGACAATCGCGCCAAGACGTTTTATGTGCTGTTCCTGCTGCAGCAGGTCGCGATGATGGGCATCTTCGTCTCGCTCGACCTCTTTCTGTACTACGCCTTCTGGGAGCTCTCGCTTGTTCCCATGACAATCCTGATCGCGACCTTCGGCCGCACCAAGGAGCGGCGCCGCGCTGCAATCAAGTATTTTCTGTACGCGTTTATCCCCTCGGCGCTGCTGCTCGTCGCGCTGATCTGGCTGTACCTGCAGACCGGCACGTTTGACCTGCCGAAGCTGGCTGCGCTCGCCGCGACGCACAGCATCTCGAGCAACTCGGCCGCGCTCTGGCTTGCTTCGCTGGCCTTCCTCTTTGCCTTCGCGGTGAAGGTGCCCATCTTTCCGCTGCATGGCTGGTTATCGGACGCGATCTACGAAGCGCCTACTGCGGCCGTGATGGTGCTTGCGGGCAAGACCGGCCTCTACTCGATCCTGCGCTTCAGCTTCGCGATCTTCCCCGCAGAGTCGCACCGTATCGCTCCGCTGATGATTGCGCTTGGCGCCATCGGCATCGTCTACGGCGCGCTGGTCGCCCTGGTGCAGAACGACCTCAAGCGCCTAGCTGCCTTCTCGACTCTCGGCCATCTCAGCTTCATCACGCTCGGCATCTTCACCTTCACCATCTCCGGGCTGGACGGCGGGATCTACCAGATCCTAAATCACGGCATCTCTGGCGGCGCGCTCTTCATGCTGATGGGGCTGCTGTATGAGCGATATCAGACCTACGATATGCGCCAGTATGGCGGCCTGGCGGCGAAGCTGCCGTGGGTCGTTACCATGTTTGTCATCACGACGCTCTCCGTCATCGGCCTGCCGATGTTGAACAGCTTTGTCGGGGAGTTCCTGATCCTGGCCGGCTCGATGCAGGCCGTCCTTCCTCACCATGTTCTCTGGACGGTGATCGGAACGACAGGCGTCATCTTCGGTGCAGCGTACATGCTGGTTATGATCCAGCGTGTCTTCTACGGCGATCTCGGCCGCATCCCGCAAGCGACAGCTGGGTGGGATCTCAACCTTCGCGAGCATATCGCCCTCTGGCCGATGGTCATTCTCTTCCTCCTTATGGGCTTGGCCTCGCCGTTCTGGCTGCGCGCTATCGACAGGACGGGCGTGCAGATTGCTGCGCACATGGGCCATGCGGTACCGGCGCACCCGGCTACTCATCCTTACCCGGTCGATACCGAGCACGTCCGTGCCATGTCCAGGGCTGACGGAGCTCTGCCTGTTGGGAGCGCGCGCTAATGAATACCCTGTCCCCCAACATCCTTGGCCTGCTGCCGGAGTACCTCCTCACCTTGACAGGCGTTCTTGTCATGCTGCTCGAGCCGGTGCTGCCGGCCTCCGCAAGCCGCAAGCCGCTGGGTTGGTTAGCCGTGTTCGGCACCTTGCTTGCTGGTCTCGCCAGCGGCTACCAGCTTCACCTTGGCCCGCTCGTCGCCTTCTCGGGAACCGTTCGAGCTGATGCTTTCAGCGCCTTCTTCCACCTGCTGATTGCCGCCATCGTTCTCGTCACGCTGCTGGGCTCGCTCGACTACTTCGAAGGCAACGCGACGCATGCGGGCGAGTACTTTGCCCTGGTGTGCTTCGGTGCGGTTGGCATGATGCTCATGACGTGCTCCCTCGAGTTGTTGATGGTGTTCATCGGCCTCGAGATCTCGTCCATTTCGACCTACATCATGGCGGGCTTTCGCAAGGGACAGGCAACCGGCTCAGAAGCCTCAATCAAGTACTTCCTGCTTGGCTCTTTTGCAACGGCGTTCTTTCTCTACGGGATCGCTCTGGCCTTTGGAGCGACCGGCTCGACGTCGATTGCGGCCATCGCCGCCGGCCTGGCCTCGACCACAACTCCGCGCCTGGCCTTCACTGCGCTCGCGCTCATCATCATCGGGCTTGGCTTCAAGGTCTCCGCCGCGCCCTTCCATGTCTGGACGCCGGACGTATACCAGGGTGCACCCGCACCGGTTGTCGGCCTCATGTCCACGGCGCCCAAGGCTGCAGCCTTTGCCGTCCTGCTCCGCATCACCTACTCGGGATTCCCGGGCATGCAGCATCGCTGGAGTATCCTGCTCTGGATACTGGCCGCGCTCTCGATGACTATCGGCAACATCGGCGCGCTGCTGCAGCGCGACGTGAAGCGCATGCTCGCCTACTCGTCTATCGCCCACGCCGGCTACCTGCTCGTCGCCTTCACAGCGTCTTCGGTCGACGGCGTCGCCGCCGCCTGCTTCTACACGGCGACTTACGCGGCGATGAACGTGGGCGCCTTTGCAGTCATCACGCAGATTGCCGGCTATAACGAGTCGGTCCGTTCGATCGACGACTATACCGGGCTCGCTGCAAAACGGCCGGTACTCTCGGCCGTGCTCGCGTTCTTCCTGCTCTCACTGATTGGCATTCCGTTTACCGGCGGCTTCTTCGGCAAATTCCTCGTCTTCACGGCTGCGCTCCACAATGGAAACGTCTGGCTGGCGGTTGTCGGCCTGCTGAACAGCGGTGTTGCCTGCTTCTATTACCTGCGGCTCCTCAGTGCGCTCTACACCCGCAGCGCGCCGGAGACGGATATGCCCGTGCGGCAGAGGCTCATTAGTGCCCCAGCCGGCCTCGCACTGGCAGCGACCGCGCTGGCGACGTTGATGCTGGGAATCTTTCCCGCGCCAATCCTGCACATCGTGAAGCGCGCCGCCTTCGATACGATTGAGCGAAGGACGGCGGTCGTCAAAGCTGCACCTCGCCCGACCGCGGCCGAGACGGCCGCAGAGTAACCCGCGAGTTCCTGCACCGGCTTGGCAAGATCTACGCCGCTGCACCGCACCATGAGAGACAGCAAAGCCTCCGCGAACGGAGGCTTTGTTGTCTGCATCAGGGCGTTCAGAGCCGCCAGGAACTACTTGACCTGGATGAAGATGATGACGAAGGTAAACAGCGCAAGCGACTCGATGAACGCCAGACCGAGGATCAGAAAGACGAAGATTCCGGGCCGTGCACCCGGGTTGCGGGCGAGCGCTTCAGTTGCCGAGGCGGTGGCGCGACCCTGGCCGAGACCGCAGAGACCGGACGCGATGGCCATACCGATACCGGAGGCGATCGAGACCCACCAGTGGCTCTCGTTTGCGGGAGCACCCTGGGCGAAGGCCGGCGTTGCGAACAGCAGCGCGGCCAGGGACATAAACAGATATTGCAGCTTCTTCATGCGACTCCTTGCTCCCGTCAGATACGCCGCCAGTGGGTGGTTGATGCTCACCGTGCTGGCACCCTCACGCTTGCGGCGTTGTTGCAAACCGCAGCGAGGGAGCGCCCCACCACGGCAAACTCAAACTCTAGTGATCGTGCGCTACGGCGAGTGAAAGGTAGATCGCCGCGAGCAGGAAGAAGACATACGCCTGGATCACAGCCACGCCGAGATGCAGTCCCAGGAAGACCAGCGGAATACCGATAGGGACGAGCGAGAAGAAGGCCAGCGTCACCAGATCGCCGGCGAACATGTTGGCGTAGAGCCGGACCGTGAGGGCCAGCACACGCGCGAAGTGCGAGATGACCTCGATCGGAAATAGCAGCGGCGAGATCCAGGGCATCGGCCCGAGAAACTGCTTGATATACGCGCCGCCATTCGCGCGGATGCCGTGGTACTGATAGTAGATAAACGTGACGATCGCAAAGCCCAACGGCACAACGACATCCGCCGTGGGCGACTTCAGCCCCGGAACCAGGCCAAGCAGATTCGCCAGCAGGATGAAGAGGAACAGCGCGGTCAGGTAGCTCGCAAAACGCTCAAATCCGTGGCCGATGATCGATTCGCTCTGCTCCGCGACGAACTCGTGCGTCATCTCGGCCAGATGCTGGACACCGCCCGGCTTCTCGACGCTCAGGGTCATGCGGACGAGCACGAAATAGGCTACCAGCACAAAAAATACCAGCAGTTCCATCGCAAACGCGTCGGAGATAGGCGCCGCGGGGTACGCCGGCTGAATGTGCAGGCCGCGGAGCAGCACCGTGGTGGGTCCCGCGAAGGCATGATTCAGAGCTTGGGTCAGTAGTGTCTGTGTCGGCATATTGAAGATCAGGTACATCGTGGTTAGATCGGCTAGACAGTCCAGGCTTTCATCAGCCGTACACCTTCTACCGAGAGACAAAAAACACCCAGTGCAAGGCCGGCCGCAAGGGCGTAAACCGAACCATTCAGATGCTTAAGGCTAACATACAGCAGCACGATCGTGAGCCCGAGCCGGAGGAAGAATCCGAGCAGGATCATCCCCATCGGCCGCGCCTCGCCGCCTGCGTCCATCCGGACCATGACGGCGCTCATCAGCCGCAGCCATTCCCAGAGTCCCGAGCCCGAGATGAACGCGCCGATAACGAGAAAGGCCGCACTCTGCCAGCCGGCCTTCCACCAGATCAACGGAATCGCCACAAGGACCGTGATTACCAGCAGCCGGATGGCGCCCTTGATGGTTCGCTTGAAGTCATCATCGCTGTAGCTGGCGAGCGTCTTCATCGGCATCATCGGCCGTTCTTCAGGTAGCGCTGGGCGGTCGTGAGGATCTGGATGAAGCCCGCGACCGCGCCCAGCAGAATCCCGACGATGCCGATCCAGCCCTGGTGAAAGCGCGCGTCGAGCCAGTGTCCGCCGAGCCAGCCGATGAGGCACCCGGCGGGCAGCGCGATCGCCAGCTGGATCATCGATTCCGCCTTGACGATTTCGCCCAGTGCGCCGGATTTCTTCTTGGTTTCATCTGTCATAACAAGCCATTACACCACGCACACCGGTCCGCCGGAACCCCTGCGGGTGCGGGACCGGCGTGCGCCATCGCTGCCTCCACTTTGATCCGGTAGTGCTATCGTGAATCTCATTCCCGCTGCATGGGAAGTGCCTGCTCCAGAAGCGCCACTGCACGGCAGATACCGGCGGTTCCGTCGAAAATGGGGTGTGGTCCAGTTCCAGCAGGCCTGGGAGAGAAGATTGAGCCCGAGATCGGTGGTGCATCCGTGAACAGGACCGAAAAGAAGCTGAGCGAGGTCGTCTATGATCGCCGGTCCACACCGAGCTTCGATGGTGAGCCCATCCCTGCAGCGGACCTGCGAGCTATTCTCCAGGCAGGCCTCCACGCGCCGAGCGGCTACAACATCCAGCCATGGCGCTTCGTCGTCGTCCAGTCGCCGGAACAGAAGAAGCGTCTGCGCGCGGCCAGCTATAACCAGGGCAAGGTCGAGGAGGCCTCGGCCGTCATCGTAGCCTGTGGCGACGCGGACGGCTGGCGGAAGGATCTCGACGAGATGCTCGCCCTTGGCCGTGAAGGCGGTATGCCGGAGAGCTACGCGGACCAGGCCCGCAGCAGCGTTCCTAATTACCTATCGAGCTTCACCAGTGAGCAGATGCATGGCTGGCTCAACAAGCAGGTCATGCTCGCGTACACTCACATGATGCTCATGGCGGAGGTGCTCGGCTACGATACGGCGCCGATGGAAGGCTTCGAGCAGGACAAGGTTCACGAAATGCTTCGCCTGCCGCTCAGCTACTGGGTCGTTGCGCTGCTCGCTATCGGCCATCTGAAAGGGACGGACAAGTTCGACGGCGGCCGCTTCGACATCGGTCGCACTGTCTTTGGCGAAGAGTTCGGCAAGCCCCTCAAGTGAGCCAGCCACGTGAGTCAGCCCACGTAAGCTCCACCGAAGCAATCGAATCTCCGCGAGTGTATCCGAGCGCGCCGCAGGTTGGCGTGACCGCAGTCATCTTTGCCGGCGACGACGTGCTCCTGGTCCGACGCGGACACCCTCCGCTGGCGGGAGCGTGGTCGCTTCCTGGCGGTCGGCTGGAGCTTGGCGAGACGCTCGCGGACGGGGTACGGCGCGAGGTGCTCGAAGAGACGGGCCTGCGGGTTCGGCCGGTGGAGATCGTCACGACGCTTGACTGTATTGTTCCCGACGCTAATGGCAGGGTCCAGTTT
>CAXTLS010000011.1:59311-74810 GCA_964245235.1 uncultured Acidobacteriaceae bacterium
CTGCACGATCGAGAACGCGGCGTTTGGGGAGCCTGTCCGCGGCGACGATGCCCTTGAGGCTCGCTGGGTTGATCGTCATGCGCTGGCGAATGCGGCGGCCGCTAGCATCTACGATTTGGACATGCAGACTCTGGAGGTCGTTCGCAAGGCTGTCCAGATGGCGGAGAGTTTGGATTGATGAAACATCTTTGGCGCGCGGCTGGTCTCCTGTTGCTGCTCGCGGTCGTGACCGGCCTCCTCTTTTACCGCTACCCGCTCTGGTTCCTTGATCGCCCCATCTACTACCGGATGTGGAGCGGTCATGTCACCGGCAAGTACGTCAACATCGGCAGCAATCGCTTCCATTACTACGAGGCGGGCGCGGCGGGCGGTATGCCGCTCGTGCTGATCCATGGCCTGGGCTCACGCGGCGAGGACTGGTCGACGCTGATGCCGACCTTTGCCGCCGCCGGGTTCCACGTCTACGCGCCCGATCTGCTCGGCTACGGCAGGTCATCGCAGCCCGATGTCGATTACTCGATCGCGCTCGAAGAGTCGGTCGTCGTCCAGTTCATGGACGCCATGCACGTTCCGAAGGCAGACGTGATCGGCTGGTCGATGGGCGGCTGGATTGCCATGCGGCTTGCACTTGACCATCCCGCGATGGTCAACCGGGTGGCTGTCTACGACACCGCCGGTACCTACTTCACTGCCGTGCTTCCGCCGGGCCTCTTTGCGCCGAACGACGTGGCTGGCGTACAGCATCTTTTTGACGTCCTTGAGGCCACTCCCCGCGCGGTACCCGCCTTTGTAGCGCGCGACACCCTCAAGAAGCTGCAGCAGAAGGGATGGATCGTCAATCGCGCCCTCGCCTCGATGACCAGTGGCCGCTACCTCTTGGATTTCCGTCTCGGCAGCCTCACGCAGCCGTTGCTCATCATGTGGGGCGGGGCCGACCACCTTATCCCGCCCCATGTCGGCGCGGAGATCCACAAGGTGGTACCGCATTCTCGCCTCGTGATTGTCGAAGGCTGCGGCCATCTTGCGCCGGCAGAGTGCTCGAAGCCATTTCTCGACAACACTATCGCTTTTTTGAAGGCTGATCCGCCGCTACCGCCTGGCGAGAGTACCTTCCCCAAGCCGCAGCAGTAATCCAAGAAGTAAGTCGTGAGGGCTAGTCGACCCGCCCCATCGCTAGTCGGCGTGCCACTGATAGGCGCCCGCCTGCACCAGCCCCAGGTGCGCCAGCACGCGGTTGACGAACTCCCGCGCCATCTCGGTGGTACTCTGCGGCAGGTTGTAGAGCGTGGGGATGACTGGAAAGATCGTCGCCCCGGCGTCTGACGCGTACTGCATGTTGCGCAGGTGGATGCGGTTCAGCGGCGTCTCGCGGACACACAGCACGAGCGGTCGCCGCTCCTTCAGGCAGACATCGGCGGCACGCTGTATCAGGTTCGCCGCCATCCCGTTTGCGATCCCGGCCAGCGTTCCCACGGAGCAGGGAAGCACGATCATCCCGTCCGAGGGATAGCTCCCGCTGGCGATATTCGCACCGATGTCGCTCTCGGGATGCTGCTGCGTCTTGATGGGCGCGCCTTCCAGCAGCTTCTCCATCAGCCCGGTCCGTCCACTCAGCTTCATCTCTTCGGCAAAGACACGCAACGCGTTCTCGGATGCAATAAAGTTCACCTTGCCCACGCGTTCATCCGCCTCAAGCGCGCGTAACATCTCGACTGCATAGATGCTGCCGCTTGCACCGGTCACGGCCAGCGTCAGGTTTTTCGGAGTGTGGCCGGTAGTCATCGCTCTCGATTATCGCCGACGCGCCGCACGGCATGTTGACCGCGCGAACACTCAGGCTTTGCACGACTCAGGCTCCGCGCAGCGCGTAGGCAATCAGGGTCTCGCCATGTTTGCCGGTAGCCGCCTCATACCGGGCGTTGCTTGCTGCTTCAAGCTCCGGTACCGCAGGGTTAAGCTCACAGCGCGCAATCTCTTCGGTCTCCGCGCCCACGAAGCACAACTCGCAGGTGGCGAGATCGTTCTCTTCCGTCCGCATCGGCGGCCCAAAGGTGCGACAGAGGATCGGCCGCGCTTCGTACAGATCGCAGGTCCCGTGGTCGAGATCGAGCGCCGGACAGGGCTCATTATTGGCGAACTCCTCGAACAGGACCGCCTCTTCATAGGAGTCGCCCAGAACGCCTGTCGCGACATCGCCCGGGAACCACGGATCAAGGTGCAGCAAGGCCGAGGCCACGCGGGCGCGGACCCGTTCAGCGCGTTGGGGCTCGAAGTGGGCCAGCGCCGTAAGCCCACCCCGCAGCCGGTCCGCATCCTGCCAGCCGATCGGGAAGACGCCGACGCAGCACTGGGAACATCCAGGCCGGCACGCCAGCCACCGGCCACCGCGCCTGGTCGCATCGGCGAGTGCCGCGTCGGCGATCTGCACCAGCGCCTGCGCATTTGCGGCAAGCTCCGGCGTCATCGCCTAAGCTCCCAGCACACGTGCAAAGATTGCATCCACATTCGCCAGCTGGCGCCGATAATCAAAGGCCCTCGCCAGCTTCTCCGGCGACAGCCGCTCGGTGATCTCCGGCACCTTCGCAATCTCGTCACGGAAGACCAGGTCGTCCTTCCAGGCGCGCATGGCGTGGGTCTGGACCAGCCGGTACGCGTCCTCACGCATCATGCCTGATTCCGCAAGGTCCAGCAGCAGCTGCCCCGAGAAGATCAGGCCGCCGGTCGATTCCAGGTTCTTCAACATACGGGCCGGGTACACCACCAGCTTCTCGATGAGCGTTGCCGTTTTGGCAAGCAGGTAGTCCGCGAGGATGGTCGAGTCCGGCAGGATCACCCGCTCGGCCGAGGAGTGCGAGATGTCGCGCTCATGCCACAGGGCAATGTCTTCAAAAGCGACCTGCGCATTCGCCCGCACCACGCGAGCCAACCCACTGATCTGCTCGCTCGTGATCGGGTTGCGCTTGTGCGGCATGGCGCTCGAGCCCTTCTGCTTTTCCGAGAAGAATTCTTCCGCCTCTCGAACTTCAGTCCGCTGCAGGTGGCGCACCTCCGTGGCAATCTTGTCGAGCGTTGACACCAGAACTGCCAGCGTCGCCACATAGGCCGCATGCCGGTCCCGTTGGATCACTTGTGTGGCCACGTCGACCGGCTTCAGCCCCAGTGCGGCGCAGATGGCTTCCTCGTGCTCCGGCTTCAAATGGCCAAAGGTTCCAACCGCGCCTGAGAGCTTGCCCACGCGTAGGTCTTCCGCCGCCGCATCGAAGCGAGCCAGATTACGCTTCATCTCCGAGTACCAGAGCAGCAGCTTCAGGCCGAAGGTCGTGGGCTCGGCGTGAATGCCGTGCGTCCGCCCGATCGATGGCGTGTGCTTGAATTCGACCGCACGTGCCTTCAACACCTCCCCAAGCCGGAAGATTCCGTCGCGGATAAGCGCCGACGCCTCTTTCAACTGCAGTGCCTGCGCCGTATCGACCACGTCCGTTGAAGTCAGGCCGTAGTGCAGCCAGCGCGACTCCGGCCCGATATGCTCGGCGACCGCAGTTGTGAAGGCGATGACATCGTGCTTTACTTCGGCTTCAATCGCGTTGATGCGCTCGACCGAGAAGTCGCCCTTCTCGCAAATGGCATCGGCGGCCTCCTGCGGCACCATGCCGGCATGGGCCAGCGCCTGCGAAGCGGCTATCTCTACCATTAGCCAGCAGCGGTATCTATTCTCATCGGACCAGATACGCCCCATCTCGGAGCGGGTATAGCGAGCGATCAATGCGTTCTCCTCAGCAGTAGACCTCAGTCTAAAGGAAGAGCCCGCACTGGTCGCTTAGCCCTCACTGACACCGAACAGCGCAGCCATCTCCTGGTGCATGAAGCCGCGGCCCGGCTTGTACGGCTGCACCCATTTGCCGTCGATTACGAACTGCGGAATTGCCCGCTTGCCGACATTCGCCATCACCTCGTCCGCAGCGCCGGGCGTCGCCTCAATGTCGATCTCCTGGAAGGCGATCTTGTGCTTGGTGAGAAAGCGCTTGGCCTCGCGACAGTCGCGGCACCAGGAAGCAGAGTAGACGAGGAGTTCCATGGGGTTAGTTTACGTTATTGCTCGTGATAATTGCGGATCAGGCCGCCATCTACGAAGTAGGTGGAGCCGGTCACATAATCGGCCTCGTCCGAGGCGAGAAATGCCGCCAGCGAAGCCACATCCGCCGTCGAGCCGAGCCGGCCCAGCGGGATGTTCGCGAGCAGCGCATCCAGCTTCGGCTTGTCGGCTAGGAGAGCCGTATTGATTGGGGTATTGACCGCTCCAGGCGCAATATTGTTCACCGTGATGCCCAGCGGTCCAAGCTCTACGGCGAGGTCCCGCATGACCATGCGAATGCCGCCTTTTGAGGCGCAATAGGTCGAGAAGTTCGGGAAGACCATGTCCTCGTGCACCGAGCTCATGTTGATCACCTTGCCCGGCTTCTTCGCATCGCGCAGCTTCCGTACAAACGCCTGGGTGAGAAAGAAAGCACCCTTCAGATTCACGTCCAACACCGCGTCGTAGTCCGCTTCGGTCACATCCACGAAGGCTGCATGCTTCTCGATGCCGGCGTTGTTAACCAGGATGTCGCAGCTCCCAAGCTGTTGCCACGCCTGATCGACCAAGTTCTGCGTATCCGGCAGCTTCGAGACGTCAGCCCGCACCATCACCGACTTGCCTCCAGCCGCCTCGATCTTCGCTTTCGTCTGCTCGGCGGCCTCGATATGGTCACGGTAATCAATGACCACGTCCGCACCCTCCTGCGCAAACCGCTCGGCAATCGCCTGCCCGATCCCCGACCCTGAACCCGTAACGATAGCAACTCTGCCCGCCAGACGACCAGCCATGAACTCTCCTTATTTGCGAACCGCCCACTACGATAGATGCCGACCGGGTGCCTTGATCACAACCTGCTGCGAAATTTACAGAAAAGCAACTCACCGCGTCCTCCTGTAGCGAGGGGCTACTCTCGAGCCGTCCGTCGCCCCCGACGCGCTCGAAAGAACTCCGTCAACATCCCGCCGCACTCGTCAGCCAGCAGACCGGAGCTCACCTCTACCTGGTGATTTGACTGCGGGTGGTTCATCACCGCGAGGACTGAACCGCATGCACCCGCCTTCGGATCTGCCGCCGCATACACCAGCCGCGCGATCCGCGCATGCAGCATGGCGCCTGCACACATGGCGCACGGCTCCAGCGTGGAGTAGAGCATACAGCCCTCCAGGCGATAGTTCCCCAGCACTAGCCCTGCCACCCGCATGGCCACCATCTCCGCATGCGCCGTCGGGTCAGAGTCGGCGATCACCCGGTTGTGCCCCGTTCCGATGACCGCGCCATCCAGAACGACGACCGCGCCCACCGGCACTTCGCCCGCTGCTTCAGCCATTCGCGCCCCATCCATGGCCAGGCGCAGAAAATCTTCGTCTATCCGCATCATTAGGACTGGCGGACAAGCGGCTTTGCTTCGGGGCCGAAGAAGTGAGCGAGCTGATCGGCGAGCCCCCGCAGTGCGGGCCGGCTCTTCGCCTGGTCCTCCTCGTCATGGGCGAAGCTGGTCTGCCAGACGTCCTCGATGATGGGCAGCAGTGTTTCGGTCGTCATTTCGTTTATTGGCAGGTGCGCAATTGCGGCAAAGATCGCGTCCTCCTCCGGCTCGTATTCATCGCTGGCCGCGCCTTCGGCAATGTGGCCTTCGGGATCGGCTGCCCGCACCAGCTCGCGGACCGAATCCAGATCCGGGGGAGGCGGCCAGGGAGCGGAGATAATCACGCCGGCTCCTGCTGCGTCATGCAGTGCATCGTCCCGAGACCCCATACGAGGTCAACGGCGTGGATGCCAATCACCTCCCGCGTCGGGAAGCAGTCGGCCAGGATATTCAGGGCGCGGCGATCATTGCGATCGTTGAAGGTTGGGACCAGGACAATCCCATTGGCGATGTAGAAGTTTGCATAACTGGCCGGTAGCCGCTGGCCTTCGAACGTGACCGGGGACGGCATCGGCAGCGCGAGCACCTCGAATGGCTCTCCGGCGAGATTGGTTGCGCTCCGCAGACGCTCCAGATTTTCCGCCAGCGGCAAATGGTTCTCATCCGCCGTGTTCGGCTCGATCGCGGTCACTATCGTGTTCTCGCCGATAAACCGCGTCACGTCGTCCACGTGGCCGTGCGTATCGTCGCCGGCACAGCCGCGATGCAGCCAGATCGTCTTCTCGATTCCGAGATAGTCGGCAAACGCGCGCTCCAACTGCTCGCGCGAGACACCGGGATTGCGCGCCTGTACATCGCTCAGCAGGCACTCCTCGGTCGTCAGCAGGATGCCCGCGCCGTTCGTGTCGATGCTTCCACCTTCGAGCACCAGCCGGGTCCCGTCGATCTCGGGACGGAACTCCGGCATGGCGTAGTGCTCCGCCACCAACTGCGGGATCAGGTCATCCCGGTGCCAGTTGTCGTACTTTGCCCAGGCATTAAATTTCCAGTTCGTAATCGCCAGGCCTGCCTCCGGATTCTTGACGAAGATTGGTCCGGAGTCCCGCGTCCAGACCCGGTCGGTCTGCCAGTGGTGAAAGTGCAGCCGCGCCAGGTTCGCCCCGGCTCGCAGCAGCATGCCGTTGGCCCGCCGTTCAGCGGCCAAATCGTTCACCAGGATGTGGACATCCTCGCAGCCCGAAATATTGCGGATGATCTCGGAGTAGACCCAGGGAATCGGCTGGAACTTCCCCGGCCAGTCCTCCGCATTTTGCGGCCACGCGATCCACGTAGCTGCATGCTCGCTCCACTCCGCCGGCAAGCGATAGCCGAGCTGGCGCGGGGTTTCGGTCATCGTGGGAAGGGTCATCAGTCGAGGAACCTGCTGGAAATCCCTTTATAGGAATCGATCCGGCGGTCGCGCAGGAAAGGCCAATTGCGCCGGGTATCTTCGAGCAGCTTCAAGTCGATCTCGCCGATCAGGATATCTTCACGATCGTGCGGAGCCTGCAGCACGACCCGCCCAAATGGATCGGCCAGAAAGCTGCCGCCCCAGAACTCGAGCCCCGCGCCCTCAGGACCCCTCATCATGATCCCATTATGTAGTACATCGCCCTGCTCGTGGCCCACGCGATTGATCGCCCCAACGTAGACCCCATTTGCGATTGCATGCGCCCGCTGGATGGTCTGCCAGGCCGAATACTGCGCCTCGCCGAACTCCTCCTTTTCGCTCGGGTGCCAGCCGATCGCGGTCGGGTAGAAGAGCGTCGTCGCTCCTCGCAGCGCCGTCTCGCGGGCGGCCTCCGGGTACCACTGATCCCAGCAGACTAACGTTCCGACGCTCCCCTGGCTGGTCGGAAAGGCCTTGTACCCAAGGTCGCCCGGCGTGAAGTAGAACTTTTCGTAATAAAGCGGATCGTCCGGAATATGCATCTTCCGATACCGGCCTGCCAGCGTCCCATCAGCCTCGAGCACCGCCGCCGTGTTGTGGTAGAGCCCTGCCGCGCGGCGCTCGAACAGGGAAGCGATGATGACCACACCTTCTTCCTTTGCCACCGCGCCGAGCCGCTCGGTGCTCGGTCCGGGGATCGGTTCCGCCGTATCGAACAGCGCATGCTCCTCCCGCTGGCAGAAGTACTGCGCCCGGAACAGCTCCGGCAGGCAGACCACATTCGCCCCCGCTCGCGCTGCATCCCGCACCTTGTCGGCAGCCCGGTCCAGATTCTCTGCCATGTCCACACCGCACGACATCTGAATTAGTCCGACCCGCTTGTTGCCCTTCGAGTTCGCCATCACTACTCCTCGCTGCCAATCTGCACAATCGACGCCACAGAAAAGGACGCCGGTCATCCCCTGGCGCCCGCACCTGGCCGTTCTCTGCGCCTGCGCAGGACAGCGACCCTGTCTTAGTATCTTACCGGTCTTTTAGGGAGAGATGCTCCAGGAAGAGGTGCCCCGCCGCGGACACGGCACAGCTCTCGAGAAAGATGTAAAGAAGCATAACGATGCGATGAATCTTTCAAATCCTGGGCCCGTTTCTGATACTTTTGAGCTATTCGGTGGAGCTGTTCCGGCTGCCGTGTGCTCACTTCAACTTCATCGCAAACTCTCTCAAGCATGTTGCGGCAGTGGCGTATCTAAAGATTCAGAAAGGATTTCATGTTGAACGAATTTCGTAATTTCCTGGAGCTCCCGTACGCCGAACTGGAAGACCTGAACCTGATGGCCAAAGATCAGCGCAAGAAGCGCGTCGCCCTTGATGTTGTCCAGGAAGAGCGGTTGAAGTACCTCACCGATGAGCCCCGCATCAAGGCTGTTACGGTCGTCTTCTCGGACCTCGAAGGCCGCCTGCACATGCTCGATTACGATAAAAAGTTCTTCGTCAAGGGTTGGGATAACCTGACCTTCGACGGCTCCTCGATCCGCGGCTTCACCGCCCAGCGTGAGTCCGATCTCCGCCTTGGCATCGATTGGGCTGCCTTCTACTGGGTTCCGTCCGACATCTTCGGTGCCGGCAAAGTCCTTGTTTTCGGCGAGGTCATCGATAAGAACGGCGGCACCTACGCAGCGGACATCCGCGGCGTCCTCAAGCAGTTCGCCAACGAGATGTACACCACCAACGGCTACACCCTTAATGCCGCCAACGAGATCGAGGGCTTCCTCTTCGACGGCATCGACGCCGAGCGAAACTTCCCTGAGACCGAGAGCTTCGAGTACGTCAACACCGGTGGCTACTACTATTCGCTGCCTGGCGACCCGCTCCGCGAGTTCATCGACACTGCTGCCGAAGTGCAGCGCGCCATGGGCTTCGAAAACGAGAAGGATCACCCCGAAGTCGCCCCCTCGCAGTTCGAGATCAACTATACCTACGGCGACGTCGTCGGAGCAGCCGACCAGATACAGCTCTACAAGCTGATCTGTCGCCAAGTCGCCACCCAGATGGGCATGACGGCCAGCTTCCTGCCGAAGCCCGTTACTGGCGTCAACGGCTCGGGCATGCACACCAACGTTTCCATCACGAAGGATGGCAAGAACCTCTTCTGGGATCCGAAGGGCGAGGAGAAAGTCTCGGAGATGGCCTGGCAGTTTACCGATCGCATCCTGACCCACGGCAATGACATCTGCCTGCTCCTCAATGCAAGCGTCAACGCCTATCGACGCCTCGATCCGCACTTCGAAGCGCCGAACCAGATCAAGGCCTCGGCGACTGATCGTGGCTCGATGGTGCGCATCCCGATCGGCAACGAGAAGTCGGCGCGCGTTGAAGTCCGCTCTGTCGGCCCCGATGCCAACCCCTACCTGGTGCTCTACTCGGTCTTCAAGAGCGGTCTCCATGGCGACACCGCGAAGATCAACAACCTTCGCCAAGCCGAGCGCTACCTGCCCGACAACATCTACACCGCTCTCGAGCTCTTCCGCGCCTCGGAATTCACCACCAAGATGCTTGGTGAGGACGTCAAGGCGCGGTACGCCGACCTCAAGCAGGCCTCAGCCGACCGCTGCGCCCGGCTGCTCGGGACGATCGTCAAGGCTCCCGAGATCCAGTTTCACCACGACGTCTACAACCAGCTTCTCTGGAACAAGTTCTAGGTGGTGTGCAGCCCTGCAGGAGGACTGGCGAACTTAGCCGGCCCTCCTGCCTGTTTCTGGCGTCGCTGAAAGACATTCGGTACCATTTGACGGATTTGATGCAGTGACTTTGGCTCGAAAGGAGGCCTGTGGACGTGCCTGAGAACCGCAAGACTGCCATTGAATCCGCGCTGGCCCTTGGCCTGTGCGTCATGGTCGGCCTCATCCTCGGCGGCTGGCTGCTCGGCGCGCAGATCAAGGCTATGAAGCTGGCCGACCGCTATGTCACTGTGAAGGGCCTGGTCGAGCGCACCGTGAAGTCTGACACCGCTACCTGGCCCGTCTCGTTCAAGGAGGCCGGCAATGACCTCTCCCAGGTCTTCGCCAAAAGCGAGATCGACAAGGCGCGGATCATTGCCTTCTTTGCCGAGCAGGGCTTCTCGGCACAGGATCTTACCGTCGGCCAGATTCAGGTGACTGATACGGAGGCGAACGAATATAACGCCACCCGCGCACCGAATCGCTACATCGTCCAGCAGACTGTGACGGTGCACACCCGGGATGTCGATAAGTTGGCACGGGCGGGTGAGAAAACAGCCACGCTCGTACAGGCCGGCATCGTGCTTGCCGGCAGTGGTCCGGGCAACAATCAGACCGGGATCACGTACAAGTTTACTGGGCTTAACGCCCTCAAGCCCGACATGATTACCGAGGCTACACGGAACGCCCGTGCTTCGGCCGATCGCTTCGCCGCTGACTCAGGCAGCCAGGTCGGCTCGATCCGGTCCGCCAACCAGGGTGTATTCTCGATTTCTTCTGTGGGTGTGACGGCTGGCGCTGATGAAGACGCGGGCGGTGAGGCCCAGGCGGATGCCAGCATCATGAAGAAGGTCCGCGTGGTCGCCACAATTGACTACTATCTCGTCAGATAAATTTTTCGAGGCCTGATCAGGAAGAGCCCCGAAATCGGAGCTCTTCTTCAACTGGCGAAAAAGCTATTTCGAGAAGATTGATTCTTTCCGAGTTACTTCTTCGTTGGAGTGGGTCCGGTTCTCGCCGCGCTTGGCGCTCTCCATGCCGATTTGATCAAGCTTGTGCTGCTCGGATTCCGGGGTGGTGCTGCCATCTGCTTCGCGGTGCTCTGACTCGATGGATTCGTGGGAGGGACGTGCCGGGGTCTTGGTTGAATCGATTCCTTGTGCCATGTTGCACCTCTTGAGAGTGAGATAGCGGCTTGGGGAGGAGGGTTGCTCCTGGATAGGTAGCCAACGCGTTCCTTACAATTGGGAGTTATGAACGAGCAGGACGACGGACGAGATGCCGCGCTAAAAGTACATACGACAGCCGTGATGATCGATGGCCACGCCGACACGGCGCAGCGCTTCGCGGATGAAGGATGGGACTTCAGCGGGGCGCTGGGTGACGGGATGCTCTCACTTGACACAGCGCGCAGGGGTGGATTATCGGCTGAGTTCTTTGCTATCTGGGCCGAGCCAGTCCAGTGGAAGGGTCGGTATGCGGAGCGGACCAGGGTGCTGATCGAGGCGGTGCTGGAGCAGGTGCGGCGGCATCCGGCGGAGCTGCGGCTCTGCGTTTCGCCGGGCGAGATCCTGGCCGCGTATGCCGAAGGCCGGTTTGGCGTACTTCTAGGGATTGAAGGCGGGCATTCGATCGAGAACGACCTTGACCTACTCCGCGGCTACTACCGGCTGGGTGTCCGGTACATGACTCTTACCTGGGCAAATAGCAACGAGTGGGCGGACTCCTCGGGCGATCTTGAGGATACGACGGTTGAGCACCACGGAGGGCTGACGGCCTTCGGGTGCGAGGTGGTACGGGAGATGAACCGGCTGGGGATGATGGTCGATGTGTCGCACGTATCGGACGCCACGCTCGGCGCTGTGCTTGAGGTGGCGCGCGCGCCGGTGATTGCCTCGCACTCGTCCGCACGGGCGCTGACTGGAGCGAACCGGAACCTGTCGGATGAGTGGCTGGTGAAGATCGCAGCCAAAGGCGGACTCGTGATGGTGAACTTCTTCCCCTGCTTTATTGATGAGGATTGGCGCAGGGCGTGGGTGGCGCTGGCTCCGGAACGGCATGCGGCCCATGATCGGCTCGCCGCTGATTACCGCGTGCGGAGCATGCCGATGCCGTTTGCCCAGGCTGACGCCATCGACCGGGAGTTTGCCGGACGGATTCGGCGGCCTCCGCTGGCGTCGCTGATTGATCACGTTGATCATATGACGCGGATCGCGGGGATCGATCATGTGGGGATTGGTTCCGACTTCGACGGCATCCCGGCGCTGCCGGAGGGGATCGACTCGGCGGCCGACCTCCCGAAGATCACGGCGGCGTTGATCAGACGCGGCTACTCCTCTGAGGCCGTGCGAAAGGTGCTTGGGGGAAATCTGCTGCGGGTGTTCGGAGCGGTACAGGCTGCCGCGGAATAGTGACCTGGAGGGGGTACTTGAAGTCCAAAGTTTAGATAAAAAATGGGTTAAGTACACCTCATCCTAAGCTCTTAGGACCGGTAGTTTTGACTGATGGGCGAGTTACATGGCTGTCTGGAGCATGGGCTTGTCAAGCAGTGGGCATGGAGACGGCGGTGGTCTGGTCAGTCGAGTACCGCTCACGGAGCGACTGGCCCTGGGATCTCAAGCCTGACGGTCGACCGCGCCATGCGGTGATGCCGAGTACGAAGAGGCAGAGTATCTCGGAGTAGAAGTGGCTGCGGAGGATCGAGAAGGGACCAATGATGCTGTCCTGGACGTTGGTGGCGAGGGGCTGGATGTTGAGCGCCGCGATGAGGACGACCATGGCAGCCAGCCACCAGGAGCGCCGCGTCCAGCTCTCCTGGGCGAGCATCATCAGGGGCGCAACCAGGACGATGCCGTAGTGGGTCCAGCTGATCGGGCCGAAGACGGTCGCGGCGAGCAGGGCGATCATCGCACCGAGGGGAGCCATGTTGGGCCGGGTTCGGCGACGGGTCTCGAGGCGAGCTTCGCGTCTATCGAGTAGACCGCCTCCCACAGTGAAGGCGATCAGCAGCAGTGCGGAGCCAACGCGCACCGCCGCCGGCAGGGGAAGGATATGGATGCCGGCGACTTCTTTCGCCGAATAGAAGCGGCCCATGCACCAGGCGGCGAAGGATTGGTTGTTCTGCGAGAGCAGCAGGACGTGCGAGACCCGCTGCAGGCAGGCAAGATACTCCCCAAACAGCTGGTGACCGGTGGCGAAGATCGTCGCTACCCAGATGACCGCGGACCAGATCACGGTGCTAGCGGCCGCCTTCCATCGCCGGGTGAGGAACCAATAGATGAGCAGGGCGCCGGGAGTGATCTTGACAGCGGCGGCACAGGCCAGTGCAAGGCCGGCGAAGCCTGGTCGTCTGCGCTCGGCGAGAATGAGGCCCGCGATGGTAAGCAGCACGAAGAAGATGTGGGTCTGCATGAGCGCCATCGCATACCGGAAAGGCTCGGTGAACCAAAGGCAGAGCAGGACGAGGCCGATGCCCCAGGGAGTGTAGAGCGCGGGGGCCCAGTAGAAGGCGACCAGCCACACACAGGCCGCGAAGCTGAGAACGGCGAGGACTGCGAAGAGTCGCTCAAAGCTCTGGAAGCTGCCTTTGCAGACAGGTTGCAGGATATATGCCCAGAGCGGAGTCTGGACGTAGGGGTGGAGGAAGCTTTCGAAGTCGCCCTGATCGGCGGCGGCCTGCCATTGGTCATCGGGACCGATGGCGGCGAAGTTCTCGGGATCATACCGGTAGAGGTGATCGGCGTTCCCGGTCGACAGCAGGCGACAGCCGATGTAGGACGAGCCCAGGTCGTCGGCGTCCGTCGGCAGGTAGCGAACCAGGCTGCAGGCGGCGAAGACCGCAAGGACGAGCAGGATGGCCCAACGGTTCTGCGATGGTGTGAGATGAATACGCGGCTTCACAATGGTCCGGGCAAGGTTTCTTCGATTGGTCAAGATGCTGATCTTCTCAGATGCCAATCCGGCCTGATTCGACTCTGCGAACTGGATGGTGCGCTTTGCCTCATGCGTGGGACTGCGGTAGCCTGTTCCATGGAGCTTGTTACTGGATGAGATTTAGAAGTTCGATCATGGTTTTTGCGCTGGGGATGAGTGCTGTCGCCCTGGCCCAGGTACCGGCAGCCACGCCGTCCTCTACACCGGTACCGGCACCCGCACCCGAGCTGCCGGATGCGCCGAGCACGACGACCCAGGCCAAGGCCGCTGCCGTTCCCACCGGTCCGACGGTGGTGATCGACACGACGATGGGGCGGATGACGTGCAAGCTGTTCGACAAGGAGGCGCCGATCGCCTCGGCGAACTTCATCGGGCTCGCTGAGGGGTCGAAGGAGTGGACCGATCCGGACACGCTGCAGAAAATTAAAGGCAAGCCCTTCTACAGCGGTGTCACCTTCCATCGTGTGATCCCGGGGTTCATGATCCAGGGCGGCGATCGCCAGGGAACGGGGATGGGCGATGCCGGCTACTTCTTCCAGGATGAGATCGACCCCGCGCTGCAGTTCGATGTGCCGGGACGGCTGGCGATGGCGAACGCCGGTGCGGGACCGTCGGGCGGGGGAACGAACGGGTCGCAGTTCTTCATCACCGAAGTGCCTGTGCCGGAGCTGAATGGCAAACATACGATCTTCGGCCAGTGCGATGCGCATAGCCTGGCGGTCGAGACGCTGATCGCGCACGTCGAACGCGATGCAAACGACAAGCCGCTGACGCCGGTGGTGATCAACAAGGTGACGGTTGTCCGCGAGGGCCAGCCGATGCCGCCTCTGCCGGCCGCCGCTGCGCCTGCGGCTGCTACACCGGCTGCCGCGCCTGTGGCGCCTAAGTAGCCTTTCCATCTTTCATTCTCGCGAGGTGCGGGAATGCATCCATGTCGGTCGATTAACCTGTAAGGAGAGAGAATGCCAACGAAGCCAGGTACCTATGCAACCTTCAAGACGTCGGAGGGAACGGTCGTCTGCGAGCTGTTCGAGAGTGATGCGCCGGAGACAGTGGCGAACTTCATCGGACTTGCCGAGGGGACGAAGGAGTGGAACAGCCGCAGCAAGAAAGGCGCGAAGCTCTACGACGGGACTGTCTTCCATCGCGTGATTCCGCAGTTCATGATCCAGGGCGGCGATCCCGAAGGAACGGGGATGGGTGGGCCGGGTTACAAGTTTGCCGATGAGACGAAGGGTTCGAAGCACGGCTTCCAGGCGAAGGGCAAGCTGGCGATGGCGAACTCCGGGCCGAACACCAACGGGTCACAATTTTTCATCACGGTGGCGGACACGAGCTGGCTGACGGGCAAGCATACGATCTTCGGCGAGGTGGTCGAGGGGTATGACGTCGTCGAGAAGATCTCGAAGGCGAGCAAGGATGGGCAGGATCGACCGAAGACACCGGTTGTGCTTGAGAGCGTGACGATCGACCGGGTAGCCTAGGGACTGCTTTTTCGAAAAGTCCAAAGTCTTCAGGACATTGGACTTAGGTCTGGACTAGTCCAAGGGTACACAGGAGGGAAGAGAGGGCCTCGTGGATGCGAGGCCCTTTTTGCTGCGTTTCTGCCGGGAGTATTGTCAAGTACTTGTGGTCTTCTGCGCTGCTGTTAGAGGACGTTGATGACGGTGCAGAGCTCTTTGACCGAGTCGGCGGACTTCTGCAGGGCGGCTTGTTCTTCGGGAGTGAGTTTGATCTGGATGATCTGTTCGAGGCCCTTTGCGCCGAGTTTGCAGGGTACGCCGACGAAGAGGCCAGTGATGCCGTACTCCCCTTCGAGATAGGCGGCGCAGGGCAGGATCTTCTTCTTATCCTTGAGGATGGCCTCGACCATCTCGACGGCGGCTGCGGAGGGGGCGTAGTAGGCGCTGCCGGTTTTGAGATACTTGACGATCTCGGCGCCGCCGTTGGCGGTGCGGGTCTCGAGTTCCTTGAGGCGC
>CAXTLS010000012.1:0-21797 GCA_964245235.1 uncultured Acidobacteriaceae bacterium
CAGCCGACGTTGAACCAGACGGGAGAGTTGAAGGCGACCTTCTGGTTGAGGAGGAGGTGGCAGAGCTCGGCGTAGAAGATGTCGGCGGACTCGGGGGAGGCGAAATAGCCGTCGCGGATGCCCCAATCGCGGATGGACTCGGCGACGCGGGTGATGAGGGCGCGGACGCCGGACTCGCGCTCGGTGGAGCCGTTGAGGCCGTGGAGGTACTTGCTGGCGACGATGTTGGTGGCGGTCATGGACCAGTCGGCGGGGACTTCGACGGCCTTCTGCTCGAAGATGAGGTTTCCCTTCCAGTCCTGGATGACGGCATCGCGGCGCTCCCAGGTGATCTCATCGTAGGGGGAGATGCCGGGCTTCGAGAAGTGGCGGCTGAAGGTGAGGCCTGGCGACTTGGCGATCTTCTGGGCGGGCTCAGCAGGCTTGCTTGCGGTGGACTTCGAGGTGCTGGCGGTGGCCTGGGGGAGGGTCGCGTTGTCGATGGGGGCCATGAGGGAACTCCTTCAAATTAGATGAAAATAGCTGGTGTCTGACTCACGCCGGTGAGGGTCGGTGAGGGTTACGGGAGCCTGGTCTGGATCGTGGTCCAGACACTGGTTCAAGCAAGACGGGGGCAGACCGGAGGCAAGTCCGGGGAGGGGGACAACAGGTGAATCAGCGACTCCGGTCTGGGGGATTCCAAGTTGTGAAGCAGTCTGCAGTCGTGAAAGTACCGCTCCCTATGGGGTGTGTCAAGTGTAAAGCACAACCCCTTGTGCTGCCTTCGCGGATTCCCGGTTTTCTGTGGAAAGTTCCGGATTGGGAAAGTGAGCCTTGGGAGCGGGGTACTGGGTTTGAGAGTAGGCCTTTTGGGGGGTGGGGGCAAGGGCGGAAAAGGCGGAAAACTGGTCTGTTTGGATGGGGTGTGGTGCGGGGCTGGACGAGGCGGGTTCATCTCGAATCCAAGGATAGCGGGAGGGAGACGCAGGTCCTTCGACCGCGCTTCGCGCGATAGGGCTGCGAGAAGCTTCGCTCAGGATGACAGTTTTTGGATGGAGTCAGGCGAGGGCGAGGGGCGGCTAGAGGAGGTAGAGGCGGAAGAAGTTGTAGAGGCGGGGGTCGTCCCAGTAGGCGAGGTGGGCGAGGAAGGGCCAGCGGTACTCGTAGCGGACCTGCCGGTCGACCTTGTAGAAGATGATCTTGCCGCTGATAGGGTCGCTGATCGAGTAGGCGTTGAGCCAGGTGAAGTTGCGTTCGAGGGCTTCTTCGGAGTCTTTCCAGCGCTGGTCGCTGCTGGCGGCGAAGGTGGGGGTGAGAAGCGGGATGCGCAGGGAGGGGACGACGCGGAAGCCCTTGAGAAGATCGATGGTCTGGCGGCGAAAGACGAGCTTGGCGTCTCCCTGTTCGCGGAAGAAGTAGAAGATCTTGTTGAGCGGCGAGCCGAAGGTGATGAGGCCGCGGAGGCGGGCGAGGTCGCTGCACTGGAGGGTGGTGGTGTTGCGTATGTCGGCGGTGCGGGCGAGGTTGAGCAGAACGTTCATGGTGTCGTAAGCGATGATGGTGCCGAGCGAGTGGGCGGCGATGAGGACGCGGTCGTAGACGGGTTTGGCGGTGCCCGGCTCGCGCTCGAGCAGGATGTTGGTGAGGGTAAGCGAGCACTGGTTGAGGATCTGGGCGCGGGCGGTGTAGGTCTTCGAGAACTGGCTGCCGTTGCAGTAGACGGCCACGTCGCCGACGTAGTTGACGAGGATGTAGCGGACCCAGTAGACGAGCAGGAGGGCGAAGGCTTCGCCAGTGTAGGCGGCGAGGGCGGGGTTGAGCAGGAAGAACCAGGCAACGGCGTGGGTGGGGCCGGGGTAATGAACCGCGTTTGCGAAGTTTTGCAGGCCCGTAGCCCAGTGGCCGAGGCGATAGAGGAGCGGCAGGGCGGCGGCGAGCTTTGAGCCGATTGCGGCGATGTGGGTGAGGACGGGGGCGAGCAGGAGCGGCCAGGCGAGGAGGTGGAGGGCGATGCCGAGGACCAGGGCGGCGCGCCAGAGCGGCTTGCGCTGCCAGCCGACGGCGCCGCCGAGGCTGGACTGGAGGGCACGGATGCTGGTGAAGAGGTAAAGGTAGCGGATGAAGAACAGGAGGGCGGAGACGACGAGGATGGCGTTGATGTGGAGGCCTTTGAGCAGGGCCTCAATCGGCATGGACTGGAGCCACCAGAGGGCCAGGCCGAAGAGCATCAGGAGGGGGACAAAGAGGAAGGCCTGGCGAAGGAGCTCCTTGATGACGATGGGGAGGAAGTGCCTGCGGGCCTCGACGTCGCCGAGCGCCTTGAGGTTGGCAGCGAGGTAGAGGAAGGGCTTGAAGCCGGCCTGGGCGAGAAAGGCGAGCGAGCCGGTGTAGGTGATCTTGTCCTGGGTGACGGGCGCCCAGTAGTACTCGAAGAGGGTGACGTCCTCGATGTGGGCGGTGGGTTGGCTGCGGAAGGCGGGCTGGGTGTCGGCGGGCGGGACGAGGCGGTAGGAGGCGCGAATCCAGGCGGTGTCGGCGCCGGTGGGGTCGGCGGGGCGATCGAGCTGGGGCTGGATGGTCCAGTCGCGGGGTGATTGGGAGGGTGGGTCGTCCTGATCGATGTGGTTGAGCGAGGCGAGCAGGTTGCGGGAGAACTGGTCGAGGGTCTCGTAGGGCTGCTCCTGGCCGATGCCGTGGATGACGAGAATGGCTACGCGTTCGCTCATGGGTCTTCTCTTGGGATCTCGGAATCTCTAGGGGCCGGGTGCTTCGGGGAGAGTGCCAAGGGTACTACAGGTTGGTGCGGAGGTGATGCGGATTTGCGGAGTGCGGCCACGGCCGGCCGTTTACCTGGCCCACCCTTCGCGATGGTGCTCCGAAGGATGGGCACCCCGGGCTTTTCCGGGAGGAGCTGGGTGGGTTAGAGGCCTTTGTAGAGGCCCCCGTCTACGAGGAGAGTCTGGCCGGTGATGTAGGCGGCGCGGTCGGAGGCGAGGAAGAGGATGGCGTCGGCGATTTCGGCTGCTTCGCCAACCCGTTTGAGGGCGGTGTCGGCGGCGAGTCGAGTGGTGAAGTCGGCTTCGGAGAGGCCCTGCTCGGCTGCCCGGCGGGTGATGAGCGAACGGAGGCGGGCGGTGGCGGTGTAGCCGGGAGCGACGTTATTGACGGTGATGCCGTCGGGGCCGAACTCGTTGGAGAGGGATTTGAGCAGGCCGAGGACGCCGGCGCGGACGGTGTTCGAGTAGATGAGGTCTGCGGCGGGTTGGCGGACGGTGATCGAGGTGATGGTGACGATGCGGCCCCAGCGGGCGCGCCGCATGTGGGGGAGGACAGCGCGGGCGAAGTGGATGGTGCTCATGAGGTTGAGCTCGACGGCGTGGCGCCACTCGTCGGTGGTGGTCTCGAGGAACATGCGCGGGGGTGGGCCGCCGGCATTGGTGATGCAAACGGCGGGCGGGCCGAGGGCTTCGGCGACCTGGACTACGAATTGCCGGACGGCGGTCTCGTCGGTGACGTCGACGGCTTCGGCGAGGACGGTGGCGCCGGTGGCGCGGATGGCTTCGGCGGTGGAGTGGAGCTTGGCGAGGTCGCGGGAGCAGATGGCGATGCGGGCGCCCTCAGCGGCGAACTTCTCGGCGGCGGCGCGGGCGATGCCTTCGCTGGCGGCGGCGACGATGACGGTGCGGTCTTTGAGGCCGAGGTCCATTACTTCCCTTCCTCGGCGGGCACCGGCGCGGCGCGGAGGTAGCTGTCGTCGCGGTCGATCCAGTCCTGGCGCGGCGGGTTGAAGATGTCGAGGTCGACGGTGTCTTCGAGGGCGAAGGCTTCGTGGGGGAGGTGGGGCGGAATGGCGAGGACTTCGCCGGCGCGAACGATGATCTCGCGGCCGTCGATGATGAACTTGAGGGCTCCGGAGAGGATGTAGGCGATCTGCTCGTTGAGGTGGGAGTGCATGGGGACGTGGGCGTCTTTGGCGAGCAGGACGCGGGCGATCATGACGTTTTGACCGGTGATGAACTGGCGGCCGATGTGGCTGCTCATGGCTTCTACGGGGATGTCGTCCCAGCGGGTGTGGGCGGCGGTGGTTTCCATGGGTGGATGCTCCGGGCTTGCGGCTCTATCGTAGCGCACGGGTCGTGCGAAGGCGGAGGTGGAGCTGGGCGGTGAGCTCGCGGTGGCAGGGAAGGCAAAGAGTGCGGAGGTTGTCGAGGTCGCACTGGCCGCCGCCTTCGGCCACGGGGAGGATGTGGTCGGCGTCCCAGAGCGAGCGGCGGCTGGTGATGGACTTCATGCCGTAGAGAGAGAGGCCGGCGGCGCGGGCGGGGCCTCGGCTGCGTTTCAGGGCGTTATAGATGGCGACGGTGTCGGCGGCGCATAGGGCGCAACGGCCGTGGTCGCGGGCGAAGACCTGGTCGCGGAGATAGCCGGGGTCGGTGCGGAGGCGGTGCTGGTGGACGCAGTAATCGGAGCAGAAGGTACGGCGGCGGCGGGCGAGGATTTCGAGCTCGCACCAGCGGCAGAGGGGCAGGCCGTTAAGGCCGACGGGGAGGGCGTGGCGGGTAGTGCGGCCTCCGGGCAGGGTGCGGGGGAGCATGCCTTTTCAGGGTACTGGGGGAGGGGGCGGGCGGGGATGGTGAGGTTGGTTCCCCCTGCTTCGGGGGTGGTCCGAGCCCACCCTTTCGCAGGGTCGTGGCTTATTGGATCGTGGCGGCTATGGTGGTGGTCGCGGTGGGGCCGGCGGTGGCGGCGGCGGTGATGGTGACGGTGTAGGTGCCGGCTGTGGTGCCGAGGGGCATGACGTTGACGGAGGTAGTGGCGTTTGAGGTTAAGAAGTTGTTGTCGCCGGCGTAGGCTGCAGTGACGTTGTAGGAGCCGGCTGTGGCGAAGGGGATGGATGCGGTGGCGGTGCTGTTGGCGAGGGTAGCGGTAGCGGCGGGGGTTTCGCCGCCAGCGACGTAGAAGTTGACGGTGCCGGTGGGAGCGACGGCGGTGTTGAAGCCGGAGTTGACAACGGTGACGGTGAAGATATCGGAGGCGCCGGCGAAGATGATGGGCGCGGCGGGGGCGACGGCAGTCTTCGACGAGCTGATGAGAAGCGGGTTGGGGCTTTGCGGGGTGCTGGAGCCGCTGCAGGCGGAGAGGGTGGTGAGGCCGACAAGCAGGAGGAGGGCGGTTGGGAGCGACTGCCAGGACCGCAGGCTGCGGCGTAGGCGGCTTGAGGCGAAGAGCGGGAGCAGGAGGAGCGCGGCCAGGGCCAGCGGACTGGGGAAGCGGCGGCCGGGGAGGCTCACGGCGGCGGCGCGGCTCGTTGCGAAGGTCGAGGCGTTCGCGGCGAGGGCAGCGTTCTTCGCGCCGGAGAGCGGGGTGATGATGGCTGCGGCCGCGCGGGCGCTGGTGGCGAGGGTGAGGGTGCTGGTGACGGAGCCGTCGGCGGGGAGGGTCACGCTGGCCGGGCTGATGCTGCAGATGGGACTCGAGGCGGCGGTGCCGGGGCCGTTGAAGGCGACGGTGCAGCCGAGGGCGACGGAGCCGCCGTAGACCGAAGAGTGGACGGTGAGGACGTCGGTGTTGCCGGTGGTGGCGCCGGCGGCGAGGGTGAGGGTGCTCGCGGCGGGGGTGATGCTGATGGCTTCGGCGGCGGTGAAGGCGGAGAGCAGGTTGTTGACGTCGAGCGAGCCAAGGCCGGTGGCCTGGTCGTAGCCAGTGGTGAGGGCGAAGCCGGCGAGGCCGCCGGTGAGGCCGGAGTCGCTGGGGGTGCTGTTGTTGCACGGGTTAGGGTTGTTGATGTCGCAGGAGACACCGCTGGTGGCGGGGGTGGCGTCATGAAAGGCGGCCGGGGTGGTGGCGGCGATGCGGTAGAGGAAAGGGTTGAGATTACCCTGCGAGCCGCCGGTCTTCTGGTTGAGCATGGCGCTGATGCCGGCCATGGCAGGCGCGTCGCCAGAGGTTCCGCCGAAGAAGGTGACGATGGTGACGCAGTCTGCGCCTTTGTAGGCGAGGCAGACGAGGTAGCCGTTGTGGATGGAGGCGGAGAAGCTGACGTCGGGGACGTCGCGGAAGCCGTCGGCGGGCACGCCGGTGCCGGCCTGCCAGGAGGGCTTGGGGACGAAGGCGCTGACGCCGCCGCCGGTCGCATCGACTACATAGGAGGTATTGCCGTTGTTGACGGTGGTGGGCTCGTTCCAGGCGCCTTCAGGGATGTAGGAGATGGCGGACTCGAGGCCGGTGCCGTTGGACGAGTTCCAGTAGGTGGAGGGCGAGGCGGTGTCGGCGAACTGGGTGCCGCCGACGCAGGTGGCATAGCTGCTGGCGCAGATGACATTAATGCTGCGGGACTGCACGCCGGAGGGTGGGGAGCTGCCGGACTGGCAGGCGGCGGCGCCGGAGTCGCCCGAGGAGACGAAGACGCTGATGCCCTCGGCGGCGGCCTGGGAGAAGAGGCTGTCCCAATAGGTAACCCCGCTCTGGCCGGCGCTGGTCTCGCAGGTGGAGAAGCTGATGCTCATGACGGGGTCGAGGAGGGTCTGGACCTCATACTGTGCGGCGGTCTGGATGCCGCCGGAGGCGCTTGTGGAGATGACGAGATCGGTCTGGGCGCCGGGGGCGGTGCCAAGCGAGCGATCGACGTCGAAGGTGGCTTCATCCTGGTCGGCGGTGTTGGTGATGCCGGGGTCGACGCCGGCGGGCGGGACGATGGTGTTGGGCTGGACGGAGGGAAGGTTGGTGACCTTCTCGAAGATGGTGATGTCGGAGGCCTGGACACGGGAGCGGCCGAGGACGGCGATCTTCTGCGCGGCGCCGTTGATGCCGGAGTTGTAGGCGGGGTTGAGGTCGTAGAGGACGGCAAAGTCGGCGGGCGTGATGTAGTGGATGCCGGTGCTGGCCTGAGTGCCGAGGGGTGCTGGTTCGGTAGCTGGCATGGGGGCCAGCATGGAATGGTGCATGGGGTAGACGGGCGTGTCGGCGAGGCCGTTGATGGCGGTGACGATGGCGGCGAGGGCATACGGAATGGCGGGGTTAGTCGTGGCGGCGAGCCTGGGATGAGTGGCCTGGCCGGCGGGGGCGGCTACGTTGAAGTAGCGGAAGCTGGTGTCGAGCGCGGCGGCGACCGTAGCGGCAGGCGCTTCGACGGTGAGGAAGGTGTGGCTGGGAGCGATCTCGGTGACGGGGAGCCCTTTCGCGGTGAGCCACGCGGTGAGGGTGTCGAGGTCATGCTGGGTGGGGCCGAATTGGGCGCCGATCTGCTGCGGAGTGAGCCAGTGATGATAGCCGGGGGAGGCGGGGTTCTGCTGGTCGGCAAGAAGCTGTTTGAAGGCGGCTTCGCGGTCGGGCGAGCGGGAGAGAACGAAGGTGAGGCGAAGGCTGGTGTCGGCGGGGACGGGGCCGGCGTCGTTGGCAAGAACGGCCCATGTGGCGACGTGGCCCGGGAGGCGTGTGGTGGCGCGGAGGTCAGGATGGGTGGCGATGCGGTTGGCTTGTGCGTGCTGCGGGGCAGGCTGCTGAGCAGGGACAGCGACGGAGGATAGGGCTCCCAGCAGGATGAGGGCGGAGAGCATGCGCCGGGCAAACGAGGACATAAAACTCCTGGGTAGTTCTGGGTAGAGCTGCGGGCTTTCATATTGTACGGTTCGCGTTCTTGGGCGGCTGATGTCGCCGGGCGGTGTGGACGTGCCGCAGGCGAGAAGTAGAGTAGACGCATGCGATATCTGGATCGGAAGGATATGCCGGCCTCCGTGCTTGGGTTTGGGTGCGGGGCGGTGCTGGGGCGGGTTGGACGGGGTGACTCACTACGGGCGATGGGCGCGGCGTGGGATCAGGGGATCAACCTGTTCGATACGGCGCGGTCGTACGGCTATGGCGAGGGGGAGGGTCTGCTGGGGGAGTTTCTGGCGGGGCGGCGGGAGCAGGCGATCGTCTTCACCAAGTTTGGCATCTGGCCGGAGCGGCAGAGCGGCTGGAAGCAGGTGGCCAAGCCGATCGTGCGCGGGCTGCTGAAGCTGGCGCCGGGGGCGCGGGCACTGGTGCGGCGGAGTGCGGGAACGCAGATGACGGCGAACCAGTTTACGGTGCCGGTGCTGCGGAGTTCGCTCGAAGAGAGCCTGCGGCGGCTGCGGACGGAGTATGTCGATGTGCTGTTTCTGCACGCGGCTCCTGCGAGCGTGATGGAGCAGGACGACCTGATGGCGGAGCTGGGGCAGGTGGTGGCGGAGGGCAAGGTGCGGGTGGCGGGGATCTCGGCGGAGCCGTCGGTGATTGGGACGGCGATCGGGCTACGGCAGGACCTTCCCGTGCTGCGGGCGATGCAGTTTCCGGCGAACGTCTTCGACCTGGCGGTGACCGGGGCGACCAGCCGGAGCGCGGGCGATCGCCTGTTTGTGGCGAACCATCCATTTGGGGGCGTGATGCGGGTGGCGGAGAGCAAGCGGCTGATTGCGGAGCTGGCGCAGTCCGATGCAGTACCGGCTGAGCTGCGGGCGAAGCTGGCCGACGGGAGCAACCTGCTGCTGGCGGACGTGGTGTTCAGCGTGATCCTGCGGGGGACGGGGATCGACGTGGTGGTGCCGGCGATGATGAAGGTGGAGAATCTCAAGACGAACGTGCAGGCGATTGCGGCGAGCCGGTTTACGGAGGACGAAGTGGGTATCCTGCGGGAGCGGTTTCTGGCGGCTGCGGGGCCTGGTGGGTAGCTTAGCCTATCCTTTCGCGATGGGGCTGCGAAAGAATGGACACCCGAGTTGGTGAAAGAGCCTGGGCCGCGCATCCTTGACCGACTCTGTTGCGGCTCGATTCTGGGTTCATGCTAGGTGTTGGCGGCTATGGGTTCACGGTCGGCGGAGGTGAGGCGGTTGGCGTGCAGGCGTTTGCCGAGGCTTTCGGCGAGGCGCAGGGTGAGCGCCATGAGGGTGAAGGTGGGGTTGGAACTGCCGCCGGCGGGGAAGGTGGCACAGCTGGCGATGGAGAGGTTGGAGACGCCGTGGAGGCTGAGGTCGGGGTCTACGACGCTCGAGGCGGGGTCGCGCCCCATGATGGCGCCGCCCATAGGGTGGTAGGTGTCGGTGATGTTGGTGAGGGGTGCGTCGGGTCTGGCGAGCTCGGGCTGCCAGCGGATGGGGTCGACGCCGAGCAGGGGGAGTTGCTCCTGGAGAAAGGCGGCGTAGGTGCGGATGGAGCGGATCTCATCGTCCGAGACGCGCCAGTCGATGATGGTGCCGGGGAGACCTAGCGTGTCGAGGTGCTCGTAGTCGAGGCGGATGCGGTTCTCGGGGCGGGCACGCTGCTCGGAGTCGATGCGCAGGGTGACGGAGGCGGCACGGGAGACGGCGCGGCGCTTGCGGACACGGGCGTTCCAGGCAAGGCGGAGAATCTCGATCGAGGCACCGGGAAGGTGGGGCAGGCTGGTCGAGAAGGCGCTGCCGAAGTCGCCGCGCTGCATGGATTGCAGGAGCCCGCGGACGACCGCGGCACCGGAGTGTTCGGGCTCGTCGATGGTGACATGCGCCATGACGGCGAGCAGGCCGAGGCGTTCACGCAGGGCGGGGCTGGCCTCGAGCTTGGCGGTGTGGGTGGTTCCGTCGACGAGGATTGGCGCGAACCACTCGAGCATGCGGGTGCGGGCCGGGCCGGAGAACTCGGCTGCGCGGTAGCTGAGGTGGTCATGGAAGCCGCGGCCTACCTGGTCGTGATCGTTGCCGACGCCGGCGGGGACGACACTGCGCGAGGCGAGGAGCAGGCGGGAAGTCTCGATGGTTCCGGCGGCGAGGGCATAGTGGCGTGCCTGAAAGCGGAAAGTCTGGCCTTGGTAGTTGCGGGCGAGGATGGCTTCGATGCGGGTTCCGTCGGGAGCAAGCAGGAGCTCGGTTACGTTGGCGTGAAAGAAGACGGTGGCCTTGTCGGCGCAGGCGATGGCCTGCTCGCCGAGGGTCTGGGCGAGGTTACGGCGCGAGAACGGGGCCCATTTGGAGGCGCGCAGGGTGATGTCGCCGCCGCTGGCGAGGGCGGCGGGGGGGTTGCGGCGGAAGTCCTGGTAGATCTCGGCGGTGTAGGGCAGATGATCGGCGCCGAGGAGAGCTTCGACTTGGGGGTAGAAGCGGCTGAGGTCGCCGGGGCCGATGGGCCAAGATTGCGAGGGCAGGCCAGCAGGTGGCGCGAAGATGTCAGCGGTGTAGGGCAGGAGTTGGCCTCCCCAACGGGTGGAGGAGCCGCCGAAGGTGCGAAAGCGTCCGTAGGTGGCGCCGGCGTGGTGGCGGGCGGCCATGGAGGCGGCGTAGATGGCCTGGCTGCGAGGTTCGGGCTCGGCGGTCCGGCCGCCTGCTTCGAGGAGGTGAACCTCGACGCCGGCCTTGGCAAGGGTGGTGGCGAGGACGAGTCCGGCGATGCCGCCGCCGATGATGCAGACCTGCGATTTGTAGGGTGGTACCTGTCCCGGGAGTACAGATTCCAGATCAACCTGCATGAAATTAGGGTATACCGGCGGTTTCGGGTCTGGGCGGGTTATCGTCTGTTTCTGGATGCGCGTGCGATGGCCTGGGCATGGAAGGCAGACGCAGGTTGCGCGGCGGCGGCACTCATGGCAGTGCGGCGAGGGAAAGTTATGATGGGGGCAGTATGGAGGATTTGATGTCGAAGACGCAGTCGGTGATGGTTGGACTGGGCACGGTGGCGCCGGCGTTTGAGCTGTCGGATGTGGTGAGCGGCCGGGCGGTGGGGCGCGACGACGTGGTGGCGATGGCGTGGGACGGTGACGCGTCGGACGGGTCGATCCGGGAGGGTTTGAACGAGGCCGGGGTCGGCAAGCGGGGCCTGCTGGTGATGTTTATCTGCGTGCACTGCCCGTATGTGAAGCATGTGGAGGAAGAGCTGGCGCGGATTGGCCGGGACTATGCGGGGCGGGTGGCGATGGTGGCGATCTCGTCGAACGATGTGGTGGCGTACCCCGAGGACGGGCCGGCGGAGATGAAGCGGCAGGCGGAGCGGCTGGGGTTCAGCTTTCCATACCTGTTCGACGAATCGCAGGAGGTGGCGCGGGAGTATGCGGCGGCGTGCACGCCGGACTTCTTCCTGTTCGATACGGAGCTGAAGCTCGTGTATCGGGGCCAGCTGGATGAGAGCCGGCCGCGGCGCGGGGATGCGGGCAACGATCTGCCGGTGACGGGCCAGGACCTGCGGACGGCGATGGACGCGGTGATCCGGGGCGTGCGGCCGGATCCGGACAAGCAGCGATCCAGTATTGGCTGCAATATTAAATGGCGAGGGTAGATGCAAGCGCCCGGCGTACGGTAGAGTTCCGACACATACCTTGTACCAAGTAGATCCCAAGTGAGGACGATATGGCTACCGATGAAACGCTGGATCAGCTGAAGGCCGGGATCCTCCGGTTTCAAGCCAAGGTTTATCCGGAACTTGCCGAGACGTTCCAGCAGGCGGTGCTGGAGCCGCAGCGGCCGAACGCGCTGATGATCACGTGTGCCGACTCGCGGATCGACCCGGAGTCGATCACCCAGAGCGGGCCCGGAGTGATCTTTACGACGCGCAATATCGGCAACATGGTCCCGGCTTATGGCGAGATGCTGGGCGGCGTGAGTGCGGTGATCGAGTATGCGGTGATGGCACTGAAGGTGAAGCACGTAGTGGTATGCGGGCACACGGACTGCGGCGCGATGAAGGGTTTGCTGCATCCGGAGACGACGGCGTCGATGCCGACGGTGACCTCGTGGCTGAATAACGCGGCCGCGGCGCTGAGCGTGACCCGGTCGCTGGCGAAGAAGGATGAGCCGGCGAGCGACTTTATGCATCGGCTGACCGAGCAGAACGTGCTGCTGCAGCTGCAGCACCTGCGCACGCATCCTTCGGTGGCGGGGGCGATGGCGCGGAACGAGCTGACGATCTCGGGCTGGGTATATGACATTGGCTCGGGTGATATACGGATCTCGGAAGAGGGTAACCGGGAGTTTCACACGGTCGGGTCCGAGGTTGCCGGGTGATTGTTCCAAAAAGGCCGCAGATTCGCCAGATGGTACTGTACGTCGGCCGGCCGCTGGTGATCGTCGCGATCTATGAGATGGTGGTCGTGTTGGCCTACAAGGTGCTGCACTGGGAGTGGGTGTCGCTGCCGCATGTGCCGCTGGCGCTGTATGGATCGGCGATCGGCGTGATCCTGAGCTTCCGGAACAACTCCGCGTATGCGCGGTGGTGGGAGGCGCGCACGCTGTGGGGCGCGATCGTCAACAACTCCCGCAACCTGGCCCGGCAGGTGTCGACCGGCATGCATTCCGCGGCGGGCGAGCAGCAGGCAATGGAGGCGATGCAGCGCCGGATCGTCTATCACCAGATCGCGTTCGTGCAGACGCTGCGGCAACAGTTGCGCGGGCTTGATGTGCCGGCCGAGGCGACCCGGCTGCTGGGGGAGGCGGACGCGCTCCGGCTGCGCGATCAGAGGAACGTGCCGCTGGCGATCCAGGTGCATATCGGGCGGATGCTGGAGCAGAGTGAAGCGCGCGGGTGGATCGACGTGGTCCAGCGGCGCTCCCTGAATGAACTCCTCGATGCGCTTGCCAACTCGCAGGGCGGCTCGGAGCGGATCAAGCTGACACCCATGCCCAAGCAGTATGACTACTACCCGCGGCTGTTTGTGCAGATCTACTGCGTGCTGCTGCCGCTGGCGATGGTGGCGAACCTGGGGTGGTTTACCCCGCTAGGATCGACGCTGGTCGCGTTCATCTTTCTGGCGCTCGATAAGATCGGGAGGGACCTTGAGGATCCGTTTGAGAACGAGATCTTCGATGTGCCGATGACGTCGATCGCCACGACGATCGAGATCAACCTGCTGCAGATGATGGGCGAGACCGCGATACCGGAGCGGGCGCAGCCGGTTCGTGGAGTGCTGTGGTAGAGAACCGGACGCAAAGAACCCGGCTGAGGAGCCGGGTTCTTGAATCCGTCACTGGAAAGATGTTAGTTGGAGCCGCTGCTGGCATCCGAACCATGCTGCTTCACCATTTTGTTGTAGAGACCGAGAATTAGGAACGGGGCGGCCCACTGGCCAACAAAGAGGGACAGATCCTTCTTGCCTGCGATCTGGAAACCGACCGAGACAGCCATCGATCCGAGTGCAGCTGCGAGATAGGCGCTTGACGGGACCTGCGACGTGAACTTCTCGATCGAGGCGGTGACTTGGTCTTCCTGTGCTTCGCCTGGGGCTACGCGGTAGTCGGTCATGTTCTAGATCTCCTTGTGCGGCTCTGCCGCTGTATAAGTAGGGATGCGGAAAGCAGGTGGGGTGGAGGTAGAAAGCAGGAAGATTGCCCCAATTTTATTGGGACGAAGGTTCTGCAGGAGTTTGTTGCAGTTCTCGTGAGGATTTGTACCAGCTGCAGACGGATGCTGGCCTATACACTCGCGGTGTGCGAACCGGACTAGCATAGCCGGTGAATGGAGGGGGATGCGACTGGGACGAGTGTGGCGATCTTTGCTGGTGATGGCAGCCCTTGCGGCGGGGGCTGGCGTGGGTGCGGCGTATGGGCAGGACACTGACGGCCCCAATAAACCGGAGACGGTGCCGGTGCGGTTTGGGAGCGAGCACAACCCCATGCCTGTCTCGGGTGGCGTGATGGCCGGACAGGTGCTGCAGAAGGTGAAGCCGGTCTACCCGGAGGCGGCACGGGATGAGAAGGTGTGGGGCTCGGTGGTAATGGCGGCGACGATTGATACGACCGGAAAGGTGGTTCAACTGGCGGCGGTTGCCGGGCCTGAGGCGCTGCGCGAGGCGGCACTCACGGCGGTTCGCCGATGGACCTATAGCCCCTACTACCTGAATGGCAATGCGGTCTTCGTGAAGACGACGGTGACGGTGAGCTTCAACCTAAATGACACGCCGTGACACCTGAACGAGCGATTCCGCGGTGCGTTACGATGCGGGTATGCGGAGACTTGCGGCGGGCGTGCTTCTGGGGGTGTGTGCGGGATGCACGAAGCGGCCGGTACAGGCGCCGCTGACGTCGGTGGTGCCGGTGGTTGGGCTGCCGGCGATCCAGATTGACCCGACGCGGCCGGGGCTCGACGTGCAGAACCTGCCCTCGGCCGAGACGATGGCGGCGATCGAACGCACGGTGAAGGTGGCGGGGGACGTCGAGGCAGCGATGCTTGAGCGGCGGCCCGTGGGAATGGGGTATCCCGCCGAGGCACGGGCTACGCGGATGGTGGGGCAGGTGCGCTTTCGCGCGATTGTGGGGCGGGATGGCCGGGTGGAAGGGCTGAGCCTGATTGATGCGTCGAGTCCAGTGTTTGTGCGGATGGCGACGGCGAACGTGCAGAGCTGGCAGTACCGGCCGTACGTGGTGAATGGGAAAGCGGTGGCGGTGGATACGACGGTGCGAGTGGACTTTCAGCCGCCCGAGTGAGGCGCTAGTGGACCGTGTTTCTCGCTGATGGTTTGATAGCCAAGTTGAGGCCTTCAGCAGCTGCGTGCAGACGTTTGTCGTGCGTCCAGAGCTTCGCGTCGGGGGTGAGTTGAACGGCCGCGAGAAGGTGTGCGAACGACTGCCGACTTCTCTTTCAAACCGGTAAAAGCCTGCCCCTTTCGCAAAAGTTCATCATCGAGAGCAAGAGTGGTTCGCATGGGCCATCTCTTTTCTGCACTGATCAGAGCATCGTTCAATGCTAAATCCTGTGCCGGAGGATCGCTTACGCGGTGGCGGCTACGGTGGCGCGCCCGGCCCCTTTTTCGATGTTGACGATCGCGCCGTCGCGCATGTGGAGGATGCGGTCGGCGATCTGGGCGGCGTCAGGGTTGTGGGTGATCATAAGGACGGTCTGGTTGAGCTCGCGGCTTGAGGTGCGGAGCATGTCGAGGACGGCGGCGGAGTTCTTGGTGTCGAGGTTGCCGGTGGGCTCGTCGGCGAGCACAATGGCGGGACGGTTGATGAGGGCGCGGGCAATGGCGACGCGTTGCTGCTCGCCGCCCGAGAGCTCGTTGGGGCGGTGATCAAGGCGGCCGCTGATGCCAAGCAGGTCGCAGAGATGCGTGAGGAGTGCGAGGTCAAGCGGCTTCTTGGGCGTGGCGCCGAGGTTGGCGATGTCGTGCGCGATCTCAATGTTGCCCATGGCGGAGAGGGTGGGCAGGAGATTGAAGCGCTGGAAGATGAAGCCGATGCGGGAGCGGCGCATGCGGGTGCGCTCGGGATCGGAGAGCTTGGCGAAGTCGGTGCCGTCGATGGTGACCGAGCCTGCGGTAGCGCTGGTGAGACCGCCGAGCAGATAGAAGAGGGTCGATTTGCCGGAGCCGGAGGGGCCGACGATGGCGACAAACTCGCCGGGATTGACGGAAAAGGTGGCATTGTGAAGGGCGGTCACTTCGACCTTGCCGGAGCGATAGGTCTTGCCGAGGTTCTGGGCGAGGATGATGGGTTTGGACGTCAGTGGCTGCAGGGACGGTATGGTTGGCATTCGTACGATCGAGTTTATCGTGAGTGTGGGGAATCGGTATGAATGGATGGGAGTACCTGGCGCTGGCGCTGGAGCTGTGGACGGCGATCGGGTTGATCGGGCTGACGATCTCGCTGGTACGGCGGGAGCGGCAGAAGCTGTGGCAGGGGGTGGGGTCGCTGGTGGGCGTGTGGGTGGTCTACCTGGTGGTGCTCGGCGTGGTGTCGCACCGGGAGCCGGAGCAGCGGATCGTGATGGGGCAGCCGCTCTGCATGCATACGCTGTGCTTTACGGTTGAGCGGGTGGAGGAGGTCCCGGGGTTTCCGGCGCGGAATCATGAGCGGCTGCTGCGGCTGACGGTGCCGGTGACGAACCATGGCGCGGGTGAGATGTCGGAGGATCTGCGAGGCTTCCTGCTGGACGGGCAGGGGCGGGTGTGGCCAGTGTCGGACGCGGTGTCGGGCAATCCGCTGGGCGGACGGGTGCTGGCGGGACAAACGATGGTGAGTTTGCCGGTCTTCCGGCTGGCGCCCGAGGCGACGGGGCTGGTGTTGATGCTGCGCCATGGGCGGTGGTCGCGCTGGCTGCGGCATGCGCTGGTGATCGGGGACCCGGAAAGCCTGGGACATCAACGACGGGTGATGCTGCTGGATCGATAGGTGCGGGTGGAGATCTCGACTGCGGGACCCACGGTGTGCTGTGGGGTGAACTCAGACACACGGCCGTATCAGGCTTCGAGGTCTATCTCTATGGCGTCGATGAGGGGTTTGAGCCAGGCAAGGAGCGCCTGGTGGGAGGGGTGGTCGGTGTAGGCGGCGAGGGCGGCCTGGTCGGTAAACTTCATGGTGCCGCCGAACTCGTAGCCGCCAGAGCGGGGCGAGAGGTTGACGCCGGCGTGAGTCTCGAGCAGACCGGGGATCTGGCCCTGAAAGGCGAGGATGGTAGTGAGGGCGCGGGTCTTCTGCTCCTCCGTGACGCCGGACTTCCAGCGGAAGGCGAAATTATGAACGATCATGCGGCCAGTGTAGCGTCCCGGCAGGGTTCGAGCCCACCCTTCGCGAAAAGCCGAAGGGTGGGGCACCCGGAAGTTCTGGGCGCGCCAAGCCGGGGATGACTGTCAAGGAGTAGGGTCAGCGGGACGTCTGGCCAAGCGTGGAATCTGCCTTGGTCGGAAGCCTGCTCAAGCCAGGCCGAAGCCGGTGGCGAGCAGGGAGTGGAGGGTAACGTCTTCGAGGAAGTTGATCTCGAGGCGAAAGTTGATCACATCGCTGCAGTTGGCGTCGAGATTGTTGTAGCAGGTCCAGAGGTCGGTCATGGCGTGGTGGGCGGTGCGGGTGAGTTCGAGGCCGGTGGCGATAAAGGCGGCGTAGAGGTCGAGGACGCAGTGGAGCTGGATCTCGAAGCGAAGCTCGGTGGTGGAAGCGGAGACAGTGGCGCGATCCGTGATCCAGGCCCCCGAATCGGTAAGTGAGTCGGTAAGCGAGAGCAGGATCTGGAAACGGTCGTTATAGCTGAAGCCGCAGATATCGAGCGATTGCATGAACGGTATTGGCCTCCGCGGTCAGGTCTAGGTGCCCGCTAGAGCCTTCATCGGACCTGCGGGGCGGGGCGTGACGGGATGTCGAAACTGTAGTCACGTGACGCTGGCGTTAGCGAACAAGATCCGTGGAATGATGGTGGTAGAGGCGACTGCAATGGTGCTTGGCCTGGGGACGGACCTGATTGAGATTCAGCGGGTGCAGGCGAGCATCGACCGGTACGGCGATCATTTTCTCGAGCGAATCTTTACTGCCGGCGAGATCGCCTATTGCCGGAGGAAGCGGCGGAACGCAGCGGAGAGCTTTGCGGCGCGGTTCGCGGCGAAGGAGGCGGGTGCGAAGGCGCTGGGCACGGGGATCAGCCAGGGCGTGAGCTGGCGGGAGATCGAGGTGCGGCGGGAGATGGGGCAGCGCCCGGAGCTCGAGCTGAGCGGCCGGGCCGCGGAACGGGCACTGATATTGGGGGTCCGGCGGATCTCGCTCAGCCTGACGCATAGCCGGGACGTGGCGATGGCCGTGGTGGTGCTCGAGGACTGATGGTTCAGACTGACGGTTTAGATTGGGAATCGCGACGTTGATTTGATTCGACATAGGCTTCATTCTGAAACCTGACATCGGACTTCAGCATCCATACAACTAACCGTCAGAAGAGAGCACCGGCTGCGAAGGGCTGACCGGAGGTACGGTATCCTCTGAGCTAAGCCTCGGTCTGCAAAGGCTTGGGTTAGCAACTTTGCAGAAGATGCGGAATCTACCAGCCGGTAAGGGCTGGGGGCTCCGCGGAAAACCAATCTAAGGAGAGTGGATGCCCAGCCAGCAGGAAGTTCGATGGTCGCAGTTGAAGGTAGGCGTGATCGTCCTGGTGGCGGCAATCGTGCTGGTGACCTTGCTGTTCCTGATGACCAGCTCATCCGGTCTTGGCGTCTTCTCGAAGAAGCTCACGGTATCGACGTACTTTGAAAACGCAGCGGGCATCAAGGAAGGCGCGGCGGTAAACCTTCAGGGCGTGACCGTCGGCACGGTAAAGAGTGTGCAGGTGGTCGCAGACGCGGCGCGGAAGCTGACGCCAGTGCGCGTGGTGATGAAGATCGACAGCAAGTACGCGGCGGACCTGAAGAAGGACTCAAAGGCGGCGCTGACGACGGTAGGGGTGCTGGGCGATACGGTGGTGGATCTGAATAGCCAGGTCGCGACCGGGCCGCCGCTGCAGGATGGCGACGAGTTGCACACCCTTGAGACGCCCACGATCTCAGACGTGGTGAAGGCGAGCCAGGGGACGATTGAACAACTGAACGTGATCTTAGCGAAGGCGAACACGATCGTCGATAACCTCCAGAACGGGAAGGGCTCAATCGGGCAGTTGATCAATAATCCCGATCTGTACAACAAGGCGAATGACACGGTGAACGAGCTGCTGACGCTCGAGAAGAACATTAACAACGGCAGGGGCACGATCGGAAAGTTGATCTCGGATGATGCGCTGTATAACCGCCTGAATGCGACGGTTGCGCGGCTGGACAGCATCTCGGCCGGACTGGACGCAGGACAGGGGACGGCGGGCAAGCTGTTGAAGGATGAGACGCTCTACAACAACCTGAACGCGACGATTACGAACGCGAACCAGATCCTGAACGACGCCAACGCGGGCAAGGGCGGCCTGGGGCTGCTGTTGAAGGATCCGAAGTTCCGGCAGCAGCTGAGCGATACGCTGACCGATGTAAACGGCCTGGTGGCGGGCATCAGCCAGGGTAAGGGAACCTTGGGCAAGCTGGCGACGGATGATACGGCGTATACAAATCTGAACAAGCTGCTGACGGAGAGCACGCTGCTGGTGACGACGATCCGCCAAGACCCGAAGAAGTACCTGACGATTCATCTGAAGATCTTCTAGGTGCGGGTTGGCGCAGGAGAGACGGTCCGCTTTGGCGGGCCGTTTCCATTGCTGTGGGGAACGAGCGATGGAATGCGGCGGCCGTTTTGCGGAAGAGCAGATTTTGAACGGGGCGGGTAGCCGGTTTATGCTGCTTTCACATACCGACAGAAACTTCTACCTCCCAGGAGCACCATGCGCGCCCTATCTTTCGCTTCCCTTCTTCTGCTCTCGAGCGGGTTATGTCTTGGCCAGGGCTTTACCGCAGCAGATGCGCCCCCGAGGGCGACTGCGCCCTCGGCGCCGACCAAGGAGCCGATCAAGCCGATCAGCTTTGATACGAGCGCAATCGATAAGTCAGCCGATCCGTGCACCGACTTTTACCAGTTCGCGTGCGGCAACTGGAAGAAGAACAACGCAATTCCGCCGGACCAGGTGCGCTGGGGGCGCTTCAACGAGCTGGCGGAGCGGAACAACTACCTGGTCTATCAGGAGTTGAAGGCGGCGGCCGATGCGCCGAAGACGCCGCTGCAGAAGAAGTACGGCGATTATTTCGCGGCGTGCATGAGTGTGGACCGGGCGAACCAACTGGGCGCGAAGCCGCTTGACCCGGTGCTGGGCAAGATCGCTGCGTTCCAGGATAAGAAGCAGCTGGCCGCGCTGACGAGCGACCTGGGCAACCATGACGGGGTGAACCTGTTCTTCGAGTTTGGCTCGGACCAGGACCAGAAGGATTCGACCAAGCAGATTGGCGAGTTCGAGCAGGCGGGGCTGTCGCTGCCGGACCGGGACTACTACCTGAAAGACGATGCGCGGTCGGTCAAGATTCGCGAGCAGTATGTGACGCACCTGACGACGATGTTCGGGCTGCTGGGCGATGCGCCGGACAAGGCCGCGGCCGAGGCGAAGAGCGTGATGACGATCGAGACCGCGCTGGCGAAAGGGTCAACGCCCCGGGTTGATCTGCGTAACCCGGCCAACGTGTACCACGTCATGACGATCGCGCAGGTGGAGGCGCTGGCTCCGGATTACGATTGGAAGACGTACTTGGCAGCGGTCGAGCAGGGCGGCCTGACGACGGTGAACGTGGCGACGCCCGATTTTTTCAAGACGATGGCGGCGCAGATCAACACGGCGAATCTTGACGATTTGAAGAGCTACATGCGCTGGCACGTGGTGCACCAGTACGCGCCGAATCTGAGTGCGCCATTTGTGACGGAGAACTTCAACTTCTTCCAGGCGACGCTGGGCGGGCAGAAGGAGCAGACGCCGCGGTGGAAGCGCTGCACGCAGGTGACGGATCGCGCGCTGGGCGAGGCGGTTGGGCAGGACTGGGTGGCCGCGAACTTTCCGCCCGCGGCGAAGGACAGCATGGAGAAGCTGGTGAATGCGCTGACGGTGGCGCTGAACCAAGACATCAAGGGGCTGGACTGGATGAGTTCGGCGACAAAGGCCGAGGCGGAGACGAAGCTGGCGGCCTTCCGGCGGAAGATCGGCTACCCGGAGACATGGCGCGACTACAGCAAGCTGACGGTGGATCGTGATAATGCGGTCGGCAACGCGGAGCGGGTGGCGTACTTCAACAAGCGTCGCGATCTCGATAAGATCGGCAAGCCGGTGGATGAGAAGGAGTGGGGGATGACACCGCCGACGGTGAACGCGTACTACAACCCGGCGATGAATGACATCAATTTTCCTGCGGGCATCCTGCAGCCGCCCTTTTACGATTTTGCGATCGATCCTGCGGTGAACTTCGGCGCAATCGGCGTGGTGATCGGGCACGAGATGACGCACGGATTTGACGATGAGGGCAGCCAGTACGACGCGACGGGCAATGTGCGGCAGTGGTGGACGCCGGAGGATCGGAAGAAGTTTGACGAGCGGACGGACTGCGAGGTGAAGGAGTACTCGGGCTTTGAGGTGGCCGAGGGCGCGCACCTGAACGGCAAGCTGACGCTGGGTGAGAACACGGCGGACAATGGCGGGCTGCACATTGCGTATGCGGCACTGATGCAGACGCTGGCGCAGCAGGGTGATGGAGCGACGACAAAAACGATTGACGGGTATACGCCGGCGCAGCGGTACTTTATCGGCTTCGGCCAGGTGTGGTGCGAGAACACGCGGGAGCAGACGGCGCGAATGCGGGCGATGACGGACCCGCATTCGAGCGGGCAATGGCGGACGAACGGTAGTGTGCAGAATTTCGATGAGTTTGGCAAGGCGTTTGGCTGCAAGGTCGGCCAGCCGATGATGCCAGCGAAGAGCTGCCGGGTCTGGTAGCACGTCAGCGGTCTGCCGACGTGCTTTGATCGCTGCCACCGATCGAGGCGAATGGGACCGGTTTCTACTTCGGTTCGATCGGCGTTGATCGGTGGCAGCGCGTGCGAAGTAATTGCAGATGGCCGCGGGCAAAGCGGCTCGCAATTGGCATAAAGTCACGAACGCTTCTACAATCGGGGGTAGAAGTTGTATCCCCAAAGAGTTGCTCGCAGCAGAAGGCGGTTGAACGATCGCTGGCGAGGATTAAGGAAGCGCATGACGTTGAGCAGGATTGGCCGGTTCGGGATGGCCTTCGTAGTATCCGTTGCGATGGGATTAGGCATGACGGCGTGTGGTGGCGGCACGATCGGGTATATGTGGGTTCTGGGGACTACGGCCAATGCAGCGGCAGGCCAGCAATCCGGCCAGATTGTCGGCTTCAAGATTGATGATTTCACGGGAAACCTGACGTCGGCGATTAATTCGCCCTTCGCCGCCGGTGGAACCAATCCCGTGTCGGTCGTAGTCAAGCCGGGCGGACGGTATGTGTACGTAGTGAACGAAGGTGTTCCGGCCACATCGGCGACTACGGCTCCTTCGGTGGCCGGCAATATCTCCGTGTTTTCCGTTGGAGGGGATGGCACGCTGACCTATCAGAACAGCGCGACCAGCCAGGGCAGCACGCCGGTCTGGGCTTCGGTAGACAGCACGGGCAGCTATCTCTATGTGCT
>CAXTLS010000012.1:21807-35555 GCA_964245235.1 uncultured Acidobacteriaceae bacterium
TTATGGCACCACGACCAACGGGGTGACCGACCTGAACGGCGATATCACGGTGTTCTCGATCGCAAGCGACACAGGCCGTTTGAGCCTGGTGACCAACGCCCAGGTGAAGGATCCTACCGGCAACCAGTTGACCTATTTTGAGGTCGGGCCTACGCCGATCATGCTGCGCGTGTCGGCTGGCGGATGCGTATTTACGGTGGATCAAGCTGACCAGACCATCTTCCCGTACACGGTCGGATCGGGCGGCCAGTTGACCCTGACGACCAACTCCACCATCAAGGTGACGGGCGGCACAGCGACCCCGCTGCTCACGTCAATCAGCACCAACGGCAGCAATGTGTACCTGACGGATGCGGCGAATAATCTGATTCTGCCCTACACGGTAGGCAGCACCTGCGCGCTCAATACGCTGACGGGCGGCTCGGTGGCAAACCTTGCAACGTCGTCGAACCCGGTTTACTCGATGGCCGACTCGAAAGGCGCGTATCTGTACGTGCTGAACCAGTCCGGGACCAACTCGAATCAGACCAACAGCTCGATCTCTGCGTTCACCATCGATGCGGCGACGAGCAAGCTTTCGCCGGTTGCCGGCGATCCCAATAACCCGTACGCCGTAGGCTCTGGACCCGTCTGTATGGGCGAGGACCCCTCGAATCAGTACGTGTACACCTCAAACGGTGTTGCGGGCACGGTGACGGGAAAGATCATTAACACGCGGACGGGCCAGCTTTCTGACCTTGCACGTGGGGCGACCTTCCCGGCGACCTCCCATGCAACCTGCCTGGTAATCAGTGGAAACGTCAACTAGCTACCGCAGCGGGTAGCTGGACCGATCAGTGATGGTAACAGTCCCTGGAGTTGAGGGCAGCAACAGCGGGCGGAAACGAATTGCCCCGGAGTGTAAGAAAGCGCATGAAGTTGATTACTATGGGCCGCATCACGAAGGCCTTCACCGTTTCACTCGCTCTCGGACTCGGTCTTACGGCATGCAGCCGCGACTACACGTTGGCGTATGTGTATGTAACGTCAGCAAAGACCAACCCGGGCCTGATCAACGCGTATTCGGTCGACTACCAGTCGGGCGCGCTGCTGCAGTTGGCCGACTCGCCGATACCGGCGGGGCGCAACCCGGTAGCGATGGTGACCTCGACTTCTACGACGACGGGCAACCAGTTCATCTTCGTGTTGAATCATGATGATTCGACCGTCGGCACCTACGGCGTCGGTACCGACGGTAAGCTTTATCCGGAGCAGAACTACAACACCAATGGCAGCTTTCCTGTAGCCGGCGCGGTTGATGCGGCGGGCAAGTTCCTCTATGTTGCGTACACGTACCAGACGCCTTATACGACGGCATCGCCTGGACCGGGCGGGATATCGATTTTTCCCATCACGTATAGCGGCTCCGGCGGGTCGGAGACCGTTTCGCTTGGCACACCGACGCAGGTAAAGGTCGGCAATACGCCGGTTGGCATCATCGCCAGCGCTCACAACAACTTTATCTACGTGGTGGATGCGGAGGTGCCGTCGGGCTCGTCACCGGTCGGCGAGGTGCTCGGCTTCTCGGAAAATACATCGACGGGCGCGCTGATACCGCTGCCCGGTGTGACCATTCCTGCGATCGTTCCGCCGACCACGCAGCCGGCAGCTACCGGGTACAACGCCGGTGTAACGCCGAGCGCGATCGCCGAGAACCCGCTCGCGAGCTTCGTCTATGTAACCGACAAGGTGTCGAACCAGCTGATCGGCTATCTCGTGAACACGGATGGTTCGCTGACGCCAATGGTGAACGGGCCGTTTACGACGGGCCAGTTCCCGGTTGCCGTAACGATCGATCCACGCGGCAGCTTTCTGTACGTGGTGAACTACAACGCGAGCACGGTGAGCGCTTACGCGATCAATACGGCAAACGGCACGCCGACCAACTCGGTTGGCGGCAGCACAGCGGTGAAGACGAATCCGGTTGGCGTAGCGATCGAACCGGCGCTGGGCATCTATCTGTTCACGGCAAACCAGACAGACGGATCGGTCTCGGGCGAACAACTCAACCCGCACAATGGCGGCTTGACGCAGATTCAGCATTCACCCTTCCCTGCTTCGGGTCTGCCGACGTCAGTGATTGCCATCCCGAACGGACTACATTCGACGTCCCTGGCAGTCACAACTCCAACCAGCTAGCCTGCTCCCTGTCAGGTACAGAAACGCCCCGCGCGAGTGCGGGGCGTTTTTACGTTTGAGCTACCCCGAAGCGGACGACCTCTAGTCCTGAGCGAGCGTGGCCGACGCAGGAGCTTTCGCTGCAGCCGATGCAGGTTTCGCGGTGAAGCGGCCGAGGATGAGGTTCTTTGCCGGGCTCTCCACCAGGTGATGGGCGAGGAAGGCAAGGAGCAGGGCTGCCGCATAGGAGATCCAGGGATCAAGCGGCGCCACGTGCAATCGCTCCCAGAGCCGCAGGCTGTGCATGAGCGTGATGGCATTGAAGTGCAGGATGTAGAGGCAGAAGGTGGTCTCCCCAACGGCAAGCAGCGGGCGCCAGGTAAAGATGGAGGCGAGCGGGTTGGTGCCGCTGAGGCCTATGGTGAGGGTGGCAAAGAGAGGAAGCAGCAGGCCGCCATGCATGATGACGTACGGAACGTGGTGAACGGCGGTGTAGAAGAAGATCACGATCGCGGCGGCGCCGAGGAGAGCGATGGCAAAGCGCTGCCGGTCGGTGATCCGGAGCTGCAGCTGGAGCTTACCGAGCGTGACGCCGGCAAGGAACATGCAGAAGTACGAGGGTGGCGCGTACTTGAGGCCGCGCAGCCAAAGGGCGTAGGTGTAGCGGCTGGCCGGGACGGGGAGGTGATCGGGGTTCAGCAGCAGATAAAGGGTGTGGGGAACCATGCCGGCGATCCAGAGCGTCAAGAAGATGACGATGAGCCGCCGGGGAGTATTCATCGACGGGGCACGGAGGGTCCACGTACGAATGAGCCACGGGAAGGTGCCATAGAGGAGGAGTTCGCAGGAGAGCGTCCAGCCGACGGTGTTCCAGAACGTGGCGAGCGGGGGACTCCAGCCCTGGAGGAGGATGGGGGTGAGCAGCAGGCCAAGCCAGAACTGCGAGCGGGGACGGACCTGCCACTCCAGGATAAGCATCTGGAAGGAGATGACGAGACCCAAAAGATAGATGGGGTAAAGGCGGGCGAAGCGGGCGAGCCAGAACTGGCGGGGGTTGAGGGTCAGGGCACGGTCCGCGTAGTTGTAGGCGAGTATGAAGCCGGAGAGAAGGAAGAAAAAGCCGACGAAGACGAAGCCGTTATCGGTGAACGGCGAGACGTAACCCATGTGAGGCGGGGTGAAATGGAAGAAGAGGATATTGAGCGCCAGCACCGTCCGGACGCCGGTGAGGGCTGGGAGAGGCGGCTTGCGGGCGTAGGTCGGGATGATCGGACCTCGGGGCGACTGCGAGGAGTGTGGTGCCAGTCAGGCGTGGCGAAGTCAAGCCAGGATCGTACGGACTACAGGACGGATAGGTTCAACATGTTAGACGGTCGGCTCGAGCAATGAGATTCCACCTGGCCAGCATTCCACGCAGAGCTTACCGTGGTCTCTAGGCGGTAATGAGCGAGCCGAGCTTCTCGCCATTAACGACGCGGACGATGTTGCCAGGGACCTTCATGCTGAAGACTATGGTGGGAAGGTTGTTGTCCTTGCAGAGCGAGACAGCGGTCTGGTCCATCACGCGCAGGTTAAGCTTGAGGATCTCCATGTAGGTGATCTCCTCGTACTTGGTCGCGGTGGGATCAAGCTTGGGGTCGGCGGTATAGATGCCATCAACCGAGGTGGCCTTGAGCAGGACGTCGGCCTTGATCTCCATGGCGCGCAGACTGGCTGCGGTATCAGTCGAAAAGTAGGGGTTGCCGGTGCCGGCAGCGAAGATGACGATGCGCCCTTTTTCCAGATGGCGCATGGCGCGGCGGCGGATGTAGGGCTCGGCCACTTGGTGCATTTCGATCGCCGACATCACCCGGCAGAAGAGGCCGAGCTTCTCGATGGCGTCCTGAAGCGCGATGGCGTTGATGACGGTCGAGAGCATGCCCATGTGGTCGGCGGCGACGCGGTCCATGTCGATGGCCTGCTGGGCGACTCCGCGGAAGAAGTTGCCTCCGCCGACGACGATGGCGATCTCACAGCCGGCGGCGTGAACGGCGGCGATCTCAGCGGCGATTTTGTGAATGAAGACGGCATCAATGCCGAAGCCCTTGCCGGCAGCCAGGGCTTCTCCGGAGAGCTTGAGGAGGACTCTTTTGTACATACAGGTCCAAGTATCGCATGCGGGGCTGATCGGAATGGTTCGTATGCCGAAGGAGAGAATCTTTGGTGACGCACAACTTCCCACGGTGCAGCCGGTTAGCAGAGTGCGGGGTATATAACGACCAGGCCCCACGGAGGACGAAATGAAGAGCATGACGTTGAAATTTTTTCTTGCTGCCGGAACGATGATGACGCCGCTGACCATGACGATGCTGGCGCAACAGGTACCGGGCCCTCACCCGGCGTACCTGCATGCGCTGAGCGACCTGCGGGCGGCGCGCCACTACCTGAACGATGGCTGGGCATGGCAGCCGGTAAGGCAGGATGACTCGGCGGCGATCCGCGAGATCGATGCGGCAATCAACGAGATCAAGCAGGCGTCGATTGATGATGGCAAGGGATTGAACGATCCCTTCCACATTGACACGCACCTGAGCCCGCATGACCGGTTCCGAAAGGCGAACGAGCTGTTGTACTCAGCCCGTAACGACCTGTCGAAGGCGGAGGATGTACCGCAGTCACGCGGCCTGCGCGACCGGGCGATCGGCCATGTGGACCGGGCCCATCAGATTGTCGATAACGCAGAACGGACGGCGCGCTGGGAGTAATGCTGTTTGCAGGAGGAGGTGCGGCCGAGCTGCACCTTCTTCTCAAGCGCATTGCATCGGCGAGCAAGGTTGCGAGCGGGTCAGGCGCGAGGAGGCTCAGTTTAGGATGGAAGGGAGGATACCCTTCCACTTGATGCGACCTTCTTCACGCAACCTGGCCCTGTTTTGCGCGGCCGTTTATCTGGCAGTGGTTGCGGTGCTCTTTGTGATGATTCGCAGGCAGAATCAGGGCCACCTCATCTATGCACTGGATGATCCGTACATCCACCTGGCACTGGCGGAGAAGCTTGCTCGCGGGCATTACGGGATCAACTTCACAGAGCTATCGTCACCATCGTCGAGTATCCTCTGGCCATTTCTGCTGATTCCGTTCGCAGGCACAGCACTGCATCCGTATCTGCCGCTGCTTTGGAACCTTGTCTTTGGCGTGATGGCCGCGGGGCTCATTGGCTGGGCCGTGGCCACGTGGCCTCCTCAGCAGGATGAGCGAGGGCGCATGCCGTTCGGGCAGCAGATGATCACCGCGGTGCTGCTGATGCTCGCGGCCAACATTGCGAGTCTGACCTTCGTCGGCATGGAGCATGTACTCCAAGTGATGCTGGCGATCTCCTGCGCGATCGGGATGATGGAAGCGCTGTCCAATCGGCCGATCCCGCTATGGTGCCTGGTGGCGGCAGTCATTGCGCCGATGGTGCGGTACGAGGACCTGGCGCTGACGGTGGCAATCTGCTGCGCCCTGGCCGGCACGCGGGAGTGGAAGAGGGCTGCCGTAGTGCTGGGGCTCAGCGTTGCATCGCTGGTCGCTTTCTCAGGCTTTCTGCTGGCGCACGGACTGCCGAGCCTGCCGATGTCGGTACTGGTCAAAGGCAACGCGTACATTAGCGGCGGTCCGCTTTACAAGATGTTCAGGCAGTTACGGTCGGGGGCGTACCAGTCGCTGGTGGATCCGGAACGCTTCACGATCGTGATGCTCTTCCTGATCTTTGTCGGTCTTGCGTGGACTGCGACGACGCGGCCGCGTCGCTTCATCTTCGCTGGGGCGGCGCTGCTAGGAGGCCTGCAGATCGTGATCGGCCGCTTCGGTTGGTTTTACCGCTATGAGGTGTACGCCCTTATCTTTCTGCTGATGATTCTGCTGCGGGTGCTTGCGGAGCGGCCGCGATTTCTCTTCGGCTACTTCGTGATGGGGCTGGTCTTCTGTGCCACCCCGTTCATCCGGGCTACCGAATTGACGGTCGCGAGTACCGAGGAGATTTATCGGCAGCAGTACCAGATGCACCGCTTTATCACCGAGTTCTATCATGACAGCTTCGCGGTAAACGATCTTGGGCTGGTCAGCTATCGGAGGACGTCGGACGCGTATGTACTGGACGTCTACGGGCTGGCCTCGGTAGAAGCTTCGAAGCAGCTGACGAAGACGGCCGATTGGCTGGAGGCAATCGTAGGACGTCACGGGATCAGCTTGGCTATGCTCTATCCGGACTGGTTTCAGATCCCGGCATCGTGGACCCCGGTTGCGAAGATGTGTGTTCCCCATCAGCAGATCAACATCAACGAGCCGTGTATGGTCTTCTACAGTACGACGCCTGAGGGCGAGCCAGCGATCCGTGCGGATCTTGCTCGCTTTGCACCGACGCTGCCTCCGGACGTTACCTTCTACTTCAATCCCGACCGCAGGGAAGGCGGGTTGATGATGCCGAGGCAGCCGAAGGATTAGCGCTTCGTGTCCGATGAGACATGTGACAAGAAGAGGCCCGGGTGGGTGCCCGGACCTCTTGTTGAACGCGTCAGAACACGTTACGCGGCAGGCTCTTCGATCGCAGCCTTGGTCGTGGCAACAGTCCAGTCGGGGGCGCCTACCTTGAAGCGAGCGAAGCGGCGAACGGAGATATTCTCGCCTAGCTTGGCCACCTTCGCGGCGATAAGCTGCCCGATGGTCTGTGTCTGCTCTTTGATGAACGGCTGATCGAGCAGGCAGAACTCCTCGTAGAACTTGCCGAGCTTGCCTTCGAGGATCTTCTCGATGACAGCCGGCGGCTTGCCGGTGGCGGCGGCCTGCGAGCGGTAGACGTCCTTCTCGCGCTCGAGATCGGCCTCGGTGACCTCGTCGCGGCCGACGAAGCGCGGGTCGGTGGCGGCGATGTGCATAGCGATGTCGCGGAGCAGCTCCTGGAAGTCCTCGGTGCGGGCGACGAAGTCGGACTCACAGTTGAGCTCGACAAGGACACCGATCTTGCCGCCGGCGTGGATGTACGTTCCAACCGCGCCCTCATTGGTGGAGCGGGAGGCCTTCTTGGCCGCCGAAGCCATGCCGCGCTTGCGCAGGACGACGAAGGCGTCTTCCATGTTGCCCTTGGCCTCCTGGAGGGCCTTAAGGCAGTCGCCCATCGGGGCACCGGACTTTTCGCGGAGTTCCTTGACGAGCTTGGCGTCGATCTTGGGTGTTTCGCTCATGATGATGCAATCCTTTTCTGGCATGACGCTGTGCAGGTTCTGACATAGAAAGAGCGTGGTGCCGAGTGGCAGCCACGCTCCCCTGGAGGATACTCGTGGATGGTTACGCGACGGTCTCGGCGTGCACGGCTTCAGACTCAGGCTCGGGCTCGGTTGCAGCAGCCGGGGCCTTGCGGATGCCGCCGCCCAGGACAGCGTCGAGATCGACATTGTCGTCGTCTTCAACGGAAGCCTCGGCGATACCGGCCGACTCGTGCACCTCGGCAGTGGCCGCGTCAAGCGAGAGATCGCCTTCTTCGCCAACATGCTCGGGAGCGACCTCAAGCTGCTGGACGTTGGCGGCTTCAGTCGCAAAGGCCTTCTCGGAGACCATCTGGACACCCTCGGCGGCTGAATCAGCAATCTTCGTGGTGAAGAGGCGAATGGCACGCAGGGCGTCGTCGTTACCGGGAATGACATAGTCGACAACTGTCGGGTCGCAGTTGGTGTCGACGACGGCGACAACGGGGATGCCGAGCTTGCGGGCTTCGGCTACGGCGATGGCCTCGTTGTTCGAGTCGACGATGAAGAGCGCATCGGGCAGGCGCTTCATGGTCTTGATACCGGAGAGGTTGGTCGAGAGATGCTTGCGCTCGCGCTCGAGCTTAATGACTTCCTTTTTGGTAAGCAGCTCATACCGGCCGTCGGTCGACATGTCGTCGAGCTCCTGGAGGCGCTTGACGGACTTCTGAACGGTGACCCAGTTGGTGAGCAGCCCGCCGAGCCAGCGGCTGTTGATGTAGGGCATGCCTGCGCGGGTCGCTTCTTCGGCGATCGCATCCTGTGCCTGGCGTTTGGTGCCGACGAAGAGGATGAGCTTCCCGGTCGAGGTGAGATCGGTGACGAACTTCGACGCCTCTTTGAACATCTTGAGGGTCTTCTGCAGATCGATGATGTAAATGCCATTGCGCTCGCCAAAGATGTATTCCTTCATCTTGGGATTCCAGCGCTTGGTCTGATGCCCGAAGTGAACGCCTGCTTCGAGCAGTTCCTTCATAGTGATATTCGCCAAAGTGAGCTCCTGTTTATAGACCGACCTGGATTGCGGGTGGTCTGGATTGATCCCTTGCGAGTGAACGCGGGAGATTTGACTCCTTGACCTCATGCCAGCCTGCAGGATGAGGGTGATGCGAACGGAGGAGGCTCGGCTAGAACCCCAGACCTCCTCCGGAATGCGTCGTGCAGGAACCAGCAAAGACAAGAAACTCTGCTGAGAAGCTGTTCTTTATCGCTTCGAGAACTGGAAGCGAGCGCGGGCGCCCTTCTGCCCGTATTTCTTGCGCTCCTTACCACGCGAGTCGCGGGTAACGAGGCCTTCTGCCTTGAGCGCCTTGCGGAGTTCGGGGTTGAAGATCATGAGGGCGCGAGCAATGCCGAGCTTGACGGCGTCGGCCTGGCCCATGACGCCACCACCCTTGACGGTAGTGAAAACGTCGAAGGTCTCACCGATGTCGGCGATGCCGAGTGAGCGCTTGGCCGCGGCGCGCTGCTGGGCGGTCACGAAGTAGACGTCGACGTCCTTCTTGTTGACGACAAAGTTGCCGCTGCCCGGACGCAGGAACACGCGCGCGATGCACGACTTGCGACGACCGGTTCCATAAAACTGTACGAGATCTGCCATGATGCTCCTTGATGCCTCTTGGGCCTACTGCCCGGGCTTGAGGGGTGCCCTTAATCGCCGAATTGAACTACTGGTATCGTGTGCGTTTAGCGGTTCAGGCCAGCGGGATGAACCTGGCCCTCAAGCATGTCGTGCTTGTGAGCAACATGGGGAGCGTTGCCAGACTTCGGGGCGTTGGACGCGTGGAAGTCGAGGGGCTCCGGCTGCTGCGCGAGGTGCGGATGCTGTCCGCCCTTGTAGACCTTGAGCTTGGTGGCCATCTGGCGGCCCATCTTGGACTTGGGGAGCATGCCCTTGACGGCCTGCTCGACGATCGCCTCGGGGCGACGGGCAAGCAGCTTGATGAACGACTCTTCGCGGAGGCCGCCGGGGAAGCCGGTATAGCGGCGATAGAGCTTCTGGTCCGCTTTGAGGCCGGTGAGCACAATCTTCTCGGCGTTGATGATGATGACGTGGTCGCCCATATCAATGTACGGGGTGTAGAGCACGTTGTCCTTGCCGGCGAGGATGCTGGCGGAGCGGGTGGCGAGACGGCCAAGCGTCTTGCCGCTGGCGTCAATCACGAACCACTTGCGCTTGATATCTTTTCCGCTGGGAATGGTGGTCGACATCTTCTGGTTACTCCCTGATTCTGCCGGCTTCGGTAAGGTCCCGGCGTGTTCCGCGAAGAATGGTTCGGTGCAAAGCAGGCGGCAGGTGCAACTGCACGCGACAAGGGACTACGGCTGCCAACTCGGTGTTATTTGCGTAGAAGGATCTCGGCGCAAAAGGACGAATCGTCTGGACTCCACGTAAAGCCTGTGAAAGGGAAAGCCTCAAGAGCGCCTGCGGCACAACACTCCGAGCCAATCCATCACGGTGTCTCGATCCGCTTCTTGACCATGGACAGATACCCGTCACGGGTGTGCAGACGCGAGACTACGCGAACTTCAAACGTAACAGACGGCCCAAGGGCGCGTCAATGGCAATAAGCTCCACCGGCCGGGTCTCTGGGCGAGGCTCCTCACTTCGGAGTAGCGAGGTCGAGTACATAGATTGTTCCGTCATCGTAGATGTGCTTCCGGGTGTCGGCCAGCTGGTGATACTGACGCCTGGTCAGGAGCACCATCTCGTCCTCGCTGCGGATCCACTGGGTCACGTTCGGGTCGTTGATCACAGAGAGCAGGTGCGCTTCGAAACCGGTAATCTCCGGGTGGTAGGTGTAGATGAGATAGCGGATGTGCTGCGCCTGGAGATAGCGGGCGAGGGTCTCGCCGTCCGAGCGGCCGGGCCAGCCGGGCGGGGGACTGGCTGCGCCGGGAAAGTCGGCAATATCGATGTGGCGGCTGCGGTAATCCAGCAGGAAGGTGTCGTCTACGGTGGCGAGGGCGTTTGCGCCGGCCGGGATGGCCCGCTCCGCGGCCGCATACTCAGCCCGCACGGGTGGCGGCTCAATCGAGAAGTCGGTCAGGCTGGTCCGCAGGTCGATCCAGATCATCGCGTACTCCCTGGTCCAGGAGTTAAGGCCGATGTAGAACGCCGTGGCCACGGCAAGAACCGCGGCGAACGCCTCAAGTCCTTGCCACCTTCTTACCTTCGGGAACAGGTTGACCTTGCGACTGAAGACGAAGAAGAGGAGCAGGATCGACGGAACGATCGCTGGATAGTTATAGCGCCGCACCGAATCGCCGCCGGTGGCGATGCCGACGAATACCGAGGCGAGCAGCGTGGCAAGGGTGAGGAGCGTGGCGGCACGACTTGGCTCATCACGTTCGCCCCAGAACCACTCCAGCAGCAGGATGACAGTGAGCGGAATGTTGAACGGGATTACCTTGCGAAGGATGAGCTGTATATTGCCACCCGACGGAGGCGCGAACAGGCCGTAGCTGCTGTAGTGAAAGCCCTTGCCCAGCAAGGGATAGAAGTAGGTTCCCGTGGCGCTGTGCTGGGCGATCATCCACGGCGCAAGGACCAGCAGGCAACCGAGCACGCCGAGGACGAAGGTCCGGAGACCGGCGAGTACACCGCGTCGCGCCACATCAAAGGCAGCAATGCCCAGGACGAAGAAGACGCCGTGGGGCAGGTAGGTCGACTTCAGCGAGGCGACGGTGCCTACCGTCATGCCGAGCAGGATAGCCCTGAGCGCAGGGCGCTGCTCGAGATCCTCGTGGTTGGCGGCGATGTAGACAAGGGCGAAGAACAGCGCACTCGGAAGCACGACGAAGGTGAGATTGAACTGGAGCTGCGGCGTGATAAGTACAAAGAGAGCGGCGGCGGCTCGCTGCAGCGGCGTGAGACCAAAGGCGACCGAGAGACCGAAGGAGAGACACGCGAGCAGCAGGAGGCCGAAGGCGCGGTCGGCCATTTGGATGTCCTCGAGGGGGAGCTCTGCGTGGACGAGCGCCTGCAGGAAGTAATTGCCTCCGACGCTCGCCATGATGCGCCGTTCGCTGAAGGGGTCGGGCGCGTACTGATGCAGTTGGAGCATCTTTTCGGGTGCGGCCAGATAGAAGTTGTAGTCGTCGGACTGCTGGTAGTAGGGGGTGTGAACCGTGGCCGCCATGCGGACGCCGAACATCGCGGCAAAGAGCAAAAGCAGAACCTTGACGAGAACGCCTGATGGCGGAGTGGGTGGCGGGATGCGGGTGCTCGTCCCTCGGTTGAGGAGAAACAACCAGCCGGCAGCGAGGAGACCGAAGCTAACGATCCCCAGAAGGACGGAAACCGCAATGGCGTGGAGCAGGTTGAGCATGCCGCCCAGCAGGATAATGAAGCCGAAGCCCGCGACCGCAGCAAGCGTGAAGGCTGGACGGCGGAGGCCCGTCACGCGCAGAAGCAGCCCGCCATACCCGGCAATCGCCACAAAGAGGGCGACCGCCCAGCAGATCGCTTCGAAGAAGTGAAGCAGCGCGGCTGGGGAGATCGGAGCGGTCACCCGTTTTCCGTCGCGAGCGGGGGATGGTTGTGACGGATGCTGAGACCGAGCGTGCTGAGCAGGAAGCTGGAAAGGATCAGCTCAACGCCGAGAGCCATGCTGGTGGCAGCGGGGAGTACGATTCGGGCCACACGCGCGAGGTCGAGAGCACCGAAGGCCTGGTGCTTCCAGACTGCGACCGTATAAATGGCGGTTCCGAAGCCGATCAGGGTGAGAGCGGCTCCAAACAGCAGCCCGCGCTCCAGCGTGAAGTACTGGAAGAGCTGGCGATAGCTCCTGGGGGTTGGATAGAGGTTCTCCTGGATGGAGTAGATGCGGGAGAGGATCGAAAAGAGGACTGCCTGAAATCCGATGAGCAGGGCAAACGCGCAGTAGATCAGCGTGTTGACGTCAAGTTGAACGCCCGGCAGGTTGACGGGACCATTCTCAAGCGCCACACCGAGGATGAGCGCAACCACCATCAGCAGGACGCCGGGATAGAGGAAGAGCCAGTTGGGGCTGAACAGGAGCATGAAGCGAAGGTGGCGCCAGCCATCCCGGTAGGGCCGCAGGTGCGGCGGGCGGGAGCGGCCATCGGGCGAGAGCGTGGTGGGAACTTCGGCCAGGCGCATCTTCATCTGTGTCGCTTTGATGACCATCTCCGAAGCAAACTCCATGCCGGTCGTGCGCAGATTCATACGCTCGAAGGCGTCCTTCGAGAAGCCGCGGATGCCGCAGTGAAAGTCGCCGATTACCGAGGGAAAGAGGGCCTTCCCGATATTCGAGAGGATGGGGTTGCCGATATAGCGATTCTTCCAGGGCATGGCCCCGGGCTTGATCTCGCCTTTGAAGCGGTTGCCCATCACCAGGTCGTAGCCGTCGCGCAGACGGGAGACAAAAGCATCGAGATCGGAAAAGTTATAGCTATCGTCGGAGTCACCCATGATGATGTACCGGCCCTTTGCGGAGAGGCAGGCAAAGTAAAGGGCAGCGCCATAGCCGCGGACTGGAACGTCGACAACGCGGGCGCCATTGCGCCGCGCAATCTCCTGGGAGCCGTCGGTCGAGCCGTTGTCGCCAACAACGATCTCGCCATCGATGCCGGACCTGCTGAGAAAGCCCTGCGCCTTGACGAGACAGGCTTCTAGCGTCTCGGCCTCGTTCAGGCAAGGCATTACGATCGTTAACTCCATGGGTCAGGTCTTCCTCTGCTCTGTAGTTTTATCGGGTTCAGAAGACAGCGACTGTCGTTCGGCAAGCTCCCACAGTTTAGAGCATGGCTGTTGTTTCCGAAAGATTGCCGGAACGGTTTGGTGGTCACGGAGACGGAGGCCGAGGAGCAAGCAATCTGCTCCAGGCACAGCTCAGAAGTGGTAATGGAGTCAGTGCTGGAGCTGAACGACGCTTGGCTGCTGGCCGAATCGAGTCTGCAGGAGGCGCGGAACCGGCTTGCGCTTCGGCTTGGGGTGCGGTGCGGACGTGGCCGGGTCGAGGCGATAGAGAATAAGCAGATTGCGCTCGGGGTCGTCCATGGCCGGGAAGGCGGCGATACGCTCTAGATGGTAGAGCGGGGCGAGGGCGTCCATTTTATCGTCGTCTACCTGGTTCCAGGCGACGTACCAGCCGGGCCGGTACATGGCGACGCGTTCGGCGAGATCGGTCGTGCCGAAGTCATCACAGATCGAGGGCAGGCCGGTCATCAACGACAGATCGGAGCCGCTGATGGATAGGACGAGCGGGTTCTGCGACGGGGTGGAAGCGATGGGCTAGCACAGAGAAGTGCCCGTAAGGAGGCGGGGGCAGCGTCGGATGTGTATGTGAGCCAGAGTCTGCAGGATAT
>CAXTLS010000012.1:35565-64528 GCA_964245235.1 uncultured Acidobacteriaceae bacterium
GAAGTGGAGGGCGAGGGGGGTCTGGGACGGGGGGGCTGCGATGCGCTGGGGCGCTCGAGCGGCGGCCCTGATGAAGGTGTCCTCCGGCGTGCGCACGTAGTCGAGCGTCTGCAGGCTATCGGGGATCAGGATGCCTGCGAAGATCATCCCGGCGGCGCACCGGACGAGCACGAGGCCCGAAGGACTGTGGCGCAGGCGCACGAGCAATTCATCGAGAGCCAGCGGGATGATGAGCGTGAGCGGGACGGCGAGCACGAGGTAATACCGGGGCTGCAGGTTGTTGTGGTATGCGAGGAAAGCAGCATATCCGCCGGCCCAGAGCAGGAGCGAGAGGATGAGGGGCGGGGTTCGCTGGCGGAGCAGAACCAGTAGGGCGAGCGAGGCCGCAAGCGCCACCGGATACAGCAGCCTGCCCATCCAGAGACCATCGTGGAGAGTGGTGCGTAGCACGGTCCCCATGGTGCCGAGGGTAATTCCGGTGTAGCCGTTGGCACTGAACAGGTAGCGATAATCCTCAAGGAAGCGCGGCCGGACGATCAGGGCAAAGTAAGCACACCAGAGCGTGCCGGCGACGCCAGCTGCCGCAAGAGCGATGCGAAGAAAGGACCGCCACCGATACCCGGTGGAAGCCCACAGGAGACCCAGGATCGCAGGAAAGAGGAAGACGGCAGTTGTCTTGGTAAGGACCATCAACGTCATGAGAACGCCGAGAGCAAATGGGGGTAGGAACTGCCTGATCCTGCCACCCTGCAGGACGGGAGCGGCGTGCGCGGCGGAAGCAGCAAGCAGCGCGAGCAGGGTAAGCAGGACCAGCAGCGGCTCGAGGATGGCGATCCGGGTAAAGGCGTAACAGAACGGACTGACTGCGAGGAGCATGACCGCGATCGCCGGGGCAAGGGATCGCGGAGCCCTCTGCCAGCGGCGCAGCAGGAGGTATGCAGCCGCCAGGCTGAGGCCGAAGATGCCTACAGTGAGGGCGCGGGCGGCCGCGAGACTGACCCCGGTGAAGTGGAAGACGACCGATTCCAGAAGCGGCCAGACGGGCAGGGCGGCAGCGGGATTGAAGTCGCCCGGAACATACCAGGAGCCACGCTGATAGTGGCGGATGGCCGCATCGCCGTACCAGCCTTCATCGGTGTACTTGGCCCAGTCCATCCACGGGGAGTAGTTGGGAAAGTCTGCCGTAAGATGAACGGCGTGGAGGGCGAAGAAGACGACGGCTACCGCTAGAAGGAGGAGCTGGAACGCTGCGGTCGCCTTGCCAGACCCGGACGGGATGGAGGTGGAATCAGTCAAACGGTTTCAGGACAGGGTCCCGGTCTCGTCCCGATTATTACAGTTTAACTGGCAACGTGGCTGCAGGCCTGCGCGAGGTTACGATGGCAGAGCCTTTCCGTCAGCCACTACTCGTAGGAAAGTGCGTCAATGGGATCTTTGCGGGCAGCCTTGAGGGCGGGATAGAAGGCGCCGAGCAGCGCGCCGACGAAGGCGATGACAATCGACTTCCAGACGTAAGGAATGTTGATCACGAAGTCGAGCGTCGGGAACCGGGCATTGAGGACGCCACTCAGTGCGAAGCTACCGCCGATGCCGAGCGCGATGCCGACGGCAGCGAGCAGGCCGGTCTCACTTAGGACGATCGCAACAATATAGGAGCGGGAGGCACCCATTGACTTGAGGATGCCGATCTCGCGCGTACGCTCCATGACGGCGGTGTACATCGATTGAAAAATGACCAGGAAGCCAATGACAACGGCAATCCCGATGACCACCTCAAGGCCGATGTTGAAGGCTGGCAGCGCCGCCGGCGTCATCGCGGAAAGGTACTCTTCCGTCGTGGCAACGTTGTAGGTCTGCATGCCCGGCGTCGCCAGGATCGCCGCTTTCACCTGCTGCTCATATTTCGGGACGTCGTCGGTCCGGAGATAGAACATGACCGCCTTGCCCTCGGTTCCAGTAAGGGCGCCCATAGTGTTAATCGGGATGAACTTGCGGCCGCCTTTGCCGTGCTCGACGATCCCTGAAATGTAGAAGGTGTGACTGATGAGCTGCATCGGGTCGCCGATCTTCTTCCCTGCCCCGACGTAATCGTCAACGATGATGTCATCTGGTCCTTTGAACGGACCGCCGGCGATAAAGACGAACGGGCGCAGCGCGTCGAAGCTCTTGAAGTCAATGCCGTAGATGCTGTCGAACATATTGTTGACCTGGATGTTGACCGGGGCGGCAACGGCGACGTGCGGGATCTTCGCGAGGACATCGGCAACCTTGATCGAAGTGGCGGCGGGGCTCATTCCGATGAAGTTATTGGTTGTGCTGGGGCGGACGAACATGTCGAAGCCGATGCCGATCTGGCGATCTTTGAAGCCGTTCAGCTTGCCCATCAGGATCGCGCTGATCGAGAGAATCATGATCACCTCGATCGCCACGGCGAAGGCGCTGATGACGGAGCGGAGCGGACGGTGTACCAGGTTGCCGACAACAAGTTTGTTCATCTCCTACAAGTGTATTGCAGACGGGTGGACAGCAATTCCAGCAGATGCACGGGTTCTGCCCCACTATGTACCGGCAAGACTCACAACGCGAAGCGGACTTTGACTCCGGCAGCATCCGCGGCTATCGTCTCTTTAAATAAGAATTTAGGGTATCTGGCGGTCTTCAGCTTGACGAAGGCGTCCCGGCCGAAAGGACCGTGGATGCAGATGGCGAGGGAATGATCCAGTTCGGGCACGAGTTGCGGCGGGAACGTGAAGGACGCGGGGTCTCGATCGATGCAGTCTGCGCGGTCACCAAGGTCTCCCTGCGCCACGTCGAAGCACTCGAGGCCGGACGCTTCGGCGACCTGCCAGGTGGTGTCTTCCGCAAGGGTATCGTCCGTAGCTATATAGCTGCCGTTGGACTAGAAGAGCCGATCTGGATAGAGCGCTTTGAAGCCAGCCTGCGTGAGTACGGTGCTGAGAGCACGACGGAACAGGACTGGACGGAATTTGCGGAAAATGTACGGAAGAATCGCGGCGGCGGGACATCCACGGTGAACCTTCGCTGGGTTGGCGTAGCACTGATGATGGTGGCGCTGGTCATCTGCGGCCTGCTGACGTGGAAGTACGTCCTGCACGGCAGACTTCCGCTCTAACGTCAATTCAGAAAAAGCATCAAGGTACAGGAAAGCAGGAGCCGCTGCAGACAGCGACTCCCACGATCGTCAACTCTCGTGCTCTGACTTCGCCTCGATCACCGCGGGAACGGGCGTTGCCGGAGTAAGGTCCGGTCGGCGTTTATGCCACTCGGTGGCCTGCTGGTACGCGTAGGCCAGCGCGAGCACCTTGCCCTCTGAAAAGTGCGGGCCGGCGACCATCAGGCCGATCGGCAGACCGCTCTTCGAGAAGCCACAGGGCAGGCTGAGCGCAGGGATCCCGTAGATATCGAAGGGCGCCGTGTTGGTACAGCCCGACGCGGGATCGAAGAAGTCGTATGCATGCTTCGGCTTGCGATTGCCCATCTCCTCTGTCAGCGAATCCGTGATGGTTGCCGGCATACTGATCGTGGTCGGCATCACCACGAGATCGATGTTGCTGAAAGCCGCGTCGATCCTGCGCCGGATTATAGCGAGTTCGTTGTGCAAGCTGGCGCTGCTCGCAGCTGACCCTGGCTTGACGATCTCCTCCATATCGATCCGGGTAGGCGGCATGTAGGCCATGCCGGATGCCTTGATAAGCGGCTCATGGTAGGCGGCCGTGTCCCCCAGGCCGGTGAAGAAATTGTCACCCTGCGGTAGGTCCGGCAGCGTGGTCCGCGAGGTGATGCCTGCCGTCATTTTGGCCAGCAGGTCGCACGCAGCGCGGACGGCTTCCGCCACCTCCGGCTCCAAATGGTCATAGAATTCGATCGGCGCACCGAGCCGGAATCCTGAGACCGGCTGCTTCATCGATTTCACGTAGTCTTCGCGCGGATGCTCGACGCTGAAGATGTCGAGGTTGTCATAACCAGTCATCTCGCCCAGAAGGAGCGCGACATCTTCGACGGTCCTGGCCATTGGGCCGCAGTGATCGAGCGAAGCCGCACAAGGGATGATGCCGCGGATCGAGACCAGCCCCGTTGTGGGCTTGATGCCGACTATGCCGCACCATGATGCGGGCACACGGATGCTGCCTCCCGTGTCGGTGCCGAGCGCCGCATAGCAGAGGTCGGCCACAACCGCTGCCCCTGAGCCGGCCGACGAGCCGCCGCTTACCCGGTCGAGCGCCCAGGGATTCCGCGTTGGTCCGAAGTAGGAGACATCGCCGGTGCAACCGAGCGCGAACTCGTGCAAATTCAGCTTGCCCAGAATGACCGCGCCTGCGGCTTTCAGCCGGCGCACGACCTCGGCATCCTCCTCCGGGACTCGGGTGCGAAACATCTGGCTGGCGGCGGTAGTGCGCGTGCCTGCCGTATCGATGTTGTCCTTCAGCGCGATGGGGATGCCGTGCAGCGGCCCGCGAAATTTGCCGGCCTTCTGCTCTTCGTCCATCTGCGCCGCCTGCTTCAACGCCTCCTGGCTCATGACGGTGATGTAGGCGTTGAGCTTGGGCTCGTAAACCGCGATGCGCGCCAGTACGGCCTTGGTGAGTTGCGTAGAGGTGACGGTGCGATGGTGGATGCGCGCCGACGCCTCGGTCAATGTCAGGCCGGCAAGCTCATCGGCGGCTGCGTCATCGGCGTGCGGAACGCTCGCCGCGGCACCGGCCGGCCACCCGGCGAGCAGGCCTCCCATGGCCAGCGCACTCCCCGAAAGCACTGTAAATTCCCGTCGTGAAAGCTTCGCCATCTCTGCCGCTCCGCATCCGCCAGTCTATTGCCATGCCGACAGAGCGAACGCACGGGCTTCGATCGACGAAGCTCCCGCAGGTTCAGAGGGCAGGCGAGACATCGTCTCTGCCAGATTGTTTAAGGTAAAAGCCGTGTGAACCCGGTGTATCACGCGCCCTGTCCATCGTCAACGAGCGCGGTCGAACCGGCGTACATCCGGCTGTACTACCCGGACGCTTCGAGCAGAGGCGGCAGCCTGCGATGACCTTGCTGCCCTTGTAGCACCTACGGCCTATCCTGCCTTTGCCGGTCGGCGGAACGGCAGGTAAGATAGAAGGATTGATTTCTACCCGGGGCTACGTGTGCCGGGCAGGTACTTCCAAGGAGAAGTTTTGGCAAAACGCGACAAGTTTCTGTTCACGAGCGAGTCTGTAACCGAGGGGCATCCCGACAAGATTGCCGACCAGATCTCCGATGCGATTCTGGATGCCTGCCTGGAGCAGGATCCGTTCAGCCGGGTAGCCTGCGAGACGTTGACCTGCACGGGCCTGGTGGTCATTGCCGGCGAGATCACGACCAAGGCCTATGTGGACTTCCAGAGCCTGGTGCGCGGAACGGTGGCGGCGATCGGCTACGACAATGCGCTGTACGGTTTCGACTCGAATACGTGTGCGGTGATCTCGACGATCAACAAGCAATCCGGCGACATTGCGATGGGCGTGGACACGGGCGGCGCGGGCGACCAGGGCATGATGTTCGGCTATGCGACCAACGAGACGCCGGAGCTGATGCCGACGCCGATCTCGCTCGCCCACCGGTTGGCGCAGCGGCTAAGCGAAGTGCGTAAGTCCGGTCTGATGGCGTATCTGCGGCCCGATGGCAAGAGCCAGGTGACGGTCGAGTACGACTCGAACAACAAGCCGGTGCGCGTGGATGCGGTAGTTATCTCGACCCAGCATGCGGAGAACGTCGGCAACGACGAGCTGCGCGGCGACATCCTGAAGCACGTCATCCAGGCCGTCATCCCCGCGAAGCTGCTCGACGCCGATACCAAGTACCATATCAATCCGACCGGGCGCTTTGTCGTTGGCGGACCGATGGGCGATACCGGGCTGACCGGGCGCAAGATCATCGTCGACACGTACGGCGGCATGGGCCGGCATGGCGGCGGTGCGTTCAGCGGTAAGGATGCCACCAAGGTCGATCGTTCGGCGGCCTACATGGCGCGCTATGTGGCGAAGAATATCGTGGCTGCCAGACTTGCCGACCGCTGTGAAGTGCAGCTTGCCTATGCGATCGGCGTGGCCGAGCCAGTGAGCGTCCTGGTCGAGACCTTCGGCACTGGCAAGGTTGATGAGGCCCTGCTCGAGGAGTTGGTCCGGAAGAACTTCTCACTGACCCCCAAGGGCATCATCGAGTGCCTTAACCTGCGCCGGCCGATCTTCAAGGCGACCGCAGCGTACGGGCACTTCGGGCGCAAGGGCGAGGGCTTTACGTGGGAGGCTACGGATAAGGCTGAGGCCCTCAAGCAGCAGGCCGGAGTTACAGAGCTGGCAGCAAAGTAGCTGGCGAACTACGAGCGAAGGGTGGACCGGGCTGCCTCCAGACTGGGTCTGCCCTTTTCGCTTGCACTCCGCGGGCGGCGGTGGGGTAGACTGCGACTACCAGAACGGAATGCGCACGGGTTGTGGATTTTGAAAAAACTTTCCCTCTTAAAGAAGGGTTGTGCAGATGCTCGTTCAGAGTGAATATGACATCCAGTTTCAGCTGGCGTTTCCTACCCCGTTCATTGCGATGCTGCATCTCCATCCGCCGCTTGAATCGCAGGTAAAATCCGGCAATAAGCTGGTTGTAGAACACCTGGATGGCGACGCCAAGACGATCATCCCGTCACAGGATTACCTCGACAGCTTTGGCAACCGGTGTACGCGCTTCATGGCGCCTGCGGGCAGACTCCGCCTGGCCGACGCAACCGTACTCAACGTCGCCGACCAGCCCGATCCGATCAACGCCTATGCGCAGCAGTCGCCGGTGCAGGATCTGCCCTCGGATGTACTGCAGTTCCTGCTGCCCAGCCGGTACTGTCAGGTGGATCAGTTCACCTCGATTGCACACGATCTGTTCGGCTACATGACGCCCGGCTGGACCCGGGCCTCGGCGATCCGCGACTGGGTTCATGAGAAGGTAGCCTTCAACTACAACACGGCGCGGCCGACCAAGACCGCCATGGATGTCTTTACCGAGCGGATCGGCGTCTGTCGCGACTACCAGCATCTGGCGATCACAATGTCGCGCTGCCAGAACATTCCGGCGCGGTATGTGACCGGCTACCTCGGCGACATACGGCATCCGTTCAGCGGGCCGGGAGACTTCAGCGCGTGGTACGAGGTCTTCCTCGACGGCCGCTGGATGACGATGGATGCGCGGCATAACGATGCGCGCTACGGCAGAGTGCTGATGGCGGTGGGGCGCGACGCAGCCGATGTGGCCATCACCACGTCCTTCGGCAGCGCGAACCTGCGAAACTTCTACGTCGACAGCTTCGAGGTCACCGAAGCAGGGACTAGGATCGACCCGCCCGCGCTGCCTTGGAACATGCAGGATGCGGCACCGGTCGCCACGGTCTAGCTCGCAGGTTGCAACGTTTTAGTTCGCCGCAGGCCCCCCGGCGTAAAAGGTATAAGTCGCCGTGTAGGGGACGCGCAGCAGATCGCCCTTGTGGGCTGAGTCGCAGCCGGTGCTCGGGGCGACTCCGCCTTGCGTGTCCGATCGTCGAACGAACGTTACCGTCGTCAGCAGGCCGGTTCGCTGCGGATTGGTCGTCTTCATCAGCGTCCATGGAACGTTGGCCGGGTCGGGTGCGGGCTGCTTGATCGTGGGAACGCCCTGAATCGAGCTGCCGTCCAGAAGTGTCCAGCTCGGGCCGTCGGCATGCGTGCCGACCTCCAAGCCTTTGTCATCGAAGAGCCGGGCTACCGGCGCCTGGAAGACCCACTGGAAGGCGGCCCCGACCGGCTGGCAGCCGTAGATCTGCGCGCCACGGCCCTGCAACGTAAGGATCGCATGCACGTTCGCCGGCGGCAGGGTCGGATCAGGCGCCTGGGCAGCAAACGACCTGGCACTACCCATCAAGGCAGGTGTGCAGAGGCAGACAAGAAGAGGCATTCGGACAAGACTTCGCATGGTTTCGAGTTTAGCGTGAACGCTCGCCGTTAGTGGCCAGCAGCCTGGGTGGTCGTCACCGCCTCGGCGGTGGTGAAGGTGGTCCACGGGCCCGCCTTCATGTCGCTGAGGATCGGCTGCTGCCACTGAAATTCGGGGTGCGCGGTCAGGAAAGGCTGGACGAGAAAGTCGTCGCCGCAGGGATGGCCAGCGCGCGCGATGAAGCTCATCTTGCCGGCGAGCGTGGAATCCATGACCTTCCCGGTGACGGCGCCCATGGGTTCATACGGCTTTTCGCCCCAAACCGGCTCACCCTCCTTCGCCTTGTCGACGTGGCCGCAGAGACTGCGCTGATCGGGCTTGTCCGCGCCCACGAAGGTATCGAGGTGGTCAGACAGAAAAGCCTCGGCGAGCACCGTATCAACTTGCCCCTTGTGCTGCTGCATGAACTCATCCGCCCGCAGGTGGCGCGCATTCATTGAGCTCGACTTGTTGGCGGGATCGAAGCCGGGCGTGTCGTCGCGGATGAGATCGGGGTTCGCAGAAAAGTTCGAGCTGACAAAGTAGCCGTCCGTCTTGCGCGTCAGCGGCGTGTGGTGCAGCCCAAGCTCCAGATAGGCGATCTCACCGGTCTTGCGGTCGCCGATCAGCCACGAGTTGGCATAGCCGCCGTTGTTGCGGTTGCGCATGATGGCAGCATACTCATCGATCGAGTGGGCGTACTGCATGGCCTTGCGGGAGCGGACGAACTCGGGCGTACCGTGATTGTCCCAGCCGGCGGCCATCGGCAGCGTGGTCTCGGTAATCATGAGCCCTGCCGCGTTGACGCCGAAGTCATCCTGGCTCGTGATCAGGCCGGGAGCGCCGTCCATCAGAAAGTGCTGCCCCTTGGCGGGAGCGATGTCGAAGATGACCGTCCAGCGCTCACCCTCGGCGTAGGAAGACCAGTTGCTGTGCGCGATGACGATCTTGCCGTCTTTCGTAGCGGAACCGGAGGCGATGAAGGCGCTGCACTTGCCGGGCGCCACGTCCTTCGGCGGATTGGCCTTGCCCTGCTGCTTGTTGAGCCACGGCAGGTAGTAGTCCGTAAGCTCAAGGTTGCCATTGATGGCGACGACGTCCCAGAGATCAAGCGACGAGCCCTTCGCCTTCAGGCCGGCGGCAATGCCCTCCAGCTCCGCGCGGTACTCGGGTTCAACGTTGGGCCAGAGGACGGTCTTCGACGCCTCACGAAAGAAGGGCCAGTCGCGGCCCGAGTTGTGCTCGTTCTCGAGCCGGTCGACGTGATAGTTGTCCTCGATCTCAGCCGAGAGCAGGTAGCCGTGCTGGAAGCCAATGGCGGCGGGCGATCCCTCGAGATGAACGTACGTCCAGCCGTTCTTCTTGAAGGTATAAGAGCCGGCGAGCTCTTTCGGATCGGCAGCGCGGAGCAGGGGCGCGGCAACCATTGCAGGAACAAGAGCGAGGGCGGCGAGGCGGAGGCGCATCGGAAATCTTCTCCAGGCTGGACTGAATCGGTGAGGAGAGCATACAGGACGAGTTCTCCGGCACAAAGCGGAGTGTGGCGGCGGCAGGGTTTAGTGGACGATACTGGAATGACGACGATGACGATGACTACCACGCCCACGATAACCACGCCGCCCGATGAGCCGATCAGGGCTGTACCCACCGCCGTGCCGAGCCTCTTCCCCGGCAAGCAGTGGCAGCAGGTGCTGGAGCGCGACCCGGCGGCGGATGGTCAGTTCTTCTATGCCGTGAAGTCGACGAAGGTCTACTGCAGGCCGAGTTGCCCTAGCCGGCGCCCCACACGCAAGAACGTGACCTTCTTTCCGACCGCCGCCGCCGCTCGCGAGGCCGGCTACCGTGCCTGCCTGCGCTGCGATCCAGACCAGACGACGGCCAAGCCCGATCCGCAGGCCGGAGCCATTGCCGCTGTAACGGAATACCTGAAGGAGCATGCGACGGAGCGGACCAAACTCGCCGAGGTGGCGAAGGCGACCGGCGTTGGCCGGCTGACCATCCTGCGCGGCTTCAAGCGTGTACTCGGCGTCAGCCCCGGGCAGTACGCCAAGGCGCAGCGGATCGACAGCTTCAAGAAAGGTCTCAGCGTGAAGAAGGCGCCGGGCGAGCCGAAGAAGCGCGTGACGGACGCGATCTACGAGGCCGGCTACGGCTCCTCGAGCAGGCTGTACGAGAAGAGCAAAGCGGCGTTCGGCATGACGCCGCGGGTAATGCGTGAGGGTGGTGCCGGCCTGGTCATCCGCTACACCACGGCAGCCAGTCCACTGGGGCGCATGCTGGTGGCAACGACCGACGTGGGGATCTGCAGCATCACCTTCGGCCGCGATGACGCCGAGCTGGTGCAGAGCCTGCGCGCCAGCTTCCACAAAGCACAGCTGGTAGCCGCAAAGGGAAACACAGGCTGGCTGGCTGAGGGCGTCGCCTTTGTGCTGAGCCAGCTGGGCGAGCATCCGGTCGCCGCAACCTTCCCGCTCGACGTACGTGCAACGGCCTTCCAGCAGCGTGTCTGGCGGGCCCTGCAGGAGATCCCGCGGGGCGAGACGCGCACTTACTCCGACCTGGCGACCGCCGTGGGCAAACCGACGGCGGTGCGGGCCGTTGCCGGGGCGTGCGGCGCCAATCCGATCGCCGTGGCGGTTCCCTGCCATCGCGTTGTCGGCAAGGATGGCAGCCTCACCGGCTATCGGTGGGGCGTGGAGCGGAAGAAGAAGCTGCTCGCGGCGGAGAGCGGCGCCTGAAATCGAGGCTACGGAGCGACCTCCGCTATGATCGAAGTCTTGGAATGATCTTGTTCTTACACGATCGTGGACTTCGCTTGCAGGATGGGTCATGCGGAAGGTAATCAGCGGCTTTGAAGACACCTCCTTTGGATTCGAAGACCTCTTCTTTTCAGGTGCCGCCGCGCTTGCACTTCTTGCAGCCGTCACGGCGCTGCTGCTCCGGCATCACCTTCAGTTTCACAATGAGCGTGTGCAGTATGGCGTAGCACACCTTCCGGGCGCATTGATCTCCATCTTCCTCTTTACCCTCTTGGCAGGCCTCGCACGAGCCTTTCTGGTTCGATCGGGCCGGCTCGCAACCTACGCGACCGCCACATATCTCGTGGCGCTGGTCGTCATCTTCTGCGTCTTCTGGCTGCCCGTTCTTCTCGCCGGCGGCTTCGTCCAGGATGACTGGCTGCTGCTTGCGGCGGCTTCAATCCGGAGGATTATCTACCTGCATCCGGCCTATAGCTGGTACGCGCTCGACACCGTGGATGGAAACTTCCGTCCGCTGGGGACTGTGCTGTACATCGGCTACATGCTCCGACTGTTCGGGCTCTCAGCGCACGCGTTTCTCGCGGGAAACCTTCTACTCAGCCTGCTAGGCAGCCTGGTCGCCTTCTTCATCGTTCGCGAACTCGGCTACTCAAAGGTCGCCGGCGCGGCCGCCTCTCTGCTCTACATGTCGCGTGGCGTCATCTACACCATCGTCGGCTGGGTCTCGGCGATCAGCGACGACATCGCCATTCTGCTGTGCGGCCTCATGGCGCTTGCGATCCTGAAGGCGAACAAGCACCACGGCCTACCGGCAATCCTCTATCACCTGCTGGCATGGGCGTGCTTCTGTGTCGCAACGCTCGGCAAGCAGAGTGCCTTTGCCGCCCCGCTGATCGTGGCGCTGCTGCTCTTGCTCCGGCCCGGCGAAGACCATCTCGCCTCGTTATTACGCAGGATCGTAAGCGCGGCGCTCGGCCTGCTGGTCTACGCGGCAACGGCGGCTGTGCCCTTCTACCACGCGAAGACGCTTCTCCAGACAACCAGCCCGTACCCGATCTCCTTCTCGCCGGCGGCAGCGGTCCGGTCGTTCTCCTATGCGATCTGGTTTTTCATCAATTTCGACTTTCCCGCACGGTCCACCCTGGGGCAGCCGCTGATCCGGGTTGCTGGGTTTGTGGTCGTTATCGGGCTCTTCCTGCTGGCGTGGAAGATCCCGCGACTGCTTGGCGACCGGCCGCGCGATGTTCTCTTCGCCGCGCTCGCGTCCCTCGCCTCGATCTCGCTGTTCATCGTCCTGAATACCCGGGCCGCGCCCTATTACGGGACGATGGCTGCCTTCTGGATGAGCATCGCCCTGGCGATCGCTCTGACCCGGTTCGGACCCGAGATGCCTGGAGACAGGCGCGCTCGAGTCGCCAGCTTCGCCTTCTGCCTACTGGTCGTCAGCGGCTTCGCGGACATTCGCCTGCGGCAGACTGCACTCATCCCGAGTGGCGGATACATCTGGGGAACCTTCGGGATGGATCGCGAACGACTCTCGTTTGCCGAGATCCGCGACCAGTTAGCCGCTGCACCGGACAAGCATTCACTGGTGCTGGTGGATTTTCCCTTCTACACGAGCTACTACACGGCGATGTCCCTCATCGCCGATCCGCGGCTGCAGCGCATTCTGCTCTATGACAGTCAGGCGAAGGCATTCTCCGCTAACGATCAGCAGGGGCTACGGCCAAGCAATAGCTTCGGCGCCCTGCGCGATCCGCTGGCTTACAACTGGGTCGCTCCTGTTGATGCCGCGCAGGCCGGCAGAATCACCTCTCCCGGCGATACGCTCTGGCTCCGCTTTCGTGACGGCAACATCACGGCGATGGATTCCATCCCGTAGGTCGCCTGCTGGTTCCCGGACGTCGGCAGGTGGCCCAGAATGATATCCTTGGCAGGCTCGGTAAAACGAAAATAGACGCAACGAGGTGGATTGACATGGCAACGGCAACGATCGATACAGCAGCGGTTCAAAGGGCAACGACAGAGTACAAGGTCGCTGATATCGGCCTCGCGGAGTTTGGCCGGCGGGAGATCGACATCGCCGAGCAGGAGATGCCGGGCCTCATGTCGATTCGCCACAAGTATGCCGCTGGCAAGCCGCTGGCTGGCGTTCGCGTCACGGGCTCGCTCCATATGACGATCCAGACGGCCGTGCTCATCGAAACCATGGTCGCCCTGGGAGCCGATGTTCGCTGGGCCAGCTGCAACATCTTCTCGACCCAGGATCATGCAGCCGCAGCCATTGCTGCGGCCGGCGTGCCGGTATTTGCCTGGAAGGGCGAGACGCTCGAGGAGTTCTGGTGGTGCACCAACCAGTCGCTCAACTTCCCCGACGGCAAGGGTGGCCTGCTTGGACCACAGCTCGTCATCGATGACGGTGGCGATGTGACGCTGCTGATCCACAAGGGCGTCGAGATGGAGAAGGACGCTGCGGCTGGAAAGAAAGACACCTGGATCGACTCGCTCTCGACTTCGACCGAAGAGGATGTCATCAAGTCTCTCTTACGCAAGGTTCAGGCGGAGAACCCCAGGCGCTGGCAGGATGTCGCGAAAGAGTGGCGCGGCGTATCCGAAGAGACCACGACGGGAGTACACCGGCTCTACAAGATGTTCGAAAAAGGCACGCTGCTGGTGCCCGCTATCAACGTGAACGACTCCGTGACCAAGTCGAAGTTCGACAACCTGTACGGCTGCCGCGAGTCGCTCGTCGACGGCATCAAGCGCGCGACGGACGTCATGATTGCAGGCAAAGTGGCCGTGGTCTGCGGTTTCGGCGACGTCGGCAAAGGCTCGGCTGCCTCGCTGCGCGGGCTCGGCGCGCGCGTGGTGGTGACGGAGATCGACCCCATCAATGCGCTTCAGGCAGCGATCGAAGGCTATGAGGTCACCACGCTTGAAGAGACCCTCGGCCGCGGCGACATCTACGTCACCTGCACCGGCAACGTTGACATCATCACGGTCGAACACATGAAGCTGATGAAGGATCAGGCTATCGTCTGCAACATCGGTCACTTCGACAATGAGATCCAGATGGAGCCCCTGAACGCGCTCAAGGGTGTGACCAAGCTGAACATCAAGCCGCAGGTCGACAAGTACACCTTCGAGACCGGCAACAGCATCTTTATTCTTGCCGAGGGCCGGCTGGTCAACCTGGGCTGCGCGACCGGGCATCCGAGCTTCGTCATGTCGGCGAGCTTTGCCAACCAGACGCTGGCACAGCTTGATCTCTGGGCCAACAAAGATACCTACAAAGTCGGTATCTACATCCTGCCGAAGAAGCTCGACGAGGAGGTCGCTCGGCTGCATCTCGAGAAGATTGGCGTTAAGCTGACGACGCTCTCGAAGAAGCAGGCGGACTACCTGAGCGTTCCGGTCGAAGGACCGTACAAGGCCGACCACTACCGGTACTAGCGACCTGTAAGCAAGCAGAAAGGGCTGTCTGACGATCAGGCAGCCCTTTCTGTGTCAATCGCCCTTTACGTACGACGTGGCAGGGCGACAGTCACAGCTGGCGAGAGAACTAGGGCAGTAGGAAACATACTTGCAGGTTCGTCGTGTGACTTCGGTCGTTGTAGACGCTTGCTCAGCTTGACGGCGCATACGGACGGAATAGACACACGCTTTGAACCGGTGTTGCGGCTCATTCAAAAAGTATATTTTTCCCTTGAAGCGCAACCTTGCGCTGATTCAGTGTCCCTGCAGGCCGTCCGAGCAGATGAGCGCGCGCCGCATCAGAGCGGCGGTTCAGCGTCGGTCGTCGTGATGACCTGCACCCCGGATGCGGCCGCGGGCGGCGCGTCCACCAGGACGACGGTTCGCGCAGAGCCGCTGCCATACTCGCCCTGCGCCCCGTTGTGCACCACCGCCGCAGCCGTCGAAGGCGGCGTCCCCGCAGGCAGGATCACGGTGGTACAGCTACAGGAAGGAACAGCAACGTAACCGGTATTGCTGCCTGCAGCCAGATTTGCAATCGCGGGAGTAACCGATGTCAGCCGCTGACCGGCCGGGACGAGGTAGATATCCACCGCGCCGGTCCGACTCGCCTGGTGGATAAAGCGAATGGAGGGAGTAGCCTTCAACGTCGCCGCGACCCCATGATCCGTCAGGATCATCTGCTGCAGATTCGCAGCAGGGTTGCTCACCAGCACCGTGTAGTGCGCATCCGCATTGAAGCTTCCTTCGATCGAGGACAGCACCTGGCGTGAACCAGCCACGTCAACGGTAATGGTAGAACTGCCGGGGGCGAGGGGCAGGTATGAGGTCACTGTCCCGAAGCCCAGGTTGTACGCCACCGCCGCGTTGCCCTGGTAGATGTCTACCGCTGGTGTGTCCGGCGAAACGTCGATCACCCGTACCCGCGCCGAGGCGCCCGTGCTGCTGAGGCTCTGACAACCAGTCGCAGTAAGGCAGAGTCCAAGCAGGCCGAGGCGCGTGGCCTGGCCTTCGGGATGGCGCGAGAAACAAAGCATTGGCTATGGCCAGACCCCAGCGCCGGGCAAACGTGAGTCGTCGGCGCGAGAGTTCCTGCTCCTACTTTATGGGAGGCGCGAGCATTTTGGCACTTGCACGAAAAGAAAGACATTCGCCCGACGATCCCGTACCAAAATGGATGGAAAGGCAGTCCCATCCGCTTCGGTGGCTAAGACGTTCCCCGATCAGCTACTTCTTGGGTGCCGCTTTAGCGATGATCTGATCCTTGATCGCGTTGTACGTCGCAGCCGGGATGATGCCGCGACTCGTAAGCTGTGTCTTGGCGGTATACGGCCGCCCGGCGATGATCCGCTTGCTGTAAGCATCGCCAATCCCCTTCAGCGCCTTCAGCTGGTCCGCGGTAGCGGTGTTGATGTCGAGCTTATCGGCATCCGATGGAGCAGCGGCCGGCGCCTGCACAGCAGCAGCCCCCGCTGCAAAGGCCGGTTGGATGGAGGTGCCGCCGAGGACTGCGGCAACGAAGAGGGCGGCGGTAAGAACGCGGTTTCTAAACCAGATCATGCGTAAGATCTCCTTGAAAGAATCTCAGAAGAGTAGAGCAGGCGGTCGCGGAAGTAAATGAATTCAGTCTTCTAACTACGCCGACGCATTGACATCGAAGCCGCTCGACGTTAGTTTGGAGCAATGAGTTTGCGCCTGCTTCACCACGGACGTCATCACCATCATCATGCGGCAAGCGTGTTGGCGGCAGTGTCCGGTGCGGCGATCTAAACCGAACCCACACAGGATCTACAAAGCCCGCTGACGCGACTACCGCGAGCGGGCTTTCTTATGCTTAGCGGCAGCCTCAACCACATACCGGCAACCCGATGCGAAGGACATGCGATGACGATCGATTTTACGAAGATGGACGGCCTGGTCCCGGGGATGGTCCAGGACGCCAAAACGGGGGAGATCCTGATGCTCGGCTTCCTCAACGAGATCAGCTACGCAAAGACGCTTGCGAGCGGCTACGTTACGTTCTGGAGCCGGTCGCGCCAGAAACTCTGGATGAAGGGTGAGACCAGCGGCAACCGGCTGCGCGTTCTCGAGGCCGCCACCGACTGTGACAACGATGCCCTGCTTTTTAGAGTCGAGGTCGAAGGCGACGGCCTGGTCTGCCATGAAGGAACCGTCAGCTGCTTCACCAAGCCGATCGCGATGGGTGCAGAATAATGCCGGATACGCTGCACAAACTGAAGCTCGGCATCCCCAAGGGAAGCCTGCAGGATGCAACCATCGCGCTCTTCGAACGTGCCGGCTGGCGCATCTTCGCTAATGGCCGAAGCTACTTTCCGACCATCGATGACATCGAGATTGAATGCATGCTGGTCCGCGCGCAGGAGATGGCCCGCTACGTCGAACACGGCGCGCTTGATGCTGGCCTGACCGGCAACGACTGGGTGCTGGAAAATCAAAACGACGTCGAATACGTCACCAGCCTGACCTACTCCAAGCAGAGCCGGCAGAAGGTGAAATGGGTGCTCGCCGTGCCCGAGGACTCGCCCTTTCAAAAGCCCGAAGACCTCGCCGGCAAGATCATCGCCACCGAACTGGTCGAGTTCACCAAGCGCTACTTCGCCGGAATCAACATTCCCGTGACGGTGGAGTTCAGCTGGGGCGCGACCGAGGTGAAGCCACCCATGCTGGCTGATGCGGTCGTTGAGGTGACGGAGACCGGATCAAGCCTGAAGGCGAACCGGCTGCGCATTATCGAAACGCTGATGGAGAGCGAAACGCAGCTGATCGCGAATAAGACCTCCTACCAGGACGCATGGAAGCGCGAGAAGATTGACAATCTATCGCTCATGTTGAACGCCGCCATCGCGGCCCAGGGACGCGTCGGCCTGATGTTGAACGCACGCAAACTGGACCTTGCCGCCGTGCTCGGCGTCCTACCGGCGCTCAATTCGCCGACCGTCTCCCAGCTCAGCGACGAAACCTGGGTCGCCCTGAATACCATCCTCGACGAAGCGCTCGTCCGTGAGGTCATCCCTAAGCTCCGCGCGTCGGGCGCAACCGGAATCGTCGAATATCCGTTGAGCAAGGTTGTGGTCTAGCCCCGAGGAATCTATGAAGCTGGTTCGAACATTCGGGCGAAGTAAAGCAGCGGCGAACGCGCTTGTCGAGGCGCTGGAGCAGCGAGGTGCCGTCACCACAGCTCGCGTTGAGCCTGTCGTCAGAAAGATCCTCGCCACGGTCCGCGAGCAGGGCGACGCCGCGCTTCGGACCTACGCGACGAAGTTTGACGGCCTCGCAAAGAACCAGGACCTGCTCGTCACCCGTGAGGAGATGAAGGCCGCTTGGAAGGAGACCGCGCCTTCGCTACGCAGCGCAATGGAAACCGCGCAGCAGAACATTCGCACCTTCGCCAAGGCCCAGATGCCACGCGAATGGACGATTGCGCCCGCGCCCGGCGTAAAGACCGGACAGATCGTCCGACCGCTCTCGAGTGTCGGCTGCTATGTGCCGGGCGGCCGCTATCCCCTGCCATCTACCCTGCTGATGACGGCGACCCCGGCCCAGGTAGCCGGCGTCGACCGCATCGTGGTCTGCTCCCCGAAGCCGGCGCGCGAGACGATGGCGGCAGCATGGCTGGCAGGCGTGACGGAGTTCTACCGGGTTGGCGGCGCGCAAGCGATTGCGGCCCTCGCCTACGGTACGGCTGCTATCGAGCGAGTCGATAAGATCGTCGGGCCGGGCAATCTCTACGTCACCGCCGCAAAGACCATGGTCTCCGCTGAGTGCGGCATCGACATGCCTGCAGGTCCGACCGAGATCACTGTGACCAGCGGGACCGGCGACCCCGTAGGGATCGCCGCCGATCTCGTTGCCCAGGCCGAGCACGATCCCGAAGCGCTGGCCATCCTGATCACCAGCAACGCGGAGCTTGCAGCGGCTGTCGCCCTCCAGGTCAAGCTGCAGGCGAAGTCTAATCCGATCGCAACATTATCCCTCGCCGCACAGGGCTGCATCTTTGTAACTGAAACCGTTAGAGAGGCGCGCGCGTTGACGAATCGGCTCGCCCCGGAGCACCTGACGGTCGATACGGTTGCTGACCTGAAGTGGATACGCAACGCCGGATCAGTCTTCGTCGGCAGCTATGCACCGCAGTCGATGGGTGATTACATCTCCGGCCCGAACCACGTCCTGCCGACCGGACGTGTTGGCCGTGTGCGCGGCGGCCTGAGCGTCCTCGACTTCGTCAAGGTAATTACAGTGCAGGAGTACACCCGCAAGGGCCTGAAGGCGATGGGCCCGCATGCCATCGAACTGGCTGAAGCCGAAGGGTTACAGGGTCACGCAGAGAGCGTACGAGTGAGGATGCGATGAGTGTAGCGCCAGCTGTTATGAACACAACGGTCAGGCCCCGGCAGGCCGTATCAGACATGCCCGAGTACCATCCACCGCTCGCGGCGCGCGAGGTCCTGCGGCTCGACTTCAACGAGAACACCTTCGCGCCATCGCCGCGCGTGATCGAACGCCTGCGACAGACGACGTCAGAGGGCCTGACGAAGTATCCAGAGCGCGAACCGATGGAGCAGGTGGTCGCCGCTCACTTCGGCCTCCAGGCAGGTCAGGTCCTGCTCACCAACGGCGTCGATGAAGCCATTCACCTGGTGTGCACGGCGTTTCTCGACCCCGAGGACGAAGCGCTGATCGCCACGCCGACCTTCTTCATGTACGACGTGAGCATTATGATGATGACCCCGGGTCTGCGCCGTGTGCAGTCTGACGCCTCGCTCGAGTTTCCCTTCGAACGCTTCCTTGAGGCCATCAACGAGCGCACCAAGCTGATCATCATCGCCTCCCCAAACAATCCCACCGGCGCCGTCGTAAGCCGCGAGCACCTGCTGGCAGTCGCGGCCGCGGCGCCCCATGCGGTCGTCATGGTTGACGAGGCTTACTTTCACTTCCACGGTGAATCGACCTTCGCTGATATCGAGACCACCCCGAATCTCATCGTCGCGCGCACTTTCTCAAAAGCCTACGGCCTGGCCAACCTGCGCATCGGCATGCTCGCCGGCAACGCAGAGCTCCTCAGCTATGTCCGCAAGGTGACCTCGCCCTACAACGTAAATGGCGTGGCGCTCGACTGCCTGCCGATCGCGCTCGGCGACGAAGGCTATGTCGCCTGGTATGCGGACCAGGTGCGGGTCGGCCGGGAGCGCACCATGGATGAGCTTCGTGCCCTCGGTGTTGCTTTTTTTCCCAGCCAGGCTAACTTCGTCCTCATGAACATTGGCCCCAAGCACGCCGAGCTGGTCGACGCCATGCGACGGCACGGAGTGCTTCTGCGCGACCGCTCAACCGACCCCGGCTGCGCTGGCTTTGTCCGTATCACGATCGGTATCGAGGAGCACGTCACGCTCGGTCTCGCAGCGCTGAAAGCATCGCTCGAAGAGATCGGATGGACGCCTCAATGAAGGCTCTCAAACCACGGACGGGGACGATCAAGCGCAGTACGACCGAGACGCAGATCGCGCTGAAGCTTGTGGTCGACGGGCAGGGCGTCTACAAGGTCTCGACCGGCATCCGCTTCTTCGACCACATGCTGGAGCTCTTCACCCGCCACGGCGGCTTCGACCTCACGCTGACATGCACGGGCGACCTCGATGTGGATCAGCACCACACTGTGGAGGATGTCGGGATCGCGCTGGGCGAAGCCTTCAGCAAGGCCCTCGGCGACAAGAAAGGGATCATGCGTGCCGGCTACTTCGTCATGGCCATGGACGAAACGCTAGCCGTGGCCGCGGTCGACCTGAGCGGGCGCGTCGCGTACGTGGTGGACGACCAGGTCAAGGTGCGGCTGGTAGGCGACTTTCAGAGCGAGCTGCTCGCCGATTTCTTTGACGGCTTCGCCCGTGGCGCCAAGGCGAACGTCCATGTCAAGACCATGTACGGGCGCTCCAATCATCACAAAATTGAGGCAATCTTCAAGGCCTTTGCGCGGGCGTTGCGGGGTGCCTGCTCCCGCGATGAACGCATGCGCGAGATGCTGCCGTCGACCAAGGGGCTGCTGTGATCGCCGTCATTGACTATAAGGCCGGGAACTTGACCAGCGTGGTCAAAACGCTGCGCTACCTCGGCGCGAGCGAGATCAACATCACACAGGATCCCAAGGTCATCGAGCGGGCCGCGAAGGTTGTGCTGCCCGGCGTCGGACACTTCCAGTCAACCCAGCTGCTGACGGACCTGGGCCTTACCGAAGCTGTACGAAGCAGCATCGCGAAGGGTTCGTACTTCCTGGGCATCTGCGTCGGCCTGCAGTGGATCTTTGAAGGTTCGACCGAGGCTCCCGGCACGCCGGGGCTCGGCTATCTGCGGGGATCGTGCGAACACTTTCCACCTTCATCCGGCGGTGCAGAGCTGAAATCCCCGCACGTCGGCTGGAACTCGCTGGAAGAGATTCGACCAGAATCAAAGCTGCTGCGAGAGGTGGAAAACGGTGGCTTCGTCTACTACACCCACTCCTGGCGAGCGCCTGTAGAAACTGCTACGGCGGCGGTTACATATTACGGCGGCAGGTTCACCGCCGTGGTCGAGCAGCACAACGTGATGGGGGTCCAGTTTCATCCCGAGAAGTCGAGCGCGATCGGATTACAGGTCTTGAAGAATTTCCTGGAGCTCTAGATGCCCTACATGTACGAACTGAAGTTGGCCGCGGGCGAACCGCAGTACACACTGCTGCAGCAACTCGTCCCGGCCGGCACGCTGGTCGGCACCGGCCAGCCTGTGGCTATCTTGTCCGGCGGAACTCCCATTTCAATGGAGTATCACCTGCCCGCGCCCCAACAGGGCCTGCTGGTGGGCTGGCATGTAGCGAGCGGAGAGGCGGTCAATCCTGCAGATCCCATCGCGCGCATCGTCTGTGAGGGCACGGAATCGCCCGTACCCGACGCAGTACCAACACGGCTCGGGTAAGCCATGCTGACGAAGAGAATCATCGCCTGCTGGACGCAGAGCGCGTAAGGAGAAGTCGTTGCTGACGAAGAGAATCATCGCCTGTTTGGACGTCCGCGAGGGACGCGTCGTCAAAGGCATCCAGTTCGTCGACATCGTCGATGCCGGCGACCCTGCGGAGCTCGCCCACCGGCACGCCGCCGCCGGCGCCGATGAGATCGTGCTGCTCGACATTACCGCGACCCACGAAGGGCGCGGCACGCTGCTCGACACGGTCCGGCGCACGGCATCCGCACTATTCATTCCCTTCACCGTTGGCGGCGGCATACGCTCCGCTGACGACGCTGCCGCCGTGTTCGACGCCGGGGCCGACAAGGTAAGCATCAACTCGGCCGCCATCTCCCGGCCTGGCTTAATCGGCGAAATCGGTGCCAGCTTTGGAGCCCAGGCAGTGATCGTCGCCATCGATGCCCGGCGCGGCGCGGGCGTCGAGGATGCCGAGGTCTACGTGAGTGGCGGCCGCAAGCCGACCGGCCTCGGCCTCGTGGCCTGGGCGCGGGAGGCGGAGGCACGCGGCGCCGGGGAACTCCTGCTCACATCCATGGACGCCGACGGAACGCGCGCCGGCTTCGACTGCGAGCTGACCGCGCTGGTCAGCGAAGCCGTGCAGATTCCCGTCATCGCCAGCGGCGGTGCCGGCTCGGCAGCGCACTTCGCCGAGGTCTTCGGCCGGGGCAGGGCCGACGCCGCGCTCGCAGCCAGCATCTTTCACTTCGGCGTCACCGACTCCCGCGAACTCAAAGGCGAATTGCAGCGCGCTGGCGTCAGCGTTCGGCTGCCTTGCTGAGCTTGGTTCCACAACACCAATAGAGGCAGGACAGACATGCTGATACCTTCGATCGATCTCATGGGCGGACGCATCGTGCAGCTGGTGCAGGGTGAAACCCTGAAGCTGGTCTTCGACGACTTTGAATACTGGATTGTCCGCTTTGAAAAATACCCCATAGTCCAGCTGATCGATCTCGACGCCGCCATGCGGCAGGGCGAGAATCGCAGCCTCATCGAGATGCTCTGCAAACGTCTGCCCTGCCAGGTAGGCGGCGGCCTCCGGTCTGCTGAGGATGGCCAGGCGCTGCTCGACGCGGGGGCCAAGCGTGTCATCTACGGCTCAAGCCTTTTCGGCGCAACCGGCGTGAATAAGCAGTTTGCAGCCGGCCTGAAGCAGGCGCTCGGCGAAGAAGCACTCGTCTTCAGCGTGGACACCAAAGCCGGCCGTGTCGCGGTCAAAGGCTGGAAAGATTCCGTCGCGCTCACGCCCGAAGAAGCCATTACCTGGCTCGAGGAGTACACCTCCGCCTTCCTCTACACCCACGTTGATACTGAAGGCACCATGTCCGGCTTCCCGATCGAGGTAGCGGCCATCCTCCGCGCCACGACTGCCCGCCATCTGATCGTTGCGGGTGGCATTAAGCAGCAAGCCGAGATCGATGCGCTCGATGCGATGGGTGTCGACGCCGTGGCCGGCATGGCCGTCTACTCAGGCGTGATGGAGGCCTAGCCTTTAGTCGTCCTTGTCGCTGCCGCCACCAGCCAGCGCATAGTATCCCTTGCGCGCCTGCACCTTCTGGCCCGCGCCGCACGCGATCTTCAGGTTGCGAAACGTTCCATCGGCCTTCAGGTTAGTCGGCGTGTAGCTGGCCAGATACTGTGTTCGGAGCTCGTCCTGAATCTGGTCGAATGCGTCTTCCAGTTTGCGGCCGTTGTTACCGACATTGATGACCCGCCCGCCGGTATCGGTCGCCAGCTTCTCCATATCGCGGTCGCCGCTGTAGCCCATCTGGAAGCCGCCATAAAAGCCGCGATCAGCGATCAGGATCACGTAAACGATCGCGTTCGCCTTCTGCGCTGCTTCGGTTGCGGTCTTGATCGTCTCCTGGCTCCCCTGGTCGCCACCATCCGTCAGCATCACCAGAATTTTCCGTCCGGCCTCCTGCCGCAGCTTGTCGTGCGCGGCCAGATACACCGCATCGTAGAGCAGGGTCCCGCGAGCTTGTCCATGCCCGGTCACCGATCCCGTCCCGGCGCCCGTGTTGATCGTCGCCTTGTTGATCGCGCGGCGGATCTCTCCGGCATTATTGGTATAGTCCGCCAGCAGGTCAACGTTGATGTCGAAGGAGATCAGGAAAGCCTCGTCTTTCGGTGTCAGTACCTCTTTCAGAAAGCGCGCACCCGCATCCTGCTCCAATGGCAGCACGTTTGTCTGGCTGCCACTGGTATCGAGCAGTATCCCGATCGTCAAGGGAAGGTTCTTCTCCTGCGTAAAATTCTTAATCGTCTGCGGCGCCTTGTCCTCGTCGATGCTGCAATCGTTCTTGTGCAGGTTGGTGATATAGCCGCTTTTATCCCGCACGGAGAAGTAGACGTTCACCAGGTTCACATTCACCTTCAGCGTCTGGACGTCTTCACCCTGCAGGGGCTGGGGGGCTGCATCGCTGGCCGGCGGTGGTCCACCGGGCGAGGGCGCCTCCTGCGCCAAAAGACCGGGCGTGAAGAGGGCGGGCGTGAGCAGGGCAGCAAGCAGGATGGCGGCAAGAGCGTGGGAGCGCATACCCCATTAGACGATGAAGCAACGGAATGCGTCAGCCGGACTCTCCTGCTCCCGTTGCATTATCAACGTGCAGAAGGAGCAGCGCCGGCCAGCCTTGGCGCGTCGAATGTCCCAGAGAACCTGGGATGACGGTACTGGCTGGGCGCTGATACTCTGTTCATTGATAGGTACGGGGGAATCACGAAGTGAACTACAGGGTACTAGCGGGATTGATGGCGTTCACGATGCTGGGACAGCCCCAGGCATCGCCACAGAGTCCTGCGCAGCAGCAGGCGATCCCGGACGCTCCCAAGCCCCAGTCGCTCCCTATCGGACCGATCGCCCCTGGGAAGGGCAGCACTGTCGATTCGACCAGTGACAGCATCGATCCGTCCGACCAGCCCGCGCCCGGTACCTCGCTTCCCGCATCGCCCACGCTGGCCGTTCATGATGACGACGGAGTAGCTCCCGACGTGCCCGCCTCCGGCGAGGGCGTAAAAGCCTTTACGCTCGTCGTCGGCGTTAACTTCGTTGAGGTTCCGTTCACCGTAAAGGATAAGAAAGGCGTGCTTGTTCCCGGCATTACCTGGCGCGACGTACGCGTCTTCGAGAATGGCCTGCGCCAGAAGATGGAGCTCTTCACTGCCGACCCGTTTCCACTCTCGGTGGCCCTGGTGATCGACCAGAGCATGCCCTTCGACGAGATGAGGAAGGTCAACAACGCACTGGGAGCCCTGCAGGGAGCTTTCAGCGCATTCGACGAAGTCTCCGTATTCACCTATAATAACGGGCCCCAGGAGCAGACCGACTTCACCGGCGGTCAAAGTGAGCGGCTGAATGCCGTTCTTGAACGCTCAAAGAGCGTAGGGCGTGACCCCGCGTTGGCCGGCTCGTACGACGGTCCTCTCTCGCAGACTACGAATATCAACAATCAGCAATTCGACCCGAACACCGCGCCCATTCGTAACCAGAACGGCATCGTGCTGAATGCGCCACGCGAAGTGCATACGCTGAACGATGCGATTCTCCGTGCGGCCCAGGCGACAACCAAGGCTGGCCGGGGTCGGCGACGCATCGTCTACGTTATCGGTGATGGAAAAGAGTACGGTAGCACGGCAAAGTATAAGGACGTTGTGAAGTACCTGCAGACGAATAAGATCGCTGTTTACGCCACTCTGGTTGACGACTTCAAATTCCCTGGCAGCGGCTTCGTGGATCGCATTCACCTTCCCTTCCAGATGCGGGATAACATCCTGCCGCTCTACGCCAACGCCACCGGCGGCCAGATTGATCCCGAGGCCCGCACCGCTGGCATCGCGCGAAGCTTCAGCAAGATCGCAGAAGAAGTTCGCACCCAGTACACTGTCGGCTACTACACGCGCGAGCCGTTCATCGATGGCAAATACCGCAAGCTCGAGGTCAAAATCTTGCGTCCGGACCTGACGGTAATCGCGAAGGCAGGCTACTACCCGACCGCCGGCGACGCGAAGCCGCACACCATCCAGGCCCAATAGCCAGCCCGATAGGCAGTCGCTCCAGCAACGCACGCAGGTGACGTACGCCCCATGAATAACCTCCTGCAGGGAAACATCCTGCTTGCCCTAGCCGCCGCCCTCCTGTGGGGCGGCGGCGACTTTAGCGGTGGTATGGGCGTAAAAACCGTTGGCGGCAGCACTGGCGGAGCACTGCGCATCGTGCTGCTCAGCCACGCCATCAGCCTCACCGCCCTGCTCGCCATCGGCTCTCTGCGAGGCAATCCGTTTCCACACAGCCCAGCCCTGATCTGGGGAACCGTGGCCGGAGTGGCTGGCGGCCTGTCCCTAACCGCCTTCTACGTAGCACTCTCACGCGGCGCCATGGGTGCCTCGGCGGCGGTCAGCGGTCTGCTCGCGGCAGCCATCCCCGCAGCCTTCTCAATCCTGTCCATTGGCTCACCGGGCCTCTTGCGGCTCGCAGGCTTTCTGGTCGCCGGAGGAGCCATCTGGATCATCGCCGCCGGACCTGCAGGAGCCAGCCCTACCGATGTAGCCACAAACTTCGAGGCCGCAGGAACCACAACGCTCGCCATCGCAGCCGGCATAGGCTTCGGCATCTACTTCATTGCGCTGAACATGGCGAATTCAGCAGGGCCCATATGGGCGATGGCAAGCGCAAGACTCGGCAGCCTGAGCATTTGCTCCCTGCTGCTACTCGCCCTCACAATCAAAGGCGGCAAAGCCGCTGCGAAGGTGCAGATCTCGTGGCTGGCGGTCCGCTGGGTCTTCTTGACGGCCTTGCTCGACACCTCAGGCAACATGCTCTTCGTCGCCGCAACCCGCATCGGCAGACTCGATATCGCCGCCGTACTCGCATCACTCTACCCGGCATCGACCATACTGCTCGCCGCCTGGACCCTCAAAGAACGGCCGACACTCCAACAAGGACTTGGCATGCTCGTAGCCGCCGCAGCGGTCGTGATGATCACGCTCTAAGCGTTCGTAACTGGAATCGTTCTGTCCGCACCAGAAGTCTTGCATTTGTCACAGGAAGTTTAAGAAACAGGCCGGCGGACAGACTCAGCGATCGCAGGACGCGAATCCGAACCCGGTTACTTGATCGACTCTTCGGCCTTAGGCGTTACCGTGTGAGCCGTGTCCCCAGGCTTGTTAACGTCATCCGCCACGCCCTTCATGCCATCCTTGAAGCCGCGCAGACCTTCGCCCAGACCCTTGCCCAGCTCAGGGAGCTTCTTGCCGCCGAAAAGCACGAGAACCACAACTGCGATAACGATGAGATGTGTCGGTGTAAATAGTTCGCCCATTAGGATTCTCCTTGCAGCTGGGGCGCGACGGTGGCGCCGAGCGGCACGCTCCATTGTCGCACAACGCTGTGCCTTGGAAGTACGATGCAGACGGAGAAGCGGACGTGTCCCCAACGATATATCCTGAATGAAGACGAAGTGCAGAGCGGGACACCGTGGCGTCAGGATCTGGAGAACGATTTGAGATTGAGGCAGGCTGGTAAGTACTTTGCAGTACAGCGGAGCGCGAATCGCGCGCTGAGTGGGATGTTCGGTGGGATGAGGGGCAGCCTTCTGCTCGCCGCCTCCTTGGTGATGAGCACGTTGATGGGCACGGCGGCAGCATCGGGTCAGAACAAGCTAGGGCCGGCAGCTCCGGTCACCTACGACAACAAGTATGAGGTCTACGGCGGCGTCAACTTCATGAACTTTCAGGCCGGCCAGAACCTGCCCAAGCGGATGAACTTCGCAGGCGCCGAGTTCCTCGGAACCTACTGGCTAACCGGGCACCTGGGAGTAGCCGCAGATTATCGGGGTGAGGCAGGCACCACGCCCGTCGTCGCAAATCCATTCGTCAATAATCGCCCACTCGTCTACATGAACATGATCATGGGCGGCGCGCAGTATCGCGGGCCGAAGAACCACTACGCGGCGATCAACTACCACGGCTACGCGGGCGTCTCGCACGGCGTCTTCAACTACAGCACCAGCAGCCTGACGCCGGCCGACTTCCAGACGACCGGCCTTTACACAAACCGGACCAGCTTCATCTCGGCCCTGGGCGGCAGCGTAGACTTCAACAGGTCGAAGACCATCGCCTTTCGCGTCTCGCCCGACCTGATTCTCGAGCATTTCGGCACTGAAACCCGCGAGTTCTTTGCTATCTCGGGCGGCGTCATCTACCGCATCGGCAAACGCTAGCAACCGACCACGATCGCGCGGATCACCACGGATTAGGAACCGGTTTCTTTGTCCTTATCCGCACTGATCCGCGTCACCGGCAGTCTGTTCTTGTCCTGATCGGCAATATTCGCAGTCGCGTTCCGCTACCAGGTATTCCCCTGCTGCAGGAACTCCGGCGACACCGGGTTTTCATAAACCGAGTAGTCGCGCGTGACCACGGTCAGCCCCGACTGCGACACGAAATAATTCTTCTTATCTTCCGCAGGATCGTAACCAATTACCGTCCCGTCCGGAATATGCACGTCACGGTCGATAATGGCGTGCCGGATGCGGCAGTGGCGTCCAACGTTAACGTGCGAAAAGATGATGCTCGAATCGACATCCGCGTAGGAGTTGACGCGGACATCCTGCGACAGAACGCTGTTCCGGACCACGGCGCCTGAGACGATCGATCCAGACGCAATGATCGAGTTGATCGCCATGCCTGTGCGTCCCGGCTCGCCGAAAACAAACTTCGCCGGCGGATACTGGTACGCTCGAGTCCGCATCGGCCAGGCCTTGTCGTAGAGGTTGAAGGTAGGCGTAACGCCCGCCACGTCCATGTTTGCCTCGTAGTACGCCTCGAGCGTCCCCACGTCACGCCAGTAGAGCGCCTTCTGCTTGTTCTCATCGACGAAGTTGTACGCCATCATCTTGAAGCGACCAAGAATGTTCGGCAGAATGTTATGACCAAAATCGTGTTTGGAGTTGGGGTCTTCAGCATCCTTGATCAACTCCGGCAGCAGCACGTCCGTGTTGAAGATATAGATCCCCATCGACGCGTCCACCATGTCCGGCATAAACGGTGACCGCTTATTGGTCTCCTTCGGCTTCTCTTCAAAGCCCGTTACCTCTCCATTGCGAGCCACCTCGACAACACCGAACGAGGAGACTTCGTGCGGCTGGATCGGCAGCGTCGCAATCGTCACATCAGCGCCCGTCTCACAGTGCTGCTGGACCATCAGCGCGTAGTTCATCTTGTAGATGTGGTCGCCCGAGAGGATCAGGACGTACTTCGGCTCCTCGGCCCCGATCGAGTAGATGTTCTGATACACAGCGTCCGCCGTGCCGGTATACCAGTTCTTGCTTACGCGCTGCATCGGCGGCAGAATCTCGATGAACTCACCAAGCTCATTCGCCACCACCGGACCCCAGCCCTCGCGAATGTGGCGGTTCAGCGAAAGCGCCTTGTACTGCGTCAGGATGTACACATGCCGCAGGTCTGAGTTGATGCAATTGGAAAGGGTTATGTCGATGATGCGGTACTGACCCGCAAACGGAACCGCTGGCTTGGCGCGGTCGCGCGTGAGTGGAAAGAGTCGCTCGCCGGCACCACCGGCCAGCAGAACGCCAAGAGTATCTCTCATGTTCTGGCTACCTCAAACAGATGAAGAATCGACCCAACGCGTCGGATGCAGGATTCTGCGTCGACGTTTCAGACGGCGAGTCTACCACGCCCACACACTCAACTGTTTCAGGCAGCCTTGCACTTCGGTTGCATCAACGTACCGC
>CAXTLS010000012.1:64538-72072 GCA_964245235.1 uncultured Acidobacteriaceae bacterium
GCCTTGATTACTCGTCCTGTGTTCCCGTCCCCAGCTGTCGCGATTGATCGTCCGTAGCTCCGGGCAGACGAATGCGCAGCGACTTCAAAAAGTCCATGTCGGTCGACGTAAATGGCCCATCCAGCGTCTCCTCGTCAGTGGAGACTGCCTCAGCCTCGTCCGTGTCCAGCTCATTCAATCCAATTGTCGCTTCCAGCATCAGCAGCACATCGAAGCCCTGCTCGCGAATATTCTTCACAACGCCAGCGATGTGCTCTGATTCGGAGACCGACTCGTGGATCGCCTCGCCCAGCTTCTGAATAAGATTTTTCACGTTTTGATTCAATGCCACCTCCGAGATGCCCTGACGCAAGGATGAACGAACTACAACTGCTAACCGCGCATCGGGTATTCCCAGCCCTAGGAGACCGGCGGGAACGGCATTGCGGGGACCGCCACGTGCAACCTGTTCGACATAGAATACGCGTTCCGGGCCCGTGCTTCAATCACTGTCGTGTAGCCCAAGTACAAAATGGGAACTAGGCTACCGTATGGTGGTCGGACCAGGCTGCCTCCAGCCGTTGCGCCATCTCTTCGACCGGCGGCTCGACGCGTTTTGCGCCCAGCATCAGGAATCCGACCGCCGCCGCACAGAACCCGCCCACCAGCCACAATGCTTTTTTCATAACCTTTTCTCCCTGATGTTGACCAACCCAAGCTAAGATGCACTGCGGTAGGCTCAAGTTCTCCCGTCGTCCCCACAGCATGGAGCACAGGAAACGGCTACACTTTTTCTATGGATTCGGTTCGTTTCGGTAGGGCACTGGGGATCGGCGCGCGCCAGGCCGCAAAGGCGCTCATCACGGCCGCCGACGCTGCCACCTCGCCAAATCCCACCGCCTCCAGCCCCACTGCCGCCCGCACGCCTTCTCAGGCCACTCGCCCCCAGCGGCCAACACCCGCCGCTCGTTCGGGCGAAATGCTGGGGCGGGCCGGCGAGACACTAAGCCAACGAGCAGCCCGGACCACAACCCAGCTCCGCGACACGCATCAGGGCATCGCCCGTGGCGGCAAACGCTTCGGTGAAGCCGTCTGGGGACCCTTCCTCCATCTCTCCCGAGCCCTCTGGCTCGAGCTCACCGGCGTCTTCTTCGGACTCTTCCTGCTCACCGCCCTGCTCAATGCCTGGAAGCTGCGGGCCAACCTCCGCGACACCGGCGCGAACCACGACCTGCACCAGCGCCTCCTCTTTTCCATCGCCATGGCCGCCGTCTTCGGCTACTTCACGATCAGTAGCTTCGTCCGCGCCAACCGTAGACCGCGCCGCTCCTAGTAAGCCGCCCGCAGTCCGCGCTGATCCTTCTCATCCTGCTCTGATCCGTGTTAAGCCTCTCTTCCCCGGCACCGGCGTAAAGTACGGTCATGGCTGAACCGCCAAAACCCGCAACCACCAGCTCCGGCATCCCCGTCGGCCTCGTCTACGGCGCCGACCATTCCGAAGCCCCCGGCGACTTCCCCTACACCCGCGGCATCCAGCCCACCATGTACCGCGGCCGGCTCTGGACCATGCGCCAGTACGCCGGCATGGGCGACGCCAAAGAGTCCAACCGGCGTTACAAATTCCTGCTCGCCAACGGCACCAAGGGTCTCTCGGTAGCCTTCGATCTACCTACCCAGATCGGCTACGACTCCGACTCTCCGTTCGCCCTCGGCGAAGTTGGCAAGGTGGGCGTCGCCATTGACTCCATCGACGACATGCAGCGCCTGTTCAACGGCATCGCGCTCGACACCATCACCACCTCGATGACCATCAACGCGACCGCATCCATCCTGCTCGCGCTCTACGTCGCCGTAGCAAAGCGCACCGGCGCTGCCGTCAACAAGCTCGGCGGCACCATCCAGAACGACATCCTCAAGGAGTACATCGCCCGCGGCACCTACATCTACCCCATCCCGCATGCCATGCGCCTGGTCACCGACATCTTCGCCTGGGCCGCGGCCGAGATCCCCGAGTGGAACACCATCTCCATCTCCGGCTACCACATGCGCGAGGCCGGCTGCACCGCCGTCCAGGAGGTCGCCTTCACCCTTGCCGATGGCATGACCTACGTCCAGGCCGCCATCGACACCGGCCTTGATGTCGACGCCTTCGCCCCGCGCCTCAGCTTCTTCTTCAACGCCCATAACAACCTGCTCGAGGAGGTCGCCAAATTCCGCGCCGCCCGCCGCATGTGGGCCCGCATCATGCGCGAGCACTTTGGCGCGAAGAACCCGAAGAGCTGGATGCTGCGCTTTCACACCCAGACCGCCGGCTCCACCCTCACTGCCCAGCAGCCCGAAAACAACATCGTTCGCACCACGCTCCAGGCCCTCGCCGCCGTTCTCGGCGGCACCCAGTCCCTCCACACCAACGGCTTCGACGAGGCCCTCGCCCTGCCCACCGAGCAGGCCGCCCGGATCGCCCTCCGTAGCCAGCAGATCCTCGCCCACGAGAGCGGCGTCGCCCAGACCGCCGACCCCCTCGGCGGCAGCTTCTACATTGAATCGCTCACCGACGAGATCGAACGCCGCGCCAACATCTATCTCGCCACCATCGCCCGCTTCGACGCCGCCGGCCCCTACGGCATGCTCCGCGCCATCGAGCAGGGCTACGTCCAGCGCGAGATCCAGAACGCCGCCTACACCTACCAGCGCGCCGTCGACGCAGGTGAGGCTATCGTCGTCGGCGTCAACGCCTTTTCCGCCGACCAGGAGGTCGCCGTCCCCCTTGAGCGTAGCGACGAGACCCTCGAAGCCCGCCAGGTCGAACGTGTCCGCGCTCTCCGCCTCGCGCGCAACCCAGCCACGCACACCGCCGCCCTCGGCCACGTGGAAGCCGCCGCCCGCAACGGCGCCAACCTCATGCCCCACATCCTTCATGCCGTCGAAAGCAACGCCACCGTAGGCGAGATCGCCGACACCCTTCGCGAAGTCTTCGGCGAGTACCGCGAGACCGTAACCATCTAACCCGCGTCAGACAGGGATGAATCCACGCAGGCATACCGGCTGGCTCCTTGGCATTACGCTCATCGCCGCAGCAGGAGCCGCCCAGAAGATCCCCGAAGTCCACGGCAAGACCTTCGCCGATACCCCCGTCAGCCTGCCCGAGGCTCTGCAGGGCAAAGTCGGCATCCTGGTCATCGGCTTCAGTACGGGCGCGCGCGATGCTCTCACCGTCTGGGGCAAGCGCCTCGCGGCCGACTACTACGACTCACCCACCGTCCTCTACTACGAGATGCCCGTCCTCGCCGACGTCCCCAAACTCATGCGCGGCCTCGTCACCGGCAAGATCAAAGCCTCTGTCTCCGATCGCGGCAAGCCCCACTTCATCCCACTCACCGAAGATGAGCCTGCCTGGCGAACCCTCGTCCACTACGAAGCGCCCGACGACGCCTACCTCCTGCTCATCGACGGCCAGGGTACGGTCTGCTGGCAGACCCACGGCCCAGCCACCGACGCCACCTACGCCACCATGAAGCAGCAGGTAGCCACCCTCCAGGCACAAACCGCCCAGCCCACCACACGCTAAATCACGGCTGGATGCCCGCGGTAATTTCCTGTCAGAATAGTGGGAGCACTACACCGACGCCGATCTCTGCGCGCCCGAAGGACACGCCTCATGGCTGAAACCGCCGCTCCCGCCCTCCGCAAGACCTCGCTCAACGCCACCCATCGCACCCACCGGGCCAAGATGGTCGACTTCGGCGGCTGGGACATGCCCGTCGAGTACACCGGCCTCATCGCCGAGCACATGGCCGTCCGCACCGCCGTCGGCCTCTTCGACGTCTCGCACATGGGCGACATCCAGCTCCGCGGCCCCGGCTCGCTCGACGCCGTCAACCAGCTCTGCATGAATGATGCCTCGAAGCTCGCCGTCGGCCAGGCCCAGTACTCCGCCATGCTCCACCCCACCGGCACCTTCGTCGACGACGTCATCGTCCATAAGCTCTCCGACAACGACTACCTCATCGTCATCAACGCTGGTACCCGCGAGAAGGACGTCGCCTGGGTACGCAAGGTCATCGGCCACATGCCCGGCGTCCACGTCAACGACTTCAGCGACCACTACACTCAGCTCGCCATTCAGGGCCCGCGCGCCGCCGAGACCCTCCAGAAGCTCACCCCCGTCGACCTCTCCACCATCAAGAACTACTGGTTCACCTGGGGCAAGCTCACCCTGCGCGACGGGACAAGCCTCTACAACGTCATGATCGCCCGCACCGGCTACACCGGCGAAGACGGCTTTGAGATCTACATTCCCTCCGACGAACCCACCAGTGCCCGCGTCTGGAACGAGGTCCTCGCCGCCGGCGACGAGTTCGGCATCCTCCCCTGCGGCCTCGGCGCGCGCAATACCCTTCGCCTCGAAGCCGCCATGGCGCTCTACGGCCACGAGATCTCGGACACCATCAACGTTCTCGAAGCCGGCCTCGGCCGCTATGCCAAGCTCGAAAAGCCCTCCTTCATGGGCCGCGACGCCCTACTCCAGATCGAGGCCAGCGGCGGCCAGAAGCGCAAGCTCGTCGGCCTCGAAATGGTCGACCGTGGCATCGCCCGCGACGGCTACCCGGTCGCCACCGTCGACGGTACCCGCATCGGCGAAGTCACCAGCGGCTCCCCCGCTCCCTTCCTCCGCAAAAATATCGCCATGGCCTACGTCCCCGTCCAGTACGCCGGCGTCGACGAAGAGCTCGCCGTCGAAATCCGCGGTCAGTTCGTCAAGGCAAAGGTCATCGCTTTACCGTTCTACAAACGACCGAAGAAAACCATCACCTCGTAGCATCTACAATTTACATACTGGAGAACGGCACACATGTCCTACCCCGCAGGCTATCGCTACACGAAAGAACACGAGTGGATCGAGGTCATCGGTGCAGTCGGTACCGTGGGCATCACGGACTACGCGCAGAATTCCCTCGGCGATATCGTCTTCGTCGAGCTGCCCAAGGTCGGTGACAAAGTAGAGGCCGGCAAGATCTTCGGCTCCGTCGAGTCCGTCAAGGCCGTCTCGGACCTCTACTCTCCGCTCACCGGCGTCGTGACCGAGATCAATCACGACCTCGCCACGCAGCCTGAGAAGCTCAACACCGACGCCAACACCACCTGGATCATGAAGCTCGATATTCCCGACGCTACCCAGGCCGATGCCCTGCTCAGCGCCGACGCCTACGAAACCTTCATCAACGAAGAGACCGGACACTAAAGCATGCGCTACCTGCCCAAATCCCCCGCCGACCGCGAAGCGATGCTCGCCGACATCGGCGTCGACACCATCGAAGACCTCTTCGCCACCATCCCGGCCGAGTACCAGCTCAAGCGCGACCTCGACATTCCGCGTCAGCACGGCGAGTCCGAGATCATGGACCGCTTCCGCGCGTACTCCGAAAACAACGCCACCGGTTACGCTTCCTTTCTCGGCGCCGGCGTCTACCGCCACTACCGTCCCGTTATCATCGACTCCCTTGTCCAGCGCGGCGAGTTCCTCACCAGCTACACGCCCTACCAGCCCGAGATCTCGCAGGGCACCCTCCAGGCCATGTTCGAGTTCCAGACCATGATCTGCGAGCTCACCGGCATGGAGATCGCCAACGCCTCCATGTACGACGGCTCCACCGGCGCTGCCGAAGCGGTCATGATGGCCGTCCGCATCACCGGCCGCAACGCCGCCGTCGTCGCCCGCACCGTCCATCCCGAGTACCGCGAAGTCCTCGCCACCTACGCCCAGCACCAGCAGATTCCCGTCATCGAAATCACCTACACCGCCAACGGCCGCATCGACATCGCCGCCCTCGATGCCGCGATTACCAGTGACACGGCCTGCGTCCTCATCCAGTCCCCCAACTTCTTCGGGACGATTGAAGACGTAGCCGCCATCGCCGACATCGCCCACGCCAAAGGCGCGCTGCTCATCGTCTCGATCGCTGAAGCCGTCTCGCTCGGCATCGTCAAGCCGCCCGCCGAGGCTGACATTGTCTCGCTCGAAGCCCAGTCCTACGGCGTCCCCGTAGGCTTCGGCGGACCCTACTGCGGCGTCATCGCCTGCAAAGAAAAGTTCCTCCGCCAGATGCCCGGCCGCCTCATCGGCGAAGCCCGCGACGTCAACGGCAAACGCGGCTTCGTCCTCACCCTCTCCACCCGCGAGCAGCACATCCGCCGCGAGAAGGCTACCTCCAACATCTGCACCAACCAGGCGCTCGTCGCCCTCATGACCACCATCTTCCTCACCGTCTACGGAAAGCAGGGCATCAAGGAACTCGCCGAGCACAACCTCGCCAAGGCCCACTACGCTATGACCACCCTCGGCGCGGGCGCGAAAGTCCTCTTCGACGGCGCTCCCCGTTTCCACGAGTTCGTCCTCGATCTCCCGGCCGACGCCGCCGAGACCAACACCGCCCTGCTCGGGCACAAGGTCATCGGCGGCCTGCCGCTCCAGAAGTGGTACCCCGAACTCGGTCCCAATGCGAGCCTCTGGTGCGCCACCGAGCAGACCACCCGCACCCAGATCGACCTCGCCGCTACCGCCCTCGGCCTGCTCGGCACCAGCGCGACCGTCCCAGTAGCCGAAATGGCGGAGGTCTAAGCTTTGGACCTCTCGCCCATGATCGGCCAGGAGCTCACGGCCGTCGAATTCGTCCTCGACCACCTGCAGCTTCGCTTCGACGGCCCCTGCCTCACCCTCTTCACCTGGCCCGACGTCTTCCGCGAAGAGGGCTCCTACGCCTATGGCGAACCCGAGTTCCGCAACGTCCTCTGCGCCCTCATCGCCGACAGCGTCACCGCCGCTACCATCGAAGAGAACGAAGCCCTCGAGATCGAGTTCACCAGCGGCGTCATCCTCCGCGCCTCACTCCGCGAGGAAGACCTCGACGTCCCCCAGGCCGGGCACTTCTCCGAATCCGGCAACGATCTAACATTCGAGTTTTAGCTGTAAAACATGCGTGTTCTAGCGCACGACAGAGGTAAACCATGGCAACCATGACCGTTCCCGAGATCCACGAAGACACCAAGTTCGCCGGCACCCCGAAAAAGGCGACCACCCACGTCAGTCAGAACGAAGGCCTCATCTTTGAGAAGTCCTCCCCCGGCAAGAAGGCCTATCGGCTCGCCGAGCTCGACGTTCCCGCCATCGACGCTGCTTCCCTCCTCGGTGACGCCGTCCGCACCGACCTCGGCGTCATGCCCGAGCTCTCCGAGATCGAGATCATCCGCCACTTCACGCGGCTCTCCACCTGGAACTACGCCATCGACCTCGGCATGTACCCGCTCGGCTCCTGCACCATGAAGTACAACGGCCGCGTCAACGAGGCCGTCATGCGCTACGAAGGCCTCTCGGAAGCCCACCCCTACCAGCCCGAATCCCTCTCGCAGGGCTGCCTGCAGATCATGCAGACCCTCTCCGAAGCCCTCATTGAGATCACCGGCATGGATGCCATCACGCTCCAGCCCGCCGCCGGCGCCCACGGCGAGTTCACCGGCATCCTGCTCGTCCGCGCCTACCACGAGAGCAAAGGCAACG